>CAVYWR010000006.1:0-45861 GCA_963772185.1 uncultured cyanobacterium | reverse complement strand
AATCTGTTCGCCATCAGGGGTAAAGACAGCCGACCAGGCATGTTGCGCAAACTCTCGGATCAGCTGGCCGCTGAAATTCCACATTTTGATGCTTTCCATATCAGTTGTGAGCAGCCAAGGACGCCGTGGGTGAAAATAGACGCTTTTTGCCCTTGTGGACGCTACCTGCCAGCTAAGCTGAGGTTCGATTCATAGGGTACTTGCAAATTCCACAAAACCACCTTGCCGTCTCTTGCCAAGCTAGCTAGCCACTGACCGTCAGGACTAAAGCCGACATAGCTCACTGTGCCTTCGTGCCCTTCAAACCCTGCGAGCTTCTCCCCTGTCAGCGTCCAGAGAGTCACTATCCCGCTCTCCCCGGCGCTAGCAATCCATTTTCCGTCTGGGCTGAACCTAGCGAGTCGTACACCTTGGCTATCGGCTTGCCACTGAATATTCTGTTGCTCTTCTATGTCCCATATCTGAATAATTCCATCCTCTCCCGCTGTCGCGATCTTTGTTCCATCTGGGCTCCACTGGCTACGGACCGGGCCAGAATGTCCACCAAATCGATTCTGTTCTCGAACGTTCAGCATGGCCCACTGGAGAGTGCCTTTCACCTGCGTTTGAAGCGTTTTTTCTGGCTGTATCCACCGCAACAGTGGATGCGTCAGAGAGTCTCCAGAAGCAAGACTATAGAGCAACCCTTCTAGGGAATGATTTTGACCTAGGCTCAATCGAGCGGATTCTCTAGAGAATCTTGTTTCTTCAACTTTTGACTGACGCTGACCGACAAGCGCGGCGAGTAATCCGGCGCTTAGCAGTAAAATGACTGTCAGCGTGCCGCCTGTTCTAAGACGATTATTGAGCCGCTTTCTAGCAATGCTATGCTGAACAAATTTCGTCTCTGACTGATTAAGCCAATGTGTAGATGCGTTTAAGCGCTGGCGCAGGATGTCTAGTCTAGGATCTGCGTTCCATAGAAAGCGAGGCTTCTGTTCTTTTTCCCACTCTAAGGCGGCAGGAGTTAGACGGCGCTGAAGCGTCAGATTCTCTTCTTCTCTTTGCCAAACGAGGAGCTTTTGCCAACCGCTCACTAGAGCGTCATGAGCGGGTTCTACATAAGATTGTCCAGTCGGATCTTGGCCTTCTACCAAAAGGCGTGCGGCTGAATAGCGTTGAACAACTTGCTGGGCGCGTTCATTCTCAGCGCCTGAATACGCTAGTTCAGTCAGCGGTACTCGGCGACGGGTGACTTCGCCACCGCCAACTGCAATCATTCGCAGCATGACGTTGCGGATAGTCTGAGCGTATGCCGGGTCTTGTTCTACTAGAGAATCGTATTCTTGATCGGCTCTTTTTGTGAGGCTGCGGACAACGCCGCCCATTGCTCTATAGTCAGATTCAATGATTGCTCGATCAAGAGAGTCTCCTTGCTGTCTGGCGATGCGCTGTCGTTCTAGGAACTTAAGGTAGAGTTCGCTCAGCGTGAAAGACAACAGAGGCAAAGCGCCTGGCATATCGGCAACTTCATTAATGATTTGTTCGACTAGGGTATGGCGCTTGTCGTCTGACTGGAAGTACATGACTTTGGCGCTGGCGGGTTGTTCGATGGCTGCTCGTAGGTCGGCACGAGACATCGGCGCTAGGACGAAGCGAGCGCTATCCCAGTAAGGGGCAAGGGTAGTGGATTGAAAATGGGGTTCGAAGTCGGCGCGAAGAGTAAGAGCGAGGTGGCTTCGACGCTCCCTGGTCATCAGGATTTGGGCAAGGTTTTGAAGAAAGAGCGATCGCGTTGTTTCGTTGCTTTCTAAAGTGAGCAGTTCCTCGAATTGGTCAATGACTATCAGTATTTTTTTCTGGGGATGGGTCTGACTCCAAATATCGATTGCTGCGGCAAGACTGTTCTGAGTAAGTTCGCCCTGTTGGATTAGTTGTTGGATTGGTTGTTGGATTGATTGTGTTGAACGGTTACCGGAGATTTCTTGGACAATCTCTAAAAGCACTTCCAAGACGTTTTCGCTAGGGCGGAAGGGACCGAAGATTTGCCAGGTAGACTCTAGCCGCATTTGGGATATGAGGCCAGCTTTGACCAGACTAGATTTGCCACTGCCAGAGGGGCCGATAACGACAGTCAAGGGACAGGCAATGACTTGTTGCTTCAGGGCGGTAATGCGATCGCTTCTACCAAAGAACAGATCTGCATGCGCTTCGTCGAAGGACTCTAAGCCTCGATAGGGATTTTGAGTGAGATCTAGCGGCGGGGCGGGCGGTAGGTTGAGCGGATGATCTGGGGTAAGAAAAATGTATTCGCCTTTGTCATGTTTGCCGAGGGCAAAAAGGCTGGGGGTCTGGCGCTGTTGGCGCTGGTGAGTAGGCGGTTCGATGCGATCGCGCAAATACATATACAGCTCTGTAGCGGTAATGACGCCGTCGCCCCTGGGTTTACTATCTGTAAATTGACTGTCTGTAGGTTGATTACCTGCGGGTTGATTATCTGTAGCTAGCAGCGAGGTATCGGCTGCACCTGCGAGCGCTTCTAGCAGCGCTAGGGCAAAGGGAGAGTGATTGCCCTGCTGTCCGCGAGCGTCCTGAAAGGTGAAAGAATCGAGAGCGGTTTGGTCGTAGGCAGTAGAGGTGATCACCTGCCAGGCCGGATCGAGTAGAAACCGTTCGTAGCGCTCTTGATGAATTACCTTGGGAACGACGCTGATGTCGCGAGTGCTAGACCAGCGAAAGGCTCCTGCGAAGCAGCAGTCGAAAATAGCCAGGAAGTGGCGACAGGGCAAAGCAATCAGCGCCTGCTGTAGCCGCACCATAGAGAGGTAGGTTTGCGTATCGCCGAGGCGCGCATCCTGTGGGATCAAGAATCCTTCGGGGCCGTCTTCGCCGTTAAGAGCAATACCGTGGCCAGCGAAGTAAAAAAGTAAGCGGTCAGTGGATTTTACCTGTTTGGGTAGAGTGTCGTGGAGAAGGCTGCTAAGGTGCCGCCCGGTGGCATTTTGATTAGTGAGAAGAGTGGTTGTATAGTCGTGTTTGGTTTCGAGCAGGTGGGCGATCGCGATCGCATCTGACACGGAATTAGCCAGCTGAGGGATGCCGTGGCCGTACTGATTAATGCCGATAATAATAGCTAAATTCTGCTCAAAATCTAGGCTGCTCATCTTTTATGCACCTTCGATGGGCTAACGATAGCAAGAGAGATTAGGCTGAAAGCATCAGTGTCTAGCAAACAGCGGAATGCGTTTCGCTATTCGCTCTATGGCGTCTGTTCGGTGGAGTCAGGAACTGTCGGGGTTGCGGCGGGCTTTTGAGTTAAGAAAAAGACTACGCCTGCGGCGATCAGCAGTGCCACAACGCCTAGAATCCAAAATTTGGCAAGCGAACGGGTTGTGTCTCCATCTTCGGTCGTTGGCTGAGTAGGTTCTACCGATTCTCCGTTGCTAAATAGACTAGAGGAATCCGGTAAGACCTGCTTAGGGACAAAAGGGGAAGAATCGTGCTCACCCTCAGTCGAAGATGTCAACGTTGGTGATTGAATACCCGTAGCAACCACAGCTTCTGCTAGTGAGGCTAGACCCGCTGGATGAACGAAATATTCTAAATGGTTGCAGGCAGTGGGTAGCTGCTTGGGGGTGGGCGATCGCCCTGCCGGGATAGACACAATACTGCTGACCGACACCGCAATATCGTTGGGTTGCTTGAAAAAAGGCAGCTCCGCCAGCTTGCCTAATCGCTGCATGATTTTCTCCTTCAGCGTCTGGGCTTCTGCTGTTATCAGCGACGTATTCCCGACGATCAGCGTGTAGGGAATGCCGGGATCAGGGGAGCTTGCCATCTCTGCCAAGAAGTCTGATCCCGGCTGCATCTGATCGAGCGAGACATCTACCGTCTCAATTCGCTTTAGCAGTCCTTCTAGAATCTTTAGCGGCACAGCGACTAGAGACAGACCGTTCAGGGCGAAGGTAACGGCTGCGGTGACTCCGGCCTGCACCTGCGGCCAGGGCGATCCGCTGTTGGGCGTTCCTAGCATGATTAGGTGGTTTACCATCTGGTTGCCGCCTTCGCGTTCAATGAACCAGCGAGCAACCAGTCCGCCCATAGAATGCGCGATGATGTGGACCGTTTTGCCATGACCCGCCTGAAGGCCGACGGCTTCTAGGCGTTCTTTGAGCAATCGCGCGTTTTGATCGATTGTCGTGTTCAGGTTTTCGTAGTCGAAGGCTAGGACCAGATCGTACAGTTCGCCGATGGGCATGCCGGGTTGTGCAGGAGCGATCGCACTGCCCAAGCTAGCTAGCATACTTTCGGTATCGCCAAAGATGCCATGAATATAGATGGCAATGTTTCGAGCGTCAGCGACTTTGGCTTTTACTGTCTCGACTTCGCGCGTGTATGTGACTTTAGAGGACGCCGATTTGCTAACAGTCGAGACGGCGGATTTTTTTGACTGGGCATCTTCTAGCTGGGCATCTTCTAGCTGGGCGATCGCCAGCAAAGGATACTCAAAGTCCAGTCCTAGCTTCTTGGCAACAATCTTCTGGAAGAAAATTCGCACCGAACCAGTGACGCTCCGGTTGCCTTCGCTAATCGGCTCGCTCAGCCGCTCAATTACAATCTCAGTTTTACCGTTCTTGGTCTTGCCATAGCCCAGTGGCAAATAGAATTCACCATCGTGAGCAATCGGCAGCACGTACTCGTCTTCGCCCAGCGGCACCTGCGTCTCTATCACCAGCGGGTTCTCTGCGGTGACCGCGGCCGCGTTGCTGATGTTGCTAAGCTCAATCGCGCTCAGGCCCGGATCGCTAGCTCGGCTCTGAGTGAACTGTAGCGGCTCGCTCTGTTCTTGCAGCAGCGGCGGCAAAATGTAGCTGCCCAGATCGCGGGTTGCCTGCGGCACGGTGGTCAGCCGAACGTTAGCGCTCAGCCCGGAATGAGCCTTAACCGTAACGCCTGCGCCCACGGACATCGGCTGAGTGCGATCCACTGGCGTAGATGGCTGCGGCCGGACAAAGGTAAAGTCGATCTGGTTGGTCACCCAGTCGTCATAGAATTCTTCCTCACCAAAGCTGATATCTCGGGTGTTGACCCGCTTCATTAGTCGGTTGAGACTGCCGCCTGCTGTATTTGCACCTGAGTTTGCACTGCCAAGCGATCGCGTTCCACCGCTAGCAGGCTGCAAACCTAGCTCACCTAGTACCATCAGCGTCGGATCGAATTCATCTGTACAGGCAATCAGCTTCAGAATATCTCGACACTCTGTAATTCCCTGTTGCCACAGCCCATCTGCCACGCTTCCATTTAGCGCCGCACCGTTAGCAAACCAAATTTCTTCACCAGGCGACAGGCGCACCAGGCTAGTCACCCCATCTGGTCGAATCACGTCTACTTTAAAGCGCTCAGTCAGATAGAAACAGGCGCAGTAAAGCGTCCGATTGCTGGTGTTGTGAAGCTTAATTCTGAACTTTGGCCGCATCCATTTTTGCCGTGAGGCATCGTAGCGATAGTCCAATCGAATCTGAGCGCTTTTGATTTCTTTGGCCGTCTCTGGCGTAGGCTCTACGCCGGTATAGATCTTCAGCTCGACGGTACCTTGAATCTGGCTGCTAGCAGGACTCGATAGCTCGGTGGTCGTCTGCCATCGGGCAATGTGCTCTAGGTTCTGAGCGACTTTAGCCGCGCTCGAACTGGTGTAGCCCCGCACGGGAGTCACCAGCGCACGGGCATCGGTAGGGGAAGCAATTGTGTAAGTATCGCCTTGGACTAGAACTCGAAACGCCGCGCCGCCGATCTGATCAATAGCCTGGACGTACAGAGACGCCGAGCCCTGTGGACCGAGAGTGGCGATCGCCTGCTTTAAAGGTTCGATCCCGGCAGCGTCGCCTTCTAGATATACCTGTAGCGGCGGCAGGGGAGAGCTGATGACCACCGCTTTAAAGGTATTGTCTGGTTCGGCAAAAGCGGGATCGCGGCTCTCGATAGTACTGAGCTGAGCGAGTACCTGAGTAATGCGGACCTGAGCGATCGCCTGAGAAGCATCCCTCATCTGTTCTGCATTCGCATCGAACGGATACACCGTAAGGACTATGGCCTCTTCAGTCGTCGCTCCTTCACCAGCAGATTGCTGCAATCCGTGAATTGCACCGCCATCGATAATCCAGCCGTGGTCTTTGTGATGGCTAACTGTAAAGTAAGGAGGCGTTGGTGCGATCGCCCCACCTAAAAAAGGCTGATCTAGATCGATAGAATTCGTCGCCTCTAGCTGCGGGGACTGAGCGGGAACGCCGCTGCGAATCAGCGCATTGGTCCGCTTAAATAGATCTCGATAGCTCAAGCTGCCGTTGGCCTTATTTAGCGATTCTTGCAAAAAGTGAGAAAACGCCCCTCTGGGCACGCCGCTACCGTGATATTCTTTTGCTTCTTCGATATTGCTACAGGCAGAGAGGACGACGTGACGTCCTACCGGTAGCTGTAGCGTCTTTGGCGAATCTGTCAGCGCGCGTGTAACGGTTCCGGCTTCGGGGCCTGCTTCGTATGCCATCATTGCCAGGGCATCGGCTGGGCTAAGTAGAAAGCTGCTAAGGGGGCGATCGCGATAGTCGATTTCGGCTTTGCGAGTCGCTACTACTGCTGAGCCTTCTGAGCTGACCTCCCGTGTGCCTGAGCCCGAATGACAGCAATCTAGTACCACCACGATATGAGGCTGATTAGCATCTACTTGAGCAATCAGCTGGGCGAGTTCCTTATCTGCTAGATCCCAATGCTCATT
This sequence comes from uncultured cyanobacterium, assembly GCA_963772185.1. Lineage (GTDB taxonomy): Bacteria > Cyanobacteriota > Cyanobacteriia > Phormidesmidales > Phormidesmidaceae > Phormidesmis. The sequence continues at coordinate 39,113 of CAVYWR010000006.1, read as the reverse complement.
ATCAGCTCGGCTGTCGTAGCAGACTAAAGTCTCCATCATCCGACTAGGCGACACTGGCCAAAAAGCCTCCGGAGCCTTCGCCTGCGAGCCATGCCCTGCGTAGTAAAACAGCACTACATCATTACTGCCTGCCTGCGACAGATGCTGCTGAAACCCGTCAACTATACTCTGGCGAGTCGCCTGCGAATTCGTTAGAACCTTTAAGTGCAGGTCAAAGTCATCGGCGGCGACGCGCCCTTCTAGATAAGACTGAATGCCTTGAATGTCATTGACGCAGCCTCGTAAGTGCGGAATGTGCGATCGCTCGTCGTACTGATTAATGCCTACTAAGAGCGCATACAGACCTCGAGCCATGAGCTTTATCTCACTAACGTAATTACTAATATAGTTATTGAACTTGTCGTTATTAGGCCATTCAAGCCTGAAGAAGGCGTTTTTGTGAACACTAGCCAACTTTACTTGATGTCCTGCGGGTAACAGCGGATACGTAACGTATTTTTGTAACTCTTTCGCTGCTTTTATACGGAACTTTGATCCCAGCTTAAAAGTCAGCCGATTGGCCTAGCTCACAACAAGAGAAATTGATGCGCACACAGCAGCGCGTTTCTAACTTCGCAAACATACGTAATCACACACACAGTTAGCAGGCGAATCTACGCGTTTGTAACTAAGGGCTAGTTATCACATATCAACATAGGTTGTTGTAGATGGCTCAATCTCAGCAATTTCTAGCAGAACTGCTCATTTACTACGTATCAACTTTTTCTGTTTTGAGGTGGGTAAGGGGAAACACTCCCCTGTCTATTCTCTTGCTAGTTTGTGTATCTTTTTGGAAGGCAAACTTCTCAGTGTTCTTTCTAATCAACTGAAATTGATTATCGAAGTGAGTACTGACAACGTTTGCACGAGCGATCGGATTCTTGCTGCGCGCTCTAACTGTCATCAGGGTGTTCTACACATGTCACGAGACGCACTAGTTGTAGGGATTAATCAATATCAAGCCCTGCCTGCTCTTAGCGCTTCAGCGGCTGACGCGGAGGCAGTTGCCGCCCGGCTGCAAGCACAGGGCGAGTTCCGGGTACAGCGTATGCCAGAGGTGATCAAGAACAAACGCGCTGTCGTCGGACAGCGGCGCGGCGTGACTGCTCAGATGTTAGAAGAGGCTCTGATAAAACTGTTCAAGCCGAAGGGTAAAAGCATTCCAACAACAGCGCTCTTTTACTTTTCAGGGCACGGACTACAAAGAGAAGCAGGAATACAGGAAGGATACTTGGTCACTAGCGATACCAATCCCAACCAAGGTAACTTTGGAATTTCTCTAGACTGGCTCAGAAGATTGTTGCAAAGCAGTCCTGTACGGCAGATCGTGGTCATTCTAGACTGCTGCCATAGCGGTGGCCTGATGAGCTTTAGAGAAGCCGATCCGGGAGCTCGCCAGGGGATTGATCGGCTATTTATGGCAGCTTCTAGAGAATATGAGTCCGCCTACGAGGCTCTAGAAGGTCAAAACAGCGTCTTCACCAAAGCGCTGCTTTCGGGTCTCAATCCCTATGAGCAGCAAGGCGGCAAAGTCAGCAACTACAATTTAACCGACCATATCAGTCAGCAGTTGCGAGGGGAACTACAGCAGCCGCTGTTTGAAAGTTCAGGTAGTGAAATTGTGCTTACTCGGGTCAGTGGACTCAAAGCCGCTTTTTCTAAAACCCCGATTAGTACGCTTGCCAGACTCAAACAAATGTCGTTCGGCTTTTGTCCCTACCGCGGACTAGCTGCTTTTGATGAAGCCCACGCTGACTACTTCTTTGGGCGCGACGATCTGACTAACGAGCTTTTGAGAAAAGTAGAGACTGGCCGTTTTTGTGCCCTAGTCGGCGCTTCTAGCAGTGGCAAAACTTCGCTACTGCAAGCGGGCCTAATGTACCAGCTGCGTAAGGGCGATCGCATTCCCGGCAGTGATAGCTGGCAGCTCAAGCTGATCACGCCGACGCAGCAGCCGCTAAAGGCCCTAGCAGCCACTTTTGTCTCAGCCAACGCAGACAGCATTCAGCGAGCTGAGCAAATGCAGCAGGCCGAGCGACTGCTGCGCGCTCAAGAAGGTGGCGGATTAGCACAAATCATCAGAGCGGCGCTGATGAAACCAGGGGAAACATCAATTCCCTCTTTGTCGAAGCTATGGCTGGTAGTCGATCAGTTTGAAGAGCTGTTTACGCCTACGCTCAGCAGCGAAAAACGTCTGGAAAGAAAGCTGTTTATTCGCTGCTTGCTGAATGCTTTAGACGATCCGAGTATTCCTTTAGGCATTGTTATCGGGCTAAGAGCAGACGCAGGCGATGCGCTAATTGAATACCCAAATCTAAAGGCGCTAGTCGAACAAAACACCGTCCTGGTCACTTCGATCGGCTATGAACAGATCAAGAAGATTGTTCAAGAGCCTGCCAAGAAGATGGGCTTAAAGATAGAAGACAATCTGCTCTACACTCTAATGCTCGATACTAACGGCGCACCTGGTGAGCTAGCGCTACTTCAGCAAACTCTCCTAGAGCTATGGCGGGCTAGGAGCAACAGCGCGCACGGCGGGCCTAGCAACGCGCCAACGCTGACAATGGACAGCTACATGATGCTAGGCGGTGTCAAAAACGTCATGACGCTGCGAGCTAGCGAGGTCTACAAGAGCCTGAGTGAAGAAATGCAGCAGGCAGCTAGGCGAATCTTTCTAGCGGTTTGTGAGTTAGGAGAAGGCAGAGAGGACCATCGTAGACGCGCTTTTCGCAGCGAGCTAATCAATGAACGGTTTCCAGCTGAGGTAATCGACTACACGCTAGATAAGCTATCAGCAGAAAGACTGATTGTAGTCTCACAGGCGACGCTGGCGACTAGCTGCTGCGCCGAACAAGGCACAGAGATGCCGACTGCTGCTTGGCAAACTCAGCAGGATGGTGGCTCTCCTCTAAAGACCTGGTTCTTAAACAATTCCGCTTCGGTATCTACGCCTTTATTAGGTTCCCCTAGGACGGTAGAGATTGTGCATGACTCGTTGGTGAATGACTGGGACCTGCTACGTAGCTGGCTAGCGGAGTCTCGCAGCGTCCTGCGGCAGCAGCGGCGGTTAGAGCACAGCGCTCAAGAGTGGGCAGAACGCCGCAAACCGAAAGGGGCTGAGTATCTGCTAGGGGGTACTCAGCTTCAAGATGCGATCGCCTTCGCTCAGCTCCACAGAGACGAACTTTCCGATCTCTCTCAAGACTTTATTGCTACCAGCCGCCGAGTTCAAGGACGGCTGAAATTTCGCACTAGCATGCTAATTCCGATTGCGCTAATTGTCGGGATGGCGGCATCTTTTGTCAGTAGATTTGTCTTTCCACCTACACCGCGATTGCCAGGCCCCGCAGAAATTCAGTCGCCTACTAATCGCACGCCCTCTACTGCCAACCCGTCTAATACAAACCCATCTACTGTGAATTCGTCTGAAATATCAGCAGAGTCCGCCAGTCGGACCAACCAGTCCAGCGCAGAGCAGGCATCCGAATCGAGAGGGCGCTGGCAAAGGACACCTACAGACACAAGCTCAGCAGAAAATGATCCTTCCCTACCGGCTGCAATTACCGACGGGAACTATGTCGTTATGCCTGCGGGTAGAATGCCCTCACCGTCTAACCCCGATGAAGAAATTGAGGTTTGGTTCATCTCACCTAACCAGGAGCTAGAGTCGCTATCACCCATAGATTTTCAGAAGATGGCACCACTGAGCGATTCTGTCCCTAGTCAGTGAGCGCTTGGGAGCATCCAAACGCGGCCAAATCGTCTATGCTTGGCGTAGTTTGACCCTATGCCGACGCCAGCATGCAGATCCTTTCGGTTGCGCTCACCAATTTCAAAACGCACAAAGAACAGCAGTTTTACTTTCAGCCTGGAACCAATGCCATCTGCGGCGAAAACGGTGCCGGTAAGACTAGCATTCTAGAAGCGATCGCCTGGGTGCTGTTCAACTATCAAGGCAGCTACAACAAAGACGATCTGATTCGCAACGGTGCCAGCAGCGCTCAAGTCAGAGTCGCCTTTATTTCTAGTCGTGACGATCGCACCTATGAAGTTCAGCGCTCTACGACAAAGGGCTACGCGCTGTACGACCCGCAGCTCGCAGAAAAGCTTCCCTACACCCGCACCAAAGATGAAGTTCTCCCCTGGCTAAGACAGCACCTAGGCGTCTCGCCGGGCACAGATCTAGCTCAGCTATTTGCCAATACTATTGGCGTTCCACAGGGAACCTTTACGGCCGACTTTCTCCTTTCTACTGAAAAGAGAAAGCCAATTTTCGATACCATTCTAAAAGTAGAAGAATATCGCGAGACCTACCGCCAGAGCGGTAGCCTTAGAAAATATGCAGAAGCGCAGGTACAACGGCTAAAAGATCTGGTTGAACAGTACGAGGAATCGCTGCAAAGCTGGGACGAGCTTCAGAACCGACAGCAGCAGCTACAGTTGGAAATCACTCAGGGAGAAAGTCACCTTACTAGGTTGGAGACCGAGCAGATAAAGCTTGCCGAGCAGCGTCAGAAACTGATTGTTCAACAAGAGAAGATTCAACAGCTCCGTCAGCAGCAACAGCAGTTGACTAGTCAGACAGAGGCGCAAGCACAGTCTCAAAAGAGAATAGCGGCTGCTCTAATTCAGGCGCAGCAGGCAGCAGACATCTGTCAAGCGCAGCGTCCTGCCTACGACGCATTCTTGAGCGCAGAACAACAGATGAAGACGCTTTCTGAAGCAGGAAAAACCAGAGCGCAGCTCAGCCAGCAGCAACAGAAAATTCAGCAGTCGCTATCACAGAGCCAGCAGGAGCTTTCCCGACTAGAGGCTAAGTTAGAACAGTTTGCGGCTGCGAGAGAAGAACTGAAGCTGCTTGGCAGTGCGATCGCCACCCAGACGCAGCTAGAAACTCAGCGAAATAGCCTACAGCAGCAGGTACAGACGTTTGCAAACGTTCGCTTTCAGCAGAAGACGCTAGACCAGCAGCAGCGAACTGGCTTAGCCGAAATCAAGCGAATCGAAAGCGAGATAGACCGCCTCACTAAGCTAAAAGAGACGCAGGCGCACGTTGGCCAGTGGGAAGAGCAGCAAACGCGAATTCGAGAACAGCTCAGCCGGGTAGCAGCAGCTCAGCAGTTCGAGCAAGAGATTCAAGCAATGCTTGATCGAGGGACTGCTAATCAAGACGACTATCGCGCTCAAGTAGTGACGGCGCTGAAGACTTTGGACAGTTGGGCAGAGCGGATTGGTGAATTGGATGCGGAGGCGATCGCCCCGGTGAAAGACGCTTTGTTTCAAGGCGGTATCTTATCCAAAGAAATGCTGGCTAAAATCAACCACATCCTTACCGATCTAACACAACAAACCGACCGACAGCAGCTAGAAAAACAAAGTAAAACGCTACAAACTCAAATCAAAAGGGCTTATCAGCAGGGCGCGGAACTTGCCAACTTGCCAGCTCAAGCAGCTAAACGCAAGCAGCTAGTCGAACAGCAGCAGCAAATAACTCAACAGCTAGGCGAATTAGCCCAGCAGCTAGCTTCAGAAGCAACAGTTACCCAATCTCTACAGCAATTAGACAAGCAGCTGATCCGGTTAGACAATCCCAAAGGCAAACAGCAGCTCATCGAACAGAACTTGCAGCAGCAAAGCGCAGTAGAGCAGCACAACAAGACGCTAATCGTCACCCGTACCGCCAGCCTAGGTCAGCTAGAGGCGATCGCATCTCAGCTCGAAGCCTTCGAGCAGCTAGACGCACAGATACAAGCACAGCAGCAGCTTCGTCAAACTCATCAGGCGGGATATCTACTACACGTGCAAAATCAGCAGGCGGCTCAGCAGCTAGACTCCCTTGCAGCAGAGAATGAGGCTGCGCAGTCAGCCTGTCAACAAGTCCAAAGCCAAAAGGCCGATATTGATAAGCAGCTAATCACTCTCACCGAAGGCTTTGATCCAGAGGCATTTGCGATCGCGGACAAACACTACGCAGACGTTAAATCCCAAGCCGATCGATTGCAGGGCAGTTTGCCTCAGCTCAAGCAGCGGTTTGCAGAGCTTACCAAACAAAGTGATAGCTTGAGAGCAATCGCAGAGAAACGCGATCAGGCTCAAGCTGAGATTAAAGAGCGCGATCGCATCAAGCGGTTCATCAACTACGCTCGTAAAGTCTACAAAGAAGCCGGACCTAGAATTACAGAGCGCTACGTGCAGAACATCTCTAGAGAGGCCGATCGGCTATTTCGTGAACTGCTAGGCCGAGCAAACGTAGCCCTGATCTGGAGCGCAGACTACGAAATCACGGTCCAAGAGGGCGCACATACTCGGCGGTTTATCAACCTATCGGGGGGTGAGCAAATGTGCGCGGCCCTAGCGGTGCGGCTGGCACTACTGAAGGTGCTAGCTGATATTGATGTAGCCTTCTTTGATGAACCAACGACCAATATGGATAGACCTAGGCGCGCTAGCCTAGCAGAGGCGATCGCCCGAATCAAGTCATTCAAACAGCTGTTTGTCATTAGCCACGACGATACCTTCGAGCAAGTCACTGAGACCGTAATCACAGTGGAAAGAAGTGCTGATTGATCGCAGAGACAAACCTATCAACGTTTATTGCTAGAAAGCGGGAGTCTGAAAGGGACTCGGGGCACTCTGGTTAGAGTCTCGTACCTAAGTACCTATAGCTTTGGTCACTTGACTGAGGTACAGTTTTCAGGCTGAAAGCCTGATATTACAGCGGGTCAAGTGACGCGCCTGTACCGAATGCATCCGGTACAGGCTATATTCAACAGACTTCAGCTACTCTGCTGCCATAAACCTTGCTGCATGTCTCTGCTGCCGTGCGCAGTAGCAAAGTGGTTAGTACTTTCCTAGAACTCTTGTACCGCGAAAGTACTGGCAAGATCTGAAATGTTTGTGATCGTCTCTTTGTGTCTTATATGAATGATAACTCAAGCATGACAAACGTACAGTCAGTGCCAGCAGTCGTCCCTATACCTAGAAAGTCCTCAACAGACTCTCTTAATACAAAGACACTCAAGCAGATCTTCAAGCTGTCGCCAATAGGGATGACGATTCTAGATCTAGAGGGACGATTTCTCAGCGCTAACCAAAGCTTTTGTGATGCGGTAGGTTACGAAGAGCACGAGATTATTGCTCAGTCGTTTACCGAACTCACTCATCCAGAAGATATTCCTATGCTGATGTCATTAGGAAGAGAACTACTTGCTGGCAAGCGGCAGCACTTTCAGATAGAGACCCGCCATCAGACCAAACAAGAAAAGCGGCTGCACGTAGGACTAACAGTCACTATTGTTCAAGACAACCAGCAGCGGCCTATCTGTTTTTTATTGCAGGTGGTGAATCTAACAGAGCGCAAGTGGATGGTGAAAGAGCTTCGCCACCGGGCTTTTTACGATGGGTTGACAGGGATAGCGAACCGGGCGCTGTTTGTAGACCGAGTAGAACAGGCAGTGGTTCGACTAGAGCACAATACTGACATGCAGTGCGCGGTGCTATTTCTAGATGTTGATCGGTTTAAGGTGATCAACGATAGCCTAGGACATTCCATTGGCGATCAGCTATTGACAGCGTTGAGCAAACGTCTGAAGTCCTGCATTCGTCGGTGCGATACTTTGGCACGCTTAGGTGGAGATGAGTTCGCAATTTTACTCGAAGAGCTCAGTGGGTTGGATGAGGCGTTGATAGTGTGCGATCGCATCCACGATACGCTCAAGCGGCCCTTCAAGCTCAGCAGCTATGAGGTATTTGCTAACGTCAGCATCGGCGTTGTGTGCAGTGATACTGGCTATGAGCAGTCTAGCGACCTACTGCGCAATGCCGATACCGCGCTGTATCGAGCTAAAGGACAAGGTGGTGGCTGTCAGGCAATCTTTGATCAGACCATGCATGAGCGAGCCGTTGCCCTGTGGCAGATGGCGACCCAAGCTCAATTTGCCGTGGAGCGAGAAGAGCTCAGCTTGCACTACCAGCCTGTAATCAATATTGAGACAGGGCAGGTCGTGGCCGTGGAAGCGCTGATTCGGTGGAATCATCCCTACTATGGGTCGATCTCACCCGGCGAATTTATCCCCGTTATGGAAGAGACCGGCGTAATCACGCTAATTGGTCAATGGGTTCTACAAGAAGCCTGTCAGCAAGTGCGTCAGTGGCACCAGCAGCTCTCTACGAGCCGCCCCATTAAAATAAATGTCAACCTATCGGCCCGGCAGCTAGCCCAGAGCGATTTGGCACAGCAGGTCAGCTCCGTACTAGCGCAGACAGGACTGCCTGAAAGTCTATTGTGGCTAGAAATCACCGAGACTGCGATTATGCAAAACTCTCAACAGGGTCTGCGAGTACTCGAACAGCTCAAATCAATCGGTGTCGGACTGTGTATTGATGATTTTGGGATTGGCTACTCTTCTTTGAGTAGGCTACAGCAGTTGCCAATTGATTTGCTAAAGGTCGATCGGTCATTTGTTCAGCATATTGGACCGAGAGGCGAGAACACGGAGATTGTTCGCACAATTATCGATTTGGCCAAAAACTTGAAGATGGACATCGTTGCCGAAGGTGTAGAAACCGAAGAGCAGCTAGCAGGACTGCGATCGCTTGGTTGCCACAAAATTCAGGGATTCTACTTTGCTAGACCCATGACGCCCGAAGCGACATTTCAGTTCATCAAAAACAGAAATCAGGCAAACGCCAATTCGATAACAGAAATCAGGCAAACGCCAATTCGATCCGAGCAGCGTCTGCCTGATGTATAGCAAAGCGCGGATGCATTCGCACTTTGCTATGGCACTTTGCGCTATAGAACAAGGGGTGTAGCCTTGCTATGTGTAGCAAGCAAAGTGCGGAAGGCTATAACTGATCAATGCGGCGCTAAGACCGTGGACTAGCCTACAGGAGCAGGATTGATGTAGCTTAGCTATTAACGCTAGCCAATTGCAGCTAGAGCAGCGCTTGTAGACCGGTGATGCTGTAGTCAGCATACGCCTTGAATGGAAAATCACCTTTTGGATCTAGATAGACGGTGGCGGTCTTAGCATTGCGCCCAGTCATTAGATCGAATCGATGATCGCCAACCATGACGGCATGGGTCGGTTCGATAGACCAGCGCGTTAATAGCTTTAGGATGCCATCGGGCTGGGGTTTGGGCGCACAGCAGCTACGGCCCAAAATATTATCGGGATCGAAGAAGTCGCTCAGGCCGCACGCTGCCAGCGTGATATGGGCGATTTCCTTGGTATTGCGAGTCAGGATGCCGATCTGCTTGCCTTGTGATTTGAGGATACTAAGGAGTGCTTGGGCACCGGGTTGAGCAGTAGCTTTGCGCGCGATGTCTAGTTCGATTTCGGCGAGCTGCTGGTTGCGTTTGGCAAGCTCACTGGGTGAGAGACGTGCTAGCGCTTCTAGAATCGGCTGATCTGGAGGCAATCCAAGGGCGCGGCTGATTGCTGGAAAGTCGTGGAGGCTTTCGGTGAGGGTGCCGTCCATATCGAAGATCCAGGCGGTGTGAGTGTGGAGCATGGAAAAGAAGGATAAAGGATGAAGTGGAGGCTGGTAAGATCTTGGAAGCTTACTGACAGACGCGATAACTATGACTACGATTAACGATAACTATCTCAAGCTAAAGGCGGGGTACCTGTTCCCAGAAATTGGGCGACGAGTGCGAGCCTATACAGAGCTAAATCCGGATGCGCCTGTGATTAAGCTGGGAATTGGAGATGTGACTGAGCCGCTGCCGGAGGCTTGTCGGACGGCGATGATTGAGGCGGTAAATGAAATGGGCGATCGCGCATCGTTTAGAGGATATGGCCCAGAGCAGGGCTATGCGTGGCTTAGAGAGGCGATCGCGAAGCATAATTTCAAAGCTCGCGGCTGTGATATCGACCCGTCAGAAATCTTTATCTCTGACGGGTCTAAGTGTGACTGCGGCAACATCCTAGATATCTTTGGAGATGATAACAGCATCGCGGTAACAGATCCGGTCTATCCGGTCTATGTAGATACTAACGTGATGGCTGGTCATACAGGCGATGCCGATGAAAGCGGCAAGTATGAGGGCATCACTTATCTGCCGATTAGCGCCGATAATGACTTTGCGGCAGCAATTCCAACCGATAAAGTTGACCTGATCTATCTGTGCTCGCCAAACAACCCAACTGGCGCAACTATGAGCAAAGATCAGCTCCAGGCTTGGGTCGACTATGCCAAAGCGAATGGTTCGATCATCTTATTCGATGCTGCCTACGAGTCTTTTATCACTGATGAGTCAATTCCGCACTCAATCTATGAGATTGAAGGGGCGCGTGAGTGTGCAATTGAGTTTCGTTCTTTCTCTAAGAATGCGGGCTTTACCGGTACGCGATGCGCACTAACGGTCGTACCCAAGTCCTTGAAGGGAAAGGCAAAAGATGGTTCTGATGTAGAAATTTGGAGCCTGTGGAATCGCCGACAGTCAACCAAGTTCAATGGTGTCTCTTATGTGGTGCAGCGGGCTGCGGAAGCAATTTATTCCGAAGCGGGCCAAAAGCAAACAAAGGAACTAGTGAGCTTTTATCTAGAGAATGCCAGAATTATCCGCGAGAAGCTGACAGCAGCTGGCATTCAAGTCTACGGCGGAGTAAATGCGCCCTACGTATGGGTGAAGACGCCCGATGGCCTCACTAGCTGGGACTTTTTCGATAAAATGCTAAACACTTGCAATATTGTTGGAACGCCGGGTTCGGGGTTCGGTGCGGCAGGGGAAGGCTATTTTCGGATCTCGGCTTTCAACAGCCGTGAGAATGTAGAAGAAGCGATGAAGCGCATTGCCAAGAAGTTCAAGGCGTAGATCTATAGCTTTGGTCACTGAGGTACAGCTTGCAGGCTGGAAGCCCTATATTACAGCGGGTAAATCTAAAAGAACAGATTTGAGCGGTTGCAACAAAGTGCAACCGCTCAAACCAGTCAGTCTTGTTTGTTTCGACCTGAAGTAAGATTCTTTCGAGGAGCTATCCATATAGAGAACACTCTCAAAAGAATCTAAAGGAACATCAACTCCCACTTAGAAGAGACGCATCTAGAGCCGATTAGGCTACACTATTCGGTGCTCAAACAACAATTGGATTGACGTTCGTTCCTACCATCTCCGAGCCAGCAAGTGGGTCGAGACCGAACAAGGAGGTAGAAGCACTAGAACCTGTTCCCAGTCCTAACATCCCTGTTGAAGTGCCTATCATATCGTCGAAGGAGTAGTTCAACGTAGCTGTTCCTAGCGCATCTCCCTTACCGCCGTCTTGCGTATAGGCAGTTGCCGTAAGAAGGTAGTCTCCTTCTACAGCTTTCCTACCCACGTGGTCTCGATTTATATCGCCGTATGAGGCGTAGGGCTCGATGTTTTCAATACGCTCACCCATAGTCCCCTCGAAAACAACACTCTCTACCGCAGCCGCTTTTGAGCTCTCTGGATTGATTTTGGCGACTAAGCTATACCGCTGAAGATCCAGCGCTTCAGTATTGAAGGTGCTCCGCTTTCCTAAGTCCTCAAATCCCTTCACTGTCTTATTGGTCTCGGCATCTACTAAAGCAAAGGTGATAAGACCTGTCTTTGGTAGAGAAATCGAAGGACTTGAAGGTACTGGCTTTGGCATTAGCAGTGATGCGCGAGCTGGCGAGGGCGTATTTGTTGTATCGACCACAGTGTAGTTTAAGGTTGCCTGCGTGATCTTGTTTCCCGTTCCACCATCTTTGCTGTAAGCAACCGCTTCTAGGGTGTACTTACCTTTGTCAGCAGGCGTTCCTTTGTAGTTGTCTCCTCCTCCTGTATCACCAAATAGAGCATAGGGCTTAAAGCTCTCAGTCTGAATACCATCTTTTGACTTGAATTGGATGCTTTCTACAGTACTTGCCTGTCCGCCTTTAACCTTAGCTACTATGCTGTAGTTCTCTAGATCTAGACCTTTCAGATCGATGGTGCTGTTAGCAGCAAGATCCTCATATCCTTTGACAATCCGATCGGTATCAGCATTCACCAGTGAGAAAACAATATCTGTCTCTACAGGAGTCGGGGCAGGTGACGTAGGCGGTGTAGGCAGCGTAGGCGGTGTAGGCAGCGTAGGCGGTGCGGGCAGCTGCGGAGCTGAGCCGTTTTTCTGAATAGGAGAAGCCGATATGTTGGCATCTCTTAGAAAGCCACCCGTGCTAAGCGTGATGCGATCAATTGCGTAGCCCTCTGAGCGGCCAGTAACCAGCAAACGATACTGAGTGTCTGCCTTTAGAGAAACTTCAGCTGGAGACTGCTTGTGTTTTACATCGAACGTAGTACCCCAGCGGTATTCGTTGTTAACTGAGCCAAAACCGGTGAATAGCTTAGTTGGCGCTTGAACAACTTCTCCAGTTTTAACGTTTTCGATAGCGATGAAAGCATCGTTACCCAAGTCATTGGCCTTTTCTGACATCACGCTGGGATCTCTTAGAGAATGCAGCGCGATACTGTATTCGCCACTTTGATCAGTCTTAAAGCTATAACTCAGGGTTTCATCTGGGTTGGCTTTCCCAAAAGAATTAGGTCCGTCATAGAGTGCAACTTGTCGACCCTGGTAAGTTTTAATCTTCCAGCTACCTTGAGGAGTCGCAGATTCAGCTTCGAGGATGACATCGCCGTTTTTCCCGAGGTAGACCACATTACCTACATTAGGAGATATGGTAGGCGCTTCGGACGGTAGGGGAGGAGGCGTAGGCTGACTGCCAAAGCTAGGCGGGTTCTGATCGAAGAAAGATTTGGCATCTCCTGGTCTAGCTGCTTCTTTTCCAGTGATTGCATAAAACAACATGCCCGCATCGGACGGATCGTTGGCTTTTGCGCCCCCAGCGTTGTTCATATTTTCCCGTGCTTCCTTCAGTACGGGATTACTTGTGCTATCTAACCAGGTCCAGTTGGAGCTGTTGAATCCGTTGTTGCCAGCACCATTTTGATCTTCGATATCGATCTGGGTGACCTGCTTAAAGTCAGCGCCGATATCGTCCCAAGTACGAGGCGTGCCGCCACCAGGCCGCTTGCCCTCGCTGCGATTCTCGTTCCAGAAAGAGTGGGACAGTAAGGTAATGTTGCCTAAATTCTTTTCGCTAACGCGCTCTAAAGCGCGATAGATAGCCTCCATAGGGCCTCCTTCGATAGCCAAAATCTTCTTGCCCGAGTTTAGAATCTTGACCACTTTATCGGTAGTTGCTTCGATCCCGTCCTGGTAGCTGTAGGTACTGATCCCCAACTTTTCAGCAAATGCACCGCCTTCGCGCATGTGTTTTACCCAATCCATCCTGTTGGGTTCACTGAGATTATTACCGTAGAAGAAGGTGATTTTGTCTTGTAGGTCAGCTGATTTAGCAATCGCTGCTGACAGAGGTAGCGCCGAAATATCGTCTGGATCGTTGTTGTTACCGTCAAAGTGAAAGATGATTTCGTCGAATTCGTTAATGGAAGGTTGCAAAAGGAAAGTCTCCTAAAATGAGTGTTTCTGAGGAGGTAGATACTTTGCTAGTGCGATTTTCGATAGAGAACTAGTGTCAGAGGACAGTTGACAGTTGGATTTGCCAACCTTGACAGTTCGGATGCAGTGCTACACCCAATCCTGACCGCTCACCCTTGAACTATTGAAAGGCGTAGCAGCGCTAGCGCCCCCAAGATTCGTTGTACTGAAGCGGGGTTATTAATTTTGAAGTTGGTATTAGAACAGATTGCGCATAGAAAGTACTTCGTTCCGATGCACCTTAGCTTCAAGTACCCCTTTCCAAAACACCTCTTTCTTCATCCAGGGTAAGAGATTCTCGAATCTGTGAAAATTGAATGACTCTGACATACGTCCGATGTTAGATCATTTTTTTATAATCTGTAACCCATAGCTCATTCCAATCAACAAACTAATTACGCTTACGCATCGGAATAAGTTATCAACTGGAAAATATACCGGATTCTTCATCAAAACTATCCTGTTGCACTATGAGAGATTGAGAAAGATGTCTAATTCACTGGAAAAAGCTATTACCGCTTTCTCGATCTCGTGACTCAACGCCAAGCTAAAGCTCAGTATTGATAATGTGATAGGTGAGTACAGGCTGTACTTATACAGTACTTTATTTCGTGAAACAGTCTGTTAATTAAATGGTCTAAGGGGGAACAAAAAAAGCGCGGTGAACAAAAAAGCGTAGTCTTAGAAAGAATGTCGAGGGACTACGCCAACCCAATTAGAGTCTATCGTGAGCGAGCAGCTACTAGAACTGCCTTTGTTTTGGGATGGGAAGGCGACCGCAGAGGGGTTCGTCGGAGCTTTTAGCTAGACCTGGTGAGAGCTGGGAAAGAAAGCGCCTTGAAGCTATAGCAATAGGGCATAGAAAGTGTTGAACAGGACCGTTTTGGGTCGAGGGCGAAAAACGAAGTCAATGAAGTCGTCGTTATCAAACGCCGCTAGGGAACTTGTCACTGAGGCGTTGGGCGTATGACAAAGCAAGGGGCTCGTCCTGCCGATACGCAGCTAGGACTACCAGGAAATAGCTGGTTTAGAAGTGTGAAAGAGCGATCGGGCGCGCAACCCTATAGTCTAATCGCGCGGCCCAATTGCTTGGGTGAAAGGTTGCCACGATCTGACAGTTTCTAGAATGGTACGATAGCCGAGGCTGTTGGGATGGATGCCGTCTACGCAAAGGCGATCGCCCGCCCAAGCTTCACTTTTCTGACTCCACTGCTCGAATAGGTCTAGGTATGGAATCTGGTGCGCCTCACAGAGCTGACGAGTCACCTGGTTGTAATACTGCTGCTCGCGGCGGCTGAAGTAGAGCACATTGGCAAAGGGCATTGCCAACTCATTGACTGGCACCATACCGACAAAGAAGACAGGACAGAGCTGCTGTGACTGGATCAAGAGCTGTTCGAGCGTTTGAATAAAGCGGGTTCGATCGGTAACGGGGCGTCCATCTGGGTGGCAGGTTCTAGCGGAATCGTTGACACCTACCGACAGCACCAAGCAATCGGGCGTACGATGGCGCAGTTCGCCGCGATCGCAAAATTCGCGCTCTAGCCGCTTAGCCACCTGAGCAACGCCGTCACCTCGAACGCCTAGATTGTAGAAAATGGGTCCAGGTTGCTGCGGATCTAGATACCCTCGACGTAGTCGTTCTACCCAGCCGCCACCCTCACTATCGCCATAGCCGTAGACTAGGCTGTCACCGATAGCAATGACTTTCTTAGGGACAGTCGCTTTCTGGGTCTTTGGGGAATGAGCCTCTGGCGAGTGGGGCTTTGGGTAGGCCGTATGGACTGTAGCCTGCCTGAGACTGAGCATAGTAGGTGGAAGCATTGCCGCCATAGAGGTGTCAAGTTATGAATACTTGATATTTCGAATCACTCCACCAGAAATAGCATGAAGCTAAACAGCTTTGCAAATGTTCACATACTGATCTCTATGAGCTTGATCCCATCATTCCCAGTCCTTTGGGTTCAAAAGAGGGACTGATGGGATAGGGAATCAGACTTAGGCTAGGTGCTGTGCAACCTTGGCGGTTAGGGTATCTGTCCAGTGGTCCACCACGCTGGCATCGGCGGCTTCTACCATGACTCTGATCAACGGCTCGGTGCCAGAGGCTCTAACTAGAACGCGGCCCTGGTCACCCATAGCGGCTTCTGCCTGGGCGATCGCACTTTGCACCGCATCGCAGCTTTGCCAGTTACGGCGAGTATCGGCATTCTCAACGCGAACGTTTTCCAATCGTTGCGGATAGGTTTCAAAACTCTGGGCGACTAGATCTGGCAGCGAACACCCTGCCTGCTTGAGTAAATCTGCCAGGTGCAGGGCGGTCAAGATGCCGTCGCCTGTCCAGCTGTAGTGGTGGCATAAGATGTGACCAGACTGCTCGCCGCCTAGCATTGCGCCCTGAGTGATCATTTCAGCGTGAACGTGCTGGTCGCCTACCTGAGTGCGTACTAGGGTGCCGCCGCGCTGCTGCCAGGCCCGCTCAAAGCCCAAGTTTGCCATCACGGTGGAGATGATAGTGTTGTTGGGCAGTTTACCGGCTTGCTGTAGGGTTTGGCCCCAGAAGTAGAGAATATAGTCACCGTCAATCACTCGGCCTTGGGCATCTACGGCCATTACGCGATCGGCGTCGCCATCGAAGGCAAAGCCAATGTCAGCGTTGAGTTCAGCAACAGCGGCCTTGAGACTGCCTAGATGCGTAGAGCCGCAGTTGACGTTGATGCGATCGCCATCGGGCAGTCCATGTAAAATTACGACTTCAGCGCCAGTCGCTTCAAAGACCTGCTGGGCCACGCGAGTAGCCGCTCCCCACGCCAGATCTAGCACGATGCGCATACCGTGCAGCTGAGGATGAGGTTGAAATGGCTGGTACAAAAAGTTGATATAGCGATCGATTAGATCAGGTCGCTGATAGATCCGTCCCCACTGGGTCGGGGTGGTCGTAGGCTGACTGGTCGCGGCTGAAGACTGGCTAGTCGGTAAGCTTTGGCCGCGTAGAGCTGATTCAATCTGCTTTTGAATAGCGCTTGATAGCTTGGTGCCGTTGGAATTGAAGAACTTGATGCCGTTATCTGCGGGCGGATTGTGGCTCGCTGAAATCATGATGCCCCCTGCATTTCCAGTGGCTAAGTGGGCGATCGCAGCAGTTGGACAAAGCCCTAGATTCCAGACTTCTAGACCGGCGGTGGTAAGTCCTGCTGCCAGGGCAGAAGAGAGCATATCGCTAGAAGTACGCGAGTCCTGGCCTAGAACGATAGGGCCGCTTTCTCCATGGGTGAGCAGCACCTGCCCCGCCCAAAAACCGACCTGAGTCGCTAGAGGCGCAGTTAGCAGCGTACCTGCCTGTCCACGGATGCCATCTGTACCGAACAGGGGCGCATCGGGAAGAGCAGGCGGCACGCTGCATCTATCAGTAGGAACGGGGTGGAAGGGTTGCAGGTCTGGGTGAGCTGGTTCTAAAGAGGGCGTTCGGCGTCCGGTTAGACTTACCTTGATTGAAGAACTCACCATATTTTCAACTCCTACAACACCAACTGTTAATAAAATCACTTCGTACCGCTTGTGGGCACTTCCTAAGTGTGGAGAATATCACCTTAAACTTAAGATTTGTGACATGTGCACTGATTCTCTGTCGATTTATAGACTGTCTACCCTACAAAAAGTTGCTGTACCGTGGCTGCATCGCTAGACGTTGCAGCCCCCTGCATGTATGTAGATTGGAACTTCATCAAAAAAAGTTGAACAAACGCACACTTAAACTATTCCCATCCGTTCCACAATTGAGTAAAGCGTTTGGCTGCATTTTTTAGGCTTCTATGCAATATCCCGTTCGGTTTCAGCAGGGCGTAGACGAATTCAACAGCGGACAGTTCTACGCCTGTCACGACACCCTAGAAGCAATCTGGATGGAAGCTGAAACGAGAGAAAAGCCTTTCTATCAGGGAATCTTGCAGATAGCGGTCGCTTTCTATCACTTGGGTAATCTCAACTGGCGAGGCGGCGCAATCTTGCTCGGCGAAGGTGTCAATCGATTACGCAGGTTCGAGCCAGAGCACGAGAGCGTAGATGTAGAAACGCTGGTAGATCAGGCTACGGAGTGGCTGGTACTAGTACAAGCATCCGGAGAAGCCGGGCTAAGCGCCTTGATAGAAGCTCCCCCCGTTGCGCTTCCTCAGATTCGCCAGATCCTATAATTAGAGCTTTTTAGCGATCAGAATTCTTTTGCCCTTGGTAGGATTGCCACAAATTTAGATTGCTGCGAATTAGACTCGAAGATTCGTTAAATGATCGCGTCAAGACTTAAGGTATGAATAGGACGGCCAACGCTCATAGTGGCATGATCTATGCTGTCGAGATAGCTAGCTTTTCTTAGTATGGCTTTAGGTGCCTGGGCTCTACTGTTCACGTCCTTAGATTAATCTTTCTTGAACTTTTGCATGCTGCATTGGCGATCGCATCCTATTCTCCGGCTTTCCTGCCAGCCTTTCTCAAAGAAAGCACCTACCTGTCGCACTAGACGCAGACTAGTTCAGCTTGCCTGCGGATGTATGCTGGCGCTGAGCTGGCCGCTAGCGACTACCACCCCGTTGCTAGGAATGCTGCCAGAAACATCGACAAAAGCCACAGCCCAGTCGGCGGGTGGTGCGCTTCAGCTCAAAGCCTCTCGGGTAGAAGCCAATTCTAATACGGGCGTCGTCACTGCGATTGGTAACGTGCGAATCGACTATCCTAGCCGTCAGATTTTCGCTACGGCGGCGCAGGCTCAGTACTACAGCCGCGATCAGCGAATTGTGCTGAGTGGCAATGTAGATGTCGAGCAAGAGGGCAATACTTTGCGAGCAGAAACGGTGACCTATCTAATTGCCGAGGGCCGATTTGTGGCAACACCAGGCGTGAATGAACAGGTAGAGGCGGTTTACCTACTGCCAGAAGAACAAAATGGAGCTGCTGACGGTGGGGGTCAAGCTTCTACGCCTGCACCGATTTCGATTCCGACGCCACCCAATGAGCTGCCCTCTGAACTCGGGCCGATTAACGCTGATTGATTGACCAGAATCGTTAAATCAGCCCATGCCAACTCGACTAGCGAGGTCTTTCCTTTGAAGCTCGTGCTCAAAAATGTTCAAAAAACATACGGCAAGCGCACTGTTGTCAAAGGGGTGACCCTAACGGTTGCTCGGGGCGAGATTGTCGGGTTGCTAGGACCAAACGGAGCGGGGAAGACGACAACGTTCTATATGGCAACAGGACTAGTGCAGCCAGATCTCGGCCAGGTATCGCTCGATGAGCAGGATATTACTGGCTTGCAGATGTACAAGCGGGCCCGGTTAGGAATTGGCTATCTGGCACAGGAAGCGAGCATTTTTCGGAACTTAAGCGTACGCGATAATTTGCTGCTGGTGATGGAGCAGACCAATGTGCCTTATCATCTACGCGCAGAGAAGCTAGAGCGGCTGCTGGCAGAGTTTCGCCTGGAGAAGGTAGCAAATTCTCTAGGAATTCAAGTCAGCGGGGGGGAGCGGCGACGGACGGAACTGGCTCGGGCGCTAGCAGCGGGGATGGAAGGGCCGAAGTTTTTGTTTTTAGATGAGCCGTTTGCCGGGGTAGACCCGATTGCTGTTTCTGAGATTCAGACGATTGTGGCGGAACTGCGCGATCGCAATATGGGCATCCTCATCACCGACCACAACGTTCGCGAAACCCTCCAGATTATCGATCGGGCCTACATTATGAGCGAAGGCGAAATCCTGGCCTCTGGCAGCGCCGCCGATCTTTCCGATAACCCGCTTGTCCGTCAATACTACCTAGGTGAAGGCTTCAAGCTGTGAGCCCCCTCGCACTCCTCTCTATCTTCTAAGCAAGCAATGACTCCGACCCTTACCCAAAAAATAGCTGACTGGCTACCGCGAATAACGATCATGGATCGCTATATCGCCAAGGAGCTCACCCTCCCGTTTCTCTTTGGGGTAGGCGCATTTTCTTCGATTGCGGTCTCGATTGGAGCGCTGTTTGAGCTAATTCGCAAGGTAGCAGAATCTGGACTACCGGCGACTTTGGCCTTTGAAATCTTTTTTCTCAGTCTGCCGACCTTTGCGGTGCTGGCCTTCCCGATGTCTACGCTGCTGGCCACGATGATGACCTACAGCCGATTCTCTAGCGATAGCGAACTGATCGCCATGCGCGGCTGCGGAGTCAGCATCAATCGCATTGTCGTACCAGCAGTGGTGTTGAGTCTGCTGGTCACGGGTCTGAGCTTTTCTGTGAACGAAGTGATTGCGCCTGCGAGTACAGAGCGGGCCGCCGTTCTACTCGCCAGAGCCCTAGACAATGAGAAACCGCCGTTCAAGGAAGGCAATATTGTCTTTCAACAGCAGGAGCCCGCCGAGGATGGCTCGGGCGATGAGCTGGTGCGGTTTTTCTACGCGCGCAATTTCGATGGCACAACGATGCGCGACATCACGGTCGTGGATTTCTCGCAAGAAGAGTCAGAAGACGGGCTGAAGCAGATTGTCAGCGCGGATGCGGCTACCTGGGATTTCTCTAGAAACCTGTGGGAATTTACCAACGGCACCATCTACGCGGTCTCGCCTACCGGCTCTTTTCGGCAGATCGTTCGATTTGACAAGCAGGATTTGCAGCTACCTCGAACGCCCTTGGACCTAGCCAATCGCCCGAAAAAGCAGGAAGAAATGAATATAGCCGAAACCAAAGAATATCTAAATATTCTGCGGCAGACAGGTGATGAAAGAGCCGTACGTAAGCTAGCTGTGGCGATTCAAAGGAAATACGCCATTCCCTTTGCCTGCGTCGTATTCGGGCTAGTGGGCTCAGCGGTTGGCGTGCGGCCTCAGCGGACGGGTAAGGCAACTAGCTTTGGCGTCAGCGTCGTGATTATCTTTGGCTACTACCTGCTAAGTTTTATCACCTCAGCAATGGGAGAATCTGGCGTCATCACGCCGTTCCTAGCTGGCTGGGTGCCCTTGTTCATTGGTTTGAGCGCGGGATTATTTCTGCTGGGTCAAGCCTCGCGTCAGTAGCCAGATACGGGTTTCCCCTATTCCCTATTCCCAATCCCCTACTTTTTCCTACCTCGCTTTGTTCCAAACCGATCGGGAATCTCTACAGCGTAGGCTGAATTCTCCAAGGGCGAAACCCGGCGCGGATGCACTGGTCTAGCGCGTTATCGACGCTGGTTTCTGTCGCATCGGCAACGTCCACTACGCAATTGCTGTAGCGCTGTGGGAGCAGGCTGCGACCGCAGTTTTCTAGCACTTTAGAGGAGGGGCTTTCTAGCAGGCTGTCATGGATGTCGATGGTGCAGTTGGCGACTTCGATTGGACGGCGCGATCGCCCACACACAATCAGCGCACTCTCGGACGTTAGCCCAGTAAATTCGCTAACATCAACTACACAAGCACCTAATGCTTCGGGGTAGCGAGAAGACGCACAAGCTGCGATCGCACTTTCTTGAGAAATGCCCACATCGACCATTCCTGCTGTGCAGTCAAAATAGTCTGGTGCCGCCGTTGCCGAGCTTGCTCCCACAAGAACAACACCGAACGAGACCGCTCCAAATGCCGACGCTGCGGCCAATCTAGCGCCAGCTTTGACCCCAGCCCTAGCCAGAGTAGAAGGAAAATTGCTCACGAAATTGCCCACGAAAGAGCCAGGCGTCAAAAAAGGTTTCATTGGGAGTCTCATTTCTTTTGTTCGCTCTAATCTAATCTACAGTGAATAAAGCGAAGATGACCGATTACGTACAAGCAGGTTTAGAAAGAGGATTTGATATGCACCTGAGCGAAATTACGCACCCTAACCAGTTGCATGGTCTGCCCGTGAGTCAGTTAGAAAAGATCGCCAGACAGATCCGCGACAAGCACTTGCAGACGATTGCGACTAGCGGTGGCCATCTAGGGCCAGGACTAGGGGTCGTCGAACTGACGCTAGGACTATACCAGACGCTCGATCTAGACCGTGACAAGGTGGTCTGGGATGTCGGCCATCAGGCATATCCGCACAAGCTGATCACCGGACGCTACAAAGACTTTCATACGCTCAGACAGCAGCATGGCGTAGCGGGCTACCTCAAACGAACCGAGAGCCGGTTCGATCACTTTGGCGCAGGCCACGCTTCGACTAGTATTTCGGCCGCTCTGGGCATGGCGATCGCTAGAGACCGCAAAGGCGAAGACTTCAAAGTGGCTGCCATCATCGGCGACGGTGCTCTCACCGGCGGTATGGCCCTAGAAGCCATCAACCACGCCGGCCATTTGCCCAGAACGAACCTTGTCGTTGTCCTCAACGATAACGAGATGTCGATCTCACCCAACGTCGGCGCGATTCCTCGCTACCTCAACAAGATCCGCCTGAGCCCACCGATGCAGTTCTTGAGCGACAACCTCGAGGAGCAGTTCAAGCAGCTACCGTTCGGTGAGACCATCTCTCCCGAGCTGAGCCGGGTCAAAGAAGGCATGAAGCGATTAGCTGTGCCCAAAGTCGGTGCTGTCTTCGAGGAATTGGGCTTTACCTACATGGGGCCAATCGATGGCCACAACCTAACAGAGCTGATCGAAGCTTTCACAGAAGCGCATAAGCACGGTGGTCCTGTGTTAGTTCACGTGGCCACCGTTAAGGGCAAAGGTTACGAAATCGCTGAGAAAGATCAGGTGGGATATCATGCCCAATCTCCGTTTGATCTAGAAACTGGGCTAAAGATCCCAGCCAACAAGCCGAAGCCACCCGGCTATTCCAAAGTCTTTGCGGAAACGCTGATCACCCTGGCCGAAAAAGATCCTACTATCATTGGCATCACTGCGGCAATGGCTACTGGCACCAGGTTGGATCTGCTACAGGCCAAGCTACCCAAGCAGTATATCGACGTTGGCATTGCCGAGCAGCATGCGGTGACGCTAGCAGCGGGTCTAGCCTGTGAAGGCATGAAGCCAGTGCCGGTGATCTATTCCACCTTCATGCAAAGAGCCTATGACCAGATCGTGCACGATATCTGCATCCAGAAGCTTCCGGTATTCATGGCGCTAGACCGGGCGGGCATTGTCGGCGTCGACGGCCCTACGCATCAGGGCATGTACGACATTGCCTACCTACGCTGCATTCCCAATATTGTGCTAATGGCTCCGAAAGATGAAGCCGAGCTACAGCGAATGGTGGTCACTGGTGTGGAACACAATGGTCCAATCGTCGTGCGCTATCCGCGTGGCAGTGGCTATGGCGTGCCGCTAATGGAATCTGGCTGGGAAACGCTGCCAATCGGCAAGGCGGAGGTACTGCGTCAAGGTGATGATGTGATGCTAGTCGGCTACGGCTCGATGGTGTACCCGGCGATGCAGACGGCTGAGATACTGAGCGAGCACGGGGTAGAAGCAACTGTAATCAATGCCCGCTTTGCCAAGCCGCTAGATACGGAGCTGATGCTGCCGCTAGCGAAGAAGATTGGCCGCGTCGTCACGATGGAGGATGGCTGCATTAAGGGGGGCTTTGGCTCAGCGCTAGGAGAAGAGCTGATGGACGCGGAGCTATCAGCGGTGCTGCTGCGGTTGGGTGTGCCCGATATCCTGGTAGACCACGCCTCGCCCGACCAGTCTAGGGCCGAGCTAGGGCTCATGCCTGCGCAGATGGCACAGCGCGTGCTCAAAAAGTTTGGGCTTGGCGCAGTGGCTCTGGAGATGGCTGAGAAGGTCTAGGCCGGAGTAAGTGGGGTCGAACCCGCCACTTCTTAGAAAAATCAGAAAAACTACCCGGCTTCTGAACGCGGGGTAGTTTTTCTTTTTTGATAGAGGGAGGCGATCCGCTGGATTAGCTGACCTAGCAGGCGACCGAGAGAATCGTTTTGACTGTTGCCCTGAGCTAGATCGATGAGAATACAGCCTGAGCCTACGATCAAGCCGATTGAGCCCAGGGTGAAGAGGATGAGAGAAAGGATGATTAGGCTGTCGAAGTTGAAGAGCGATCGCAAGCTCAAAGCCAATACACTAATGCCAAAGACAATCAGCGCCGCATGTAGCATCAGCATACCAACGTGGCTCCACTGATACTGATGATTCAGCTGTAGGCGATGCTCTCTGACTCGCTTCAGGTCGGCTTTGATATCGGCTTTGGCTAGATCTGAGGCGAGGCTTACCTTGGGCGAATGCGTCAGCTTTTGATAGCGAAGCTTGACTCGATGCAGCTGCTGCAAGAGCGTATTTTGCCGTAGCCACGCCCCGCCGAGCAGTCCTGCGGATAGCAGCATCATCAGAGCTGAGTTGAGAATGAGCAAGATAAGCTGGTTAGTCTGTTCGATACTCATAGGTCACAAAGGATACGCACAGCACAAAAAGAATGGTTCAAATGTACTAAATTATTTCCGTAAGTACAAGCGTAAAGCTATGGACTTTGGATTTCGCAACTGATTTCGCAACTACAGTGTTTTGATAAATGGTTTGATAAAAGGAGTCTCCTGCGACCTGGCCTATGGCTTTTCAATCCAAAAATTCGCGTATATTCCTCTTTTTCGCCATTGGGTTTGGTCTAGCGCTGCTAGCTGGACTGATAAAAAGTGCGATCGCCTGGATAGCTGATATCTATGTCTACTCTTTACCCTGGGTGGGCGGATTTTTGCGCAGTGTCGAACTCGCCGAGCTCTCTAATCTGCTGGCCTTTGCGTTGCTAGGCGGCGGGATTGGCTCTGCTACCTACTTTTTGCCCCGGCGCTGGAATCACAAAGCCAAGCTGGCGCTACTGATTTTCTTGAGTCCTTTTGTCTTTAGCGCCAGCTACCTGACTCAGCAGAATCTGTGGATTAGGAAAGTTGCCGCTCGCGCTAGCGTAAGCTATCAGGAAGCTAGAGACATTACCAACAGTTTTTTAGAGCGAGAAACCGATAACAAGGGCTTTTTCGGCTACTTTCCTTTTAGCACTCGTCTAGCGGACTTACCCGTTCAGCCCGATATCCTCAGCTCTGATCTGGCAGTGACCCCAAACGATCTGCTCACCGAGGAGCTGTCCGGCTATGACGATCCTAGAGCCGATGCTATGGCCTTCGTTTTCAAACGGGTGGGCTGGATGATTCGGTTTATGTACATCTTTATTGCGGCGCTGACTGGTCTGATCTACTACTTCAAAGGCTGCGACTGGGCTGAGGAGACTTATCAGCGCACAGCAGGCGATCATCCACCAGGCAATCATCCGCCAGGCGATCGCAAACCGCCCACTAGAAAACCAAAAGCACCTTGAGCCGCGCTGATTTAGAACCAAGCCCTTCGACTGCTGCCGCTTTGAGCGTGATGATATTGGCGGGCGGGCGCAGCCAGCGCATGGGAAGAGACAAAGCGCTGCTACCTATGGCAACCGGTCAGCCGCTATTGCTGAGAACAGTTCAGGTTGCTGAGCGGCTAGCGCAGAATATTGTAGTTGTCACGCCTTGGCCAGAAAGATACCGAGCGCTGCTATCGAAGTCTGTGATTTTGGTAAAAGAACCCCTACCACCCGCTTATTCTTCTAAACCGTTATCAGACGGAACAACCTCAGACGCGCCAGCTTCAGCCGGACCATTGAGCGGCTTCGCCTACGGTTGGCAGGCCATTCCTTCAAGCTGGTGTCTACTCCTAGCTTGTGACTTGCCCTATTTAGATGCCTCATACCTTCAGCGCTGGTGGGGTTGGCTATCAGCGCTAGAAAATTCATCGTCAGATCTATCACCTAGATCGCCTTTACCACTAGCTTCACTCGTTCCCAGCAAATCTAGTAAGAAGGGGTGGGAACCGCTGTGTGGCTACTATCATCGGCGCTGTATTCCATCGTTAGAACAGCAGTTGGAGAGTGATCAGAAGGCTTTTCAGTCGTGGCTATCGAAGATACCGATCGCGCCCTATCAGGCGATGCCAGAGCAAATGCTATTCAACTGCAATACGCCCGGTGACTGGGCTGCTGTGTGCGATCGCAACCCGCTTGCAAAGTAACATTGCGAGATATGAGTTTTCTGATCGGTGGCGGGGCGATCGCCCTTGAATATGGTCTTACTTCTGTTCTCTCGAATTTGCTAAAGCCTTTTGATTGGGCACTTTGGCCAAATGTTAAGCTGTGTAATGTTTTTCTCAGGCGGTCCGGTTTGCCGGGTCTTGCTCCTCTATGATTGAACAATAACTATTTGCAGTTGTTTACAAAAGTCTGGAGATTCGAGCGTGGCTCTTCCGTTATTGACCTATCCCCCCAAAAGTCAGAACCAGCGGGTTGAGGGATATACCGTTCCGGGCGACGACCAGCCCACCATCTACAGCGCTGAGGCTCTCCTGGAGTACAGCGAAATGACTGAGCTGATCAACGCAGCTTATCGTCAAATCTTTTTCTATTGCTTTGAAGCAGACAAAGAGCCCTTCCTAGAGTCGCAGCTACGCAACAGCCAGATCACTGTGCGTGACTTTATTAGAGGCTTGATGCTCTCCGATACTTTCTTGCGCAACTACTACGCTAAGAACAGCAACTACCGCTTTGTAGAGCAGTGCATTCAAAGAGCGCTAGGCCGCGATCCTTACAACGAGCGTGAAAAGATCGCCTGGTCAATCAAGATTGGCACCAAAGGCGTCGAAGGCTTCATTGACGAGTTGCTAGATAGCGACGAGTATATGGAGAACTTTGGCTACGACATCGTGCCTTACTACCGTCGTCGGGTGCTACCGGGTCGTGAGCTAGGCGAGCGTCCTTTCGATATCAAGTCTCCTCGCTACGACGAGTACTACCGAGACATCCTGGGCTTCCCTCAGATTATTTGGCAAGAAGAGGTTCGCCGCTTCAAGCCTCAAGAGAGGCAGGCCACTGCTGGCAATCCTTCTCTATATCTAGATATGGCTCGCAGCGTTAGCCCTCGCGCTGCCCAGCCGCCGCGTGTGAACCTGTCTTCTATCAACATTGGGGCGGATGTGCCCTTCCGTAAGCTAGGCGTTCCGGTCGCCCCTGAGCCTTCCAACAGCTAGATGGTAGCTAGGCTCTAGATTAAACGCTTACCAGTCCTTTCCTCAAAAGGTTATAGGCCGAGATGGGTTCTTCTCATCTCGGTTTTTTTGTGGATGTTTTGAACATCTCTACACAGTCAGGTGTTTGAGAAAGGATCATTCTGGATAGCAAATATAGCTTTCCGCACTTTGCTTGCTACATCACGAAAGGCTACACCCCTTATTCCATAACGCAAAGTGCATCGAATTGCATGCATGCGCTTTGCTATACTATGTTGTCTTTTTTCTTATACATATTGCGTTGTTTCTATGAGTGGTAGCTCGCTGTTTTCTGGAGAACTGATTCAGCAAAGTACGGAAGCGGTTGGAAATTTTCTGCGGTGGATTGCCAGCCTGATTGTTACTCGCAACTGGATTGGCTGCTGTCAGCGGCGAAAGATCGGAGCATAACGTCGACTCACGGATTCAGCCTAGACAAGGACAGTCTGATCGGTGTGCTGAGAAAGGTGGCGGAAAGTCTTGATCAGCCGCTGATTTTGCTGCTGGATCAGTTCGAGCAGTTTTTTGTGCATCACAAGCGCAAGGAGCAGCGACAGCCGTTTATTCAGAGTTTGACGGACTGGTATCAGGGCGATCGCACGTTGTCCGTTCGGATAGTGGTGTCGGTGCGCTCTGATCTGATGTACCTACTGGACGAACTGCATCAGGCGTTGGGTTATTCGCTCGCCCCTCAAGATGTGTTTCGGCTAGAGAAGTTTACGCCGACAGCGGAGAGTCGGGTGTTGAAGGCGATCGCGAAGACAGAAGGACTCACCTTTAACTGCGACTTTGTGACAGAGCTAGCGCAAGCAGAGCTTGCGAATCGAGAAGATGGTCTAATTTCTCCTGTCGACTTGCAAATATTGGCCTGGATGATTGAGCGGCAGACAGCGGATGAGCTGCGAGCGTTTAACCGCAGTGCGTTTGAAAAGTTTGGCGGCGTAGAAGGGCTACTACAGCGCTTTCTAGAGCGGACGCTAGAGGCGCGGGTGACCGAAGGGCAGCGGCAATCGGTGGTGAAGGTGCTGCTAGCGCTGACGGATTTAGAGCGGCAGGTGCGAGGCGATGTGCGGCTGATTACCCCGCAGGAGAACGGCGTGGTGGCCTATGAGCTGGCCCACGAGCGGCTGATTCCGGCGCTGATGCGGCAGTCAGGCAAGGAGCTGTCGGCGGCGGACAAGGCGAATCAGCTCATGGATCGGCGGGTGAATGAGTGGCTGGGTAATCGGTGCAACAAGCGCTACTACTTTGGTACGAGAGAGCTGTGGCTGCTGAGGCAGCAGCAGCCGTATTTGGTGCGAGGCGCAAAGCGAGAGCAGAAGAAAAATCTGCTGTGACTGAGTCGAAGGCGAGTTTGCGGTGGGGTTGCGGCGCTGCTGGCACTTGTGATTGTTGCTAGCAGCTTGTTTGGCT
The DNA here is from genome assembly GCA_963772185.1 of uncultured cyanobacterium. Taxonomy (GTDB): domain Bacteria; phylum Cyanobacteriota; class Cyanobacteriia; order Phormidesmidales; family Phormidesmidaceae; genus Phormidesmis. Next base: position 11,182 of record CAVYWR010000006.1, on the reverse strand, counting down.
GGCTGAACTTTACTACTGGTGAACAAATTCAGAAGATGCAGTGGCAGCTCTCTAGACTGGTGAGAGAGACTAGCAGCGGTGACATCATTACTGAGGCGGCATTGGCGTTCGCCAAAAATGATCAGTGGGAAAAGGCGTTTGCAATCGCTACACAGCAGCTAAGAACAAAAGGCTTATACCAAATCCGAATATCATGCCCCCCGAAAAACGAGGTCTCATTCTCATGGCCACCAGTGATAGTGGGTAAGCGCTCGACTCTCATCGGTCATCGATGAGAGTGTGACGCAGCGATCGCACAGCATGTCTTCGAGTTCATCAATCGACTCGAAGCTTCTGTTCACTAGCGGCTCGTCAGCAACTCGCCAGAGTCGCTCAGCCGGTCGTAGCTCAGGTGAGTAAGGTGGCAACAGTTCTAAATGAATGCCCTTGGGATAATGACTTGGTCGCTGCGATGCCAGCTAGCCCCTCAAGCACTAGCAGAATCTGTTTGTCTACGCCAGCACCTGTCTGCTGGGCAGACACATCGAGTGCTTGGTTGAACCACTCAATGTTCACTCTCGGTAGAACGAGCCACTCTGTTCTATAGGACCATTCCATACACCGCCGTCAGCGGGTGGGTCCTGAAGGCGTTGGTCTAGCGCTTCACACTGTTCAATCGTCAGCAGCGCTTTGGACGAACTAGGACGACTATCTTTGCGCCGATTTCTCAAACCGTTCACCCCATCAGCGTTGTAGCGACGAATGATTTCGCGCGCGTAGTCGTAGTTGAAGGCAATCGCTTCGGCAGCGGCCGTTAGCGTCTTGCCCTCTGTGACTAGCCAAATCAGCTGCCAGCGCCGCGCTTCGACCGGGTCGCAGCACTCCCGATAGCGAGCTTTCAGTTCGGCAGCCGAATAGTGTGATTCAATCTGAAGTTGTCTACCCATACCTTCAGATTGGCAAATTTAGGGGATATGTGTCTCGGAGTTGGTATTACATCTAATGACGTAGAGTTTTTTTCATCATAGTTGACACTTCAAGAGATGAGCGGAGAGGTAATGAGGTAAATTCGCGCTTTGAAGGGAGTTTGGATATATTTATGGACATAGCCCTATATGGAGGTCAGTATTTTAGCTAGTACTCTGGCCGTAGGCAATGTCCATATCTGGCCATAGGCATGTCCATAGCAGTGTCTTTTGAAGGCAATGATTGATCAGGCAGTACCTAGTTTGAATATGGGCAAAATTGTTGTCACGCTGACTTTGACTAACTGGGTTGACAAAGAATTAGCGGAGAGAGGATTTATCCCGGAGGACGAAATTCGCTCTTGTACTCTCGATGATGCAGTTGTTGATACTGGCGCAACTAGGCTTTGTCTACCGTCTGATGTCATCCGACAGCTAGGGCTTAAGAAGACAGATACCATTGATGCCCAAACCGCAATGGGCACCCAATCTATCAATGTCTATCAGGGTTTGGAACTAGACGTTGAAGGGCGTAGAGGAACCTATAGCTGCGTAGAGCTACCAGAAGGTCAAACCCCGCTGCTAGGTCTTTTCCTGTTAGAAGATCTAGGGCTTGATCCCGACCTACAGAATCAAAAGCTAAAGCATTTGCCAACCACAGGCAAAGAGACATACATGCTGTTGCTTTGAGAGGTCTCTTTCGATACCTCTCTCAACTGAAGGGTTGCAATCTGGTTAGGCCCGTTTTGTACAAATCATTCGTATCCCAGCGCGCAGCCATCTTTGCGTGGGTCCGAACCGCCAACTAAACCGCCCGATTGATCAATCCAGATCGCCTGTCCGCCGCCGTGAGGCAGGACGGCTGGCACGACTTTGTGGCCGAGCTGTTTGAGCTTATCTGTGACTGTGGTTGGTAGACCGCGTTCGACTGCGCACGTCTTGCCGTCGTGAAAGACTCTAGGAAAATCTAACGCTGACTGTACGTCCATGCGATAGTCCAGCAGGTTAGTCAGAAAGTGAGCGTGACCCGTCGGCTGATACTGTCCGCCCATGACGCCAAAGGGCATGACAGTGCGGCCTGCTTTTTTTAACAGGCCGGGGATGATGGTATGAAGCGGACGTTTGTGGGGCGCGATCGCATTCCGATGCCCTTCTTCCAACACAAACCCCGCCCCCCGATTCTGCAACACCACCCCTGTCTTCGGGCTCACCAGTCCACTGCCAAACCCGTGAAAAACAGAGTTGATAAAGCTCACTGCGTTGCCCTCTTCATCGACAACGCACAGATAAACCGTATCGGGATGAGTCGGAAAATCTGATTCTTCTAGCGGCGGCATCACGCTATCTACGCTGATCTTTGCTCGTAGCTCAGCGGCATACGCTTTGGACAGCAGCCAGTCTAGGGGAATATCGGACTGGGCGGGATCGGCTACGTAGCGATCGCGCACCCCATACGCCAGCCTTGCCGCCTCACACTCCAAATGCAATCGCTCAGCGCTCATCGGCGCATAGTCCGTTAGGCTACATTCCGAGAGAATGTTCAACATGATCAGCGCCGTCAAACCCTGACCATTCGGCGGACATTCAAACACGTCATATCCCCGATACTGCGTAGAAATCGGCGTGACGTACTCAGCTTGAGGAGCCGCAAAGTCTTCTAGCGTATGCAGCCCCCCCAAAGACTTCAGATAAGCAACAATATCTTCAGCTACCTCACCTGTATAAAAAGCGTCTCGGCCATGATCAGCAATCAGTTGCAAAGTGCAGCCTAATTCTGGCTGCTGATGGCGATCGCCCGCCTTCGGAGACTCCCCTTCTACCAGCAGCATTCGCCTAGCATTCTCGGTTGCCTGTAATTTCTTCTTCAGCGACGACCAGTCATAGGCCACCCTCGGATGCACCGTGTAGCCTTCGGTTGCTAGCCGAATCGCAGGTGCAAGCAGTGCCGCAAAGTCCATGCGGCCATAGTCGCCATGCAGCTTACACCACGCATCTACCGCACCAGGAACGGTAACAGAATGCGGGCTTTGCAAAGAGATTTGCTTCATGCCCTGATCTAAAAACCAGCTCAGCTCAGCGGCTCCAGGTGCTTTGCCTGAACCATTGAGCGCGATTACCTCATCGGTATCAGCGGGCGCGTAGAGGACAAAGCAGTCGCCGCCAATACCGGTGGCTTGAGGTTCGACGACGCACAAAACGGCTGAGGCTGCGATCGCTGCATCCACCGCATTCCCACCTGCTCGCAGTACATCAACCGCCGTCAGCGTCGCCAGCGAATGAGAGGTTGCCGCCATCCCCTTTTGAGCATAGGCAGGAGAACGACCAGGGAGTTGAAAATCTCGCATCAGAAATAGTGGCTAAACCTCCAAACTATACCAATTTGCGCTCAGCTCGTACTATAGCTATTGCCACTTTGAGTACACCTCTAGCAATCACAAATCTTCCGTCACGAAAAAGCAGAAAAGATAATCTAAAAGATCTATAGGTAAGTAGTATTACGTTCGCCCCTTTTGTTCCCACAGCCGCCGCGCATTGTTGTGCCTGTCATCCCTGTTGCCAGCGCCAGCCCCCAACCTAGCAGCGGATAAATAGCCCAGGTAATAGCCCCTGCTATCCAGATATTCAAGATCAGCAGGAATGCGTTGACAGACAAATACGGCAATAGCTCGAACCGATAGAATCGCTGACGGCGCTGATGCTTTTGCTGCTGCTGCGCTTTTCGCACAGTCCAAGATTCGACGGCATAATTCAGCGTCGCTTCATCAATAGACAGCTCTTGAGCCATCTCTTTTAATCGGGCTTCTGAAGAGACCTCTTGTCCCATCGCAATTGTCAGGATCTGCTGTACATCTTCCGAGGAGAAGGTTTTCAGCTCGTTTTGTATACTCATCACTGCTATCACCTTGAGATATTTACACTATTAACTTGAACTGTCGAGCACTGTGGTAGTCCTTAGACAATTGTTTCTGGCGAAGCGGTTGTTTCGAGAGTGTGAGAAAAGCTCATATCAACCTCTAGATGCCGAAGTCGTCATTCTTTTCGCGGCGCTGCGAGTCTTTTCCGAAATCGGAATATGCTCTGTTGCTGCGGCGAGTCCGTAGGCTGGCATGTTGCCGTAGATGCACTCACAGTTGGCGGGATCTATCTTGTAGGTCTCGTGCCAGATGCCAACACTGCCGTCATCACCCACTTCTTTTCTGAACTGCTGCCAAGATTGCCAATGCGGGTCGTCATTACTTCGGGCAAAGCGCGTCAAATCTTCGAACGAGCGCCAGTAGGAAACCATGCAGGTTTCTAAAGGCCACAGGCGAAAAAACGTGCGTGAACCTAGCAGCCCTTTTTCTGGATGTTCAGAGAGGGTTGCCATCATCGGCTCCATCGCAGTTGCAACAGAAAGCCATTTTTTGATAGCCCATAAGCGATTGACGCGCATTCCGATTAAGAAAACGACACAAGGCTCTGAGACGTTAGCCGTGTAGCGACCGGGAAATATTTCGTTCATATCTGTTCACCACTTGATACTTGGCTTTGAAAGAGTAGTTTTAGAGAAAAGTATGGACGGCTCAAACAAAAAATGTTTACATCGTCAACTTACATCTGCTCAAAGATTAGCTCAGATATGTTTACGCTGTCAACACCTGTAGAATAGGAGCTCCCCACAGCACTAACGGTGCAGCTGACTGTAGTGCAGTTGAAAAATGCAATGGCAAAGAAACAGACCTACCATCACGGCGATCTACGGCAGGCGTTGCTAGATGCTGCGATCGCACTTTTACAAAAAAAGGACGTACAGAGCCTTTCTCTACGCGAAGTTGCTCGCGCAGCAGGCGTATCACATACGGCTCCGTATCGTCACTTTGAAGACAAGGCGGCGTTGTTAGCGGCGATCGCAGAGGAAGGATTTACAAAATTTGGCGAGTATCTTCAAAGCGCAGTTGACCAAACCCCCGGTCAGCCCGTCGAAAGCTTGCAGGCAGCAGGAGTGGCCTACGTTCGCTACGCCCTCGATCACCCCACTCACTTCCGCATTATGTTTAGCCATTTCCCGCTCGACGAATCGGCTGACAGCTCGCTGTATCGCGTATCAGCCAGCACGTTTCAAATTTTGGTAGACATTATCCTGTCGGGTCAGGCAGCGCGGGTGATGAGAAGTGATCGAGACGCTGAATTTTTAGCGCTGGGGAAATGGTCACTGGTGCATGGAGTGGCAATGCTGTTACTCGATGGCATGCTCTCTGCCAAAGGAGAATCACCAACAGCCTTGGCCGAAGCTCTGATAAAAGATAGCTTGACCAGTTTGACTATCTAAATTCGCAGCCGATGAAAGGCCCTCCAAAGAGTGAGTGACTATTTTTCCAAATGACTAATTTTTGAGCAGCTAGATCTCATATCAAAGGCTTCACATATTGTGGTTGACTCGCTGATATACGATATAAACAGTCCACAAAATCGCTTTGGAAAGCGCCTGTTTACCACCCTCTATGCAACCTATATCAAAGGTCTCATCTCTTTCTCTAGTTTCCCTTCTACGCCGCATGTCTCTTAGATTCTGGCTAGAGAGATTAGGATTGGCGCTGGCAGGTCTGGGCCTGGCGTCTTTGTCTATAGCCTATGCTGATAGCCCAAGCACTGCTGCATTTGAAAGTGAGATTGAAGATAGTACCTCGTTACTTTCTAAGCAGGGGGCGATCGCCCAGAATGAGCCGAACCGCGAACCCGACGCTGCGAATGCAGATGTGCTGCGTGCGATCGCCTCTACCCAAGTTGTCTATCTAGCCGAAAACCACAACAGCAGCGCCGACCATATCGCCCAGCTCGACATCATCAAAGCGCTAAACGAAACCAACGAGCTTGCCATCGGCTTAGAAATGTTCCAACGGCCTTTTCAAACTGCTCTAGATGACTATCTAGCGGGCACTATCACCGAAGCCGAGCTAATAGTGCAGAGCGAGTACAGAACCCGCTGGGGCTTTGACTGGGAATTCTACGCGCCCATTTTGCGCTACGCCAAAGAGAATCAAATCCCGGTACTGGCGATGAATACACCGGCAGAAGCAACCCGGCAGGTTGCTAGGGAGGGGTTAGCCAGCCTGAAAGGGGATATGCTCAAGTACCTGCCGCCGATAGCCGAAGTGGACACCACAGATGAAGCCTATAGAGCCGCCGTCGCTCAGGTCTTTGGCACTCATGGTCATGGCCACAGCATGAACTTTGATAATTTCTTTGCCGCTCAAGTGCTGTGGGACGAAACAATGGCTGAGAGTATCGTGAATCAGCTGAGCGCCGATGCCGAACGGCAGATAGTCGTATTGGCAGGTGAAGGACACATCGCTTTTGACTACGGCATTCCTAACCGCGTAGAGCGCCGCCTACCCAACGTTGAGCAAGCAAGTGTACGGCTCAGTCCGGCTGATCAGCCGATGACGCCTGGGTTTACTGACTTTGTTTGGGTTACGCCTTAGGCTTCGACTTCGCTCAGCCTGCGGCATACGGGGGCTGACGTTGTCAGTCCCTAGGTTGAATGGATTCTGAGGCTTTGGAGGCTCGCAGTTGGCCGCAGGCGGCGTCTTTTTCTAGGCCGCGTGAATAGCGCACGCTGACGGCGATGCCTTTGTCTTTGAGCTGCTGGGTAAAGCCTTCAACTCTTGCTCGGCTGGGGCGCTGATAGTCGACTTCGCTGATGGGATTGTAGGGAATCAGGTTCACATGACTCTGGAATCCGCGTAGTTCGCTAGCGAGTTCTACCGCATGTTCTGGTCTATCATTCAAGTCAGCTAGCAAAATGTACTCGAAGGTGACTCGGCGGCCTGTCATTTTCACGTAGTCGCGGCATTCGTCTAGCAAAGCGGATAGTGGATACTTCTCAGCGCTGGGAATTAGCTGGGTGCGCAGGGCTTGGTTGCTAGCGTGGAGGCTGACGGCTAGGGTGATTTGCATCTGCTGCTCGGCCAGTCTGCGGATGTGGCCTGGAATGCCGACGGTCGAGACGGTAATCATACGCTGGCCGATGCCAATATCTTGGTTGAGCGATCGCACCGCCCCCACCACCGCCTCTGTATTCAACAGCGGTTCGCCCATCCCCATAAAAACAATATTGCTCACCCGCCGCTGAAAGTCTTCTTGGACTGTCAGCACCTGATCAACGATTTCATGAGTTTCTAGGTTGCGCGTAAAGCCGCCTTTGCCCGTTGCGCAAAAATCACACCCCATCGGACAGCCGATCTGCGAGGAGACGCAGACAGTTAGCCGCTTGTCTGAAGGAATGCCGACCGCTTCTAGAATCAGGCCGTCTTTGAGCTTGAGCAAATACTTAACGGTGCCGTCGGGAGATTCGGAGCGGTAGTGGAGGTGCGATCGCCCCACCGGAAAATCCTTAACTTCCGCTCGCCACTTTTTCGAGAAAACAGTCACTTCATCTAGTGACCGGATGCCCTTTTGATAGATCCACTGGTGCAGTTGCTTCCCTCGATAGGCAGGCTGCCCGTGCTGCGCCACCCACTCGGTCAAAGACTCCACCGAACGGCCTAACAGAGGTAGCGCTGCGACTGGATCAATCATCTGCTCGTTAGCTTGAGGCGCTGTGAGCGTTTCGGTAGTCGCTGCTGTCATTGGGTTCTCTGTCGTGATCTTATTCCTTGATTCTAACGTCGCCGTCATTCATCAGATCGACTAGCCCTTCAGTCAGGGCTTTGGGGTCCATAAATAGCACTTTGGAGTTGTCGCTTTCGCCGATCTTTTGGTTTGCGGCCACGTAGCGCTGAGCAAGTAGGTAGTGCAAAACTTCTCTACCATTACCTGTGTTTGCGATCGCCTCAGAAAGCAGCCGCATCGACTCTACATCCGCCTGCGCTTCCGAGATCTTGGCATTTTTCTCGTAGATAGCGGCTCGCTCTTTTTGCATCGCATCGAGTACATTCTGCGGCGGGTCTAGCTTTTGGATCTCCACCCGATTCACCTTCAGACCCCAAGGCTCAGTCGCCTGGTCTAGCTCCTTTAGCAAAGCCCGATTGATCTCATCGCGCGAAGAAAACAGGCTCTGAAAATCCATCTTACCGACTTCAGAACGCAGCGTCGTAATCACGAGCTCCTTCATTGCAAATTCGACATCTTCAATCGCGTAGTAAGTCCGCTCTAAATCGTAAATTCGCCAGTAGATAATGGCATCCACCTCTAGATTCACGCTGTCTTTGGTGATCGCCCTTTGCGGATCAATATCTAGCGTCTGCTCTCGCAAGGAATCCTCTAGCACCACCGACTCTACTAGCGGCACAATCATGTTCACGCCTGGGTCTAGCCTGCGATTGTACTTGCCCAATCGCTCGACTAGAGCAGCATTGCCTTCCTTGATAACTCGCACTGAGCCGACGGTGTATCCAACGATCAAAAAAGAAAGGATAGCCAGGATTGACGAAAACATGAGCGGAGACTCTACAAGTGTGCTCTCTAATTAACACGTTTGCTCAAAAAAGTATATCTCTATCCTTTGTAAATGCCCTTCTAAATATTAGTTTTCTGCGTTTTCTACCTGTAGTGCCGTTTAAATGCGATTGCAAAATCTAGTGCTTTCAGCTACCTAAAAGCGGGCACAGTAAACCCATAAAGGATCAAAGATCAGCATTTTCACTTCACAAACTATGATTTCTCACACTAGTACCCAAATTCTCTTCACACTCAGCGTTCTGGGTTTATCAGTTAGCATTAGCTGGCTTGGCGCTATTCCCGCCGCTCTAGCCCAAATCGATACAGGCGATCACGTCTGCTATTTTCACGGATCAGACGGTCAAGAACATAACCTCAGCGCTCTTTGCACTGGCTTTGAAGCAGACACTGCTAAAGCTGAACCGGAAGAGATCAACGCAGAACCAGTAGTAGACAGCGAACCAACTTCAGAAGGTGCTAATGCAGAGCCAGCAGTGGATAGCGAACCGACTAATCCAGTTGATGCGCTACGGTCTATATCTCCCGAACTAGAAGCGGCACTCGGTGACCGCCTGCCCATGATTGAAAATGCCACTCGTCTACTGACTGCGCCAGAACCCGACGACGACTAGTGGAGGCTGAAGTAACGGTAGATGCAGCTCTTATCTAAGAAAGATCGACCGTATAGCTATCCAACCAAGAACGAGATCGGGACTACTTGAAGCTGTTGGGCTACTCGTGCCAAAGACCAGTTAGCAAACAGCCTCCATCCAGCCATAAAAGCCAGTCAATCCTTGAATGAACTTAGGACGACTAGACATACGCGACAGCAATGCACTAGCTGTTCTTCGAGTGCGTCCAAGGACTCGAAGCTACGGTCGGAAGTCGCTTCATTCGCAACTGACCACAACTGCTCGGCCGGTTGCAGCTCAGGCGACTTCGACGGTAAGAATAATAGGTTCATCCACTGCGCGACCTTCGGTCCGTCCCATAGGTCACGGTCGCAGGGCGCTTCGTCTAGCACCTGTAGTAGTTGGGCTTGTGAACATCATCCAGCAGTGGTTCTGATAGTGCGATCGCTCTACTACGTCAGTTAACGCCTAGTAGCGTTCGCATAGCTTTTCGACTGATAGATGCTCTTTTACCTGTATTCGTCAAGGCATCTGAGATTTGTCTGTACAACTCTTGTATTATGACTCTATAACCGGATTTTGTATAAGGCAGTTACCCAAGGTCACCTCCCGACTAGCGGTCGGCTACTGCAACTGGATTTGGCAGCATAGTCGCAAGAAGACTACGGCAGCTCAGCAAGCTGACCTAGCGTGCGGTCGTTGGTCATAGCAAGACTTCACAATTTATCCCACTCTTTACTGATGCACGACCCAGTTGCCGATGCCACAGATGTTCGAAGACTTGGCAGAAGTCATCGACGTGGCAAAAGAGTTCTTCTTGAATAGACATAGTAGGGGATAGGGCTGTTTGATGTTATCCATCTCAGCGTACCTATCCTACCTGGTTGACTGACAAAAGTTTGTTTATTCAAGGTACGCAAGGGTTTGAACAGTAAATTCTAGAAGAAAGCGTAGCTTGAGCTACTTCAAAGAAGGGACCACCGGGTCGGTATCGAAGCTACCTTGAAAGCGGACCTGAGCGATGAGCTGTTTAGGGACAATGGTTGCGCGCCGAATCCAGTCCCAGCCGATGCGTAGATAGCTGTTGCCTCGAAGCCAATGCGTATCGACTAGTCGGTGCTCGTCCGCTTCAACAACGGCAAGCCTCTGAGCAGTGAGATACAAGGTTGCTACAGCGAGGACGAAGCAGAGCCTTTCGAGCATCTGGGCATCGCGAATCTGCGAGCGTTCGAGCTCAAAGCCGTTGGACTTGTCATCTAAAAAGTTTTCCTCGATCTGGAAGCGCCAGCTGTATTCCTCAAAGGTTTTAAGCGTTGTCTTCTGATTACTAACAACGGCCCAAAATTCACCGTTAGGATGACGAGCTAGAGCAAGATGGACAGGTCCAAAGCGAGCGCCTTTGTGCAAACGAACCGTATGGAGCATCAGCGCCTCGCCAGCGGCCAGATGAAAGTCTTTGACCTGGCACCAGCCGTGACCGTAGCGCTTGAGCCAAGTGCCTACCTTTAGCCGGATGCGATCGCCCCAACCGAGCTGTGCTATCGCTTGCATTAGTTCAGTTTGGACGAACCCTCGGTCGGCTAGGACGACCACAGCTACGCTATCAGGGACTCGCTCTGAAGCTTGGCTCAACAACGCTTTATAGTCTTCGTAAGCAACCGTGCTACTGGCGTGTTTCATCACCTTCCACGCCATCGTTAGCCCGCGACCCCGATGGACCACGACTAAACGAATTAAACACTACTCGTTCCACAGCATCGAGCTATCTAGACTCAGATACATCGTCTCCTGCTGCCAGTCCGAGAGCAGACTTGATAATCGGACTGTACAGCTGTGAAACTACGATATTTGGATTCTTCAGCCATCGACTCAATCGGCGTTGCTGACTTTGGGCATACTGCCCTCGATTCGGCAGATATGTACTCCATTTCGTCAGGTTCACGCTACCGCTGTAAAGTAAGGCTCTGACCATATATAGCAGCACTTGCAGGTGCCGTTGGTCTCGCCAGTTGTAGTGTTGACTGAGCCACTGGTCTAAGCCATCGTATAGATTGTCGGAAGCACTCATGGGTTTGAAATTGTTTTGGTTAATTCCAAGCTCGTGCTTCTTTCCTATTGTGTATATGCTGGCTATCCCTAGCTGACAACCACCTCATGACCAGCAGCAACACTTTTTTGTCAGTCAGC
>CAVYWR010000005.1:0-164076 GCA_963772185.1 uncultured cyanobacterium | reverse complement strand
GGTAGAAGCGGGCTGGGAAGTGGCTAGCCATGGCTATCGGTGGATTGATTATCAGTATGTGGGGGAAGGGGTGGAGCGATCGCACATCCAGACAGCCATCAAGATTCATACCGAAGTGATCGGCACCCGTCCGCTTGGTTTTTACCAGGGCCGCAACAGCCCTAACACCCGTCGCTTAGTCGTTGAAGAAGGCGGCTTTCTCTACGACGCCGACAGCTACGCCGATGACTTACCCTACTGGAATCACGACTACGGCAAGCCTCATCTAGTCATTCCATACACCCTAGACAACAACGATATGCGCTTCGCCACCGCCCAAGGCTTCCACCTGGCGATAAGTTCTTTGCCTACCTGCGCGATGCCTTCGACACGCTGTACGCAGAAGGTGAGCACTCGCCCAAGATGATGAGCGTCGGTCTGCACTGTCGCCTGTCTGGCAGACCCGGCAGAACTGCGGCGTTAGCCAAGTTTCTAGACTATATACAGAGCCACGAAAACGTTTGGATCTGCCGACGAGCCGATATCGCTAGGCACTGGCATAAATGTCACAGATGAAGAGATCTTACTGATAAATCCCTGAGCTGTGCGAAGATTCTAGAGTTCGCTACAGCAGTCGCCAGCGCTGTTTAACTAGTATTTCCGTATCGCATATGGGGTTGCAGTAAAGTTGAATAAGTTAGTTTCTTCTATAGAGAAAGTCCTATGTCGGTTTCCCAACAAAAACGATGGCGCGCTAGCGCAAATCATTGCTAGCGTGGTGATAGCTTTACTTGTGGGTGGAAGCGCACCTTGGTGGTGGCAAGAGTTCTTTTCGAGGGAAGACGCTCTAGATCCTCAGCCACCTGAGCGAATAGATCCTATTCCTGAGCCGACTGTATCGCCTGCACCGAGCCCTCAGCCGGAGCCGATTGAGCCGCGTCGGACATCTATCAGCGTTGCCTACAGAGGTGATTACTATGGCTGTAATTTGCCTGTCTCTATCAGTGTTGCAGGGCAGGAGTTTTATCCTGATGCTGCTATTTATCAGATCGGTGATATTGAAGTGGGACAGCAGCAATATCAATTAGTGGACAGATTGACTGTCCAACTGTTGGCAGCTGCCAGGTTTTCGGTGAGGGAACTATCGATGTAGTACCGAACGGTGTTTACTACATGGTTTGGCAAAATACAGCGCTGGGCCAGTGTTCTGCTATATTACAGGCCAATATCTAGCGCTGCGCTGCGTCTATTTAATAGCAGCACACCCCATCGCGGGGACTAAATGAATCCACGTCCGATCGCCGCCATCAACAACCAAAATCCCAACAGATACCCTAGTATCTTTTGCACACCCCATCTCTAGAAAGCTGAAAAGTAAGAAGCTTGAAAGTAAAACGAGAGAACAGAACAAAAAACGTGCTACCAGCTAAACCCAGCAGCACGTCCACTTTTAACAAGAATCAGCCGCTTACTTGTTTGGCTGAGGAGTCATCCGCAAGTAGGGCTTCACTTCAGTCACGCCTTTTGGAAACTGCTTTTTGGCATCTTCAGTCGAGATCGAAGGCACCACAACACAGTCGCCGCCATCTTGCCAGTTGCCCGGTGTAGCGACCTTGTGATAGTCGGTTAGCTGTAGTGAATCGATTACTCGCAAGATTTCATCAAAGTTGCGGCCAGTGCTAGCTGGGTAAGTGATAGTCAAGCGAATCTTCTTGTTCGGGTCAATCACGAATACAGAGCGTACAGTCAGCGTGTTACCTGTGCTGGATTCTGGGTGAAGCATACCGTATAGCGTAGCCACCTTCTTGTCGTCATCAGCTAGAATTGGATAGTTGACGTTAGTGCCTTGCGTCCGTCAATATCCTTGATCCAGCCTTTATGAGACTCCGCGTCATCCACGCTCAGGGCAATTGTCTTGACGTTGCGTTTTTTGAACTCATCTTGCAAAGACGCAACCAAGCCTAGCTCGGTAGTGCAGACCGGGGTAAAGTCAGCGGGGTGAGAGAAAAGTACGACCCAGCTATCGCCCGCCCATTCATGGAAATTGATCTCACCCATAGAAGAGTTCTGAGTGAAATCTGGGGCTACACGCCTAATTGGAGTGTCATGGTCTAAAGTTACCTATCGATTACCTTTGGTCATGTACTGACCAAACTTGGCCAGTCTTCGCATCAGTCAAATTTTGACACAATCCCCGGTATTCCGATCGGAGTTTAGTAGTTTTTTAATATAGCCGTTACACTTCTAGATGTGAAGCTTGCCGCCACTGAAACATCAGTACGCATTTCTTTAAAGATCGCCTTTCACCGGGCGCTCAATTCATGCGCTCAATTCCTAGTAACAGCGCCAAGAGCGAACCAGCCACAGCGACTTCTCCAGAAGCGATCAGCTCCGAGATCGCGGCAAGCGGTTGCAAAACTACTTCAATGTCCTCTGTCTGGTCTAGCTGCTGATCGCCTACTAGCGTGACCGGCTGGGCCTTGAATAGATGGAGACGGTTATTTTGCTTGACTGGATTATTGTAGATAGTCGAGATTATCTCCCAGCTATCAGCGCTGTATCCGGTTTCCTCTCGCAGCTCTCGCTGAGCGGCTGTTAGCGGGTCTTCTCCGGCTTCAAAGGTTCCAGCTGGCAGCTCCAAGAGCACTTTCTGCGCTCCATGCCGGTACTGGCGGACAAACACGACTTCTCCGGCTGCTGTAATTGGTAGCACGGTTGCAATATCTGGACGCAGACTGACAAAGTAGTCGTCTACTATTTCACCGTTCAGGCAAGGCGACCTTGTCTTGACGCAGTCGATACCAGCGATGGTCAAAGACCATGTCTGAGCTCAGCATCTTCCATTTTTGAATGGTCATTGATTTTTGCCTGTATTTTTGGCGCGCAATTTTTGTCGTGGCAAGCATAGCGCTATTATCGAAGAGAATCCTACTGGCTTATATAGATCTATGGCAGATACTCCTAGCAAAATTCTTCTAGTCGATGACGAACCGGGCCTGCGCGAATCGGTGCAGGCGTATTTAGAAGACAGTAATTTTGAAGTGCGAGTTGCTAGCAATGCGAAGCAAGGCTGGGAGCTGCTACAGCAGGAAATTCCCAACGTGCTAATTTCAGACATTATGATGCCACAGGTGGATGGCTATCAGTTTCTGAAGCAGGTGAGGGAGGACGCTAGGTTTCAGGCTTTGCCAGTAGTGTTTTTGACGGCTAGAGGAATAAAGAGCGATCGCATCCAAGGCTACCAGGCCGGGGCCGACGCCTACTTGCCCAAACCTTTTGATCCTGAGGAGCTAGTTGCCATCGTCACCAGCTTGATCGAACGCCGCGCCGCGCAAACGCCCAACGCGTCTGCCACACCCGATATTGCCACGATGGCCCGACAGATCGAGGAGATCAAGGCCCTGCTGACTCAGCGCGGTAGCATGATCAAGCAAAACAATAGTGGCATCAAAATGACTTTACGCCCCAGGGAGCAAGACGTACTCAACCTAGTCGCTGAAGGTCTAATGAATAAGGAAATTGCCAGTCGTCTAGGCACAACCGTGCGCAACGTTAGAAATACGTCAGCCGACTATTTGGCAAGACCGGGACGAATAGCCGTACGGAGCTGGTGCGCTATGCGCTAGAAAACGGTCTGGTGACTACGTAGGCCGCAGTTGGCATTTGAACGTTGTATCGAGGCGCAAGTCATGAGCGATAGCTGCTGTCAAAACAAAGGTTGCAAACTCACAACGCTGAAAAAGGATCAGACCCAGGTGCTATGGGCTGTGCTAGCTATTAACCTGGTGTATGCCAGTCCTCAAGATAGAACAGCTATAGTGCGACACGCCACCAACGTTAAAAAACGCCTTAGGTTTTAGACGATAGTATTTATCTTCTACTGCTTGTGACTGCTCATCATATGGACAGCTAAGAACTGCTTGCAACTCTTTAACTAGAGTATAGTCACCCTGCATAGCTTGTTGATAAGCAGGGACAATCAACCACTCTCGCCATGCGTATTTTGGATTAGTCTGTTTCATCTTTGTTGATATCTCAGCCAGATTGCCGTCGCTAGTGACGAGATCGCGCCAGCTCTTTAGCCAAGACTGCCATTGTTCATCGAGTTGTTGTGACGTTTGAACATAGAAGCTCTTTCTCAATGCTGAGACATCGTCTGGGATGTAGGATAGCTCGCGAAAGAAGATGGTGTAATCTACCTCTGAGTGGGTCATTAACTGCATTAATTTCTCAAACAGCTCTGGGTGATAACTGCTCAAGCCAAGTTTGGTCGCCCACATTGTCTGGATTTGTTTTTGCATGGCTTCTGCAAAGCCACGACGTACTTGGTCAAACTGTTCTAAGGCTTTAGCATCTTCTGCGAGTAGCGGTCTTACAGATTTCCAGAACATATGATAATTCGCTTCGGCTGCAACTGGCTGATTAAAGAATGAAAAGTGCTCGCCGCCGCCAGTCCAAGGTTGAAACCGAGGGTCAAAGATTTCACAAAACCCAAAGGGTCCATAGTCGAGGGTAAAGCCACCAGCGGCGCAGTTATCACTGTTGAAATTGCCCTGGCAGTAACCGACACGTAGCCAATTGGCCACCAGTGCAGTGAGGCGCTGGCGAAATAGCTTAGCCAACTCAACCAGTTGATCTGCGTAGCTTCGATCTGCATAGCTTTGATCTGCATAGCTTTGATCTGCATAGCTTTGATCTGCGATACCAAGGCTTTGATCAATGTCGCTTTTGTATTCTCGCTCAATTAAGTGCGACACTATCATGCTCAATTCTTCTGATGCTTTTGGATGAGCATTAGTGCGATCTTTCTCTGGAGGGGCTGCGCCAACGCGGCGGGCAAATAACTCTAGCTGACCAACGCGCAAAAAGGAGGGTGCCACGCGAGTTGAAATGGCCACAGGATTGTCCACCAAAATATCAGGATCAATAAAGTGGGAGTCTTGAGAATACCAAGGCCGGGTAACGGTCTCAGATGTAGAAACATACAGTGTCAAAGCGCGCGATGTTGGCACACCTAAAGCGTGCATATATTCTTGCGCTAGAAACTCACGCACGCTTGAACGGAGTACTGCGCGCCCCTCGGCACCGCGGCAATAGGGCGTTGGGCCACCCCCTTTCAACTGCATTTCCCAGCGCTGACCGTTAATGATTCCTTCAAATACAGATATCGCTCGACCATCGCCATAACCATTACCCGTACCGAATGGACATTGTTGGGTATATTCGGTGCCGTAAATTGACAGTGCATAGCCAGTCGCCCAACCAACCTGACGCATAGGCTCATGCGCAGCAGAGATGTCACCAGAAAATACGTGACGGAATTTTTCATCCAGTGCCAGCTCATCGCTCAACCCAAGTTCTTTAAAAAAAGTGCTGCTATGGGTTACATATTCTGGTTCTGCCAGCGGCGTGGGCGTCACAGGTACGAAATGACCCGAAAACACCTGACGGGCCCGGTGATCATCCCCATCTTCGGTGGCATCAGGATCGGCATTTAAGGTGTCCATTAGAGAATAATCCGCCAATTGCACAAACTCATCGAAGGTCGTTATGCAAGGCTCAGTAGGTGGTTTAGATGGATGTGACATTGTTGCGATCGCATTTTGCCTATTAGCATCCAAGCTCTTTAGAGGGTCAATAGCCTGCTCCAGAAGTTCAGTCATAATAGAAAAGCCATAACTTTACCGAATGGATTATAACGAAGCCGTAGTCTGTCAACAGATAAAGAGCAGTTCATCGCCTGAGCAATCAAGAGGCGATCAAAGGGATCTCGATGGTAAAGGGGAAGATTTAGATAAGTTTCGGTATCTGAGAATGTAATCGGCAAAGTTTTATAGGAGTTACGCATTGACAGGTAGGTCCGGATAGTATCAGGCAAACGCAGAAGTGGTCAGGTTTTCCAAAATGAACTGGCGAATTACGGGCACAAACAACTGTCTCGATATCTCGTAACAGTTGTTGATAAGACCGTTTATACACACCGTTTGCAGTTTGCAAAAAGCACGCAGGGCATAGAAAAAGTGATTGCGAATGGCTTATTCATCTCGGACATAGAACCGCTCGATGTTACACACTTACTTGATGACTCTGTGGAAGCACTCGATTTTCCAATGGTCATCATGAATGACCTTGAAGTCATCGTGAGTTAACTGTTGAAGAGCGGTCAAATCTAGTTAGATTGATGCCTTTGACACTGCGCTTATGCTTACCTGACTAGAAGTAATCAACAAACGCACTTTTGCTCGGGTCACGGTATGGTTTGTCTTCGACGCTATCGTCCACGCTCAACGTCCCTGCCACCCAGTTGATCTGGTCTTTGACTTCGTCAAACAGACCGCGAGGCGTATAGCGTTCGCGTAGCAAGAAACGGTTCACGCTGTCATGGCTCAGCCCGTCGAGTATTTCTGAGAGCCGCACACAGCTGACGTATTTCGGCTCCGACAGCAGTATGATTTGTCCGATTGACCACAATCTCAAAGGTCATGCTCGGTCGCCAAGGTTGTAGGCTAAGAATCACAAGTCACTAGTCCTCGCTCGGTTCATTATGATGCGCCAGCTATCAAAACCATCTACAGCCCAGTGTAATAGCACGCTGTACACTTTATTCCTGCTGATTGACGCTTGGCCTTAGGATTTGGCCACACCACAATAATCTGTATCTGAGCAACCGCAGCAGGCGGCGCACTGTAAGGCAGTAACGTCCCTTGTAAGTTTCTCTCCTATCCGCCTTCTAGGAAATCAGACAGAACAGTCACGCGGATGGGAATTCTCTCCTACTTAGATTTTGTTCAAAAGCGATAGCCTAGATTGAAGTATAAGAAAACGTCTTGATTGCTGTCACCCGGTTCATTTAGACCAACTAAAGGAATTCCAACGTCTACTCTCGTTTGCACGTTGTCTATAAAATTTGCAATTAACCCTACGCCCATCCCAGCAAAAAGTTTTGAGTATTGGTGTTTTGATCGTTATTCCAGACGGCGGCTGTATCTAGAAATGGAGCAATCTGTAGGGCTGCTGCGTCCGTTCCCAGTGCGCTGTACGGTAATGCGATTCTCGATGGAGGCGCGGACGCCGTTGTCACCGAAGCGGGCGTTTTGACTGTAGCCGCGTACGGAGCTACCACCGCCGACGATGAACTGATCTGCACCTAGTAGACTATCGGTTGAGAGCTGGGCGCTGCTTTGCAGTAATAGAAGGTTGTTGCGATTGAGAATCTGGGCCCGCTGCAACTGGCTCAACCAGCTGACAAACTGACCATCAGCTTCGCCCTCACGGTCTGTGGCGTTGAGCCAGCCTGTACCGATATCAAGCTGCGATCGCGAGCACCGCTCACGATCTGATGTAGCCAGCGCTCACATACAGCCGGATAATCTCATCAGCTACTTGTTGGAGTGCTTAAAATCCTAGGCTCCGGCCTTCATACGCCGATAGGATTAGCTCAAAGTCGCGGTCGTTGAATACGCCGCTGCCGACCACTTGAATATCCGTGACCATCACCTGAGTAGCTTCATTCATAGCCGGTGCTTCAACTGGTTCTAGGATCGGTTCTGCTGGCAGAACGGTAGGCGCTTCGGGTAAAGGAGTAAGTGCGGGCTCTGATTCTAGAAGCTCACTAGCTGGCGCGTTCTGGCTAATCTGCTCAGTGACTAGAGTAGTCTGGGCAGTTGCGCTATCCCCTATTAGGCTACTGCCACCCAAAATGCCAAGAACAGTCAGGCTGCGTGCCAGTCGCCCTAATCCTGTGTGCATCAGCTTTCCAGCAATGAAATGTGCCTACAATGTGCCCATCTCAACTGCTATAGCTTTCCGCACTTTGCTCGCTACACCTAGAAAGGCTACACCCCTTATTCCATAACGCAAAGTGCCATAGCAAAGTGCGAATGCATCCGCGCTTTGCTATATGACCAACAAAAGTTGAACTGTCGCTTTTGCCCCTTGGCTACTGAACTTTTTGCTAGGTTTCTAGTGTTTTTCGTCTAATTTCTTTCTGGGGATACAGGCGATTGCGTTATCCTTCCGCTATGCTTACCAAGACAATTCATACAGCAATTTTGCTACGGAGTGCTCTTTAATGGCCGCTGATAAACCGTTGACAGGACTGACCCTCATTGACTGTGCCAAGGCGAACGCACCTGAGGGAGCAGCCGTTGCCGCTCGTCTTTGTGGCTATGGGGAGGACGTCAGTACTTTTCGTCAGGCGCTGATCAAAGCGGGTGAAGAAGCAGGAATTACGCTCACAGGTATTGACGATCTAATTATCGAGCCGACGGTTGCCAGCCTCAATCAACCAATATCTACTGAGCTAGGGCCTGACTAGTAGTAAAGGCCCAGTTGGCGATCGCTCAGTTAGTGAGCCCTCAACTAGTGAGCACAGGCGCTTTATCCTACGCCAGGAATAAAGCTTTTAGTGATCCGCTTGATGACTCTATTCGCAATATCTGCGTAGCTAACCTCGCCCGCTAGAATTTGACCCAGTCGCTTAGTTGAAGTCGGACGCTTAATGCCGACTCTGTAGCCAATCTTGGGCACGCGAAAGAACACGCTGGCAATTCGCTGAGCCCACTGCATATCGGCTCCCCAGCTTTCGTGAATGATCTGGGTGTAGGCGGCGATCGCACTCTCATCTCCTTTGAGCGCCTTTTCCACTGCCTGCGCTGCCATAACCGCGCTGTACATCGCCGGACGAATGCCTTCTGCTGTCAGCGGATCGACAATTGCTGCGGCCTCACCGACTATAAGTGCCTGGTGGGTATGCAGCTTATGATTGCCATCCCAGAGCTTCAGCGGATGTGCGTAGAATTTCCCCTGGCTAGCTTCTAGGCCAAAGGCGGGCGCGTACTCACCTAGCAGTCTCTCAGGGCCTTTGATCGAATCACCGATAAAGCTGCTGACCCCTAGCGAGTAGCCCTGTTGCTTTGGAAAGCTCCACAGGCAGCCATTTTTGGCCATGCCAAACTCAAAGCTAAACGCGCCTTTCTCAACAGGCGCTGCTGTGTCGAATTCTAGCGCCGCCGCCTCTCGTAGCTTATGCTTTCTAAAGCCCAGCAGGTCGGCCATCGGTCCTTTAGCGCCGTCTGCTGCAATGAGGTATCGTCCGCTGAGGACTTCATCGGTAGAAGAAGTGGGATTGGTGGTGCGATCGCCCACAGTCGATAGCTGCCAGTGGTCACCAGCAAACACCGCACCCGTCACTGCTGTCTGGTCTCGGACCTCAGCGCCCACTCGCTGCGCCTGCTCGACTAGAAACTGATCAAATTTCTCTCTGCGAACGCTCCAGATTGGCTCTGTCTCTAGCTCCGCATCGATCGCGTCTCCCAGCTTCCAGGTGTAGCGCACCCGTCGAACCTTGCTATCAATCGCGGGCGAAAAGTCAAAATCAAACCAGTCTGCCACGCTAGGCGATACGGCCCCCGTACAGGCTTTATATCTAGGCAGCGCTGATTTTTCTAGCAGCAGCACAGAGCACCCTACTTTCGCTAGGTGGTACGCAGCCGAGCTGCCCGCCGGACCTGCGCCGACGATAATGCAATCGAACATAGATGCACAAGGGATAGAGGCACAAGAGATAAAAATTAGACCGTCTGAATCGCCTTTTCCTTATCGGCCAAAGCATCGTCGATTTGCTTGGTGTACTTATCGGTTAGCTTTTGCACTTCGTCCTGCATATCTCTCGATTCATCCTCAGAGATATCGCCGTCTTTTTCCTGCTTTTTGGCCAAATCAATCCCATCACGTCGTACGTTGCGCACAGACACGCGGCCTTCTTCGGCGTACTTACCTGCTAGCTTGGCAAACTCCTGACGACGCTCGGTCGTCAGCGGTGGAATATTAAGCCGAATCAGCGCGCCGTCAGTATTGGGAACTAGACCCACATCAGACATCGAGATGGACTTTGAAATTAGATTCACAGAGCTAGGGTCAAAAGCCTGAATCATTAGCGTGCTGGCATCAGGCGTAGTGATGTTAGCCAGCGATTTGAGACTGGTGGGACTGCCATAATAGTCGACCATGATTCGATCTAGCAAAGAGGCGCTGGCTCGGCCCGTACGAATCGTGTTGAAGGCGCGCTTGGTCGATTCAACGGCCTTCTGCATCGCTGATTCGACTTCTTTTAGATCAGTTAATTTCACAGGACTCTCCCACAATAGTTCCGATAGGTTCGCCCATCATGGCGCGATTGATGTTGCCTCGAACGGAGAGGTTAAACACCCTGATGGGAATATCATTATCTTTACACAGCGCAATAGCGGTGCCGTCCATTACCTTAAGATCTTTTGTCAGAACGTGGCTATAGGTGAGCGATTTGTACTGCTTGGCGTTGGGATTTGTCGTCGGGTCGCTGTCATAGACGCCGTCCACTTTAGTCGCCTTGAAAAGCACCTCGGCGCTGATCTCTGCGGCTCTGAGCGCGGCTGTAGTATCGGTGGTAAAGAAGGGGTTGCCTGAACCGCCGCCAAAAATAACGACTCGGTTCTTTTCTAAATGGCGAATGGCGCGGCGACGAATATAGGGCTCGGCCAGCTCCTGCATGGAGATAGCGGTCTGGACGCGAGTCGGAACGTCGATTCGCTCTAGGGCGTCTTGTAGGGTCATGGCGTTCATGATGGTGGCAATCATACCGATATAGTCGGCAGTGGCTCTATCCATACCTGCCGACGAGCCTTTGACGCCTCTAAAGATATTGCCGCCACCGACGACGATAGCGAGCTGAATGCCTTCGGCCACAACGCCTGATATTTCCTGGGCGATCGCGTCGACAATGGCAGGATCTATGCCGTAAGCCAACTCTCCCATGAGGGCTTCGCCACTGAGCTTTAGCAGTACTCGCTGATAGGGATTGCCCATGGCTACTCTATAGTTAGTTGAGATAGTAATTTCTACATCAAGATAGCAGCGAAAGCGTTTAGGCGATACCCTACCTTTGCTATTGAGAAGTGTTTCTTTGTACTAGCGAGCTGTGTCCTCTTTATTTTTTGACTGTGTACTAGCAGATTATGTGCTGGCGAATTACGCGCTGACGGGCGGACCTGTGGACCGTTTGCTGGTAGGCCGTTTACTCATAGATAGTGGGCTGGTACTAGCTTGGCTGCTGGTGGTGGGCGGATTATCGGAGGCGGCTCGGCGGTGGGGATACGGGCCAGAAATCACTCGCAAAATTGTTCATATTGGAGCAGGTCAGGTGATCTTATTAGCCTGGTGGCTGGCGGTTCCGGCCTGGCTAGGGGTGTTGGCCTCTGTGGTGTTTGGCGCGGTGGCGCTACTGTCCTATCGATTGCCCCTACTACCTGGCATTAATAGCGTTGGTCGCAAGAGTCTGGGCACTTTTTTCTATGCGCTTAGTATTGGTTGCTCAATGATCTGGTTTTGGCCACTGTATCAGCCCCAGTATGCCGCGATTGGGATTTTGACGATGACTTGGGGAGATGGGCTAGCGGCGCTAGTCGGCCAGCGGTTCGGCGCGCATCCCTATCAGATCTGGGGCGAGAAGAAGAGTATAGAAGGCAGCTTGACGATGCTGCTAGTTAGCTATGCTGTCGTTGCTGGCGTACTGTGGGCGGTGCAGGGGACTGTTTTAGCGACCTGGGTGGTTGCAGCGATCGCAGCCGTTAGCGCAACGCTTCTAGAAGCTATTTCCAAGTACGGCATCGACAACCTCAGCGTACCGCTAGGTACAGCCGCCGTCTGCTTTTGGCTACAGACAGTGCTGTAGGGGCGCAACATGCTGCGCCCCTACAGCACCGTTTACAGGGCGATCTGGCCCTTTTCGCCGGTTCTAATCCGAATCGCTTCTTCTACTTGAGAGACAAAGATTTTGCCATCTCCAATTGTGCCAGTCGATGCGGCAGAGGCGATAGTCTCAATTATTTTCTCTAGAAACTCGTCTGAGATCACTAGAACCAGGCGTTTCTTGGTCAAGAACTCAACCGTGTAGGAAATTCCTCGATAGGTGCTGGTTTGTCCTTTTTGCCTGCCAAACCCTCGGACGTCTTCTAGTGTCATACCCGTTGCGCCAATTTCTACTAGCGCATTTTTGACGTCCTGTAGCTTCTCAGGTCGGACAATTGCCTCAATTCTTTTCATACTAATATTCCAAACGTTCAGCTGGGCTGACGGTGCTGTCGTAGCGCTTATCTACGAGCTAAACCCTTGTATTACTCCGTCAATCTTTTGTGTCAGTCTTTTAGACGACTAATTCTGATTGCTTCAGCTTATACCGATCTTGTACAAGCACACTGAATTTTGATCTAAATACTACGACTGCATATGAGTCTGGAGGCTTTGGCAATGGGCATTCATCTGCTGCAAAAAGATCCGGGCATTGGTCATTTCTCCGTTTCGCGCAGTCTGCTCTAGCTGAAAAGCAACATCGGCTAGTGATTTAGCTCCCACATTGGCGCTAGCTCCGCGCAGTGAATGCGCGATGTCTTCAATATTTTTAATACTTTTGGATGCGATCGCCTGCTCCAACTGCCGTAGGCTACCTTCTGCATCGACCAAAAATATCTTCAGCAGCTCCACTTCAAACTCGGTGTCTCCTCCGGCGAGCTGTCGTAGCTGCTGCCAATCAAAGTCAGTCGATAAAGCACTCTGCTGCTTGTGCCACATAGATAATCCCTCTGCATAAATTAAGTGCGACAAAACCAGTACAAATAAAGCCGCCAGCTTCTATGAGGGCTCTAAATCGTAGTAGCTACGCTCGATTGAGGTGGAAACTATAGCTCTTAGCTATAGTCACTAGCCGTACGAACGGACTTTACTAATCAATACTTATCTATTTTTTAAGCCATTTGTATGTGTTCATCAGCACACTTGTGAGGTACGCGAAGAATATTGGATTTAGTCACTGGCCAAAAGCTAGAGTAGTACAGGAGCTGCATACAGATGCCCGTTTTTAAGGATTGCTCAATATTGCAGCAGAATATTGCAGTATTTAGAGCAAATCTATACAGAACTACACCATCTCTGTGCAGATAATGGCTCTGTGCAGATAGCTAATATTCCTATAGCGAATCAGCCATTTGGCTGATGCAAATTGCTAAAGTACCTGTTTGCTATCCCAAGTCTCGATCGCCCATACCCCAGGCCAAAACCGATACCAGGACTATCCAAGCTACCCAGTGCGGCAAATGAATCCAATTCCACAGCAGCGCCGGAAAAGCATCCATCAACACGGAGAGCCACAGCGCAAGGGTCATCGTCAGCAGCAGAACAATCAAACTCATAGCGTTGAAGTTGCGTTGGAGACACAAGGCAAAGCATAACCAATAACTAGTGTGTTGTTCTGTGAAGTGTTTTGTGGAAAAGACGCTGATTAATTATTGGCGGTCGAAAATAATTTCTGAAGTTAAGGTTCCACGATCAATGCAGCTTTATAAACGCAAACTAGCGTCTACAGAAGAAGATACCCAAGAACGAATTCTAAAGGCGGCTCAGAAGCTGTTTGCGCGTAAAGGCTACGGCGGTACGACGACCAAGGATCTGGCTCAGGCAGCAGGCGTTGCTGAAGGAACGCTGTTTCGTCACTTTGACAATAAAAAGGCGATTCTAGTAGAAGTGGCTACCCGTGGCTGGATGGAGATCTTAACCGATTTGCTGACCGAGCTGAGTGAGATGGCGAGCTACAAAGCAGTGGCGCAGGTGATGCGCAAGCGAATGCTAAGCCTGAATGCCAATACGGATATGCTGCGAGTGTGCTTCATGGAAGCGCAGTTTCATCCGGAATTGCGCGATCGCATTCAAGCAGATGTAATCGACAAAATGACCGATGTTGCCGAAGCCTTTTTTCAAACGGCGATGGATAGAGGCGTCTACCGCCAAATGAATCCGAAGGTCGTCGCTCGCATTTTTCTAGGCATGTTCACCGTTTCTGGCTTCAGCCAGACCACCATGTCCGCTGACGGTAGCTCTCCTCAAGATATGAAAGAAATGGCCGAAACCCTCGCTGATATCTTCTTGAACGGCGTGCTTCAAGAGCCAAACTAAGAATTGAATGGTCGATGCAGATTGTCGATACAATAGGGCTTGCAAACAAACCGCTCCTAGCTAATGGCTCCCAATCAGTCTTCTAACGTATCCGCACCCGACGACAGCAGCGATTCTGGATTAGAAAGTATCCGCGCGACTCGCTTGCAAAAGGTAGAAGACCTGAAACAAGCGGGCCAGCAGCCCTACGCCTATCGCTGGGAAGTCACTCACCCGGTGGCGGTGCTACAGTCCAAGTTTGCAGAACTAGCAGCAGGTGCTGAAGAGGATTTTGAGGTTTCTATCGCCGGGCGAATCATGGCCAGGCGCGTCTTTGGCAAGCTCGCTTTTTTTACGCTGCAAGATCAAACTGGCACCATTCAGCTCTATCTAGAAAAAAAGACCATTCAGTCCGAAATGGGTGAAGCCGACGAGCAGGCATTCAATCACCTGAAGCAGCTAACTGACACAGGCGATATTATTGGTGCGCGCGGTACTATCAAACGAACGGACAAAGGTGAGTTGTCAGTAAAGGTAAAGCAGTACGCCATGCTGACCAAGTCCTTGCTGCCCTTGCCCGATAAGTTCCACGGTCTGACCGATGTAGCAAAGCGCTACCGTCAGCGATACGTAGATCTAATTGTCAACCCAGAAGTTCGTGATACCTTTCGCAAGCGAGCAAAGATCACAGCGGCGATTCGTCGCCATTTGGACGAGCTGGGCTATCTAGAAGTAGAAACGCCTGTTTTGCAGTCAGAGCCCGGTGGCGCAGAGGCGCGTCCTTTTGTCACCTATCACAATACTTTAGACATGGAGCTGTATTTACGGATTGCAACCGAGCTGCATCTCAAAAGAATGGTCGTAGGCGGCTTTGAGAAAGTGTTTGAACTGGGCCGCGTATTTCGCAACGAGGGAATTTCTACCCGGCATAATCCGGAATTTACAACAATTGAAATGTACCAGGCGTACGGTGACTATGAAGACATGATGGCGCTGACCGAAAATATGATCGAACAGATTGTAGAAGAGGTCACTGGCGATAAAACAGTGACTTATCAGGGGGAAAGCATTAGCTTTGCACAGCCCTGGAGCCGGGTGACGATGCACGATGCGGTTAAGGAGAAAACTGGCATTGATTTCAGTCAGTTTGAAGATTTGGCAGAGGCAAAGCGGGCGGCGAAAGCGGCAGGCGTAGGTGAAGTAGACGACTGTGAGAGTATTGGGCATGTGCTGAACGAAGCCTTTGAGCAGAAGGTGGAGACCACGCTGATTCAGCCCACCTTTATTACAGACTACCCAGTGGAGATTTCGCCACTGTCGAAGCCTCATCGCAGCAAGCCGGGGCTAGTAGAGCGGTTTGAACTGTTCATTGTCGGTAGAGAAACGGCAAACGGTTTTTCTGAGCTGACCGATCCGGTGGATCAAAGAGCACGGCTAGAGCGGCAGGCAGAAAAGAAGGAAGCAGGAGATTTAGAGGCCCATAGCGTGGATGAGGACTTTATTACGGCGCTAGAATACGGGATGCCGCCGACGGTGGGAATGGGGATTGGCATCGACCGATTGGTGATGGTGCTAACAGATGCGGCAAGTATACGAGATGCGATCGCCTTCCCTCTACTCAAACCCGAAAAATCCGAAGCGTAAAATTAAGATGTCTTTAGGAGTCGCGCAATGCAAGATCAGAATATAGAGTTAGTCAAAAGTATCTTCCAAAGTCGCTTGACTACTTTAGGGCATCTTTTGAAATCAGCTCAGACTCACTTTGGGGATAGCGAAGCCTTCCTGCAAAAGAGAATTGCTGCTGATATGCTTCCTTTTGGCACGCAGATTGCTTTCACCTGCAATCAACCACGCAACTTTACCCTGTGGTGTGCTAGTAAACCAGCAGAGACTACATGATGCATTTAGTGCCCCTCATTCAGAAGGCATGAAGCACGATACAGTTTAGGTAATGCTTATGTTACGACTTTGCCGTGATCGCTAGATTCATCTCACAGGGTAAGAGACATCATGCACGTTCTGTTTGCAGAAGATGAGCCTAAAATTGCCAGCTTTGTACAAGTTGGGCTAAAAGAGCAGGGCTTTATCATAGACTACTGTGATCACGGCGATGATGCTTATAAGAAAGCTGCTGAGAATGAGTACGATGTGATTTTGCTAGATATCATGATGCCGGGCAAGGATGGTCTGTTCATTCTCAAGCATCTGCGGCAGATAGGCCGTAATACGCCGGTTATTCTACTGACTGCTAGAGATAAGCTAGACGATCGGCTTCAGGGTTTAAATTTGGGGGCGGATGACTATATTGCTAAGCCTTTCTTTGTAGAAGAGCTAGTGGCTCGGATGTATGCAGTTTTGCGGCGTAGCGCTGGAGAACGACAGAATTTGGTTGTGGTGGGTCCATTCAAGCTTGATCGGATTACGCGAACGGTGATCTGTCAAGATGGGGAGGATCAGCAGGAGGTAGAACTGACGACTAGGGAATTCAATTTGCTGGAATATTTGATGCGATCGCCCGGCAGAGTATTCACCCGTACCCAAATGCTAGAGCACGTCTGGGGCTATGACTTTAACCCCAGCACAAACGTAGTAGACGTGTGCATTCAACGGCTTAGGAAAAAAATAGACATCAAAGGAAACGACCGCTGGATTGAGAGCGTTAGAGGCGTGGGCTATCGGTTCAGGCAGGCGGAGTAAAAGCAAACAAATTGAGCGCTCAGCCCAACAAATTTCCGTTCTTCGTTCGCACCCGCGTATAGAAGTCTTCCATCACTTCGATAAAAGAATTGTCTTTTTGCCAGAAAGCAGGAAAGTCACCTTGTTTCTTAATCAGGATTGCCGGTACGTTAGTAGGCTGCGGCGTTTCCACCTGGTTGGGCAAGCGCTTTTCACCTTGCCAAAACTCTGAAAGCGACATCGTACCCGCCTCCACCATTTTCGGCATAGTATGCAGACTCTCGACTGGCTCTGGCGGTTCTGGCTCTGTCGTCAGCTCTTTAGATAGCGCCGCGCCTAAGGGCGTCTTGGCGAGCTCAGCGTGCAAGTCTTCTCTAGAAAGACCACGCAGCTCAAATAAAATCAGCGGGTCGCGATCTAACTCTGCGGCGATTAGGTAGTAAACCCCGGCAATATGCTTACAGGGGTTGCTCCAGTCGGGGCAGCTGCACTGACTGGTAAAGTCTCCTTTTTTGGGCAGCAGATGTAGGTTCATAGTCTCGAAGCAGTCTTCAATATTGTCAGGAATCTCGCCCACGAGGAGTCTAGAGAGAATGCTCACTTTTGCGGCCATGATGGCAATCAGCGCAGCCCACTTGGCACGACTGATCGGCTCGAATTCTAGCTCAGTGGTGTAGAGCGGTTCTTTATAGACACCGTAGTATGGGTTGACGGAGCCTTTGACTTTAGCGACGACATGATCACAGTTGATTTCAAAGGATTTTACCTTCCGCCCGTTGGCATAGCTGCGCCCTCGACTCAGACGACCTGAATCGGTAAATTCTTCGAGGGCGGAGAGGAAGGCGTCACCCCACCAGGTGCGAGTGAATTGGGACATAGGCTTCGGCTGCGCTCAGCCGCCGGGGTAGGAGGACAGGGAACAGAGAGTTAGTCCATGATGGCGTTTTTGTTGAGGGCGATCAGCTGCTTGAAGGCGTCGTTGTCTAGCTCGGTGAGCCAGGATTCGTCGGAGCCGACGATGGAACCGGCTAGCTTCTTTTTGTCTTCGATCATCTGGTCGATTTTTTCTTCTAGGGTGCCGATGGAGACAAATTTGTGAACGAAGACATTTTTCTTTTGGCCGATGCGGAAGGCGCGGTCTGTGGCCTGATCTTCGACGGCAGGGTTCCACCAGCGGTCAAAGTGGAAGACATGGTTGGCTTTGGTGAGGGTGATGCCGACGCCGCCTGCTTTGAGTGACAGGATAAAGATGGAGGGAGCAGTGTCAGGGGACTGGAAGTCGGCCATCATCTGATCACGCCTTTTGCGGGAGGTGCCGCCGTGGAGGTAGTAGGTGTTGTAGTGATGGACCTGGTGAAGATACTTTTCTAGAGCATCACCGATTTCTCGAAACTGGGTGAAGACAAGCAGGCTGTCGTTATCAGCGATCGCTTCGGCGATCATTTCTTGGAGTCGGCCAAGTTTATGCGATCGCCCTGCCGAAAAGTCACTGCCATCTTGCAAGAACTGGGCTGGATGATTACAGATCTGCTTGAGCTTCATCAGGGTCGAGAGAATCAGTCCTTTGCGCCCAATGCCTTCAGCATCTTGCAGCTGCTTTTCTACGTCTCTAACAGTAGCCTCATAGAGAGATGCCTGCTCTTTGGTGAGATTGCAGTACAGCTTTTGTTCGACTTTGCTGGGCAAATCTTTGATAATCGATTCGTCTGTCTTAACTCGGCGCAGAATGAAGGGCTCGACTAGCTTTTTGAGGACGGTGGACTGAGTGCGATCGCTGTTGCGCTGGATCGGCAGCTCAAAGTTCTTGCGAAACTGAGATTCTTTACCCAGGTAGCCAGGATTGAGAAAGTTGAAAATAGACCACAGATCCAACAGTCTGTTTTCAATTGGCGTTCCGGTCAGGGCCAGCCGATGCCGCGCCGACAGCTTTAGGATGGCTTTCGTCTGGGCGGCTTTTGGATTTTTGATGTTTTGCGCTTCGTCTAGCACGATCCGGTGCCAGCTCACGCTGTTGAACAGATCCGCGTCGCGGCGAGCCAGCGAGAAGGAGGTGATCACCATATCGTGGCTGTTACAAAGCTGTTTGAACTCTTTTTTATCTTTAGCTCTATCCGCGCCGTGGTGGACAGTGGCCGCTAGTTCGGGCGCGAATTTCTCGATCTCTCGGTGCCAGTTGCCCAGCACAGAAGTGGGCGCAATTAGCAGCGTAGGCGGTAACGCTTTCACCTTTGCCGCAGCGGCCTGATCTTCTTCTTGGACTAGTCTGGCGATCACCTGCACTGTCTTACCTAGGCCCATGTCATCGGCCAGACAGCCGTTGAGTCCTAAGCTTTCTAGATAGTGGAGCCAGGAGACACCGCGCTTTTGATATTCTCGTAGCTGACCAGCAAAGCCAGGTGGGTTTTCGACCGGGACTAGGGCGCTAGTGTCATTGAGCTTGGCCATCATGTTTACTAAAGTGCGATCGCGGCTAAAATCAACCTCCACATCATCGCCCTGCTGCGCTGCCATCTGCATAAAGTCCAACAGACCCAGCTCTGGATTCTCTGCGCGGTGCTTTTGCCAGAAGGCCATCATCTCCTGCATCTTGGCCTGGTCTAGCTCCATCCACTGCCCCCGGAACTGCACCAGACGAGCCTGAGAATTCACCAGCGCCTGCCATTCTTTCTCACTAACTTTCTCTCCGCCAATCGATAGCTCATACTGATACTCCACCAGCGTATCGAAAGAGAAATAGCTTTTCGACTTATCCTGTTCTCCTAGCGATTTACTGCTAGCCTTTAGCCGCAGCTTCGCCCTTCTGCGACCTGTCGGCGTCCACCAGGACGGTACGACAACTTTATAGCCCGCATCTTCTAGTACCCACGCCGCCTCATTGAGAAAATCAAACGCAGCGTCTATATCTAGAACGATGCCTGCTGGCTCATCTGTTTCTAATCCATCCCACAGAGGTGGGTACATCCGCGCCGCATCACCTAGGGCAAACAGCAGCTCTTGTTCAAAGCTATCTCCTAGCTCTAGCTTTAGCGCCATCTGCTGATGTGGCTTTAGTCGCCAGTAGTCGGCTAGATCAATCTGTAAAGAAGGATAGGCTTTAGGCGTAACCTGAAAGTTTAGCTGCCAGGCGGCGTTCGGGTCTGTCGGCGACTGAAGCTGAAAGCGGAGGTAGAAGAGAATGTTACTTTGGGTGCGGGCAATGCGATCGCGCCAGGGTCGCCACTGTTTGTACAGTGTCAGCTCAGTATTCGTCGTCCAGTGAGAAGATTTTAGACAGCTATAGATCAAAGAGCCTTCGATCTTCTTATAAAAGGACTGTGGCAGCGGCGTCCGGGTGACGATATCGTGCAGCAAACATTCTGAACAGTGCCTTAGTAGTGTCTCTCTATCATGTAGATGCGGCGCTTTTGGCACTTCAGCAAAGCCAGCGCCACAGATAGCTGGCATATGTTCTAGATAGCGCTCCAGCATTTCCTCATAAGCTTCGCTGACGATCTCCCAGTGCGGATAAGTCTCGAACGCTTTCTTGGCCTTTCGATAGCGCAGCGAAGGAATGTAGTGATCTTTTAGAATCACCTGTTTGAAGGCTTGCGTATAGTGAAACCAGAACAACAGATCAGATCCTAATTGCACGTCTGCTAGCTGATAGTGCGCAATAAAGTGGAGCTCTTTTAGCTGCGGGATAAAGGTGCTAAGGCCAGCATAGGACTGGTTCCCCTTGAAGTAGTGGCCGACCCGGTAGCAGTCTATCTCCCAGGTTTGCCACTCGAAGCGAGTAGGGATTTCCCTCTCTAGATAGCGAGCTAGTTCTAAAGAGGGAAGTGGCTGCCCGTCCACAGTTGGCAAGGTAAAAGTGTTCGAGCTGATGTCTTTATCGATGTTGTAGTTTTGAGGCAGTGCAAAGCCTAGCTCTTCGACCAGACATTTACACAGTGATTTCTGAGTAAGATATTTTCCACTTTTGTTCTGATCTGTTTCTATCCACAGATAGAAAGCTCCGGTTTGTACAAACCCCGGATTAGGATCTGGAATCCACGTGCCGTGAAGAATCTTCATTAGCTCTCAGCAACGATCAAAAGAAGTCCTTAGGATGACAAGTTCTACAGGTTGGCCATATTTGATGATAAAGCAAAGCGCTGAAGAATCCTAATTCCCTATCATTGAGCATAGGGCAAACGCATACTCGAATCGGTAGCACTTGAATGAGAAAGGCATTGTCCCGGTCTGCTGCTAGCCGCTTTGCCTTCTTTGAGCCTTGAGAAGCTTCTTGCGCAAGCAAGTTGAGAGCAATCCTTCTCACCACTGTCATATTCTTTGGGGCACGTGCCCCCTGCGGATACACAAGTTATCTTCGTGAAAGACCCCATAGCGTCAATCGTCACGATGCACCCTGAGATATCTAAGGGACTAGTTAAAGAACAGGTTGCCGTTGATATAGCTTTGCGCACTTTGCTTGCTACACCACGAGAGACTACACCCCTTGTTCTATAGCGCAAAGTGCCATAGCAAAGTGCGAATGCATCCGCGCTTTGCTATACTAGGACTAGTCTCTAGAAAGTGATCGATGCTGCAAGAGAGCATGAAAGTAACTGGGAAAGATGCTGCAAAGAAGCTAAAGGGAGCAAAGAAGCGTGCGTTTATGGTTTGTCCTACAAAGGGAAGCCTAGAGCACTTTAGACTTCACCCATTTCGGACCACCGCAAAGTGCTTACTTCAGGAGGCTACTCTGCAATCCTATCTATGAGGCGATCGCACTCAGCTTCTGTTGTGAGGTAGTGAACGCAGGCTCGTACGCAGTTGGGGGATAGTAGCGTGCGTAGATAGATTTTTTCTGTCTCTAGCTGCCGTACCAGAGTGCTGTGCCGCTCTAGATCTGGCTGTCCAGCTTCATCCAAGAGCTGAAAGGAAACCAGTCCCGACGGCGGCGGGGTCTCCTTTAGCAGGCACTGCACGTTTGATAGCGAGCCGAGCCCTTTCCAAAGCCTAGCGCTCAGCTCGCAAATCCTATCGTATCTGTCCTGGCTACTGCCCCAAGCGGCCTGAATCTCTAGTGATTCTCGCAGCGCTACCCAAAGGCCATAGTCAGAGGTCGCTACTTCAAACCGACGGCCATCGGGTTTCCAGCCCGTCGGATTGGCCTGACTATCAACTTCTACACCACGCCAGCCGATAAAAGCAGGCGCAGTCTGTGCCAAGACTTCTGCTCTAGTGTAGAGTCCGCCTAGACCTGCTGGGCCGCAGCACCATTTGTGACCTGTAAACGCGTAGTAGTCTACTCCTGTTTCTGGCAGCGTCCAGCCAGGCTGATCAAGCGGTAGCGAGCCGACGGACTGAGCCGCATCAATTAACACTTTAGTCTGGGGTGAGTTGGCATGACAGATATCGACGAGTTCTTTGAGCGGCAGTAGCTGACCTGTGTTCCACAGAATATGGCTGAGGATGACTAGGCGAGTCTGTGGTGTCAGAGTTTGGCTGACTAGCTCTAACGGGTCGGCTCCTTCTAGCCAGCTAGAAAGCGGGCAGGTGTCGATATCAACGCCGTACCGTCTGCTAATCTCACGGACTGCGGCGATTACGCCTGGATGTTCGCAGTCGCCAATCAGGATGCGATCGCCTGCCTGCCAGTCCAACCCCCACAGCGGAATATTGCAGCCCACAGTGACATTTTCAGTCAGCGTGATTGTCTCTGGTGCGGCACCGACCGTGCGAGCGATCGCGCCCCTAATCTGCTCACCTTCTATCGCTAGCCAGTCTGCAATTGCCCCAGCAAACGGACCTTCCTGCTGAATTTTGATCTGCGCCTGGTGCATCGCCTCGACTGCACTATCCGCCATCGGACCCTGACCACCGTAGTTAAAATACTGCTTGCCAGACAGCGCAGAAAACTGCTGCCGATGGCGGATAACGGAATCATTTTCTGGCCGGGTTTTTAGGTTGCTCATTGTGAATTGGTATAGTGAATCTCGCTGAGACGATTCGTCTCTATAGCTTTTGTCACTTGGCTGAGATATAGCTTTCAGGCTGAAAGCTTTGTGTTTCAACAGGTCAAGTGACGCGCCTGTACCGAATGCATCCGGTACAGGCTATATTCTGTTTCCTCTTTGGTCTCGCGAATGCTTTTCGATCGCTTACGCAAAACAGCTTGTCTCAGCAGCTTAATACTTTTAACACTTAGCAGCTGTAGCGGCACATCGTCGCAGTGCAACCAGCTAATCAGCGCGATCAATCGCTCCGAGTCATTCGTCAGCGACTACGAAGAATCTATCAATCAGTCGCTAACAAAAATATCCGGTGCCCAGAACCTAGAAGATATTAAAAGCGCTGCCAACACCTACATCAGCGCCGTCAGCGAGGCTGGCGGTCAGACTAACGACTTGGCTCAAGACCTCCAGGATCTAGATCTAAACGACGAACAGCTCAGCAGCTACCGCGCTCAGTACGCCAGCCTACTCACCGAATCCGCCGCCGCCCTCACTGCCGCGCAATCCGCCATGCAGCTAATTGCCGATGCCGAAACAGAAGCAGACTTTAGCGCCAGTTTCGACACCTTCCAAAAACAAACCAACGCCGCCTACGAAACCCTTCAGTCTAATGACAGCACTGGCAGCGCCACCATAGAAGAAATCAACGCCTACTGCGCGCCTCAATAGTCCGCCCTTCCCCTTCACTTCCTTATGCCCTTCCTCCAACTCACCTCCCAAGCTCCCCACCAAACCCTCCAAATCGACGGCTCTCTCACGGCTCCTCTGACTGGCTGCATCACCGTCCCCGGCGACAAATCCATCTCTCACCGCTCGCTAATGCTAGGCGCGATCGCCCAGGGCACCACCCGAATCAAAGGACTCCTGCTCGGCGAAGATCCGCGCAGCACCGCCGCCTGCTTTAGCGCAATGGGCGCAAAAATCTCAGACCTCGAAGCCGAATGGGTCACCGTCGAGGGCACAGGCGGCGACCTGCAAGAGCCAGATGATGTGCTCGATGCGGGAAATTCAGGTACGACGCTAAGGCTGATGCTGGGTTTGCTGGCTGCTCAATCGGGTAAATTCTTTGCGGTGACGGGCGATGGATCATTGCGATCGCGTCCCATGAAGCGAGTCATCGCGCCGCTCACCCGCATGGGCGCTACTATCTCTGGCAAAGCGGATAGCACCCTAGCCCCCCTTGGCGTCACTGGCCAAAAGCTCAATCCTTTTCACTACCACTCGCCGATTGCCTCCGCTCAGGTCAAATCATGTCTACTACTAGCGGGTCTAGCTATCGATGGCGATACCACCGTCACCGAACCGAGCCTGTCACGCGATCATAGCGAACGAATGCTCAAAGCCTTTGGTGCCAACCTCTCCATCGAGCCAGCGACCCACAGCGTCACGCTTCATGGTCCTGCTCAGCTAACGGGTCAAACCGTCATTGTACCGGGCGATATTAGCTCCGCTGCCTTCTGGCTAGTCGCCGCCGCTATTACCCCTGGATCAAATCTGCTGATTGAAAATGTCGGGATTAATCCCACCCGCACCGGTATCTTGGACGCGCTCTTTGCAATGAATGCGGATATCACGCTAGAGAATGAAAGAGATGTCACTGGCGAACCCGTGGCCGATCTGCGCGTGAAGCACAGTGAGCTAATCGGCGCTCATATCGGCGGCGATCTAATTCCTCGGCTGATCGACGAGGTACCTATCCTGGCGATCGCAGCTCTGTTTGCGGTGGGCACTACGAAGATTACCGATGCGGCTGAACTGCGTGTCAAAGAAAGCGATCGCCTCGCAGTCATGGCCGCCGCCCTCAATCAGATGGCTCCTGGCAGCGTAGTCGAACAGTCTGAAGGAATGGAGATCAAAGGATCGGGTGCTGATACAAAGCTGACGGCTGCTACGCTCGACAGCTACACCGATCATCGGATCGCGATGGCCCTTACCATCGCCGCTATCCAGGCACCGGGCAAAACTACCATTCAGCGCGCCGAAGCCATCGCCGTTTCCTATCCTACTTTTGTCACTACATTAGAAACCGCTGTCAGAGCCAAGGAGTAGCTCCTTCTCCTTAGCTCGGGCATGATAACGCTGTCTAGCGCACGCTATCTGGCATAGGTCATCCGGCCTAGGCTACCTGGCCTGTACTATCTGGCTCATGCTATTCAGTCGGTTTGGCTAAGAACTGTTCTATGCACAAAATTCTAGTCATAGAGAAGCCTAGTCAGCGTCGCACCGATCTAGTCAAACGCTTGAAGTCGGCAGGCTTCTTATTGCAAACAGCAGATGATGGGCCCGCAGGAATTCTAGCCGGACGAGCGCACCGCCCTGACGTTATTCTGTGCTGTTGGGATGTAGAAGAACTTAACGGACACCAGGTATTAGATGCCATCAGACAGAACAGCGAGCTAAAGCTAACGCCATTTGTTCTTATCACAGCAGCAGAAGAAGGAACTTTAATCGCCAGATCGCACGTTCGCCAGGCAATGGAAAAAGGCGCTGACGACTGCCTCATTCGGCCTGTCAGCTATATCGAGATTGTCAACACGCTGACCGCTCGAATCGAGCGTCAAACCGCCGTTAGCGAACTGTATGTCCATACGCTGCGCACTACGGCAGAGCAAATCAATCGGCTCAACTATTACGATAGCCTGACCGATCTGCCCAACTATGGATTACTGCGTCAGCGGTTGAACCGGGCGATCGCGATCGCCCACAAAAGCCAGCGCACGCTAGCGTTTATGTCTGTGAGTATCGACAGGCTGCGGCTGGTCAATACTGTCTTGGGCTACCCAGCTGGAGATCAACTGCTCAAAGCGGCTACCCGTCGTATGCAGTCCTGCCTCCCCCCAGAAGCGACACTAGCTCGGCTCACCGCCAACCAGTTTGCCGTTCTACTGCCCAATCTCAAGCGCCACGAACAAGCGAGAGAAACCGCCGAAGATGTCATAGACGTGCTAGAGCAGCCTTTCTCGCTACCGGCGCACGATATGCCCGGTCAAGAAGTCTTTGTGACTACCAGCATTGGCGTCGCCTTTCTCCTCCATCAAAGTAAAGATCTCTATACGCTGCTGCGTCAGGCTGATGCCGCGCTTGAAGCCGCCAAACAGCACAAAAGCAGCCACTGCCAGTTTTATCGCTCTGATATGCCGTTGGCTTTTAGCGACCAGATTGCGATGGAAACGCGGCTGCGCTACGCCCTAGATCGCAGCGAATTCGAGGTCTACTATCAGCCACAGCTCAACCTAGCAAACGGAAAAGTAGAGGGTAGTGAGGCGCTGATTCGCTGGCATCAGCCTGAACAGGGCTTTGTTTCACCCGCTAAATTCATTCCCCTAGCCGAAGAAACCGCGCTGATTGTTCCAATTGGTCAGTGGGTGCTAGAAACGGCCTGCGCTCAGGCAAAACTCTGGCTGAATCAAGACATCGGCATGAAGTACGTCTCGGTCAATCTATCGAGCGTTCAGTTCAATCAGCCAGATCTAATCGAATCAATCAAGCAGACGCTGGCTAAAACCGGGCTAGCGCCTCACCATCTAGAGCTAGAGGTGACCGAAACAGCTCTGATGCAAGACATAACCAGTACAATCACCACGCTAAACGAACTCAAAGCGCTAGGCATTCGCATTGCAATCGATGACTTTGGTACGGGCTATTCATCTTTGAGCTATCTCAAACAGCTACCGATAGATACCCTCAAGATTGACAATTGCTTTGTGCGAGGGGCCCCACACGACGTTAAAAATCAGGCCATTTTGCAATCAACCATTGAGCTGGCCCACCGACTGAATCTGATGGTGGTCGCCGAAGGCGTCGAAAATGCCGATGAGCAGCAGCTACTCAGCCAGTACCAGTGTGACTATCTACAGGGCTATTGGGTAGGTACACCAATGCCCGCTGCCAAGCTAGAGCAGGCATTGGCGATTAATCGCCTCCAGCAAGTATCCCAGTCGGCTTCATTCGTCGCTTAGTCGGCTGCATTTGCTACGGAGATCGGGGCTAGCGGGTCCTACTTATTACTTTTTGCGTGACTACCGTAATTTCTCTAGGATGAGTGGGAACATTGAACACACAATGCCCTAACGGTTTTCCGCCAACCGCAATTTATATGATTGAGCAGCTCGATAATTGGCTTAGTAGTATCAGCACCTATGCTGATATGAGCCCCGATCTAGCCATTCGTGCCCAAGTAAATCTGCGCATGAAGGCGCACGCTCGTCCGGCGCTGGGTATTTCTGACTGGTGTCAGCTGTTTTTGACTCATCTATCTTCTATTGGCAACGTCACTACTGACACCGCTGCTTTTAGCCACGCTGCCACTGGATCTTCAGATACTCGTCGCGTACTGTGCTTTGTCTATCAAAAATTTGGTCAGTACTCAGGCATTGACTTTAGCCGAGTTTGCCCAGACGATCGGCTCAATGGCGATTTACATTTCGCGCTAGTGTGCTGGTTTGATTGGACGATTGCCTTTTGCGAAGACTTTTTAGAGCAGTTCGGTATAGATCTAAGCGACTGCTTTGATGAGGATGAGTTTGATACGATTGGAGAGCTCGCCGCGTTTCTAGTCGAGCAGGTAGGCACCCATAGACCCGCCTTTACAAGCGGCTACATTACTTAAGAATCTCTTACATTTGTGCGATCGCCCCAGCGACAGTTTTATAGTCTTTAATAGAGTAAAAGACTGTGACTAGGGATCTCGATGCCAAGAACTCAAAGAAACGATAATTTCATCGACAAGTCATTTACGGTCATGGCTGACATGATCTTGAAGATGCTCCCCGCCAAGCAGCAGGCCAAGGAAGCATTTGCCTACTACCGTGATGGCATGTCCGCCCAGGCCGATGGAGAGTACGCCGAAGCGCTCGACAACTACAAAGAAGCGCTAACGCTAGAGGAAGATCCTTACGACAAGAGCTACATCCTCTACAACATGGGCCTGATCGAAGCTAGCAATGGTCAGCACCGAGAAGCGCTCGCCCTATACGAAGAGGCGATTAATCTCAATCCCCGTCTGATCCAAGCGCTAAACAACACCGCCGTAATCTATCACTACCAGGGCGAGCAGGCTGAAGCCTCCGGCGATAAGAGTGAGGCAAACGCGCTATACGACGAAGCCGCCAAGTACTGGATGGAAGCCATTCGGATCGCGCCAAATAACTACATTGAGGCGCAAAACTGGCTAAAGGTAACCGGACGGATGAAGCTAGACATGATCTAGGCCAGCTAGCTAGATTCTAGAATTCTTATGCAACAGGAGAGTTAAGTCTTGATTGATATTGATCAGGTCCGCAAGGTTGCGAATCTCGCTCGGCTAGAGCTAAGCGAGTCAGAAGAAGAGCAGTTCACAGGACAGCTCAACGGCATCCTCGAATACGTGCAGCAGCTAGACGAGCTGGACACAACGGACGTACCGCCGACCACCAGAGCAATTGAGGTCAGCAACATCACTCGGCTCGATCAGCTCGAAGTATTTACCGAACGTGAGTCGATTCTAGACAGCGCGCCAGACCGAGAAGCGGACTTCTTCAAAGTGCCAAAGATTTTAGGTGACGAGTAGCTGGCCTTGCTGCGTTTCTGTCGTGGTTAACCCTGACCAGCCAACCAAGCTTGTAAGCTAGCAGGTGCTGCTGCTTGTGCCAGCAGCGCTTTTAATTCGGAGCCTTCTAAGACCTCGTTATTCAAGAGAGTGCTAGCCATCGTTTCCAGCAAACTTCTGTTGAGCCGGAGAACTTCTTGCGCCATGCTGTGCGCTTGATCAATTGTTTGTCTTACCAGCTGGTCAATCTGTGCGGCAACTTCACCGCTAATATTGCGGCGGGTGGTGCCGCTGTTCAAGAACTGCGACTGCGCTTTGTCAAAGGCAATCGGACCAAGCGCCGCGCTCATACCGTACTGGGTGACAGCTCGCTCTGAGAGATCTGTTGCTTTTTGAATATCATCGCTAGCACCTGTAGAAACCTTGCCAAAGACGACTTCTTCAGCCGCACGGCCACCTAGCAGGGTCGCAACCTGTCCTCGTAGCTCATCTTCTAGCAGTAAGAAGCGATCTTCTCCAGGCGTTTGCATAGTATAGCCTAAGGCTCCTACGCCTCTAGGGACGATTGAGATTTTGGAAACGGTGTTGCTACCGGGCATAAGCGAGCCAACGATCGCGTGACCGACTTCGTGATAGGCAACAGTTTTCCTTTCGGTTTCGGTGAGAATGCGCGATCGCTTCTCCAATCCTGCGACTACTCTTTCAATCGCTTCGTGGAAATCCATCATCATCACTGCCTGACGGTTGTTGCGGGCGGCGAGTAGAGCAGCTTCGTTGACTAGGTTAGCCAGATCTGCGCCAGCAAAGCCTGCTGTTTGAGTCGCGATCACATCTAAATCTACATCCTCACCGATCATCACAGGCGCAGCATGTACCTCTAAAATCTGTAATCGCCCGCTCTTATCAGGTCGATCTACCAGTACCTGCCGATCAAAACGACCAGGTCGCTTCAAAGCCGGATCTAGGATTTCTGGCCGATTCGTCGCAGCAATCAGCATCACTCCAGCGTTGCCATCAAATCCGTCCATCTCGGTTAGTAGCTGGTTAAGCGTCTGTTCTCGCTCGTCATTACCGCCATTTGCGGTGCCACCTCTTGACTTACCGATAGCATCTAGCTCATCAATGAACACGATACACGGCGCTTGCTTCTTCGCCTTGTTAAATAGATCTCGTACGCGAGAAGCGCCCACACCCACATACATTTCAACAAACTCTGAAGCCGATATATTCAAGAAAGGAACGCCTGCTTCACCCGCTACAGCCTTTGCTAAGAGAGTTTTGCCAGTTCCCGGCGGACCCACTAGCAAGACACCTTTCGGCATCTTTGCCCCAATCTTTCGGTACTTGTCACCATCTTTCAAGAAATCAACAACTTCTTGCAGTTCCTGCTTTGCTTCATCCACCCCAGCAACATCTGCAAAAGTGACAGACTTCCCTTTGGCTTTAGTACTAGCAGGGCTATAGGATCTAGCCTTGCTTTTACCAGCACCAACAACGCTTCCAATACCACCAGGAGCTCCTGCTTTTGCCAACCATGCGAACGTGCCTACTAGCGCTCCAGTTGAAAGTAACAAACCCACTAAACTAGCGGCTGCGTTACTAGCAGCTAAATCTGTAAAGGCTACTTTGTGCTGACGCAATAGTGCTGAAACATTCACGGAAGTATCAGTGGCCTGTGTGTAGTACCGCTTTCCACCAAAAGCAGATTTCATCTGATACTCGATACGGTTTGGTTTGATAGTCGCTCTTTGTACTTTGTTTTGAGTGACTTGTTCAACAAAAGTCTCGTATGCAATTTGCGTTAGGGTTTCCGTCTTCATTAGCTCTCTTTTAGTTGCTCTTAGAAAGAACGTTAAGAAGCCGGAAAGCAGGTTTCCGTAAAGCGTATCAAGCTCCTCAACGCTTTTATTATGAAGCTGTCGCTATTTCAACAAAAGAGGTAATAACCCGACAGCCTTCGAACTTCTACAGACGTGAAAAAAGTCTCTTTTTACGGCTGCTACGACAAACGTGTTGGGTTTACCGAAGAACAGAGCTTCTTCTAACTCTATGGATTAGTGAAACAACTATTTACCTGCATTAGTCACAGTAGATTAGGTTCGTTCACTTCGCTATGGCGCAGTACATAGCAGGAAGTTCTGCGCTGACATATGTACTAAGATTATACCTACTGGGCTATATCTGATACTTTAGGTTACGCACGGTATAGCTATGTGACAGCCTGTGCAATACAAACGCTAGAAGTTTCCTGCAAAAGTTTATGAGTTCTGCGATCGCATCCCATCCCCAGATATCTCTAGTCAAAGCAGCATCCATCAAGTCTTCGTTTTCCCCTGCGGCAGTTAAGGAAAGAGCTAGCAGCATTGTCAAAGAAAAATATCCCAACTACAAAATCATCGTTCTCAATGACGACTTCAACACCTTCGAGCACGTTGTCAAGACGCTGACTACGTACATTCCAGGAGTGAACAGCGACCAGGCGTGGGCGTTTGCTGACCAGATCCATAATGAAGGGCAGGCAATTGTCTGGACAGGCCCACTAGAGCAGGCAGAGCTGTATCACTCTCAGCTAATCCGGGCTGGGCTGACTATGGCCCCTCTGGAAAAGGCGTAGGCTGGTGGGACGAAAAGGAGTGGGTAAGAAGACTGCTGGCAAGAAAGCTAGAAAGAAGCGTCAGGCAGGTGTCAGATCTTCTGCCTCCCAGTCGTCTTCGGATACCGCAAAAGATACTAAGGAAGACAAACAGCTAGACAAAGGTAGAGTTGTGATTACGCATTCCACCTATATTCCAGGGCTGATTGAGCTGCTAGAAAAGCTGGCTAATGTTCCGCGTATTCAGACAATCACTCCAGCGGTGATTTCTCGCGCGAGATCGAATGCGCCTGCGCTGCGGCTGAAGGTCTCGGTATCGATTATGGGTGGGCACAAGCTGATTGCGCGTAAGGGAAAGTCGGCGCAGGAGGTGTTTGTGGTGACCGAGTTGAGTAAGAGTGAGCTGGAAAAGGCGATCGCGCCTCTCCTAGCATGAGTCTGAGCATGACACAGACAGAAGGTGCCGCCCGCTTCTCTACAGCCGGTGCATTCTTTAGATCTAGTAGCAAAACGGGCCGCGATCTAGCCATACTGGCGGCGTTGGCTCACAAGCAGCACTCTAGTAATCCCAGCGGTCAGCTACGGGTGATCGATGCCATGACGGGCTGCGGAGTGCGAACGGTGCGCTATTTGCTAGAGGCAGACGCGGACTACGTATGGGCGAATGAGGGCAATGGAGATCTCCATGCGCTAATCCAGGCCAACTTTCAAAGCAACCTGGATTCTCAACGGTTTGCGACGCGCTACTGCCTCACTCACCAAGACGCGAATAGCGTCTTTTTTGACGCGTATCAGCGACGAGACTTCTACGACCTGATTGATATTGATAGCTTTGGTAGTCCTACACCCACGCTCAACACCAGTCTGTGGGCAGTTAAACTCGGCGGACTAATCTATCTCACAAGTACTGACGGGCGAGCTACCAGCGGTCGCGCGCCGGATAGTAGTTTGCAAACCTATGGAGCCTATGCCCGTGCTCACCCTGCCGTGCATGAGCAGGGGCTGCGCTTGCTAATTGGCGCGGCGGTTCAGCAGGCGGCGGCAAGAGGGCTAGGAGCTAAGCCTGTTTTCTCCTGGTACCACGGTGAAGTGAATCGAGTAATGGTAAGAATCACTAAGGCGCTAGGTTGGGAGCGGCAGCACTATGGGTTCTTGACCTATTGCCATGCTTGCGGACAGTTTCAGACTTTGGCCTGGAAGCATCTAGGTCGAGGCACATCCTGTACCTGTGGCGGCACAGATCCGCCAGTGGTGAGCGGTCCAATGTGGCTAGGACCGCTGCACGATCAGACTGAGCTAGCTGATATGCACCGGATTGCGATCAAGAAGGGCTGGCATGGTTGCTCAAGACTAATTGAGGTAATGCAGGCCGAAGCGGATCTGCCGCCTTATTTTTATCCGCTGTCTGAAATTGGTAGGAGGGCGCGGATAGATATTCCGCCCAGACAGGCCCTGATGGGGCGGCTGCGCGATGCAGGGTTTAGTGCTACGCTGACTCAGTTTTCGACTCAGGCGATTAAGACAGATGCTGCTTTGTCGGTCTGTCTAGAGCTAGCTCGACAACTGGCCCAACCCAGATAACAACCGTAATCAATTATTTCTACACTGTAGAGACTGATTACGTGTTTACTACATACTTCATCTCGCGAAATCTAGATCAGCTATGAAAACAGTCTTAGTCGGGTTAACGCTTGCCGCTGCTGCTATTGGGGGTGGCGTTGGCTATGCGATGCTAAAAACGG
The DNA here is from genome assembly GCA_963772185.1 of uncultured cyanobacterium. Classification (GTDB taxonomy): domain Bacteria; phylum Cyanobacteriota; class Cyanobacteriia; order Phormidesmidales; family Phormidesmidaceae; genus Phormidesmis. The sequence goes on along the minus strand of CAVYWR010000005.1, from coordinate 131,619 downwards.
GCGGTGGGTCGACGGGGCCTAGCGGCGCTTTTGGCTGGGGAGAAAAAGCAGAGCCTGCGGTTGTTGCGTCTGCTACGAGCCAGACTCAACCGTTTGCCCCTGACGATGTGGTGATCTCAGAAGATGAGCTCAACCAGATGGTGGCAGAGGCGATCGCGAGTCATCCTCATAGCGCACCCGTGCTCGATATCGCGGAGGGCGTTACGACTGTGATTGATGGCGATCGCATCGAAAGCGGCGTCAGAGTCAACCTATCTGATATTCCGCTTGATTCTTTGCCTGCCGAAGGTCAGCAGGCTGTAGAGAAAATCACTCAGACTTTTCCTTTCCTAACTGATCGTAAGGTCTATGTAGGCATAGAAGGTCGGCCCAGCGTCGTCGATGGACAGATCAGCCTAGCCAACACTAATGTCAGACTCGGCCAGCTCAAACTGCCAATCGCGAATATTGCTAGTCAGTATGGCTTCTCTCAGACAGATATTGAGCAGCAGTTGAGTGCTTTGCTAGAGCAGCAGGGGCTGACCCCGGACGATATCCGAGTGGTGGACGGACAGCTAGTGATTTCAGGGCTGCCACAGTAAGGACAACACCTACTGCTCTTGAATTAGTCGCATATAGTTTTGCTTGAGCTGGATATTGCTTGCGCTCATTTGCTCGGAGAGACCTTTTTCAGCATCGCTCAGGCTCTGCCAGAAGGTCGCCGAGCGCTGGGCAGAAATATATTCTTTCCACAGCGTCTTGAGTAGCGGTGCAATATCAGGATTGTCGGACTCTATCTGAGCGAAAAGTGCCTCAAACTGGGTCGTGGCTTGGGGGTAGTTATTGTTGTCTTTAGCTAGGGCGATCGCGCCTTCTAAAGTCACCTCTAGTAAACTCTTGCTGACTTGTTCATTGGCCTGTTTCTCGGCCTGCCAGTTAGCAGGTGCAGCAGCGTTCTCCGATACAGAAGCACTCTCAGTCATAATTTTGGTTCCGAACTATATATGAATGATAGCTATCTTCCTATAGACCTGGTTCTATCGCTCTCTACTAAAAGAGGAAATATCTCGGCATAGTCATCGGCAATAAGTCGTACATCCCCAGTGTCGACTGCGTGGTAGCCTAGGCCCTCGCCAACCTCGGCGGCGCAGTTCTTTTGCAATGAGTCGATTGATACCACCGTGCGCGACTAGTACGACTCTGTTGGCTTGAGCCGCTTGAGCCTGCGTCTCTAGCAGATCTGCTGCTGATTGGGCCCGCTGTTGAGCCTTGGCAAAAGACTCGCACCGAGCGCTGTAGCCTAGCCGCCATAGCGTCAGTGCGATCGCCGTCCAGGTCAGCGCCGAGAATCGGAAGTGTCTAGGGAAATCCACCGGAAATTCAATCTCGCGAAACTGCGAATCGACAATTGGCGGACTAGAAACTCCTAGTAGTTCAGCGGTATGCATCGCTCTAGGTCGGTGGCTAGCAAATACTCGGTCTGCGCAAGCCATGACTCGCCGAACCGAGAGCGGCGGCTGTGCTTTTTGCTCGATTCTAGCCGCGTCGTAGCGCTCTACAAATTGTCGGAAGTGATGGCCGCGTACTTTCTGGCGCAGCGATACCGCAGGCGGACCGTGGCGAATTAAGGTGATTGACTGGCTAGTCGGAATCATGGGCTAGAACTTCTTTCAATAATTTTCAAGTCGTATGATTCTTGAGTTATGTGCGATCGCTCAAATCGACTGTCGAACAAGCGCCTTAAAGAATTTATTCCCTAATCTATGCAGTTTCTCCTATGTAATCTCCTATCGATTTGCTGGTGACCTCCTGTCAAGCTTCACTTGCCAAGTCTCGCGGTATCAGCTATCAACAAAAGCGTAACAAAAGCATGAATAGCAGGGGTAGAGAGGCGTTATGTCGTAGAATTTTCACCAGTGATCAAAAGTAAGAATTCTATGGTAGACGCAGCTCTCTCGCCAGCTACTCAGCAGGCTACTCGGTATCTGCTGCCCGAGTTGGCAGCGGCTAGCCGATAAGGCGCTAGCGCAGCAAACCCTAACGCGCTCGGAAGCACTTGCTGTTTTGCAAGCGCCTGATGTTGAGATTCTAGGTCAGCTAGCAGCCGTCTACCAGGTCCGCCGTCAGCACTGGGGTAACCGCGTCCGGCTGCATTTTTTGCTCAATGCTCAAAGCGGACTCTGCCCAGAAGACTGTCACTATTGCTCCCAGTCCAAGATTTCCAGCGCCGATATCGAACAGTATCCGCTAATGGCGACTGAGAAGATTGTTGCAGCCGCCAGCCGCGCCCATCAGATGAAGGCGGGAACTTTTTGTATGGCAATTTCGGGTCGCAGTCCTTCACCCAAAGTGTTTGAAGGGGTTCTAGAGGCGGTGCGCACTGTCAAAGAACAGTATCCAATGCGGGTCTGTACCACGCTAGGACTGCTAAACGAAGATCAGGCCCGTCAGCTCAAGGATGCAGGCGTCGATAGAATCAACCACAACCTCAATACAGCAGAAGCGCACCATGACGATATCTGCACTACACATACCTTTCAAGACCGGCTCTCTACGGTCAAAGCAGTGCAGTCAGCAGGGCTGACGACCTGCTCTGGTGGCATTTTTGGCATGGGTGAATCCGATGAGGAAATTGTAGATTTAGCCATGTCATTGCGAGATCTCGAGGTCACTAGCGTCCCGCTGAACTTCTTGATTCCGATTCCAGGAACCCCGTTTGCCGATTACGCTGAGCTGACGCCGCAGCGATGTCTGCGGATTTTGTGTTTGTTTAGACTGCTGCTGCCCGCTCAGGAGATTCGGATTGCAGGTGGGCGCGAGGTTCATTTGCGATCGCTCCAGCCGCTTGGTCTCTACGCCGCTAACTCTATTTTTGTCGGCGACTATCTAACAACCCCAGGTCAGTCTGCTCAGCAAGACTTTGATATGATCCGAGATGCTGGCTTTGTGATCGAAGGCACTGAGACTCCGCCCGAATCATTCGATTAATAAGAAAGGGAACTTACACAAAGAAAATGCATCAGCTTTACCATGCATCGTCCCGAGTACTATGTACGGCGTTAAGAAGAACATTCTGACGATTTGCAAAACGGTCTCCGAAACAGCGTCAAAGAAAGCCTCACCGACAGCGGTTAATATAGCCTGTACCGGATGCATTCAGCACTAGCGACGCCCCCAACGTACTGAGCACCGCAGAAGTCTACGATCCAAACGACCTGATTATCATTGCTCCAAGAAATGTCCTGCCTGGTAACAGTACGCTAATTCAGGTTCCAGAAAATTCTAAAGAAGTTATCCAAGTTCGCGCTCAAGACACCCCTAGTAGCAAGCTAATCTATCGGCTACAAAACGGCGAAGACATCGATAAATTTGAAATTGACAAAGATACTGGCGATCTGCGATTCAAAGAGATGCCGGATTGGGAAAATCCTGGTGATGCCGACGGAGACAACAGCTACATAGTCCTATGGCAGGTTGTCAGCTCTAGTAGTGGTGTGCGCAACCAGTTCATGATTGTCAAAGTCACCGATGTGAAGGACTAATTTGAAAGATTGGCCGGGAAGAGTGACTGGGGCAGATCAAGGAGTAGTGATGCCCAAACCTGGCAATCAGGCATAATTATGATGAACCGCTATTATTAGCCCGCCAGTAACTGCATGAGTCGTCGCATATTTATCGGAGATGTTCATGGTCACTATGACGGGTTAATGCAGTTAGTTGCCCTAGTGTGCTCCTTCCCCTACAGACAGGCTGCACTTTGTTGGCGATTTGATTGATAGAGGCCCGCGTAGTGCTAAGGTCGTTGAGTTTGTTCGCCAGGGAAACCACTTATGTGTACTGGGCAATCACGAACACTTATTACTCAAAGCCTTCCCAGACGAAGATCCTAATATCGGCGCGTTTCAAAGCTGGCTGCACAGCGGCGGACAGCCAACGCTCACTAGCTATCCCAACACAGAAGCGCTCCTAGACCACGTGCAGTGGTTCAAGACGCTGCCGCTCTATCTCGATCTAGGTGATATCTTTCTAGTGCATGCGGGGCTAAATCCATATAAGCGTTTAGAAAATCAGGATCGCATGGACTTTTGCTGGATTCAGAGAAGTCTTCCACGCCCACCCCACCCCGCTTTTTCAAAACAAAACGATCGTTACCGGACATACAATTACCTTCACCCTACCGGGCACGGCCCCAGGCCAAATCGTTCGAGGCCCCGGCTGGCTAGATATTGACACAGGTGCCTACCATCCCAAAAGCGGCTGGCTCAGCGCTGTCGATCTCGATAAAGAGCTGATCTATCAAACAAACACATACACTCAGGCCGAGCGCATACAGCCGTTAGCCGCAGGAACAGTAGACATCGATCCAGCCACTATCAGATCGCGCAGAGAGAGGATCGGCATCTCGCCCGTCATGAGCAGCCAGTATCATGAGCACGCAACAGTGTCACGAGCGGCTATGCTAAAACGGTTTTGCCTGCTAGATAGTCCTCCAGCTGCCGAGTATGGTCGTGGGCGAGCTGCTGTATGGGTAGCTCATCTATCGTAAAGGCACGAACATCGCTGACTTCATCAGCGTCGCGAGTTGTCATCTCTCCAGCGACTTGGGCTGAGAGCGCAACGCAGACGGAGTGAAATCGGGGGTCTCTTTCGGCATGAGAATAGACGCCAATTAGACGCTCAAGCGATACTAAAATCAGGCCCGTTTCTTCGGCTAGCTCTCTGGTAGCAGCGGCGGCTAGATCCTCTCCCCAGTCCACGATGCCACCGGGCAGCCCCCACTTGCCACTATCGCGACGCAGAATTAACACAATCCGACCGTCTGGCAATAGAGGAACAACGCTAGTGCCCAAAACGGGTCGCCGTAGCAATAGACCCAAAAGGGTTCTAACCGGGCGCAGTCTTCGGCTGACTATAGACGTACTCATGCGTTACCTGCTGACGCTTGAACATAGAGATTGTATACCTACAGGCGATGCCGCACGATCGATGATTTCTAGGGCTCCAGTCTTTTATGATGTTGTAAAGGACTCTCTCTATTAGGTACCCAGGTGCGTCGAGTAGCTCGCCGGTCCCGTCGTCTGTATCCGCTGCGGTGGCTGGTCGCAATCTTTGTCCTTCAGCTAGCTGGTCTAGTGTTTTTGGGTGTGACCTGGCCCAGACAGCAAACAACCGTACCAATCGAATTATCGTTTTTAGTGCCGGTTGACGAGGTAGAGCCCTGGGAAGTGTTGACTGAGGATTTTCAAAGGGAACATCCTGGCATCGAGATTAATGTTGTCACTAATCGGCAAGAATACGAGACGACTGACGTGCGTAAGAATGCCTACGTATCTGACTTTGAGCTGAGTCCCGCTCAGTTTGACCTGGTCTATATGGATACGGTCTGGACGCCAGATTTTGCTAGTCGTCTGATGGATTTGAGTAGCTGGATCCAACGCGATCGCCTCGATCTGAGCGCCTTTCTAGAAAGCGAACTGGCATCGGGCACTTACGAAGGTGGCCTGTATCGATTGCCGATGAGATCGGATATTGGCCTGCTTTACTACCGACAAGATTTATTAGAAGACGCCGGGATGGCGCTGCCGACTACGCTCGACCAGCTAGCGCAAGTCACCGCCGTGCTGACGCAGCGGCCCGACGTTGAGTTTGGCTATCTCTGGCAGAGCAGCGCCTATGAGGGGCTGATTACGACGTTTGTAGAGGTGATGAACGGGTTTGGCGGTCAGTGGATTGATACAGCGGACAATCAGGTAGGGCTAAGCGAACCAAAGACAGTAGCCGCCGCTAAGCTGTTGCGATCGCTCATTCAAAGAGGCATCTCGCCCGCAATTGAAAGTTCGCAGCTACCTTTTGGCGGGGGACTGGTCGAACAGTCCTCGCTAGAGGCGTTTATGAACGAAGGGTCTGTCTTTTTGAGAGGATGGCCGTCTTTTTGGTCAGCGCTGATGAATGACAGCGAGGAGAACTGGCAAGACAAGGTCAAAATTGCTTTGCCCTTTTCCTTTACGCAAAAAGAGAGCGTTGGCTGTCGCGGCGGCTGGGGCTTTGGCATTCCGACGAATTCGGCGCATCCCGATCAGGCATGGACGGCAATTAAGTACTTCACCAGCGAAGCTGCGCAGAAAAAGTTTGTACTGTCCTCTGGCTTTTTGCCCAGTCGGCGATCGCTCTTTAAAGATGCCGAAATCCGTCAGAAGTATCCGCACATGCCCTTGATGCTGAGCTATCTAGAAAAATCGTCTGTTTCTCGTCCGGCCATTCCCAACTATGGCGAAGCGGCTGAAGTCCTAAAAGCCGCCCTGAGCAAAGTCATAGAAGGCGATCAGTCAGCAGATGCAGCTATGAACACCGCTCAAACGAGAACCAAAGAAGTGCTGAGAGAGATCCGCGAACTGAGCGCGATCGCAGTGCTGATCGTGAACAGACTAATCGAACTTCTTAGGAAAAGACGCTCGCGGAACTCGTTGACTGCGGCAGCGTTTCTAGCCGCTGCTGCTCACTCCACCGCAGGCTCACCATGCCAATCAGCGCCAGCAGCAGGACAATATTACTGGCCAGCAGCATCCAAAATAGCTGCTTCTCGTTTGGGGCAGTGACAGTTGAGGTCGCGGGCAGTGATGACTGTTTATTCGTCAGGCGCTCTAGTATGGATTTAGCATCTATGGGTCGCTGTCCTGGAAAGGGTGCAGTGAGCGCATCTAGCAGTTGGATCAGCCAGCTATCGATGGGCTGACTGGTGTGGCTGTGCCAATCTAGCTGTCCGGTTTCATCGTCTTCTGGTAAATCAATGGGGTGCTTGCCAGTCAGCAGATGGATTAAACAGCGACCTAGCGCATAGAAGTCTGACTGGGGAACTGCCTTACCGTTCATTTGCTCTAGAGGCGTATAGCCAGGAGACACCACGCTGGTGATATCGCGCTGTCCAGCGACCTTGGCTAGGTAGGTGTTCGTCATCAGCCGCACCGTGCCAAAGTCGATCAGGGCTAGCTGCCCAGTGGGCCGCAGCATGATGTTGGTCAGTTTGACATCTCGATGAAATAGGCCCATTTCGTGAATTAGGGCCAGAATCTCTGCGAGCTGCGCTATCCAGTCGATGGCCGTGTCTTGATCGATGGCACCGTGCTTTTGTAGCCAGGTGTCCAGGTTAGTTCCCTGAATTTTTTCCATCACTAGACAGTGGAGTTCGCGGCAGGTGAGTTTGCCCTGCTCGATTTTCACTGAGAAAAATCCATCTGGCTCGACCTTGGGGATACCGGGATGGTTGATTTGCTGTAGGGTTTCAACTTCTCGCTTGAATAAGGGAAATAGGATTGGCTTTTTGAGAATTTTGAGAACTTTTGGGGTTGTTTCTAGAACTGCTTCGCGATGGTCTTTGGAAAGGTCTGGGGACTCGCCGCGATCGCTCACTTCAAAAATCTCTGAGGGCTCCCATTCATCTAGCTTTCGCAGGGGCTGAAGTAGACGGTAGCGGCCCTGCACTAGTAGCGGGGTGCCACAGCTCTGACAGCGATCGCTAGCCGCTAGGTCCTTTCGAAGATCTTGCCGGTCGGGGCACCAGGGATTAATGCAGTAGCTCACGAATAGCCTCAGGCAACCTCAGGGCAGGTGATGACGAACGTATTCCATCACGATCGGTCTTAGCGTAAATCCGGCGTCGCTTTTTTCGATTAGCGATCGCCGCAGTAATGCACTCACAGCTGGCAAGGTATGAGAATAACTCAAGTCGTTGAGCTGAATGGGTTCGGCTCGCTCGGCCAGCTGATATAGAATATCTCGTTCTTCGTCAGAGAGACGCTCGTACTGCTGATCGATTAGGTATTTGATATCGCCAAACAAGGTCATCCGCTGCTTGAGAAAGCTGCGCACGTCCCCATCAAACAGATCTTGAATAGTCATTGCTACGATTCTAAGCATCAGCGGATTGCCCTGATACTGCTGCACTAGCGGCTTCCAGTATGGCTGTTCGGCTAGCGCTTCTTCTGCCAGGATGCGCTCTGCTGCCTCAAAATCGAGCCCTTTTAGCGTCAGATGGCGAATAGATAGGCTAGTTGCGGCTGAGCCTTTGATTTCACGGTTGCTTTCACGACTAGTGACAATCACACAGCTCTGGTGCGGTTCTTCGCCTAGTCGCTTCAGCAGCTCTTTGTAGAGGGTGTAGCCTGCTTCATATTCGCCGATTAGGCTGCCGCCACTCAGAATGCTTTCTAGATTGTCTAGCACGACTAGGCAGCGATGCTCGCGTAGGTAGGTCATAATCGCCTGAAGCTGGTCGTACCATTCGACGCCTTCATTGAACGGGGTTGGTAGCTGGGTTTGCCAGTAGCTCAAAACGTGCTGTAGCTGCGGCTTGTGCCGGATCGACTGCCAGATGACGCTCTCAAAGTTCGACTGCGTAGCTCTAGCGAGCCGAATAGCCAAAGAGGTTTTGCCAATGCCAGCCGGACCGCTGATTGCCACTAGCCGACAAGAAGAATTTCCAAGAATCCAGGCTTTGAGCTGATCGAATTCAGCTTCGCGGCCGTACAGAACGGGAACCTCAGGCATCTGCGCCCAGTTGATAGCGACCGAATCACATCGATATCCGGCAGCTTCGAGCCAGGTGACAATGTCTCGCCAGCTAGTGAGCGTATTGCGATCGCGCCCTGCTAACACTTCAACATAGCGGTAGAGTCCCTGACTGAGGGCTACTTCCACTGTGCGGGTCGCGGTATATTGCTGCTCGGCAATTTCGGTTGGGCTGTAGCCCAGCAGCAGCCCCCGCAGCCTCACCTGCTCTACCTCGGTTAGATCGGGCCGTTTATGAGGCATTAGGCTAGCTTTTGCAGTGGCTAGACCGGCGCAGAGTCTTTCCATATCCCACTGTCGATTGGCTTGCTCAAATAGCTGGCTTGAATCCATAGGACGTTGGGAATGAGAGTGACTTTGATAGGCGATGAACCCAGCTAAACGCGATCAAGCAACTGCCATCAGCGACTAGCTATAGAAGTAATTCTAAAAGACCGCCGCTGACTGAGATCGCCTGTCAGCGCATTCATAACGACTTTCATAACTAGACTCATGCAGCAACTAGCCTTGATGGAATCTAAGGTTTAAATCAGGAGAACAGCTCAGCTATCCAACGACTGGTAAGCCTCTGGTCTCTGGCCAAACAAACCACTCTCAAAGGAAAGCAAATGTCTATATTCTCATGGCTAAACCAACCCTATGGCTCGACTGAAGCGACTCATCATAGATTTGAAGAACCGTTCTGGTATGAAAAAGGAACCGTGGTTGAAAGTATCAAACCGGGGGGAGAGGGCGTCATCAAGCTTCAGGGTGTCTATTGGATTGCTCGATCAAACGCCGCCTTGCAGCGGACAATTCCGACGGGCACACTAGTGGCGATCAGCGCTAGAAAAGGGCTAACGCTGATAGTTGAGCCACTGCTAGATGCGTCCATAACGCAGTCGCGATCGCTCATCCCCGCTTCGAGCTCACCGCTCCCCCTTCATGCGATTAACCGTAGGGGAGTAGCGTGCTATGTCCCCTACTTTCACGCGAATACAGCGGCATAGAATTCCGACTAGTCTCAAGATTGATAATGATTCTCATTCTGTGTTAACTTGATTGAGCTTTACTAGCATTCGTGCTTTTGTCTTTTGCTGCGGCAAGCCAATGGTTCTTTCTACTCACAGACGCACAGACTCGGTCTCTAGCTTTTTCTTAGGTTCATTCTCTAGCTTGCTTTCTAGTCGAACGCTCGCTATGGGCAGTAGTGCGATCGCCCTTGCCCTCGCTAGCTGTACCGCTTCAGTTGTTCCTTCTACTTCATCTGAATCTGCTGAAGCGACTTCGTCCGAAGCGACCTTACAGGTAGTCACGACCTTTTTACCGATCACCTACTTTACAGAAGCCGTTGCGGGCGATCGCGCTACTGTCACCCAGCTTTTGCCACTCACCGTAGATCCCCACGACTATCAGGCCAAGCCCAGCGATGTCCAGAGCCTAGCTGACGCCGATGTCCTAGTAGAAAACGGGCTAGAGCTAGAGAGCTTCTTAGAGTCACTAATTGACAGCGCCGCGAACCTCGATCTGATGGTGATTGATTCTAGTGAGGGCGTCGCGGCTATTGCACACGCAGACGAATCAGAACACGAAGAGGGTCACGACCACGGCGACGAAGATCCTCATGTCTGGCTCGACCCGAAGAACGCAATTCAGCAGGTGGAAAATATTCGCGATGGTTTGATTGACGCTGACCCCGAAGGGCAAGCAGTGTATACCGCGAACGCAGCTGCTTATATCGCAGAGCTAGCGGAGCTAGATTTAGCCATCAGCAAGCAGCTAGCGCCGTATGCTGGTCAGGCGTTCGTCACCTACCACGATTTTGCTGAATACTTTGCTCAAAGCTACGGTCTAGGCGTAGAGCATCTAGTCGGACTGCCCGACGGCAGCCCAGCGCCTGCGGACGTTCAGCGCGTGATTGATACAGTGAAGTCTGCGGATTTGCAGGTACTACTGACTGAACCTACGCGGACAGGGAATGCTTTTGAGGCGATCGCATCCGATCTAGATATCAAGGTGAGCGTTTTCGACCCGATGGAAACTACTGAAGCGCTTGACCCGGACCCGGCTGACTATCTCGCTAGCATGGCAGAAAATGCAGACAATCTAGCGGCTGCCTTCGAGGAGGGTAGCCTGTGAACGTTCTGACTAATCCGATTCTTTCTATTGAGCGGCTGACGGTTAAAAGAGGGTCGCAAACTGCGCTCCAAGACGTTTCCTTTTGTATAGAGGCGGGGACAGACGTAGCTATCGTCGGCCCGAACGGAGCGGGTAAAAGTACGCTGGTCAAATCAATTCTAGGTATCTTGCCCCGTGAGGCTGGAACCTTGCGCCTATTAGGTCAGCCGCTGAATGCTAAGGGGTGCCTGCCAGCGGCGGTGCGACATCAGGTAGCCTATCTGCCACAGAATTTCTTGGTCGATAGGCGACTGCCGCTAACGGTCAAAGAGCTGGTGGCGCTAGGCTGGGATAAGTTAGGCGTGCAGCTACCCTGGGCAAAGGCAAAGGCGCGAAAGCTAGCGGTGCAAATGGCGCTAGAAAGAGTAGAGGCCACTCACGTAGGGCACAAATTTATTAGTGAGCTATCTGGCGGAGAGACCAAGCGGGTGCTGCTAGCGTATTGTCTGGTGCGATCGCGTCAATTACTGATCCTAGACGAAGCCCCAGCGGGCCTAGACGTGCGCAGCGAAGCCGACTTCTATCAGCTCCTGTACGAACTCAAAGCCGAACAGGGCTGGACTATCTTGCAGGTGTCTCATGACCTGGATATGGTGCGTAAGCATTGCGATCGCGTTATCTGTCTCAACCGTCGTCTAATGTGCCAAGGCGTTCCCGAAACCGCCCTTGCGCCAGAAAACCTGACGGCTACCTACGGCTCGGAGTTTGTTCGCTATCGCCACGCCTGCTGAACCGGATACGCCTCATGTCTGATATCTCCACTGCCCTCAATCTCTTCACCTATCCCTTCATGCAACGCGCTCTCCTCGGCGGCGTTCTGACGGGGCTCACGGGCGGCATTCTCGGCAGCTTCACCGTTGTTAGACAGCTTTCTTTTTTTAGCGACGCGCTGGGTCACTCGGCGCTGCTCGGCATCAGCATTGGCGTCGTCAGCGGCCTAAGCCCTTCGATTATTGTATTGCCTTTTGCACTGCTGTTCGCTGTTGGCGTCACCTATCTAATCGAGAAAACTGACTTGTGGACAGATGCTTTACTCAACATTGTTTATTCTAGCTCTCTAGCGATCTCGATTGTTGTTCTTAGCGTTGAAGGGAGCTATCAGGCAGGCATCAACAATCTGTTGTTCGGCGATATCTTAGGTGTCCTACCCCCTGATTTGGTCGTCAGCGGTCTGTTGCTGCTAGCATCTGTTCTGTTCATTGGACTGACGCTGCGCACTCAGGTGCTGCTGACTTTGAACGAGGATCTTGCGATCGCCCGTGGTATCAACGTCTTTGCCCACCAGGTCGCCTTCATGATGCTGCTTTCCCTAGTCGTTGCCACCGCTATCAAGTCTTTGGGTGTTCTGCTAGTCGGCGCATTTGTTGTTATTCCTGCCTGCGCCGCTCGCCTATTTAGCAAAACATTCAGCAGTTATCTAGTTCTTTCTGCGTTCCTAGGAGCGCTCAGCGCTGCGGTTGGCATCTTCTTGTCAGCGCTGTTTGACCTGCCGACTGGTCCTAGTATTGTCATCGCTCAGCTCAGCCTGTTCCTAACAGCTGTCGGTAGAAAACAGCTATTTGATAGCTGAGCTGTACAAGTAGCGATCGCGCGAGGAGTAGCAAAGGTCGAATTTCTTCCAAGCAGATAGAACGGGTTCGCCTAGCCAGCGGTGAGACCTCGCGTCGCTGGCCAGGCGCTAGGGAAGCTCACTAAAGCAGACGTGAAGGCTACCTCGAGCGGTTAACGCAGCGTTATAATCTGATCGGTTACGAAGTTTGTAGTAAGATGTCGATGGTTTCGTTGTTTGTTTGATAGCTGCAACTTACCAATCTCTCTCTACGTCTGCGCAGCTACCTATCGATCCATTTGTGCAACAAAGCCGCCTTCTAATAGAAAACGTAATCTGTAGGATGAGTAGTGAAATGGTACTCTTAGGGGGAGTAGAAGCGGGCGGCACCAAGTTTGTCTGTGCGGTAGGTACAAGCCCAGACGATTTGCGAGCCGTTGTTCGCATTCCCACCACCTCTCCGGGTGAAACGCTGACTCAAGTCATTAATTTTTTTCGTCAGCAGATAGCCAAAGCAGGTGCATTAGATGCAATTGGCATTGGTGCGTTTGGGCCAGTAGACGTTCGAGGAAACTCTCCAACTTTTGGTTGGTTTTTAGATACCCCCAAACCAAGCTGGCAGCGGGTAGATTTCGCAGGTGTAATTGAGCGAGAGCTAGGTGTCCCGGTTGGCTTCGATACGGACGTCAATGCGGCTGCTTTGGGCGAGTATCAATGGGGAAACGCTCAAGGATTAGAGACATTTATCTATCTAACTGTCGGTACGGGAATTGGCGGTGGGGGCCTAGTTGGTGGGAAGCCTATTCATGGCTTGTTGCATCCTGAAATGGGCCACATTCTAATTCCTCACGATTTTACGGCCGATCCTTTTCTAGGCTGCTGTCCTTTCCACAAAGACTGCCTAGAAGGATTAGCCTCCGGATTCGCAATGGAAAAAAGATGGGGACAAAAGGGGGCTTCTCTGCCTGTAGAACATCCCGCTTGGGCTTTAGAAGCCAACTATCTAGCCACGGGCTTAGTCAACTTCATTTTGATGCTCTCGCCAGAGAGAATTTTGCTAGGCGGCGGCGTTATGGAACAAAAGCAGCTTCTCGGCCAGGTACGCAATCAGGTGCGTGAAAAACTCAACGCTTATCTATGCGTACCTCAAATTACTGACAATATCGAAGACTACATTGTGTCGCCTGGGCTAGGCAGCAAGGCAGGAATTTTGGGGGCATTTGTGCTAGCGCAGCAGGCTTTACTCACGCGCTAAAGTTGTCGTTTGGCGCTTGATTGCCCTTCTATAGCTTTTGTCACTTGACTGAGGTACAGCTTACAGGCTGAAAGCTCTATGTTGCAACGGGTCAAGTGACGCGCCTGTACCGAATGCATCCGGTACAGGCTATATCGCCGAATTAGTAGATAGTTGCCAACCAGCCAGCGCTAGCCGCTGCGCTTCCTGATGAAACCAAAGCAATAAAGAGCCACCAAGCAGCGATCGCAATCTGTCTTCGGCCGCTGTCTACCTGCGTTTGAATCTCTTCTTTCACAGCGGTGACCTGCGTTTGGACCCCCTCTTTCACAGCCACAATCTGCTCAGAAACTGCCTCTTGAACATCAGAGACTGTCTCTTGAACAGCCGCGACTCGTTCGTTAATCTGTTCGCTAATTTGGTCATTAGCCTCCGCTAGAAGCGCTTTATCTGGCAGGCTCAAATATTCACTCACTTCAGAACGCACCGCCTGTAGCCAGCTAGTAATCTGTTTAGCTTTGGGCTCCCATACCTGTTCCCCCCACTCCAGCACCTGCTGGATTTCTGTGGCGGTCATGTCTTGACGGCTTTCTAGCGCCTGCTGCCAGCCGCTTTTGTCCCACAAGACTTGGTCAAAAGAGATATCTACGCTAGAAAGGTCGGCTAGCTTTGATGAGTGAAAAAGAGTCGCGATCGCATCTCCAACTATCTGGCTTAATTCCTTCACAGCCTTTATGGAATGCAGATCCGACTTTTCTCGATGTTTTAGGTAGTCAGTAATTTGCTCAGTGAAGTGTTCAGCGAGATCCTTGGCCGTATGAATCACCAGCGGACGAGCCGATCGCAGCTTGCTAGTCAAAGTCTTTTCTAGCCAGCTTATTAGGTCTTCTCTAATGTCGTGGCGGATATCGTGGTGAATCTGAATTCGTGAGACTAGCGTTTGCCAGTCAATAGCAGCAAGTGAGTCTGCTTCTTCTAGCTGGTTTAATAAGCTGTTCACCTCAGGTTTGATATCTTCTAAAGAAAGAGCGTTCCAATCAATCGATTGAAAATAGCTATCTATTGTTTGGTAAGCGGACTGATAAGCAGTTTGAGAGGCTTCTTTTGTGATTGAGTAGATAGATAGCTCAGAGTTGTTCTCCGTGCCTTCTACGTTAGTGGGACGCTCTTCTATTGTTGAGTGCGGTTCTGGTGCTTGCTCTGGTGTTTGTTTTGGTGATAGCGAAACTGGCGGCCATGTTAGTTCCAAAGCCTCGATTAGCTGCTCTCTATGTTCTGTGCTCAGATTCTGACGTCTAGAAAGTACAGTTTCTAGACTCTCTATATCGAGTGTGTCCGCAGTACCAATTGTTTCAGAACCAGAAGCATCTTTCTCTAACAGATTGTGGTCTTGAAGCTGGGAGCGAACCTTCTGAACGAGCTTTTCTGTTGTCAGGGCGCTTAGACTCGTATATCGACAATAGTTTTCTAGCTTTGTTTGGATAGCTTGAAGCGTAGCGCTACCATTTGTAGATAATCTTGGAGAAAGCTTTTCAGAGCCTTTAGAAGAGAAAGCTGATTCTTCTAAATAACTATACGACTCTGGTAAAAGAGTAGTTACAGCTCCTCTGATCTGGCTGGCTATAGCACTGGATTTAGACGTATCTGCTGGAATCTGCTGTAGTAGAGTTTTAATATCCCAATCCGATAGGTCTACCTGATTAATTGCGTTTCTAGCAATCTGCTGCCAGCTAGGGAGCTTTGAAAGTAGCCCGGTCGAAGAAGACGCAACAGTGACCGCTGACGGAGCGCTCTGGTCAGTTTCTGTGATGGTAACTTCTGTTTTGCTGTATTCAGATGCTGCCTTTTGTACAGATTCCTTATCGTCATCTCCTTCGCCCGATTCATCGTTTGATCTTCGATTAATAGCAGCGTCAATCTCTGAGAGAAGACTATCTTTTTGGTCTTTTAGTAGATTAGGAATCGCCTCTTGCCTGTCAGCTAGCTTGGAAACCTCTGCTACAAGGTCGCGAATGGCAGTCTGCTGTTGAGCTGTACTGTCAGGAAAACTATCGGGACCGACCAAACTATTGCCGGGGCCATTCGTTTCTGTAAAGGATTGTTTGACAGTAGAGACGAGTCGTCTGCCGCTGGCGATCGCACCCCCAACCAGAGAATCTGCAATACCCGTTATAGTCGTAGAGCACAGCCAGATGAACAATAGCCAATAAGTAGACCAAAAAACCAGACCGAAGATAATCCCTCTACGAGGTTCTAACAGCCCGCTAAATTCAACCGACAGTAGCGTGCCAATAAAGATAATTACAGATAGCCCAAACGCCACGCCAAACCCTAGTAGATGAGTAACTGGCAGCGAGAAATCAGAGTCACTAGCGCTTGTCTCAATTTCCTTTAAAGCATTGCCTGAAGCATCATCTGCCAAGCCGTCAGCTTCAGACTCTTTGCCACGCTTGTCTGGATACTCCACTGAGCCTTCTTCTGAGCGCTTTGGAGAAAAATCAAGTAGGCTCAACCCGAGCGCCACACCTAGATCGGCAAACACAAGCTGTAGAACCACCGCAATTAGCAGCCCGCCTACCAGTGAAAAAATCAGCACCATAGATTGCTCATGTACGACTGCTTTGGATCAAAGACCATCTTGCATCATAGAAAATATTTGAATCACCTGTCATCTGCCTAGAGTGGCAAAAAGACTAGGCTCGTTCATTTCAAACTGCATCTAGTGATACGGCAACCAGCGGCGGCGGTTACCGCCAAGTAAACGCAAGTGCCTTTCCAATCGCAGTATTTCTCTGTGGAATCGATCGCCTTGTCCAATCCCAACAGGAAGCAGTTCTGAATGTTACTCTATAGCTTTTGTCACTTGAATGAGGTACAGCTTACAGGCTGAAAGCTCTATGTTGCAACGGGTCAAGCGACGCGCCTGTACCGAATGCATCCGGTACAGGCTATATTTACTCATTCAGGTAGGCTCGATACGCTTCGTGAGCATCGACCAGCTTCCCGTAATCGATATCCTCCGCTATCGGCAGGTATAGCTTTCCGCACTTTGCTTGCTACACCTAGAAAGGCTACACCCCTTGTTCTATATCTTGGCCAGTACTTTTATCTATGTAGGACTCATCCGCCTAGATGATGAACGTTGAGTCAAATAGTGACGACAAACTCCAATCGCAAAAGCTGCTCCGCTGTAAAAGTAGTAGAGCCAGTGCCACGGAATAACACATAGCGCAAACCAGAAACCTTTTTTGCGATAGAAAAAGTGGTATGCCGGCCAGTTGATCGCTAGCAGTAGGAGCGTGGATAGAAAAGCAAACCCTAACAAAGGTAGCCAGTAGACAGATGCGATCGCAAACAAGCAAAGACAGGCAGTCAACAAAACGCTAGTCCGAGACCACTCCAGGTTTAGATCGCTCGAAAACCGCTGATACCGCTGCGGATCGTTCCGGCGAATTTTGAGCAGCAGAGCCATCCAAGGTAGCACCCGATAGAAAACTTCGGCCCTAAGTAGGGTAAAAGGCGTCCATCGTTTTAGATGTTTAACTTGTATAGCAAAGCGCGGATGCATTCGCACTTTGCTATGGCACTTTGCGTTATGGAATAAGGGGTGTAGCCTTTCGTGGTGTAGCAAGCAAAGTGCGGAAAGCTATACATGTTTGCATCGTGCAATCTGATAGCCCGATTGCCGTAGGCGATACCCTAGCTCAATATCTTCAATACAGGATTTTTGGTAGCTTTCTATAAATCCTCCTGAGGACATAAAAATGTCTCTTTTGATAGCACCGCATGCGCCCCAAAAGGTAGAAGCTTCTTCAGAAGACGTCTGGTGTGTATAATACGGAATCTTTATTGATCTTTCTTAAGCATGTTCAATGCATCCAATGATGCTGCTAGACTGATTGGCTGATGATTGCTGATTTGTGTTTGTCGTCGGTGGTTTTACGTTGGTGTGCGAATGCGGTTACGCTGCCTTCACACACTACGTAGGCACAATCATGCTGACCAAGCTCTATCTCAAAGCCGCCAGTAAATTCACCAAAGGATGGCAATGTAAGTCGGCGCTGGCTGTGTTCTACGAGAAAGCAAGGAAGTCGGAGACTATCGGTTCGCGATCGCAGCCTAATCACCGGGTGAATGTGACCGCAGATATTCAGCGCCGAATCATGACCTGGCTCAGGCTCATGACTTAGCAGCAGCGGTCCTATCTCAACCGCGTCCGTTTTGTAATCCATTGACAGGGGCGGCAGCGCTGAGACTAGCTTCCTATCGTGATTCCCTACAATCAAAGTTGTTTTGGCTTTGATCTCTCGTAGAAAGGTAACCCAGTTCACTAACACCTCTGGAACAAGAGACTGCGGAGAATGAAACAGATCGCCTAGGATAAACAAATTCTTGGCCTGAGTTTGATGGCAAAGCGATCGCAATCTTGTGAGGTTCTCTTCATTCATCTGACTGGCGATTGGAATACCTAGAGACTGAAACGTTTCCGCTTTGCCAAGATGTACGTCTGAGACCAGTAAAGTCTGCATATTGGGCAAATACAGCGCTTTGTCGTCTAGCAGACGCAATCGTAAATCGAACAGTTGAATCTCGTTAGAACACAAGTTGTGCATATCATTAAACTGTATTACTAGGCCGTTTACTATGCTGAGATTGTTCGACGCAACAGATTGCCGTGGCTAAATACAGAGCTGAATAGTCCCCAGCGGACAGGATTTGAAGTTCGGCCAAATAGTATCAGCATCGCCTGGACAATTTCTGGCAGTGTTGACGTATCCGCCAAAAATCCGGCCCACTGAGATTGTTCTAATTCAAAGAAAGTCGTAAAAAACTGCTGTAGTTCGGCGGTCTTGAACGCCATTAGGTTTTCTAAGCCAAACGTGTAGAGATAGTGTTTGCGCAATCTATCGTCCGGCCAGAGAGTCTGCCAAGCGGCCCTAGCGGCAGCGGCTGGGGTAGTGGACTCTGCCTGATCTTTGGCTGTCTAGTGCCTGGGCGATTGCCCGAGCTAGATCTGGGCCTCGCCTCAGCATGGCACCTTGCATATAGCCTGTCGCTGGATGCACCATACTAGCAGCTCCGCCAAAGCCAACAACTGCCTGGGTTAGATCTGGTAGCGGCATGTTCATTGGAAACAGGCAGCGCTCTATATGGTGTGTTTCTACCACCTTTACGCCGCGAGCAGCTAGTCGCCGATGCAGCCGCTGTTCTAGTGTCTCCATCGAAATCCCTGGGACGTGCGCTAGAGACGTTTCTTCTACAAAGAAAACATCGTCGCCTAAGTCCATTGCATATAGAAACGTTGGCGGTAGTCGTTTTTCAGATTCAGAGAGAAAATCATCTCGATAGTCCATCAGCACCATCTGCATAGGCTCGACTGGTGGTGCAGAAAATCGTCCAACTATCCCATATGCCGTCTGATATGCTACTGGCTTTGCCATCGGTAAGCGCCTAACTAGAGCTGGATTGTGTCCACTCGTATCTACGACTAGTCTGGCGCTATGAGTTTGGCCGTTCTCGCCTAATACCTCAGAGCGTTTGGCCCCGTGCGTGACGCTAGTCGCCTTTCCCTGATGCCAGTTGATCCCGTGGTGAGCGCTTTGTGATAGCCAGTGCCCCTGAAGCTTCTCTCTATCAATTAGCCCGTAGTCCCGTTGTAGTGCAATCTTCTTCTGGCCCATATAGGCAACAGTGTTCTGCCAGCGATGTTCTAAGAATTCGCTCATTCCTAATGATTCGAGCTCATCGGCCCAGATGCCGTAAGTATTTGGCCACGGCTGCGTAGGATCGACTGGGCTCAGTCCTTCTACCTCTAATCCTCGCTGCGCTAAGGCCGTCGCTAAAGACAGTCCTGCTGGCCCCGAGCCAACCACTAATACATCCACCATACGATCGCTCGTTTACAATCCCTATCTACTTTACCGGGTCCGGCTTAACCTCGCAGAAAACGTTGCATACTAACAAGCACGCATTCAAGTACACACCGTAATTGGGACGAGTCATCATGAGAGGACTAAGGTTGCTTTTTTTAGTATGTTTGCTGCTGTCGACTAGCTTGCTAAGTGGCTGTAGTACATTCGCGCAGGTACCACCCGATCAGGTTGTGCGGCTAGCGATCGCACGGCAGCTAAGTCATACCCAGCAGACAATTGCTCAAGGTCTAGGTCTACCGGCAGATGCGAGCGGTGATGCGCCTGAACCTAATTTCAAGATCGACAAAATTACCGTCAAGAGCAGAGAGAAAGTCACCAGCGCCCAAATCGCTAGCTCTGAAGCGGTCCAGAGTCAAAACATTCAGGAAGTCTATAGAGTTCGAGGCAGCTTTGAGGCAAAGCTAGCGCGTTCGAAGACTAAGCAGCCACCAATTAGCAGTCCGTTCGATCTGTATCTAGGCACAAGCTCAATCGAAATCGACGATCTGGAAACGTGGTTTCTGCTAGCAGATTAGGCTAAGTCCGCTTAGATGTGATCTCTCGAGAGGTATGGTCTATCGAAGCTGCTTCTATAAAGATTCGTTTTACCTCAGCGTGCGTGCCCCTGATTGCCTTTTCGATCCGTCTAACTGCTGCTTCGATCTCATCAGACGAAAGCTCATCTCGAAATTCGATATTCAACGCCAGCATGATATCTTCTGGTCCTAAGTGTAGAGTGATAGGCGCTTCAGAGTTGGAGACAGCTTGATCTGAGCGCACAATCGTTCTAATGCTCTCACGAGTTTCTAACGAGGCGCTTTCGCCGATTAGCAGCCCCTTTGTCTTGGCCACTAGCGCAGTAGCAACTATCGTCAGCAGTCCACCAATGGCGATAGAGGCGATCGCATCATAGACCGGATTCCCCGTCGTCTCGCTCAGCCACACGCCAGCAAAAGCCATTGCTAGTCCCACTAGCGCTGCTGAATCTTCCACAATCACAATAAAAGAGCTAGGGTCTTTGCTCAGAGCAATTGCCCGCCATAGTCCTAGTTCTGCATTTGACTGTCTCTTTTTAAACTCTCTAATCGAAACCGTCAGCGCTGCCCCTTCGAACACCGCTGCGGCTCCAGTACGCAATAGCTGACAATCGGATCGCTGGCAATCTCCACCGACTGCAGCCCACGCACCCCCTGAAAGATCGACACGCCACCGCCTAGCGCAAAGATCAGCACCGCCACCATCAGCGACCAGAAATAAAGCTCCTGACTGCGCCCTAGTGGATACTGTTCATCCGGACCTGCTTCGCTTTTCTTAATCCCATAGAGCAGCAGGACTTCATTCACCGAATCCACAACAGAATGGATACCCTCTGAGAGCATTGCCGAACTGCCGCTGATGTAGGCCCCGGTGAACTTAGCAATGCCGATAGCGACGTTTGCAGCCATTGCGGCGTAGATAGAAACTTTGGATGAGCCAGTGGACATGGGCTTCGGCTACGCTCAGCCGCTGGTAAGTAAACACGAGAGAATAAGGAAAAGAGCTACCGTCTGCGCCAGAGCTGGCTGACGGCTTCGGCGATCGCTGGTACTGAGTCTACCTTCTCTGCGTCTGTTCTCAAAAAGCCGAGATCTGGTGCGGGTTCGTTGCGGTTACCTAGAATTAGCAGAGCAAGCTGAGCGATATCGACAATGCGATCGTTGTCGTCGCCAAGTAGACCGCGCAAATCAGGCAAGGCAGGACTCGCCTGGCGACCTAGGTAGGTGAGGCCCAGCGCAGCGAGTTCGCGAGTTTCAACGGTGCCATCCGAGAGGGTAGAGACCAGCGTGGGCAAGATCAGGCTGCTGTCTTTGGTAAGAGTCCACAGGGCATCAGCGGCATACAGACGAGTTAGCGGATCGTCGTCGTTAAGAGCTTCGGTCAGCCCAGGTACGGACTGCTGGCCGATCTTGGTGAGGCTAGTGGCGATGGTTTTGCTGATGTTGGGCTCTTCGCCAGTGAGCGCCTGTGTCAAAGCTGGAATAGCTACATCTGCTAAGGGACCGAAGTCTCCTAGCGCGGAGGCAGCGGCTTTGCGAACTTCACTATCACCATCGTTGAGCGTTTCAGCCAGGATGGGAATAGCGGACTGAAGAACAAGATCGTCAATCTGGTCGATTTGATTGATATCGCCAATCAGAGTAGCCGCTGTCTGCTTTGCTAGATTGCTAGCTGCTTCGTTTTGTAGCAGGTTGCCCAGTGCCGGAACGGCGTCAGAGCCGATGCCAATTAAAGCGTCAGCAGCGATGTCTTTGACTAGGCCCGATTCGTTAGTGATAGAGGCTGTTAGCAGGTTGATCAGTACGCTCTGCTCTAGGCCAACTTGGGCAAGCGTACTAGTGGCCAGAGCGCGAACTAGCTCATCATCATCGCGAATGACTTCTAGTAACGTTGGCGTCGCGGCAGCAGCGTCAGCACCAATCTTGTTTAGTGCGTAGGCTGCGGCTTCTTGAGTCTCGGTGTTGTCCGACTGAATGGCGATCGCCAGATCAGGAACGGCTCTAGCACCCTGCGCAGCAAGCTGATCGGCAGCGGCTTTTCGCGCATCTGCATCGGTGCTGCCTAGTGAAGCAACCAGCGACGAGAATTCGCTCTCTTCTGAGACTTCCTCTGAGACTTCCTCTGGGGCTTCTACAATTGGAACCGCAGGATTAGGTAGGTAAGGTGAGGCGATCGCACTAGCTCTGCCGCTGCTGACAAGCGCCTGGTAGGCAATCGCTGAGATCTCAGCTCTAGTCGCGTTTCTAGAAGAATTGAGCTGGCGTACATTGGGATAATTTACCACTAGATCGCTAGTAGTAGCAGCGGCGATCGCCTCTACGGCCCAACCAGGAATTGCTTCGCTATCAGTAAAAGACTGTAGCGCCGCAATGTCTGCGCTAGCGGTATCGATGCCTAGACCGCTAACTAGCGCTAGCAGCACTTCTAGCCTGGTAATTGGCTGATTTAGACCGAACGTACCGTCTGGATAGCCACTTAGAAATCCTCTTGAATAGGCAGCGGCAATTGCGTCTGCGGCCCAGTGATTGGCTGGTACGTCGCTAAATGCAATTGGATCTCTAATGTCATCTTTGGGAAAGCCACCGTTTAGAATTGCGGCAAACTGAGCCCGAGTCATCTCCTGATCTGGGCGGAAGGTGCTGTCTGGAAAACCACTAATAATTTCAGCTTCTGTCAGTGCCTGAACATAAGGATTAGCCCAGTAGTCGCTGCTAACATCCATAAAGCGAGATTGAGCTGCCGCTGGCAGCGTCACCGATACACCCACAGCTAGCGTGGCAGAAAGAGCGATCGCGCTATTTATATAGTTGTGACCAAGCATAATAAGACCCTTAATAGTTGCGAGAAATCCGGCTGCAAAAAACTTGGCTGCGAGAAATCACTGAGCTGCTAGTCAGAATATCCCATTGAGATATTTAGTTGCTATCTTGCGGGTCCGGTTAGAAATTTGGCTACGCTGTGTTGGTCATGCTGTCAGGGGATCTCACTATGACAACTGTAAAAAAGGAACAATGTAGAAGCATTTTGCTACTGAGCAGCGTGAGCCTTTAGCTCATCTAGACTGACGTGCTGTAGAGCTGCCTCGTGCGTAGACGCTAGTACAACCGGAGGGGCTACGCCGTCATCCATCGATTCTTTCCACCGGACTGCGCACAAGCACCACTTGTCTCCAGGCTTCAGTCCAGGAAAGTTATAGGCAGGCTGCGGCGTACTCAGATCATTGCCCTGCGCCTTTGTGTAGCTAAGAAAAGATTCTGTGAGCTGCGCACAGACCACATGAACGCCTCTATCTTGGGGTCCGGTATGACAGCTACCGTCTCGATAGAATCCGGTCATTGGGGAAGTGCAACAACTTTCTAGAGGGGTTCCTAATACGTTATGAGCGGTGGATTTTGCAGTATCTATCATCTGTTCAGAGAACTTTCTTAGCGATCAGTTTTCAGATGGTATCAGAAACAGCTACTTTCGTAGCAGACTAAAACTTACTCTTGTCTTCTTTCCAAAAGAGCATTCATCTTGTCTCATCTAATCTAGGAACAAAGATTAAACAAGCTGACCAGTTTGTCAATGCTGACGTATGGCAAAGCGCGGATGCATACTCTTCGAGAAGGCCTACGCACTTTATCTTGGTAGGCATTCCCTAGCGCCGTGCGACGACGCGCTCTTCCTACCGCTGCTATGGCACTTTGCGCTATGGAATAGACGGTGTAGCCTTTTGTGGTGTAGCAAGCAAAGTGCGGAAAGCTATAGGTGTCGTTGCAATGAAAGTAGAAAAAACTGCGCTTCCTAGATACCAAAGAGAAGGATATCAGAGAAGCGCAGAAATAGGGTTTGGGAGTACAAAGGAGACTAGCGTAGCTGTGGTTAGTTAGCTTGCTAACGCAGATAGTTGCGCGATCCTCTTTTCTTCCGTCGCCTAGCAGCCTTGCTATCCATACCGCCACTAGAACGAGATTTGCCCCGACGCAAACCCGGCAGGCCAATTCCTACCATTCCCAACAAGCCTAGCGGAGCAGCTTTTCTCGCAGACTGAGCTGTTTTAGCTGGTACAGAAGCCTGGGTCTGATCGCGATGGACTGTCCTGGAGTAGTCGGCAGCAACCAAAGACAGCAGCCCGATCACAATAAACGAACTCAGTCGCTCTAGCGATCGATCAACCGTCGGCGGCTCGTCATGGGTATGGGTAGTGTAAGACGCAATAATGAACCAGATGAATATCACAGCCGCAACCATTAGCGCAATCATGTTGATAGCGGGCGCATTGGCAAAGGTATAGATTGCTCCTTCCGTAGGCCCATCAATGGCGTTGTTGAACTCTTCTATCGTTGAAAATGGGCTCGACATAATAGATTGACCTCTTCAGCGTTTTAGCATGTCTTTCTTTGAGAATTCACCTTCTAAACCTGGGAACTAGTCTGTGAAGGCATTACAGGCGTCACGGGTGTCCTACCGTTATGTTCCACCAAGATTGGATACTCTGGGTAGCCCTGCAATCCATACTCAGCTAGGTCTAGTCCGCTAATCTCTTCTTCTGGCGAAACTCTTAGCATTCCTAGCTTGTTGAGTACAAAGCTCACACCGTAGCCAGGAATAAAGCCAAGCAGAACAGTACAAACTAGCGTGCCGACTAGCTGACCGAGAAAGCCAGTCAATGGAATCCCGTCGCCCTGCGGATAGCCAGTTGCCATCACGCCGACCGCCATTGCCCCGATTACGCCGCAATAGCCGTGAACCGCGAAAGCGCCAACCGCGTCGTCAATGCCTGCTTTCTCAACCGCTCTACCGACAAACGGCATTGTGTAAGCGCCGATAAACGCAATCAGAATCACAATTGCAGGACTATACAAATCCAACCCTGCACCGACAGAAATGATGCCCGCTAGTCCACCCGATATTGTGTAGAAAGGGTCGGCTTTAGAAGAGATATAGGCACCGACAATGCCCGAGCACAAAGCGAGCGTCGTATTCACACCAATAGAAGCGAGCGTCATCGGTGAACCGTAGATAGTGATCTCGCCAGTTTGACCTGGAACAAAGATCACGCAGGCGGCGAGAAAGGCATAGAATCCAACAAAGATCAGCATCAGGCCCACCATCGTCAGCGGCAGGTTGTGAGGCAAAATGGCTCTGGGCCTACCTTCTGTATCAAACTTGCCAATGCGTGGGCCAAGGTTGATCAATACGCCTAGCGCAAAGAATCCAGCCACCCCGTGTAGTACTGCCGAACAGCCAAAATCGTGATAGCCAAACTGAGTCAAAAACCAGCCGTAGGGATTCCAGCCCCAGGCAGCCGCAACCACCCAGGTGAAAGAGCCTAAGACGACAGCTAGAATTGCGTAAGCACCAACCTTGATTCGCTCGATGACTGCGCCCGAAAGAATCGAAGCAGTAGTCATCGAGAATAGGGCAAACGCAAACCAGAAGACGCCTGTGAGGTTATCAGCAATGTTTGGCCCCATCGCAGGAGACCACGGATACGAGGCTTGTACTAGGCCGAGCACTTCACCAACGACCCCATCAGCATTGGCATCTGTCCAGGGTCCGACCACGCCTCCATTGAACGGGAATAGCGGAAAGGCGTTGTACACCCACCAGCCAAAGAAGAAGAAAGTCAGACCGACAATAGAGAGGGTCAGTAAGTTCTTGACCATAGTGGCTAGCACATTTTTGGCACGGGAGGCGCCGCCCTCGTAGGCCAAAAAGCCAACGTGGATGAGCAGCATAAAAACGGAAGCCCAGTAATAGTAGGATTCCGATACGAAAGTAGCGAGAAACTCTTGTGATTCAGGAGTCATGGCAGGCTTCGGTAGTGGACATTAGAAAAGCAGATGGCAAGCAGTCAGCAAGGTGTGGTCAGCAAGTGTGATAAGTAAAGCGTAATCAGTTGAACAAAAACGGTTTTCTGATGAGGATTCTACCCGCCTGAGTAGAAGAGCGTCAAAGCACTGATTAAGGGTGTGTAATATGTTCGTTTAAATCGGGCCTTACACCGAGAGTATGCAATGCGTGGTAGGTCCAAGTTGTATTCGTCAATACTGAATTAGAAAGAGATGCAAACAGTCCAGATAGACTAAAGCGGAAGCTAGCCTAGGTGTCCGTCAGACTATTTTTTGAAGCCTATGGCCTACGACGGTTGAACCTGTTTTTGAGATCTTCTGGATTGAAAGCTGGCTGGTTCTGCTGCTGGCTAGGGTCAGATTGGTTAATACTTTGACGCTGTTTCTTTTTGAGTGTGAGCTTTCTAGACGAAGCCTTCGATGACGCATTACTAGGTGAGGTCACTTGTGTAGACGATGAGTCATGACTAGCCTTGGTGCTGACTTTATTTTGAGCTTTAGTCGCTTCGCCTGCTGGTTCACTAGCCTCTAGTCGCATACTCAGGCCAATCCGCTTTAGCTTTTCTTGAATCTCCATCACCTGAACTTTTACTACCTGCCCAACTTGTACAACCTCCTTAGGATCGCTGACATAGCGGTTGGCCATCTGGGACACATGCACTAGCCCATCTTGATGCACGCCAATATCTACAAATGCGCCAAAGTTAGCCACATTAGTGACCACGCCTTCTAGCACCATGCCGGGACACAAATCCTTGATTTCGTTGATGCCGCTAGCAAACTTGGCGTAGGTGAACTGTGCTCTGGGGTCTCTTCCTGGTTTCTCTAGTTCGCTGAGAATATCTCTAAGCGTCGGTTCGCCGACTGTATCGCTGACGTACTGCTTGAGCGAAAGCTGCTTTAGCTTCTCACCTGCTTGGGGAATCTGCTGTAAAGGCATCTGCAAATCTTTGGCCATCGCTTTGACTAGGCCGTAGCTCTCTGGGTGGACAGCCGTATTGTCCAGCGGGTTTTCTCCGTCTCGGATACGTAAGAAACCGGCGGCCTGTTCGTAGGCTTTGGGGCCGAGCTTGCTGACTTTTAGAAGGGTTTTGCGATCGCAAAACCGCCCCACCTCATTTCTAAAGCCAACAATATTGTTCGCCACCGCCGGACTCACGCCCGATACATACGCCAATAGCTCTCTAGAAGCCGTGTTTAGATCGACCCCGACATAGTTCACACAGCTTTCGACCGTGTCGTCTAGCTTCTGCCTCAGCCGCTTTTGATCAACGTCGTGCTGATATTGGCCCACGCCAATCGACTTAGGATCGAGCTTGACTAGCTCTGCTAGCGGATCTTGCAAACGTCGACCGATGCTAATCGCACCGCGCACAGTGATATCTAGGTCAGGAAACTCTGCGATCGCACTTTCACTGGCTGAATAGATAGAGGCCCCTGACTCACTCACCGTGATTTTGACAGGCGGGTTCTCTATCGGTGCGATCACTTCTGCAACAAATTCATCCGTCTCGCGACTCGCCGTGCCGTTACCTATCGCAATCAGCTGGATATTATGCCTTTTGATCAGGCGAGTTAGGGTGACGATCGCCTCTGCTCTGCGCCCTTCACCCGTATGTGGATAAACCGCCTCATATTCTAGGAACTGCCCGGTTTCACTAATTGCCGCGACTTTGCATCCCGTCCGAAAGCCTGGGTCTACGCCTAGCGTCGGCTTCATTCCCGCAGGCGCAGCCAGCAATAAGTGGCGCAAGTTATCAGCGAATGTCTGAATTGACTCTTCATCGGCCTCTGCTTTTTTCTCAGCGGTTACTTCATTGGTCAGCGCTGTTTTCATCAGCCGATTAAAGCCATCCTTTACCCAGTCGGTATAGAAGCTGCGTAGCCTTTGGGCAGGCGATCGCAGCTGAGTCCCTAGCAGATACTCCAAAACCTCCGCCTCATCAAAGCCCAGCGACAGCTTTAGCACCCCTTCTTTATCGCCTCTTAGCAGCGCCAGCAAATTATGCGAGGCGATCTTGCTCACAGGTGCTTGATAGCTGCGATACATCTCATATTTAGTCGTGCCCTCTGGGTAGCCTGATTTGATTTTGGAGGCGAATGTTCCTTTGCGCAGGAGAAACTGACGGACGTAGGCTCTGAGCGGGGCTTGCTCGGCCATCGCTTCTGCTAGGATGTCGGCAGCGCCTTGAAGCGCCGCTTCGGGCGTAGGGACCGTATCGTTCGTGTATGGCTGTGCGATCGCCGCTAGATCTGGCACCGACTGACCGCTCTGATTTAGCCGATCAATCTCCTCTGCTAGCGGTGCTAGACCTTGCTCCTTTGCCACTGTTGCTCTAGTCCGCCGCTTGGGCTTGTAGGGCAAATAGAGATCTTCTAGCTCAGTTTTACTTTGGCACCGCTCGATCTTTGCTTTCAGCTCCGGCGTTAGTGCATCTTGCTTTTCAATCACCTGAAGAATGGTAGTCTTCCTGGCCGCTAGCTCCGTTAGATAGTCATATCTTTCCGCGATCTGCCGCAGCTGTACTTCATCTAATTCGCCCGTTTTTTCCTTACGATAGCGGGCAATAAATGGCACCGTCGCCCCTTCTTCTAGCAAAGCCAGCGCCGCTTCTACCTGCGCTATCGTTACCGAAAGTTCTTTGGCAATTAGCTGGGCAGCGTTCATGGTGATAGTAGAAACGTCGGCTCGAATTCTAGCATCCTCTCAAAAGGGTGAATGAAAAAGTTGCTGACTCTGTAAAAACACTTTCAAAACTGAAATGTGAAGACAAAACGGAGAGCAGTCTACGTACTATTCACCGATTAGATAACTCAGCCTCGGTGATATCAACTAGTCGGCATTCTTTAATTCACGACATTCTGCCAACTTTCTACGTATATACACTGAAATAACTAAGCATTATTTTTATATGCTAGCTCAGCAGCGCTGTAGCTTCATAATGCTTACAACTAGTTGAAATTTCTTAAAACCTGGGGACTATAGGTGACAAATTGCAGGACATTCTTCTAAGCAAATGTTTGAATATAGAGGTATCAAATGCAACATTTAGTTATTTAAGCTCTAATATGCTTCGAGGACAAACACCATGAACAAAAGCAAACTACTTGCTCTAACCACAGGTCTCACGCTAGCCGCAACTGGTGCAATGACCGCTTCTGCTCAAGCTGCGACTTATACTCTTGACTTCAATAAAGCCGCAGACGGCACGGACAACATTCTCTACAACGACAACGGCACGCTGGTCACAACCCAGTGGAAGTCGTGGGGCCTTGCAGATATTACGGGTACCAATGACCGCCATGGCTCAGACGCAAAATTCAATATCTACAACACAGACGTATATAGCGGCAACAACAGTGTAGATAGAGACATCGATCTAACAACAGGCATATTTAACGCAGAAAGAGACGGGAACAAAACAAAAAAATCAAGTAATCAAACGCTTGATACTGGCGTTGAAAATCAGGGAGGCGTTTTGATCATTCAAGAAGAAGATGGCAATAGCTTCAAGAATGGTAAATACGTTGCTGACGACGAAGCCAGAGGGGGCAATATCTCTTTCATTTTTGATAGAATCGTCAATTTCAAAGGCTTCTCGCTGCTAGATATTGACGACAATGGCGGCGGCATCATGGTCGAAGGCACTAAAAAAGACGGCAGCCCCCTTAGTATTGACATTGACGCTTTGATGGCTGAGCATCACCGAATCAAAGGCACTACCCAGGGGAAAGATACCCAGGGCACATCTGTAATGCTTGGCGGTGTCAAGATGACTCAGGTCGGCTATCTACAGGGTGATAACTCCATGTTCAAGTTCGAGGTCAGCGATGCGCATCTAGCCGATGTGCGATTTAGCTATCCCGGCAGTGGCGCTATTTCTGAACTGGAGTGGGGTATGGTAGAGGTTCCTCAGGAAATTCCTGAGCCTTCTGCTATTGGTGGACTGCTGATGCTAGGCTTCATCGGTAAGCGACTAAAGAGCAAGCGCGATCAGGCGGCTACTGCATAGGCGATAGAGATTGAGAGAGCCTGCGAGAGTTGATAGGCATTAAAAAATTAAGCCCTCACCAGATGCGCTGGTGAGGGCTTTTCTCTCTTAACGTAGTGTTTTTCGCTTGCCGTAAATTCTGCGAAAGAATCTAGCGGAAGTTATTAGGATCAAGCGGACGACTAGGCGCTACGGGCGCAGTCAACGCCGTCCCTGTTCCACCATCAGCGGGCGAAAGGAATGGCTTAAGGTCGATACCGTCGCTGGCAGCAGTGGGTGAGGGCGAGCCGATTGGAAAGTTACCAATAATGCTGCCTAGCTCGCTCAGCAAATCATTGTTATCCGTTCCGGTAAAGGTAGTGACGACTGTGGTTTCGGTGCCTGCATCGGCAATGGTGAGATTGTCAAAGACGCGATCGCGGGTCACTACCGGATTTTGACCTCTAGGCACGGTAAAGACAATCTTGCACTCGCCTGGAGACTGTTCGGTGGTGGCACAAACGATGTCGTAACCGTTTTCCATTCCAACCTGTAGCTCAGCGAGACCTTCGGGTCGGTAAGACTCTAGGCGATCGCTAATCGCAAAGCAGCGTCTTTCAGCCGTCCAGCCGCCACCCATTCGAGTAGGCACCGCCCATTTATAAGCCGCACCAGGCTGATTCTCGGGAAGATACATCACTGTATATTCACCGTCTACAATCTGACAGTCAAACCGTGGATCGCCAGCGGGCGTGGGGGTTTCTTGGCCTTCAGGTTCAACGTCCGGTAGCGGTGGTGGTGGAGTCTGGGCAGCGCTGGGTAGGGCAGTGGCGGCGATCGCGCTCAAAAGCGTACCTGCGATCAGCAGAGTCCGACCAAAGGTGGCGCGACTTGTGGATGTACGGGAATCAAGCATGACTGAAGTTCTCTATAGTGCAATGGCTGTAGGCGTGAAGCCGTGGTCTAAAGCTGTGCTAAGCCTATCGTAGCGACTTTTCTTTTCAGATATAAGGTGGACAGTCTGTATCAACTTTCGCAATTGGTTTTGGCTATTCGTCGGCTCACAGCGCTAAGCTCAAAGGCGTCGAGTCAATAACGATACTCATGGTTCAAACGACGCCTCACGGTTCCTGGCGCTCCCCGATTACGTCAGATCTAATTGTTTCTAGCTCTATTCGCTTAGGCGCGGCCAGACTAGACGGCGCAGATATCTATTGGAGTGAGCTACGACCCACCGAAGGCGGCGCGCAGCGCCTAGTACGCTACGGCCCAGAAGATCCGCTAGGCAGCGTTACCGAGATTACGCCTCCAGAAATGAACGTGCGATCGCGAGTACATGAATACGGCGGCGGCGCTTACGTAGTCCATCGGGGAACCGTCTATTTTTCTAACTTTGCAGACCAAAGACTCTATTGCCAAAAGGCAGGGGAAGATCCTGTTGCTCTAACGCCGCCAGTCACGCCCGCCGCCGGACTGCGCTACGCCGATATGGTCGTAGATGCCAGCCGCGACCGACTGATTTGCGTGGTGGAAGATCACCGTCAGTCTGGAGAGGCAATTAATGCGATCGCCGCTATTCCACTATCTGGCCCGTCGACGGGCAGCTTGCCTGAGATTTTAGTTAGCGGCAATGACTTCTACGCTTCCCCTCGCATTAGCCCAGACGGCAGCGAGCTAGCGTGGATTACCTGGAACCACCCGCAGATGCCCTGGGATGGCACGGAGCTATGGCTAGCCGATATTAATGAAGATGGCAGTCTCAGCCGACCGCATCGACTAGTCGGCAATGAAAAAGAATCGGTCTGCCAGCCCAAATGGTCACCTGCTGGAACGCTGCACTTTATCAGCGATGCTACGGGCTGGTGGAATCTGTACCGCTGGGAAGGCGAACGCGGCGAACCGCTGTTTCCGATGGAAGCAGAATTTGCCGGACCGCAGTGGAGCTTTGGTCAGAGCAGCTACGGCTTTATCGACAATAGCCATATTCTCTGTACCTATCAGTATCAGGGGGAAACTAAACTGGCTGAGCTTGATACTCTAGCGCGTTCAATGGACGAACTAGACATGCCCTACTCTGGCATCGGTAGCCTTCAGGTCGGCAGAGGGTTTGCTGTTTTCATGGCAGCTAGCAAGGTCAAACCCAGCGCGCTAGTGCGACTGAACCTAGAAACCGGGCAGACAGTAGAAATCCGCAAGTCTAGCAGTTTAGAAATCGACCCAGGCTATCTATCTGAGCCGGCTGTGCTTTCCTTTCCGACCACAGGCGGCTTCAACGCCTACGGCATTTACTACCGACCCCAGAACAAAGACTTTGAAGCAGCGATCACAGAGAGCCCACCGCTGCTGGTCAAAACGCACGGCGGACCGACAGCAGCGGCTTCTAGCGCGCTCAATCTATCGATTCAGTACTGGACCAGTCGCGGGTTTGCGGTGCTAGATGTGAACTATGGTGGCAGCTCTGGCTATGGCCGCGCCTACCGCAATCGCCTGCAAAAAAGGTGGGGCATCGTTGATATTGATGACGCGGTGAATGGAGCGCTGTATCTGGTAGAGCAGGGTAAGGCGGATCGCGATCGCCTAGCCATAGACGGCGGCAGTGCCGGTGGCTACACCACGCTCGCGGCGCTCACCTTTCGCGACGTGTTCAAAGCAGGCGCTAGCTACTACGGTGTTAGCGATATGACGAGCCTGGCCGCAGAGACTCACAAGTTTGAATCTCGCTATCTAGACAGCCTGGTCGGTCCCTATCCGGCAGAAAAGTCTGTGTATGAAGCGCGATCGCCTATCAACGCAGTCGATCAGCTCTCTTGTCCAATCATTTTCTTTCAGGGCAGTGAAGATCGGATCGTGCCACCGAATCAAGCAGAGACGATGGTCAACGCCCTAAAAGAGAAAGGAATTCCAGTCGCTTATCTCCTATTTGAGGGAGAACAGCACGGGTTTAGAAAAGCAGAAAACATTAAGCGAGCCCTAGATTCAGAACTCTCCTTTTATGCTCAAATCTTCGGCTTCGAGCTAGCTGATGAGATTGAACCTGTAGAGATTGTTGGATTAGAAAAATAGAGAACCTGAAGAGTTTTGAGGAGATGACGATCTTGGACGAACAGATTAGAGTGGACTCAACGCCTACCTCACCGCCTACTTCCATGTGGCAGGTGAAGCCGTGGTGGTGTCAGCCGTGGTCGATTGTGCTCACTGGCGTGGTGATTCCGACGGCTTCTTGGCTGCTGCTGCATCGGCTTTGGATTACACTGCCAGTGGTAGGCGCGATCGCACTTTGGTGGCTACTGTTTCTGGTGCTGGTCCCAGCGCAGTATGCCGCTGCGCTCAAAAATCAGACAGCAGTGCCTGAAAAGTAAATAACCCGTGCTCGAAATCAGCCTTTGTAGAGATTTTTGTTAGATCAATCAAAGACGCTGCTTCCAGCAGCCAAAAAATCGTACACACTTAACGAAAAAGCCACCCATAAAAATACAAAACAGGAGGACCGCTCAGTGGTAACGACTCTCTCTAGACCCGATTCTATTGTTGATCTGTTAGGCAAAGAAGCCGATTCCTTGCTGACGCACGAAGCCAAGGTTTCAAAAGAACTGCTACATTTACCCGGTTCGGACTGGGTAGAGCGGATCTTTGCGCAGAGCGATCGCAGTCCTCAAGTCCTCCGCAGCCTACAGCAGCTCTATTCCACCGGCAGACTTGCCAACACTGGCTATCTCTCCATCCTGCCAGTCGATCAGGGACTAGAGCATTCTGCCGCTGCCTCCTTTGCGCCTAATCCGATCTACTTCGACAGTGAAAATATTATTAAGCTAGCACTCGAAGGTGGCTGTAACGCGGTTGCCACCACCCTTGGCGTCCTCGGCTCTATCTCTCGCAAGTACGCCCACAAAATCCCCTTTATTGTCAAGCTCAACCACAACGAACTGCTGAGCTACCCTAACACCAGTGAACAAATCATGTTCGCCTCAGCCGAGCAAGCTTGGAATTTGGGTGCTGTTGCTGTCGGCGCGACTATCTACTTCGGCTCACCTGGTTCTCATCAGCAGATTCAAGACGTTCGCAAAGCGTTTGCTCGCGCCCATGAGCTAGGAATGGCCACTGTTTTGTGGTGTTACTTGCGAAATGATGTCTTCAAACAGGACAAAGACTACCATCTAGCGGCTGATCTGACGGGTCAGGCAAACCACATTGGCGTCACCATTGAAGCCGACATCATCAAGCAGAAGCTGCCGATTGTCAACAACGGCTATGGCGCAGTTAACGAAATTGAAAAATATGGCAGAACCGATCCAAAAGTCTACAGCGAGCTTTCTAGCGATCACCCAATCGATCTTACTCGCTATCAGGTGCTGAACTGCTATGCCGGACGCGCTGGGCTGATCAACTCTGGCGGCTCATCTGGAGATAGTGATTTTGCCGATGCCGTTCGGACTGCAGTGATCAACAAGCGCGCAGGTGGCTGCGGACTGATCTCCGGTCGTAAAACATTTCAGCGGCCGATGGAAGAGGGTATCAGGCTATTTCATCTAATTCAGGATGTGTATCTCTCTTCTGATATCACCGTTGCTTAGCACGACTTCAAGGTGTCAGCTCAAAGATTTTGGGTGGCGGTCAATAAAACAACTTGCGGTTCTCTGAATGTATTCGGAGGGCCGCTGTGTTTTGGGTCGCTGTCTTTTTTGCTGTGGGCGATCATAACCTTTTAAAAACGTCCCGGTTTTCTTCTTCTTACCGGAAATTCTTAATGACACCAGATTATAGCCTGTACCGGATGCATTCGGTACAGGCGCGTCGCTTGACCCGTTGCAACATAGAGCTTTCAGCCTGTAAGCTGTACCTCAGTCAAGTGACAAAAGCTATAGAAGCGCTGAACTCGTCAAAATTCGAGAGAGCGGTAGCGATATTTGGTGAGCATTTAACGCTAGATGGTTGTCAAACATTTAACTTTAGATGTTTGACAAGCACTTAGCTCTACAGGATCAGCGGTTTTATCTACTGAACATGTACAGAGCTAACTGCTTAAAGATCGAGTGGCTAAAGCGCTAGTCCCCAGGCCACTACTTAGGCTAAAGAGAATGAGTTATTTAACTACTTGGGTTCGTAAGCTTACGGGGGATGAAACCATGACAGATCAGCACGTTTATAGAAATGAGCTAGGCGACTTCAACAGCATTATCTGTTTTAGAGCGCTAATCACCGGGATAGAAGATGCTTTAGGTCCGAGGGCAGCGATGATTGCATTACTTTCGGCAGGTAGAGCACGTGGCAGGTCACTAGCAAAAGAGCTAGGTCTATCTGATGCGTCTGCTAACCTCAACGAGATCGCTGAGCTGATGAACAAAGCTTTAGGCGTCAAGGGCACTCGGCTTTGCATCATCGACAAGATCGAATCTTCTGACCAGAACGCACTGCTAGTTTACTGCCGAGAAACCATTTGTTCTGCGAATGAACTGCCCGGATCGTCTCGGGAACTGTCTTACACGATGGGTGCGGTACAAGGCGTACTCGAAGAAGTTACAGGGAAACGGCTACGCGGTAGACAAGTCGAGTCAGTCTTGCGAAGCGGCACTCATGATGTGGTACAGCTAACGCCTATGGAATAGTGCTTACTGCAAACAACCCAACTGATGTACAAGTTTGTTTTTATACTCAACAATATTTGTACACGTAGCTAGCCAAAATCTTAGTCCTTATTACGGAGTCTCTATCAATGGTCCCAAATACTCAGAAAATCCAAATGCTCTTGCAAGAGCTAGTCGCCAACAGTCCGGAAATCGAAGGGGCTAGTCTGGTGACGCTAGACGGCTTGCCACTGGCCTCTACTCTGCCGATCAATATGGATGAAGAGAGAGTGGCCGCGATGGCCGCTACCATTCTTTCTATCGGTGAGAGAATTGGAAATGAGCTGGAAAAAGGAAATGTTGACCGAATATTTGTAGACAGTTCGGAGGGCTATTGTGTGCTGACCAACTGCGGAGAAGATGCGGTAATGCTGGTAATGGCAAACCGCTCGGCTAAACAAGGAATGCTACAGCTTGCAATCAAGCGAGCAGTCACAGAGCTCAAAGTTGCCCTAGGCTAGCGCTAAAGATGGAAATTATGAAGTTGGTGGTGGCTGGGCCAGTAGGAGCTGGCAAGTCTACATTTATCCGAGCTGTCAGTGAAATTGATGTCGTAGATACCGACCGCCAGGCAACTGACGAGACGTCGCTACTAAAGGAAAAGACAACGGTGGGGTTTGATTTTGGGCGACTGCAGTTTAGTCCAGAGATGGCCCTCCATCTCTACGGTACGCCTGGGCAAGATCGATTTGATTTTATGTGGGAAGAGCTGATCAGCAAGGCGAATGCTTACATCTTGCTGATTCCGGCTAATCGGCCAGCGGCTTTTCGCAAAGCCAATTTGATCTATCAGTTTATGAGCGAGCGGGTGACGCTGCCGATGATTGTTGGTTTGACTCATCTAGACTGCGAGGCAGCGTGGACTCGTGAGAATGTTGCGATCGCAATGGGCTTTGTCGAACCGTCCCAGCGCCCACCTTTTGTGGAACTAAACGCTAATGATTCTGGCTCTGTCACCCAGGCATTAGTTGCCCTAGTGCAGCACTATATCTCGACGACAGGTGCTCAAGTAACAGCCCAGCTGACAGACAGCCAGACAAAAGACGCACAAACGACAACTGTTAAGTAAATCAGTCCGATAGAACCAAACGTTCTACACAAGCGGATCCAAAGGAACTTTGAGTGTTCCTAAATTCACAAACTCTTTACTGAATTTTCATATCGTTTAGTGACATCGCTATGGAATTTGCAGAATACATGAGTAATAGTACTCGAGAGTAAACGGACCGCCTAT
This sequence comes from uncultured cyanobacterium, assembly GCA_963772185.1. Classification (GTDB taxonomy): domain Bacteria; phylum Cyanobacteriota; class Cyanobacteriia; order Phormidesmidales; family Phormidesmidaceae; genus Phormidesmis. Next base: position 95,023 of record CAVYWR010000005.1, on the reverse strand, counting down.
ACTCGTTCTGGCATCTATAGCTTTGGCCATATTAAAAGACATTCACGGGATACTTCTCTAGCTTTTGCAAACTCTAAAGGAGCAGTTGCCAGACCCTATGCTACTTCAAGGTAAGACTTCCGAATATTCTCTACCCGAGCTGTTCAAGTTTCTAAAAGACAGCCAGCAGACAGGACGGTTGTCTCTAAGAGCTTTAATGGGAAACAGTCCGGAAGGAGAGATCTACTACCTATGGTTTGACAAGGGTAATCTGGTCGCTGCCTCTCAGCGCTCAGACGGACTAGGACTGTTGAAGTATCTTCAGCGAAGGTATCTGATCAAAAGTTCTATCATCCCTCGCTTATTAAGGCAGTGTCCGCCTAAAGTAGCATTAGGCGCTTTCCTGAAAGCACAGACTATGCTTACAGTTAGGCAGCTTCAGTCGCTATTTTCGTCTCAGGTCTTGGGCAGCACCTGCGCGCTGATCCAAGCGGCTGATGTCAGATTTATCTTCCACCCTGACTATCCATTCCCCTATTTAGAGATGACTGGGGTCAGGATTCAGGCGACCGACATTACTCTGCCCAGCCTGCGGATGATCAAGTCGTGGAGCACGCTAATTGAAAAGCTGCCGGAGCTAACGTCTGGGCTAAAAGCTACCGAAGGAAACGTGCCCGACTATCGACTTAACTCTCAAGAAAAAACGGTGCTGAGCTTGGCAGGATCGAGTAAGTCGCTCTCTGAGATTGCTGCCGAGATGAAAATACCTAAGCTAGACGTTCAAAAGATTGGATTTCGGCTGGTCTTCGTCGGTCTGGCAAAAGAGCTGCCGATGATTCATCTGATTCGATCTAGCACTCCAGCCCAGCGAGCCGCTCCCGACGTAATGAGCGCGGCTTTTCTCAACAATCTCTCTGGCTATCTGCACAAAGCGGCAGAGTCAGCTAGCCAGCCAGCTCCACTCCCTGGTCAGCCTGGGTTGACAGCGGCCCAAACCCCTTAAACGCCTTCTTCTAGAATCTGTCCTATCACGTTTAGCTGATTGTCGCTGTCATCTAGCTGAAGAACAACAGCGCTGCTAGAGGGAGGAAAGATATCGGTGAGCGCAGTGATATTCACCTGATGCGTCACCATGACAATCACGCCGGTTTGGTCTTGATTGTTAAAGATATATTCTCGTACTTGGTTTGTCTGAGCGTCAGCCGTGGAGCGATCGCGAAAGAAAGAATTAATTGCAGGAAAAGGCTCTACTGGCCCAATGTCCATCAGCTCAGCCGTCTCCAGGCATCGGCACCACTGGCTAGTCAGTACCTTTGCCACCGGAATGTTGCGGCTTCGGAACATTTCGCCAATGTCTCTTGCCTGCTGTCGTCCAGGTTCAGAAAGGTTTCGCTGAGTAGTGCAGTCGTCTACTACAAAGTTGGCCGGATCGCCGGTGCCAGGAGCGATCGCATGTCGCAACAGCACCACATAGGTCTCTTCATTCGCCTGGGCCAGCTGCTCCCAGATCTGCTCCTCTTCTGTGATTGCCCCTTCAGTTGGTTCAGCGACAGCGGCAGGTACGGGCGTAGCTGGTACTGGAACTGCCTCCACAGTTTCAGTGGGTGCAGCAGAGGGCTGAGACTGAATCGTTTGTGAGGAAGGCTCAGAGTCAGCGCAGCCTGCGACCAGTAAAAGGCAAATAGCAGGCCATAGCACGAGCCGTTGTTTTAGAAAATTGTTGCTTTGAATCAGGGACATCTTTTCAGCTTGAAAAAAAGGGAGAACAAGAGTATAGTTCCACCCATAGTCTTACTAAGAGAAGCGCCACCATGATCAAGGGATACGCCTGCAAAGAGAAAGGTGGAAAGCTAGAGCCTTTTGAGTACGATCCTGGTGAGCTAGCGGCAGGGGAAGTGGAAGTAGAGGTCGAGTTTTGTGGGATTTGTCATAGCGATATTGCCATGATTGACAATGACTGGGGCATGTCTAGCTATCCATTTATCCCAGGGCATGAGGCGATTGGCAAGATTGTAGCGGTGGGCAGCGGCGTCGATCAATCGCGGGTCGGTCAGCGAGTAGGCGTTGGCTGGCAGTCGGCCTCTTGCAATCACTGTCGGAACTGCGGGGTCGGGAAGGAGTCTGTGTGCCTGAATCAAGATGAGGTGATGCAGACGATTGTAGGCCGCAATGGTGCCTGGGCGGATCGGGTGCGATCGCAATCTCGTTGGGCCGTTCCCATTCCTGACGCGCTCGATCCTGCTATTGCTGGGCCGCTAATGTGCGCGGGCACTACCGTCTGGTCGCCAATGCAGCATCACGGCGTCCAGCCAGGGATGAATACAGCGGTGCTGGGCGTAGGTGGTCTAGGTCATCTAGCCGTACAATTTCTGGCGAAGATGGGCACGCAGGTAACGGGGTTGAGTACAACTCGATCAAAGGAAGAGTCGACTAGAGAATTAGGCGCTACGGACTTTATTGCGACCAAGGAATCGCCGGATGCGCTGGAAAAAGCAGTGGGTCGATTCGACATGATTGTTTCGACTGTTTCTGCGGATGTGCCGTGGACTGATTATCTCAACGCGCTATCTCCAGAAGGCACCCTGATTATCTGTGGCGTTCCTGAGTCTGCGCTAGAGGTGTCTCCGATGTCGCTGATTCTGAGCGAGAAAAGGCTAGTCGGTGGAAGGGCTGGATCGCCTTCGGACACGCAGGCGATGCTAGAGTTTTGCGCAGCGCATGAGATTGCGCCGATGTGCGAGCAGTTTGCGATGACAGATATTAACCAGGCGCTTCAGCACGTGCGAGATGGAAAGGCTCGCTACCGCGCGGTAGTAGCGGTTTAAGTGTGGAAATGCGATCGCTGACCAGCTGCCAACCAGCTAGGGAGCGAGTAGTTTAAGAACAGCTATTTCTGTTTGCTGGGCGATCGCGTTCACATCCCAATCAACTTCAAAAGCCAACCGTCCGACAAAGCCATCTACCATCATCATAAATAGCTGCGCGGTTGCCTCAGGCGCTAATTTTTTGTTGATGTGACCTGCTACTTGCCCCTGCTTTAGCGCCGTCATGAAGGCGGTGATGAGATCGGTGTCAGTGTCTACGAGCAGCTGCGCGATCGTCTCACTTCTGGCTGCTTCTGCTGAAATTTCTACTGAAAGCTGACAGTAGTGGCGATCTTTTGCTAGAAACAAAACCGCTTTCGCCATCAGCACCGCAAATCCTTTTGCCTTGTTTTCAGCCTGCATGAGCTCTGCTATAAACAAAGCCGCATCCGCTCGCTGCTGCTCTACAATCGCCTCGATCATCGATTCTTTAGAAGGGAAATAGCGATATAGCGCCCCCGGACTCATACCAGCCGCTTTGCAAATCTTGGCCATTCCTGTGCCATGAAAGCCGGACCCAATGAAGCACTGAGTCGCAGTCTCTAAAATTTCCTGTCGCTTCTTTTGAAAGCTTTCTTCGTCTCGGGTTCTAGGCATAGAGCAGTGAATCAATGAGTTGCTAGATCAGCTAGTCCAAATCTATAGCTTTCCGCGCTTTGCTATAAAGCTTGACAATCGAATGCTATGGATTATTATGAGAATGAACATTCGCTCTTTTATTATACCCGTATTCTGTATGACCATAAAAATCTGGTCAAAGTATGCCAAACCTTCTAGGTGGCTTATAGGAGTTGGACTCTTGGCTGCCGTTACTAGTGGCCTAGTGATCTACATAACGCCGATGCTCAATAGTCCAACGCTCATTAGACACACGGCCGAAGAGCCTGCACCTGGTTTGGGGCTAGCGCCTGTCGTGGTGGCGCTAGGTTATCTAGAGCCTGCTTCGACTGTGTTGAATCTATCAGTGCCGCTGGCGCTAGAGGGCGATCGCGTTGCTGAGCTCTTAGTCACAGTAGGCGAGGCAGTCGAAGCCGGGCAGGTGATTGCTGTACTAGATTCTAAAGACCGGCTAATGCGATCATTGACTCAGTCGCAGGCACGGTTGCAAGAGGCTGAGCGGTCGCTAGCGCTGGTGCGAGCCGGGGAAAAGGAAGGCGCGATCGCCGCTCAGCAAGCTACAGTTACCCAGCTAAAAGCTGACCTAGAGGGCACCATCTCGGCCCAGGGCGCAACGCTAGATCGACTGCGCGCTGAGCAGCGAAATGCTCAAGTAGAGTTTGAGCGTTTTGCACAGCTATATCAGCAGGGCGCGGTTTCGACTTCGGCTCAAGATGAAAAGCAGGTGGCGCTAGAGATAGCTCAAGCTCGGGTTGCAGAAGCTGAGGCTGAACAAGGGCGATCGCGTCAAACCCTTCAGTCGCAAATCGCCGCTGCCCAAGCGACACTGAACGATATTAGCGAGGTTCGCCCTGAGAGCCTTACCTTGGCCCAAGCCGAGGTCGATAGCGCCGCAGCCGCACTAGCGTTGGCAACTACTGAACTCTCGCAAGCTCAAATTCGCGCGCCTATCTCTGGAAAAGTGCTCAACATTCACAGCTACCCTGGTGAAAAGATTGGCGAGCAAGGCATTGTTGAACTTGGCCAAACGCAACGCATGATTGTAGTTGCAGAAGTAGACGAATCGGATATCCAACAGATCCAGATAGGGCAGAGCGCTGTGATTGTGGCAGACGCTTTTGCCAATGAGCTAGCGGGCGAAGTAGAACGCATCGGTCAGACAGTGATCAAACAGTCAGTTTTTAGCAATCAGCCAGGCAGTAACCTGGATAGTCGTGTCGTGGAAGTTCGCATTGCGCTGAACGCAGAGGACAGTCAAAAAGCGGCTGATCTGACCAATCTTCAGGTTGAGGCTGCTATTCAAACTGACGAGGCACTGTAATGCTTTCGATATTGAAGCAATTTCGCCGTAAAACGCCGCTGGCTCTGCACCAGATCATGAAGCAAAAACCGCGCCTAGCCGTAGCACTAGCGGGAATTGCTTTTGCCGACATTCTCATATTCATCCAGATGGGTATGCTCGAAGCCCTCTATGACAGTGCTACGCAGCCTCACCGTCTGCTCCAAACCGATTTAGTCCTGATAAATCCGCAGACGAAAACTGTCTTTGGGATACCTAGCTTTCCACGCAAGCGGCTCTATCAGACCAGTGGCTACGAAGGGGTAGCTTCTGTCAGTGCTTTGTATATTGGAACAGGATCGTGGCGAAATCCAGAAAATCGATTGAGTCGAGATATTCAAGTTTTCGGTATCGAGCCTGGACAGCCGCCCTTTGTCTTTTTACAAGATGCAGACCAGCTAAATCAGCTAAAGCTACTAAATAGAGGATTGTTCGACCAGCTATCCAATGAAAAATTTGGGCCTATTCCAAGTCTTATTCAAGAGCAGGGAAAAGTTACGACAGAGGTTAGCGGAAAGCAATTTCAGGCTGTAGGCGTGTTCTCTTTAGGCGCATCCTTTGGCGCAGAAGGGAATCTAGTCACAGGCACTTCTAGCTTTTTGACGCTGTTTCCAGATCGCTCGCCTGATCAAGTTGATATTGGCATTGTTCAACTGCAGCCTGATGCTGAACTAGGTGAAGTTCAAGCGCGGCTTCAGGCAGGGCTGTTACCTGATGTCAAAGTTTTAACCAAGGCTGAGTTTATCGAATTAGAGCGGCAGTACTGGGGAGAAGGTGGAACAGGGTTTATTTTTAATCTGGGTGCTGTTGTTGGGTTTATTGTGGGTACGGTGATTGTCTATCAAATCTTGTATACCGATGTTTCTGACCACCTGAGTGAATACGCTACGCTCAAGGCAATGGGATATAGCGATCGCTACCTTACTGGCGTCCTAGCCCAAGAGATTCTTGTCCTTGCTATTTTGGGCTTCATTCCAGGGTTTTTCCTCTCGCTTGGACTGTATCAAATTACCTACAGCGCGACTGCACTACCGGTCGTGATGAAGGCGCGCAGAGCTGTAATTGTTTTATCTTTGACGCTCATTATGTGTAGCGGCTCTGGGCTAATCGCGCTTGGAAAACTGCGTTCGGCTGACCCTGCTGACATCTTTTAATACATCATTTCAATCAACATCTAGTATGAACATAGCTGCGCTTACGCCCGAGGTCTCTCTATTGCTTGCGCCTTCAGTTATTTCCATTGCGCAGCTAAATCACAGCTTCGGTAGTGGCGAACTAAAAAAGCAGGTTTTACACAACATCACGCTGAACATTAAAGCTGGCGAGATCGTGATTATGACTGGCCCTTCCGGTTCGGGTAAAACGACCCTGCTCACGCTAATGGGTGGGTTGCGTTCGGCTCAAGCAGGCAGTCTGAAGATTTTAGGTAATGAGATTTTGGGCGCGACGAAGCAGCAGCTCACTGACCTGCGTAAGCAAATTGGCTATATCTTTCAGGCACACAACTTAATGAGCTTCTTGACAGCAAAACAGAATGTGCGAATGTCGCTAGAGCTGCATGATCAGGTGCCGACAGCAGAGTTGGATGAGCGGGCGATCGCAATTCTCAATCAGGTTGGACTAGGTGAACGGATTGACTACTATCCCGAAAGTCTTTCGGGTGGACAGAAGCAAAGAGTGGCGATCGCCCGCGCTCTAGTCAGCAGTCCACGAATCCTTCTGGCCGATGAACCGACCGCCGCTCTCGATAAAAAATCGGGCCGCGATGTAGTTGAACTAATGCAAAAGCTTGCCAAAGAGCAAAACTGCACCATTTTACTGGTCACTCACGACAATCGAATTCTCGATATTGCCGATCGCATTGTCTATATGGAAGATGGTCGCCTTACCCAGCCGCCCAAAGATAGAGATTCACAGTACGACTGACTTTTTGAAAAGAACAGAGGCGCTTGACCTCTTAGGGAACCGCAAACAAATAGCGTACCGCTTGGCCCTCGTCCTAAATCTTTCTCCCGTAGAGCTTGCTCTTCTCACAGAGTGGGGAGAGGGACTTCAGATCTAACTCCCTTCTCCTTCGGGAAAAGGGTTGGGACGAGGGCTCAGAAAGTGAGGTTTGTCGGTACATTATATGAGCGCGCATCCCTTATCTACTCTAGCCTGGCTAGTTGATCTAGCTGTTTAGCTGTATGGTTTATCTGCGTTAAGCAAATCTTGCGAAGTGGTGCCGCATTTAGAATCTAATATGTTGAAACGAGCAGGTAGCCAATGAAGCTGACCACAAAAAAGAGCGCTGAAGAATCACGCTCTAGAGCGCCTGCCTTAGCGCTGCTGCTGCTGGCGCTGTTCTGTCGACTGCCTTTCTTCTTTGAATCCGTCATTGACTGGGACGAAAGCACCTTCATCCTAATCGGCCAGTCGATTCTAGATGGCCATCTCCCCTACACACAGCTGTGGGACCTCAAACCTCCCTTTGCCTTCGGCTTCTATTCACTCGCTATCCTGCTCTTTGGCAAAACCATCGCATCAGTACGATTCGCCGGAGCCCTCGTCGTTGCCCTCACTGCTTTTATTGTGAACCGCACGGCTCAGCAGTTGACCACAGTTCGATCCGGACGACTCGCAGGCGTGTTGACAGTCTTGCTGCTATCAATATTGCCTTCAGGACAAGCCGTGATGAGCGAACACGTTGCGGTTTTGCCGCTGACGCTAGCGTTTTATTTGCTGGTAAAGCGAGGCATCACTAATGCAACTGCGTTCTACAGCGGCCTGCTGCTCTCTATCTCGGCTATGGTACGGCTGAACACTGCCTATGTAACGATTGGACTCGGTTTATATCTGCTGATAATAGGTCTAAGACAGCCTCTAGCCAACCAAGTATTACGTGGACTGGCTTATAGCGTAGGCAGTGCCATACCAGTCTTTCTCAGCTTCTTTCCCTACTGGTTAACAGGGATCCCACAGGTGTGGTGGAACTCGGTAGTCGTTGCCTCTTTGCATCGCGCCGGTATAGCAACAAACAGTTCTGAAGTAGTTAGCCAGGGATGGAGTCAAGGGTGGCATAGCGCGCTAGACCGAGTTTTAGAACTAGACGACGTAGGTATACAGATTCTGTGGGGAGTTGCGACCTTTATAGCCGCTAGGGCCATCATCAAGCGACACAAAAGCATGCACCCCCAACAGCGCCTAGGGTGGTCACTAACCATCGTCTTTGTCTGGACTCTACAGTTCTCTATGTTTAGCACTAGCTCGTTTCACGGGCACTATTGGCTTCAGCTGGTGCCTTTCCTTGCCCCCGTTCTCGCGGTTGGGCTCGATGCGGTGATTCAGACTAGACGGCAGCTTGCGATCGCAATCCTCACCCTATGCCTATGCGCGTATCCCATCTTCAATCAATACGCACTCATTTTGCCTCGAGGTCTAGCCAATGAACCGCTCGATCAATCCGCAGCCAGACAAATTACAGATTACTTTATCGATAACGGACTCGAAGATCAATCGATCTATCTGACCAGCTATCACATCGTCTATTGGTATTTAGAGACCTATCCGCTCACCCTATCAACCACCCATCCCTCTACCATCGGCAGAGACAATGTGCTTCAGGTCTTGTACGGGCCAAACTGGTCTAGCCACCGCGAGATGAAACGATTGCTGGCCCTAGAGCCTGAGTTTATCCTAAGAAAAGACGATCTTTTCTATCTGAAATATTATCCCGAAATGGCTGAGATATTGCAGACGGCGCTCGATCAAAACTACACGCGCGTCCACAATATCGAGGACATCAATATTTACCGCAGAGTCGCTTAACTTCTCTCTCCTGACGCATTTCTCTAAAGCTATCGGCGTACTAACCTGTACAAAATCACGTGCCTATTACCGCCGATCCTCTCGAAATTCACATCTATTTCTGCTTATCTATCCATATAACGTAAACTTTCATAACAAGAATCTGGAGAGTTCCTATGTACATAGTGCAGATTGCCTCCGAGTGCGCACCCGTAATCAAAGCAGGCGGTCTGGGCGATGTTGTCTATGGCCTCAGCAGCGAACTAGAACGTCAGGGCCACTGCGTAGAAGTCATCCTGCCTAAATACGACTGTATGCGCTACGACCACGTCTGGGGCATGCACGAAGCCTACCGCGACCTCTACGTGCCCTGGTACGACGGCGAAATTCACTGCTCTGTTCAGTGCGGCTGGGTCCACGGTCGTCTGTGCTTTTTTATCGAGCCACACTCGGGCGACAGTTTCTTTGATCGAGGCAAAGTCTACGGCGAGTGGGACGATCAGGTTCGCTTCGCCTTCTTTAGCAAAGCCGCTCTGGAGTTTTTACTAAAAAGCAACAAACGCCCCGACGTGCTCCACTGCCACGACTGGCAGACCGGTCTCATTCCGGTAATGCTCTACGAGATGTATCAGTACTCTGGCATGGAAAGGCAGCGCGTCTGCTACACCATCCACAATTTCAAACACCAGGGCACCTGGGGCGTAGACATCCTCAAGGCCACCGGACTCAACCGCGCTGAATACTACTTCAACACCGCTCGCCTGCTGGACAATGGCAATCCCTTCGCCATCAACTTCATGAAAGGCGGCATTGTCTACTCCAACTACGTCAATACGGTCTCGCCTCACCACGCCTGGGAGGCCCGCTTTACAGACATTGGCTGCGGCTTGCAATCTACCTTGGCAGAGCATCAAGACAAGTTTGGCGGCATCTTGAATGGCATCGAATACACCATCTGGGATCCAAAAATCGATAGCAAAATCCCAGTCAACTATTCGGTTGATGATTTTGAAAACAAAGCGCTCGTCAAAAAAGCGCTGCGAGAAAAACTGCTGCTAGCGGCCTACGACAAGCCGATCGTCGCCTTTATCGGTCGATTGGATCAGCAAAAAGGGATGCACCAGGTACATCACGCTCTCTACTATTGCCTAGAGCAGAGCGCACAGTTTGTGCTGCTAGGTTCTGCAACAGAATCCGCTATTAACGACTGGTTCTGGCATGAGAAGCGCTTTCTAAACGACAACGTAGACTGCCACCTAGAGATCGGCTTCTATGAAGAGCTAGCCCATCTGATCTACGCCGCAGCAGACATCATAATCGTACCGAGCAACTACGAACCGTGTGGGCTAACCCAAATCATCAGCTTGAACTACGGCACAGTACCCGTCGTCCGTGGCGTCGGTGGCCTAGTCAATACCGTATTTGATTGGGACTATGACGAGCGACCTAGAGAAGAGCGCAACGGCTTTGTATTCTATGAGAACGACAATATCGCTTTAGAATCAGCCCTAAGCCGAGCCTTTGACCTGTATCGAAATGAGCCTAGCCTATTTGAAAAGCTGGCAAAACAGGGAATGCGCTGTGACTATTCCTGGAAAGCTCCTTGCGAGCACTACCTAAAAGCGTACGAGTTCATTCGAGCATAGAGAAGATCAGAGCGTATAGTTTCTATTTTTAGCCGCAGCTTATCGTGCGGCTTAACTTCAGTGTGGAAGGTAGGGTTTAGGCATTTACGACACATACAGGTAGATCTATATGGATAGCTCCCTGTACACAAATCAGTGCGTACAGTTTTTAGAATAGACTTTAGTCAATGAAATATCAATTACCATTGACTAAAGGCTATGAGTAATAGATAATTTTGTAGATTACAAAGTACGAGCTACAAGCTTGGAAAGGTCAAATGTTTTTTTTAGAAGCGTGTGTGTTTATCACCGTTTTGTTTGGATTCTTCGGCATCCTGCTTAAGAAGAATCTGCTGATGAAGGTGCTGTCTATGGACGTGATGAGCACAGGCGTGATCTCGTTCTACGTACTGATATCAGCGCGCACAGGTGTCTTTACGCCGATTGTATCGGAAGAGTCACCACAGGCGGCTTCCTATGCTGACCCGGTGCCGCAGGCGGTGATTTTGACAGCGATTGTAATTGGGCTGTCAATTCAGGCACTGATGCTGGTGGGTGTGATGAAGCTATCGAAGAATTATCCCTCTTTAAACTGTGATGAAATTGAGGAGTCCACAGGATGAGTGGAACGGTAATAGAGAAAGTGATGATTGCCTGGATAGCGCTGCCGCTGTTTATGGGCTTTGCTGTCTATCTGCTGCCTAGCCTGGCTCGGTTCTTGGCAATGATGGTGATGCTGCTATCGGCAGGAATTGGGCTCTATCAGATTGCGCTGCCATCAGCGCTGAGCATACAGCTAGTAGATAGCTTTGGCGTTTTGCTACTAGTTGACTCGATGAGTGGCTACTTTGTACTGCTCAATGCGCTGGTGATGATGGCGGTCGTGCTGTACTGCTGGCCGACTCAAAAAGGGGCTTTTTTCTTCACACAGATCCTGATTTTGCACGCGAGTGTGAACGCTATTTTCATCTGCGCGGACTTTATGAGTCTGTATGTGGCGCTAGAGGTGATTGGGGTATCGGCATTTTTGCTGATGGTCTATCCGCGAACGGACCGGGCTATCTGGGTGGGCCTGCGCTATTTGCTGATTAGCAATACGGCAATGCTGTTCTATCTGCTAGGGGCAGTGCTGGTCTATCAGGCTAATCAGTCGTTTGCATTTGCTGGGTTGGGCAATGCGCCCAAAGAGGCGATCGCACTCATCTTCTTGGGGCTACTCACCAAAGGCGGCATCTTCGTCTCGGGTCTATGGCTGCCGCTAACTCACTCGGAATCAGAGACGCCAGTGTCAGCCCTGCTGTCTGGCGCGGTGATCAAAACCGGTATATTTCCGCTGGTGCGCTGTGCGCTACTGGTCGAAGAGATTCTGCCGGTTGTTCAGTTCTTCGGAGTAGCGACGGCGATACTGGGTACTAGCTGCGCCATTCTAGAAAAAGATTCGAAGCGGCTGCTAGCCTGGAGCACTATTTCTCAGCTCGGGTTTGTTCTGGTTGCGCCTGCGGTTGCTGGACTGTATGCGCTGAGTCACGGACTGGCCAAGGCACTGCTGTTTTTGATCGCTGGCAACTTGCCTAGCCGTCAGTTCGAGATTTTGAAAAAAACGTCGATCAGGCCGGAGCTGTGGGCTGGCCTGGTTGTTGGCTCACTTTCAATTTCTGGCTTTCCGCTGTTAGCAGGCTATGGGGCAAAGGCGCTGACGCTAGGACAGCTAGATGGCTGGCAGCTGTCAATGATGAGCGTGGCGGCGGTAGGCAGCGCGGTCGTTTTCGCAAAGTTTATCTTTTTGCCGTTCGAGCTTTCTATAGCTGGCTATTCCAAAGCTCAGAACAGTGACGGCACGGTCTTGACGAGTAGTGCTCCGACGGTTAGCAAACCTTCAAAAGACAGAACAGATGTCTGGTTTGGTGCGGCGGCGCTGCTGTTGGCAGGTAGTTTGTTTGTCGCTAGCGGACTGACGCTAGAAACCTACACCATCGGCAAGTTGACCCAGTCGATCGCAAAGGTCGCAGCAGGCTGGCTAGCCTACCTGCTAGTTTTCCGGAAGATCACCCTACAGCTTCCGGCTGAGCCGGAAAAGTTTGAGCATCTGATGGGAGCGATGAGCCTAGTACTAGTTGTGTTTTTATGGAGGGCCGCGATGTGAATAGACTCTTTGGCTTTATTTTCAAGCTAACAGTTTGGCTGCTGCTAACGGCGGATACTAGCTTGACGAATGTGGCGATTGGGATTGCGATCGCGCTGCTACTCCCTCATCAAAGTACGGCTGATTCAGAGATAGCTAGCCACAGACCAGAATCAAACTCGCTGAGGGAATGGACTAGCGTCGGCCGTAAGCTGCTGATCGCAATTCCAACGGCATACATCGAGGCAGTAGAGATGATCTTTCGGCCGCATTCAGAAGAGTGCATCGGCCAGATTCGCTCCAAGCCTAGAAGACCTCCCGCGCTGATCTTTCTAGACGTATTTTTGATTACCTACACGCCTAAAACCATCGTCATTCATCACGATACAGACAATTTCTACGAGGTCCACTACGTACAGCGCCCCACTCGCAGGCTTGCCCCCGTAGGGAGTTCTCAAGCTGGCCCCGCAGCTAGTCCTCAAGTTGGCCCGCAAAACCCGCAGGAGCAGCTATGAACGTACTACTGATTTTGATGATCTTAGCGTTGCTAATTCCGATTGCTACGGCTTGCCGCGACGCTGGCATCTGGCCTCGGATGCTAGCGTTTGCCAGTATCTCTACCAAAACCTCCTTGATCGTGCTGGTCATTTCCGTCCTCAGAGATGACTGGATGATCGGGCTAGTTGGCGTGCTGATATTAAGTATGGGAAATGCAGCGGTGATGCTGCTAGCACAGGCGCTAAGAGTCGTGAACGAGAGGGTGTTGAAGCATGACTGAAGCAACGATGAATGTTCTTAGCTTGTTTTGTATCAGCGTCGGGGTCGGCTTTTGGATGTGGGGTAGCTGGCCAATGCTGGGCGATCGCACCGTTTTGTTCAAGCTGCACGCGCTCTCTGTCTCTGACACTTTAGGATCGATGGCGATTGTGGTCGGACTGTTGTTTCAAATTCCTAGAGAATGGCCGCTGCTGGTCTTGGCCCTAATTGCCCTTTGCGTTTGGAATACTGTACTGGGCTATGTGCTGGCGTATTGTTCTACGGCCTGCGAGGCCGATGGGCCCATCGGTAGCTCTATGAGTGACTCACTGATCGGTTCGATACCCGGCTTAACGGGTGGCTTAGGAAATAGCGCAGCGGGTGAATCTACAGCGGGGAGTATAGATGCCTAACTATCTTTTTGAAAGCTTTGCTGAGAGTCTAAGCGACCAGAGCTACCTGCTGGCGATTGTCGCGCTGATGCCAATGGTCGGAGGGCTTCTGGTGTTTCAGACTAGTCCCTATCAGGCGCTGGTGCTCAGGGGAATTTTGGGTGCGATCGCCGCGCTGGTCTATGCGCTATTTGGCGCGGCAGACGTTGCGCTCACCGAAGCCCTAGTCGGCACGATGCTATCGATGACGCTCTATGTAGTCGCCATCTTCTCTTCTCAAAAGCTAGGACACATCAAACCAGCCAGTGTGCCAGGTATCAGAACAAGTTTCGGGGCAAGTTTCGGGGCAAGTGTCGGGGCAAATATCTGGCCAGTCATTAAACCAGTCACCTAGCCAACCAGATCTAACAGCGGAGCAGTCATCGTGAGAAATCTTTATATTGTGGCTGGCATTATCTTGCTTGTAGAAATCTTAATCTCTCCTATTTTTCTGCCTGCGCTATCGCTAACTGGTGTATCAGGCGCAGCGCTGGCGATTGACCCTTCGATCATGGACATCGTGGCTAGCGAAAGCGGCGTCCCTAATACAGTTTCTGGCATCATTTTCAGAAATCGACTCTACGACACCATCTTTGAAGTCGTGGTATTTACGCTAGCGATCATGGGCGTTCGGTTTTTGCTTGCTGATGAACAGCCAGCTAGCAACATTCGTCAGTTTTCTGACTATCCCTCTATTGTCCTAGCCAAGCTAGGAGCGACTATTGCAGCGCTGATCGCGGTCGAGCTAGCGATTCGTGGTCATCTCAGCCCAGGCGGTGGCTTCGCAGCAGGCGTTGCTGGAGGAACAGCCATTGGCCTAGTGGTCATTGTTTCTGACGCCAAGCGGATGGAGCAGATCTATAAGCGCTGGAAAGCATCAGCGCTAGAGAAAGTCTCTGTTTTGATCTTTATCGTATTTTCTGCGCTGTCGCTATCTGGCGTCGTTCTACCTACGCTGGTACCGCCGGATACGCTGCTAGACGCTGGCTGGATTCCTGTACTAAATGTCCTGGTGGCTATCAAAGTGGCCTTGGGTAGCTGGTCTGCTGTGCTGATGTTCATCCGCTATAGAGGACTGCTGTAGTAGAGCTGTAATCAAAAGGCGTAGTAGAAGAGTTTTGTGATCTCTGCTTTATCATCAAAACGCCTTTAACACTTGTCGATAAAGGTACATTTATCTAACCGTGCAACTCTGTTATTGATAGAGCGGCACAGAAAACGATTCATGATATCTACAGCACTCACTTTCATCGCATTTGTCATACTCTTTACGGTAGTTGGCCTCTACTCTTCCACGCAAAAGCAAGACACCACGGCTGACTATTTACTAGCTGGTAGGACAGTCGGCCCTTGGCTAGTAGCGCTCTCAGCGCTATCTACCGGACAAAGCGGCTTTTTATTCACGGCTCAAGTAGGCTATGCCTATACACAGGGAATTTCTTCGATCTGGCTGGCAATCGGCTGGGCAATCGGCGACTATCTTTCTTGGCTGCTGGTATTCAGGCAGCTAAGGGAGACTTCGGAAGCCTCTGATTCGGAGACAGTACCAGCTTTTCTAGCACAAAAGCAGAAAGGGCACCGGTTAATTTCTGGTGTTTCAGCGCTGATTACGATCTTCTTCTTGGGTGCTTACGCAGCCGCGCAGCTTTTGGCTGGCAGCAAGGCGCTTAGCAGCATCTTCGGCTGGAACTATGCCTGGGGCGTTATCATTGGCGCGGTGATTGTGGTTGCCTACTGCTTTTCGGGCGGCATTCGCGCCTCTATCTGGACGGATGCGGTTCAGACGATTGTAATGATTGGCGCGCTGCTGGTACTGCTAGTAGTAACTATCAATGCAACTGCCGGGTTTGGCAATCTGTTTACGGAGCTAGGTAATGCAGATAGTAGCCTGGTAGCTCTGTTTCCACTGGATCTGGGCTGGGGCTTTATGCCCTTCTTTATCGGCTGGGTAGTCGCTGGATTTGGAGGTGTAGGACAACCGCATATTGTTGTCAGGGCAATGGCAATTAACTCTGCTGACAATATGGGTAAGGCTAGAGACATCAGAACAATCTGCGGCCTGATTACGGCGTTTTCAGCAATTTTAATTGGGCTAGCTGGGCGAGTGCTGTTACCGCAGATAGACGATCCTGAACTGGCGTTGCTTTCTCTCTCTAGTGACCTGCTGCCGGGTATTTTAGTCGGCGTAATGCTCGCTGGACTGTTTGCGGCAACTATTTCTACGGCTGACTCGCAGATTCTCTCTTGTTCAGCAGCGCTAACTCAAGATTTATTTCCTGGCATGTCTCACTCCTATCGGTTGGCGAAGATAGGAACGCTGGTAGTGACGGCGATTGTGCTGGCGATCGCACTGACTAACAATGAAAGTGTCTTTAGCCTGATCATTTTTGCCTGGTCGATTTTGGCCTCGGGTCTAGGCGTGCTGCTAGTGCTTCGATCTTGGCAAAAGCCAGTTTCTACGCCCTGCGCAATCGTAATGATGCTAGTCGGAGTGGTTGTTGCCATCATCTGGAGACAGGCTGGACTTTCTGGCAATCTGTATGAAGTCTTACCTGGTATGGCCTCGGGAGCGCTGGTGTACGCCATCTTTCGCCTAGTAGAGCCCAAATCAGTAACAAGTCACTAGCCAGATTTAGCAACCTCATAAGTGATAGAAAGACCGCATCAGCGAAAACTTAAAAACTGTTGTTGGTGATACAAATGTGGTGTTTCCCTTTCAAAAGATACATTGACACTAACAGTTTTTTGTGCGTTTGTAGAACATATGTATCTTTCCTTTAAATACTCCTCCAGATTAAACGACCAACTTTAATACCGTGTTATGTTGAAAAAGCTTAGGTGAATGCTTTAACAACAGATAAAAGAATAAAGACTATAAAAACAATAGTAAGAATTAGGTCAGAATTTCTTTCTTGTGTATCAACTGCTATCTAGCTCAAACATGATCTCTACCGTGTCTAAGTCTGTCGTGCCTACGTTCAAGGCGTTTGTATCTAGCCAGAACGCAGAACCGCTAGCCAATACTTCTCATCTAGAAGATGATCTCAATAGTCTCTTCTCTACAGAAGAATTTAACAATTTAATCATAACGCTAATAGAGAGTCCCGCTTTCTCTGAGACACCTTGGCAAAGAGCTGGCCGCGGCTGGGGCGATCGCAGCTATATCCGCCTGCCGCAGTCTTAGAAGCTGTCTAAATTTTTCTTTAGGCCGATTTTTTCTAACGCTAGCCGAACTCATTTCTGCTTTTGATGCCACTGTAGGAAAGCGGTGGCACGCATTTGCTGACCGCGTATTAAGCTCCTATTTCAGCGGTCAAAAGGTGCTGAGCTATCTTCTTAAAGGAGAACATCAAGACATCTACGAAGAGTTAGTAGAACAGCTTACCGAGTCCAACCCTCATGCTATCTATCCAACTTCTTGCTTCAGAGAAAGTGCTGGCTTTGTTGAAAGTACAGCAGATGATCAAACGGTAGAAGCGTTGGTAAGAACTAGTACCTTCACCACCGTAAAGATTGTTGATAATACGTTGGATGTTGATAATCTGCTGCTCAGAGATGTTTATATTTCTCATGGGCGCTGTGTTTGCTTGATCGATCAAAACGTAGAGCAGTATTACGGAGAAAGACTAGAACATTACTTTGCGCACCACAATATTCCGCTACAAAAGCGCGTTCACAGAGCGATGGAGGTAGACAAAGGCATCTATACCGTCGAGAAAATGCTAGGCGAGTTCAAGCAGCTTGGCGTTTCTCGCAATGAGCCAGTTCTGCTAGTCGGCGGTGGTGTTTTGGCCGACACAGGCGGCTTAGCCTGCGCGCTCTATCATCGCAATACGCCCTATGTGATGCTCTCTACCTCTATTGTGGCAGGCGTGGATGCGGGGCCATCCCCGCGCACATGCTGCGACGGCTTTGGCTACAAGAATCTCTTTGGCGCGTATCATCCTCCGATTCTCTCTATTACCGATCGCTTCTTTTTCAGCACTTTGAGAGAAGGCTGGCTGCGACACGGCATCATTGAGATTATCAAGATGGCTGCTATCAAGGATATCGAACTGTTTGAAGATCTAGAAGCGGCTGGTCCCAGACTAATCTCTACTCGCTTTGGAACAATCAGTACTCAGCAGAATAATCAGCAAGATCAGGAAATCAACGCGCTTTCGCAAAAGATTCTAGGCGGAGCCATTCGCAGCTACGTTGCGGCTGAGTATAACAACTTATACGAAACGCACCAGTGCCGTCCGCACGCATACGGACATACCTGGTCGCCAGGGTTTGAGATTGAAGCGGGGCTGTTGCACGGGCACGCGGTGGCAATTGGTATGGGGTTTGGCGCGTATCTTAGCTATCGGCTGAGCTGGATTGACGAGGCAGCCTGCCATCGAATCATGCGATTGATCAGCTCATTTGGCCTCAGCCTTTGGCACGACGTGCTCAACAACAAAGAAACACTGTGGGCTTCGCAGCAGAAGATCTTTCAAAAGCGAGGCCAGAATCTAGTTGCACCTCTGCCAAAAGGCGGCGTAGGCCAGTGTGGCTATCTGAACGAGTTGAGCCAAACAGAGCTGTATCAGGCAATTGATGGATATAAACGCATCTGTGCTGACTATCCTAGAGGTGGGCGGGGCATTGAGCCACACTGTAGTGATGTTGGACTAGAAGATCCTTCTACGGTAGGTCAGCCTCTCTCTACTCCGCTGTTAGCTGAAGAGAATTCTCTAGAAGCGCTATCGCTTGCTTGAAGAGAGTCATTCCCTTCCTTTTCAGACGAGACTACTCTACCCAAAACAACTTTGAGCATGACGACCATCCCTACTTCTTCTAAAGATACTTTGCCAGTCGCTCGTCCGGTGACGCCGCATGGCATCTTGGTACAGCGGCTAGAGCAGCTAGAGGCTGCTGCTGCAAAAGAGTCTGTATCAGCCCAGTTCAAATCGGAGCTTTCACAGGCGGCTCGGCTAGCCGCTGGGCTCGATCCCTATCTAACTGCCTGTACGACGGCTGAATCATCGGCGCTAGCACAGCTTGCTAAGGCCACTCAGCAGGAGGATTGGGGTAAGCAGTTTAGCGATGGCGCGACTGTTAAAGAGCTAGAGCAGGAGATGCTCTCGGGCCATATCGAGGGGCAGTTCCTCAAGATGCTGGTGGCGATTAGCCAGTCGAAGCGGGTGCTAGAAATTGGTATGTTCACGGGCTATTCTGCGCTGGCGATCGCAGAAGCTTTGCCGACGGATGGTCTATTGATTGCTTGCGAAGTTGATGCCTATGCCGCCGAGTTTGCGCAGCGCTGTTTTTCAGCATCTGAGCACGGACACAAGATTCAGGTAGAAGTAGCGCCTGCGATTGAAACGCTGCGATCGCTAGCTGCATCGGAAGCCTCTTTTGACCTTGCCTTTATCGATGCGGATAAGGGCGGCTACATCGAGTATGTCAATCTGTTGCTAGAGTCTTCGCTGCTGGTACCGGATGGGTTTATCTGCATAGACAATACGCTAATGCAGGGTCAGCCCTATCTAGATGCCGCCGAGCGGACGGCTAATGGAGAAGCAATTACAAGGTTCAATCAGTTTCTTAGCGAAGATGATCGCGTAGAACAGGTGATGCTGCCTATTCGAGATGGCTTCACACTGGTCAAGCGTCATTCTCCTAACGCAGACAGGTAGCCAGCATATGACACAGGTTCTAGCCCCACCCCAGTCCAATGCTGGCCGCTTTACCAATTTCTTGCCTGTCTTCTTCAAGAATGTAGGCACTTTGATCTTATTGTTACTACTGCTGCCGCTGAACATTGGTTTGATTCTTTCGTCTGTCGCCATTAATGTTCTCTATGAGAGATTGGATGGAAAGAAGAGTGAGCCGAGACCAAAAGCATCGCAATTAAAAGGAACAGTCTCTGAAGCAGCGCAGGCGAAAGAGCAAAAACTAGAGCAAAAACTAGAGCAAAAGCGAGTGCTAATTACAGGCGCAAAGATGACTAAGGCGCTACAGCTAGCCCGTTCTTTTTATCGAGATGGGCATGAGGTCTATCTGGTTGAAACGCACAAGTACTGGCTGAGCGGACATCGGTTCTCTAAGGCAGTGAAGCGGTTTTTTACTGTGCCGGTCCCAGAAGAAGATAGCGATGGCTACAGCCAAGCGCTAGTGAATATTGCTAAGAAATACAAAATTGATCTGTTTGTTCCAGTGTCTAGTCCGATTGCTAGCTACTATGATTCTCTTGCCAAGGTAGCATTAGCGCCTTACTGCGAGTCGCTTCATCTAGATCCAGAGGAGACTGCGCTCTTGGACGATAAGCATGCTTTTTGTAGTCAGGCGGCAGCGCTAGGGCTATCTGCACCGAAAGTTTTTCGAATTACGGATCCGCAGCAGATACTAGATTTTGATTTTAAGAGCGACCAGGCTCAGTATATTGTCAAAAGTATTCCGTATGATTCGGTGCTGCGACTGGATTTGACTAAGCTGCCGTTTGAGGGAATGGCGGGGTATGTGCGATCGCTCCCCATCAGCGAAGCCAAACCCTGGGTAATGCAAGAATTCATTCGCGGCCAGGAGTACTGCTTTCACGCAACTGCTCGTAAAGGCAAAGATCCGGCTGCACTGCTGCTCAAAATCTTCTCCATTTCAGATCAACTACGAACAGGTTGATAATCTGGCGATCTATCAATGGGTAGAGACCTTTATCCGTAAGATGAACCTGACAGGTCAGATCTGTTTTGACATGATCCAGACTGAGGACGGCCAGGTCTATCCTATTGAGTGCAACCCGCGATTACACTCGGCTATCACCATGTTTCACGATCATCCTGGTGTAGCCACGGCCTATCTAGCTGATGGCGAACCTAATGAGCCGCCGATTGCCCCGCTGATTGGCAGTCAACCGACTTACTGGACGTACCATGAACTGTGGCGATTGCTGAGCGTTCGATCTAGCTCTGAGCTAGGCGCATGGTGGAATAAAGTAACAACTGGGACGGACGCAGTTCTTAGCCCGGACGACCCACTGCCTTTCCTGATGCTGCACAACTGGCAGATTCCGCTATTGTTGTTGGATAATTTGCGGCGGATTAAGGGATGGGTGAAGATTGATTTCAATATTGGGAAGCTGGTTGAGCTTGGAGGAGATTAAGCGGGAATATCTTTAGGTTCTTTCTGAATTTTGTTTCAAAAGCAAGAGAGGCAAGGCGTCAAGAATAGGGGAAACACAATATGATCCCTGGCCTGGTTGTTCTAATGTGTTTTCCCCTGAACCCCTCTTTTGCTTGGAGTCGTTAAATCCCGCTTGGGGGCCCGAGCTCCCCCAAACCCCCCGAAAGGGTTTCCTGACTATGTATCTAAAAAATCGTTTTAAATTGCGGAATCCCTTGCTCTTTTCTTGTACTGAGCTCTTGCTTGACAACCAAATTCTAATTACACAAGACAAATGACAATTACTCAAAATTCCAACAGCGAAGCAAAACAGAGAGTATTCGATCTGATGCTGACTTTTGTTAAAAGTCAGTGTCTCTATGTTTCTACCCGCTTAGGAATATTCGACCTGTTAGACGATGGCGGAGAACAATCTGTAGAGTCTTTGTCTAAACAAACAAACACCGATACAGAAAGGCTGTACTTTATCCTTCGAGCGCTGGCTCACGTGGACATCCTTGAAGAGAAGCCTGGTAGAATTTTTGCACCTACGGAAGCTTCCGCTTTACTAGTGACGAATAAAGCGCCTTCGGCTGGACATCTGGCAATGCATTTAATAGAACCGGCGCAGTGGGATGCTTGGAAGGTTTTACCAGAAGCGTTAGAAAAGGGAGTTGTTCCTTTTGAGCTGGCCAACGGCATAGGAGTCTATCCCTATTGCTACGAGAACGAATGGAGTAAAGATACTTTCATCAAAGCGATGAGCTTTCTTACAGATTCTCAGGTAGAAGGTTTGCTAGAAGCGTATGATTTCGGCCAGTACGAGAGCGTGATGGACGTAGGCGGCGGGCAAGGCGGACTAATCGCCAGCATTGTGAAGCGCTATGGCTGTAGGGGAATTCTGTTCGATCTGCCAGATGTGGCTCAGACTGCCAAGGACTATATCGCGAAAAAAGGAGTCGACCCAGCAGCCATAGAAGTCAAAACGGGCGATGTGTTTGAATCAGTACCGATGGGAGCAGACGCGATTGTGATGAAGCATTTTATTTCTGCCTGGAGTGATGCAGATGCGAGAAAGATAATCGCTAACTGTAGAGCGGCTCTGCCAGAGACCGGGCGGCTGATCTTGCTACAGTCCTTTGTGCCAGATATTGACGAACCTAAGACAGAAGCCGACGGCATTATGCCCGGTATCTTTGCCGTGCAGATTAACGTGGCGACACCGGGCGGCGGCTGGCGGACGAAAAAGCAGTTTCAAACGCTGTTTGAAGAGAGCGGCTTTAAGCTCGAAAAGATTATCAAAACGTCTAACAGCCTATCGGGAATGGAGTTTAGCGTGGCGTAGGACGCTGTCTGGAGGCTCACTAGCTGGTAGTATTTGCGGCATCTGCTGCTTTGGAGTGAGCTATGGAACGCCTGATCGGATTGCTGGGGCTAGGTGTGTTTGTCGGGTTCTCGTATCTGGTGTCTGTCAATCGGCAGGCGGTACGCTGGCGGCCTGTGCTGTGGGGATTTGCGCTACAGATACTGTTTGCCTTGATAATTTTGAGGACGGCGGTAGGGCTGGCGGTTTTTCAATGGCTGGGTAGCGTGGTGAGCGCTTTTTTAGATTTTTCGGATGCGGGGGCGTCTTTTGTCTTCGGTGAAAATTTTGAAGAGTTTTTCTTTGCGTTCAAGGTGCTGCCGACGATTATCTTTTTCTCAGCCTTTATTAGTGTGCTGTATCACTATGGAGTTTTGCAGTTTGTGGTGAGTGCGATCGCCCGCTTAATGGTCCGCACGATGAAAACCTCAGGCTCCGAGACCCTTTCCGCTGCTGGCAACATCTTCGTTGGCCAAACCGAAGCGCCGCTGCTAATCAAACCCTACGTCTCGACGATGACCATGTCCGAGCTGCACGCGGTGATGACAGGCGGCTTTGCTACCATTGCCGGGGGCGTATTGGCAGCGTACGTATCCTTTGGCATTCCTGCCGAACATTTGATCGCCGCCTCAGTGATGTCAGCCCCAGCAGCGCTGGCAATCTCAAAAATTATGTTCCCAGAAACAGAGATCTCGCCAACCAAAGGTGAGGTCAAACTCGCCGTCGAAAGAACAAGCGTAAACGGTATTGACGCGTTGACAACAGGCACCTTAGATGGGCTGCGGCTAGCGCTAAACGTAGGGGCGATCATCATTGCTTTTCTCGGTATTCTGGCGCTGTCAAATGCCCTGATTGGCTTTTTTGGTGGATTAGTTGGCTATCCAGGACTTTCTCTTGAAAGTATTTTAGCGGTGCTGCTAGCGCCAGTTGCCTGGCTGATGGGCGTACCGTGGGCGGACTGTAGCGCGGTGGGAACGCTGCTAGGAAAGAAGACTATTCTCAACGAATTTATCGCCTATCTAGATTTGCAGGCGTTGATAGAAGAGAATGCGATCTCGGAGCGAGCGGTAGTGATTGCAACCTATGCGCTGTGCGGGTTTGCAAATATCGGATCGATTGGTATTCAGATTGGGGGAATTGGCGGAATTGCGCCGGAGCGTCAGTCAGATCTCGCCAAAATTAGCGTGCGGGCAATGGTGGCCGGGACGATAGCGTGCTTTACGACAGCTTGTATTGCTGGAATATTGCTGTAAGACAAGGTTTGAGAATTTCCTATCGCTGAGAGCACGCTAAACTGTAAGCGCTCTCAATCGCTCATCATCCATGCCCCGCTGGTTCAACACTGCTGGTCCGTGTAAAGCAGACATTCACTACATGCTGCCGCCCACGGCCCGACTCCCCCAAGTCCAGCGAATCATCGATCAGCAGGGCTATTTTGTGCTACATGCACCTCGACAGACGGGCAAAACGACTGCCATGATAGCCTTAGCTGAAACCCTGACTGACAGCGGCAAATATACTGCCGCTATGATGTCTGTAGAAGTCGGCGCTGCTTTTCCAGACAATACCGACGCCGCAGAACTAGCAATTCTGGGTGCATGGCAAAGAACAGCTCAGTTTCGACTGCCAGATAGTTTGCATCCACCTACCTGGAAAAAACGTCACCGGGTGAACGGATTGGAGCGGCTCTGACTTTATGGTCGCAACAATCACCGCGTCCACTGGCACTTTTTATCGACGAAATCGACTCATTGCAAGATAGTGTTCTAATCTCTGTGCTTCGTCAGTTGCGAGATGGCTATCCAACTCGGCTTTTGCTAGATCTGGGCCTACTGACCCGTAATAGTGCTGGAAAGTTGATTATTGCCAATCCGATCTATCGAGAAGTGTTGCCAAGGGTGCTGAGCAGAGGATTGCAAGATGGACTGCCGACCATTGCTCCTAGCTGGCTAAAGTCAGACGGTAGTCTAGATACAGATAAGCTCTTGGACGCCTTTGTTACCTTTTGGCGACAGCACGGTCAGCCATTGTTGAAAGGTGCGCCCTATCCAGAGATTGCGCCTCATCTAGTGATGATGGCTTTCTTGCACCGCGTAGTCAATGGTGAAGGCACGCTAGAAAGAGAATATGCGATCGGTAGCGGACGGATGGATTTGTGCCTACGCTACCGTGACGCAGTGGTCGCACTAGAACTGAAAGTATGGCGACAGAATCGACCCGATCCTTTACCTGCGGGGTTAGAACAGCTTGATAGCTATCTTGCTGGACTAGGTCTAGACCAGGGTTGGCTAGTGATTTTTGATTGTCGGAGTGGAATAGCGCCGATTGCTGAGAGAACAACTGTAGAGCAGATGAAAACTGCTAGAGGCAGAAAAGTTAGCATTGTTCGAGGATAAGAGAAGACGATATACCGTTAGATATCTAGCTTTAGCTGATTGTACGGCTGCGGGTCTGCTAGATTAGACACAGTGATACCTAGTAGTCTGATGGAGCGATCGCGCTCTACATTCGCCAGCAACAACCCCATTGCCATCCGCAAAATCTGTTCATTCTCCTTGATCGGCGTTGCCAGCGTTCGGCTACGAGTAATCGCATCGTAATTGTCATACTTGATTTTCAGCGTCAGGGTATAGCCGTGACGCTTGTTCTTCTGCAATCGCTCATGCACTTCTGTGGCAATCTTCACTAGCGCCGCTTCCATCTCTTCTATCTTGCGCAAATCTTTGAAGAAGCTGCGCTCAGCGCCGATAGATTTGCGAATGCGATTAGGATTGACCGGGCGATTGTCTTCTGCTCTGACCACTCGGTAGTAGTAGCTGCCCACCTTACCGAAGGCTCCAATTAGCTCGGCCTGACTCCAGGTCTTTAGATCTGCGCCGCTGTGAATGCCCAGCGATTTCATCTTTGTTGCAGTCGCTGGACCCACACCATAAAACTCTTCTATCGGGAGCTTTTCGATAAATGTTTCAGCGTCGTCCGGACCGATTAACGAGAGTCCGTCGGGTTTATTTAGATCGGAGGCAATCTTGGCCAAAAATTTGTTGATAGAGACGCCTGCGGAAGCGGTGAGGCGTAGATCGGTGCGAATGCGATCGCGTATTTGATTTGCGATCGCCACTGCCGAGCCGATAGCCTGCTTGTCAACGGTCACATCTAGATACGCTTCGTCTAGTGACAGCGGCTCGACTAGGTCGGTATAGTCAAAGAAAATAGCGCGAATCTGTTCCGATACCGCCCGGTACCTTTCAAACCGGGGCTTGATGAAGATCAGATGCTGGCAGCGGGCGATCGCACTCCGAGAAGGCATGGCCGAATGGATGCCGTACTGGCGCGCCTCATAGCTAGCGGCGCAAACGGCTCCGCGCTGCGAAGGAAGTCCGCCAACCGCTACTGGCTTACCGCGCAGCTCAGGGTTGTCTCTTTGTTCGACAGACGCATAGAAAGCGTCCATATCGATATGAATAATTTTGCGAACCTGGTTGGCCTGCATCTCCTTTTCCGCAGGCGATGAGTCACGTTCAAGCTGAGACATATCGCCCGCCGACTGCCACTGCGATCGCCCCACAAAGCGCTAGAAACAAAGCTGCACCTACTAGCCAGATCCAAATAGAGCTTTGCTGCTTGCCATGCACTAGCGGATACAGCCGGTAGGTGACCGGGCGATCGCCTAATAGGTGCTGCTTTACAATGACCGGCACATCGCGCACGCGCACGTGGCTATACCAAGTTTTATCAGCGGTGACTAGCACCATCGGCCCACTGCCACACTGACCCAGGCAGCCGGATGTCTCGATGGTGATACCGTCGTTTTCCCCGGCGGGCATACACCGCTCGAACGTGGCCAGCACTGCATCAGCACCCTGCTGTTTGCAGGTTGTATTCTGGCAAACCAAGACCTTCTTAGGCACAACCGCAAGCTGTGAACAAAGACAGCTCTAGAGAATATTCTAATTCTAGCGAATAGTGACGGGTCTAGAAGAAGACAGTCGAGCTTGCATGATCGAGCGTAAAGTTAGACAAAGCAAGAGTCTACAGGCAGCAACTATGAATATTGAGCAACTGAATCAGGAATTTGGTATCGCTGGGCAGCTCAGCGTGGTTGAGGGGAAGGGCGAATTCCCGGTCATTACTATCGAAAATGAGTATGCAAAGGCGAAGGTCTCTATCTACGCGGCGCAGGTCCTGTCCTTTCAGCCCGTGAACGCAGACGCCGATCTGATGTTCGTCAGCGAGAATGCTTACTACCAGCCAGGAAAGGCAACTAAGGGAGGCATCCCGATCTGCTGGCCCTGGTTTGGACCCGATCCAGAGGGGCAGGGCCGCGCTAGTCATGGGTTTGTGCGGAATCGGATGTGGACGCTGCTAAGTACTGAAGCAACAGCTGAAGGGACGAAAGTTCGGCTAGGTGTGAGTGCGGATGAGGAGACTAAGAAAGTTTGGCCGCACAGCTTTGAGCTAGTGATAGAGATTGTGGTAGGTCAGACACTGACAGTTGCTTTGATCACTGACAACACTGGCGAAGAGACGTTTTCAATTACCCAGGCGTTTCACAGCTACTTTGCGGTAGGCGATATCAATCAGGTGAAGGTGCTGGGACTAGAGGATACGAGCTATCTAGATAAGGTGGATGATGGGAAAGAGAAGATGCAGTCGGGTGCGATCGCATTTTTATCAGAAACCGATCGCATCTATACCGATGTAAAGCCTGAGCTGGTGATAGAAGATGGCGCACTGGGTCGCCGCATTCGGATTTCATCGACGGGTAGCAAGACGGCAATTGTTTGGAATCCGGGGAAAGAGATATCAATCAAGATGGCGGATTTAGAAGAGCAGGACTATTCGAGATTTGTCTGTGTGGAAACAGCGAATGCGGCCGATGATGTGGTTGAGGTTGCGCCGAATAGTGCTTATCGATTGCAAGCAGTCTATGCAATTGAGGATATAGCCTGTACCGGATGCATTCGGTACAGGCGCGTCACTTGACCCGTTACAACATAGAGCTTTCAGCCTGTAAGCTGTACCTCAGTCAAGTGACAAAAGCTATAGATAGATAGCGAAGCGACTAATGCTGTAAACACAAAAGGGATGACATTTTATGTCATCCCTTTAAGAAGGAATCTATTCAAGTAAGAAGGAATCTACTCGAGCATTAAATATAGAGAGCTAAGCGATAACCTTGTCATCAACATTTCTATGACGGAGCTTCAAATAGCCAATCAGTAGAGCCAAACCGCCCATTGCTGCGGGTTCAGGTATTTCTCGTGGCGCTTCAGGTGGGCTAAACGGATCGCTGATCCTTCCGCCCAAAAGCTTGTCACTACCAGCCCCGGCATTCACCTGTTGGAATCTGGCGGCTATATTGAGTTCTGCAGACGAAAATCCCTGACGAAAACGTTCTCTCAGAGCGTCTGCATCTGCTGATGTGTTAAATACCAGAGTGGCTCGAGAGTTTTCCCCGGTATCCACGGCCTCATTAGCATTGCCGCCAGTAAAGTTGTTGTTGTCAGCAAAGCCAATGTCGAAGTTACCTACTGTGTTAGTAAACGGCGCAAATTCAACATCTGATAACCAGGTATCCAGATTTCCATTGAGACTATAGGAAGCTACCGAGATATCGTCAAAGATATCAAAGGCAATACCTGTAAGCGCTGAGGAGGTTGCTCCCGCACCAAATATGTTCTGTCCGGTGGTGTTTAGAAAATCTAGATTTAGTTGGACCTGATCATTTCCTAAATTGACGAAGTCAAAATCGACAGCAGCAGCAGCGCCCGTAGCTGTATCGTTAGAAGAAGTGCTCGCGTCTCCGAAGGTATAAGTAAAGGCATTAGCCTGCGTAGCAGATAGCGCAAGTAATCCGAGCGTTATACTAGCCTTTAGGGCGATTTTTTGGAAGATGAAGGGAGTAGTTGTCATATACAAATTGTTGAAGAGTGATTTGCAATTCCATAGCTGATAGCCAGTTAAGCTATTAGCCATGTAGATTTGCTGTAGGCAACCCTAATATTCACCTCAGCTCTTGGAAGACGATCAATCTCTGACAAGTTTCATAGAGTTTTTATACAAAGCGATCACGCACTACACTTAGACCACAGCGGGCACATATTATTGCCGATGCGCAGAAACTAAGCACAATCAGCCGTTTATCGCTAGCGCTAATCTCTTAAGGTGCAAAGATGGCCGCAATATTACTTGGTCGCAGACTCTTTCTTACTAGATAGCCTTGCTGCTGTTCGTAAAATTTGTGCTGCTAAGATAGCTGCACCGAATCCGTTATCAATGTTGACAACGCCAATACCGGTTGCACAGGAATTCAGCATAGTTAACAGCGGCGCTAGACCTTGAAAGCTAGCACCGTAGCCGATGCTGGTCGGCACGGCAACTACCGGGCAGTCGGCCAAGCCTGCAACTACGCTGGGCAGTGCGCCTTCCATCCCAGCAGCGACAATTAGTACATCGGATTGATCAATTACGTGCTGATTGCTGAGCAGCCGGTGAATTCCGGCAACGCCTACATCCCATAGTCTGGTCACGGTAAACCCACATAGTTCAGCAGTTACTGCTGCTTCTTCGGCGACGGGAAGATCGGCTGTTCCTGCGGTCAAGATGCTGAGTCTTCCAGGCTTTTTGGAGATGGGCTCTGATGGCAAGATGGCGCAGATTCTAGCCAGCTCAAAGTAGGTGGTCTGGGGCAGCTTCGTTTGGATAGTTTGGTATTTTTCTATGCTTACCCGTGTGGCCATCACGATGGGGTGATGGCCTTCCATGACGCGCATAATTTCGGCGATTTGTTCGGCTGTTTTATCCTTTCCCCAGATCACCTCAGGAAAGCCAGTGCGTTGGGTGCGTTCGTGGTCGATTTTGGCAAAATTGCCGACGCTTTCGTAAGACTGTTTCATACGTCGAAGAAACACAACTGTAATAGGCTAACGTAGCAAAGTGATTTAATTTTTGCTTTCTGGCATCATGCCTACTGCCTCTAGCGCTCTCAACGCTGATAAAGCTGTTCAAACAGCCGAGCTTGTCGATGTGGTTATCCTCTCGAATGGGCCGGGTGAGGTGGCGACTTGGGTGAAGCCTGTGGTGCGATCGCTCTACCAAAAAGCACCCAACTACCGCATTTCCGTTATTCTCTCCCCCTGCCCCCACGCATCCGGCAAAGAGCCCGCTATCCTCTCAAACTACCCAGAAGTAGACCGCATCCAGAGCGCTCCGAACTTTTTTAGATTCTTACTGACTGGCAAAACTGCCGACGACTGGGACTGGGCTCCAAGAGGCATTGTCGTATTCCTTGGTGGCGATCAGCTATATACGGTAATGGTGGCCAGACGGCTGGGCTACCGCACGCTGACCTACGCGGAATGGGATGCTCGCTGGACCGGGATGGTCGATAGGTTTGGGGTGATGCAGGCCAAAATCCTCGATAAGGTGCCCAAGGCTAGACAGCATAAGTTCGCTGTCGTAGGCGATCTGATGGGAGACGTACAGGCGATCGCCAACCGCACCGAAATCATCCATAGTTTAGGCTGTGGCTCAGAGACCAGCATTATCGGCTTTCTACCGGGATCCAAAGCGATCAAGCTAGAAATGGGCGTACCGATGATGCTGGGAATTGTTCAGCTTTTGCACAAACAGCAGCCGTCCGAGCAGGAGCTAGAATACGTCGTCGGCGTTGCGCCCACCCAAACCATCGCCGATCTGACGGACTACGCAGACCCAGCGCTTAATGACGCCATGACGCTGCTAAACGCGCCGCCTATCACTCTACACACCCCCGAAACAGGACTGCCCTATTGGCAAATCCCGGACGGTCCAAGAATTCATCTTTGGCAGCGTTTCCCCGCCCTAGATCTGTTCTCACAGTGCCAGATGTGCTTCACCACCGTCGGCGCAAACACCGCCCAGCTAGCCGCGCTCGCCGTCCCGATGATTGTCTTGTTACCTACCCAAAAGCTAGACGCCATGAAAATTGCTGAGGGCTGGCCTAGACTGGTTTCTCAGCTCCCCGGACTGCGCGCGATCGCCCGTACCCTCGTCGGTCCGCTCCTACTAAAAGGACTCCAAAAATCCCACAAATACTTCTCTTGGCCAAACATCACCGCCAAGGCTCAAATCGTCCCCGAACTCTTCGGCACCGTTACCCCTCAACAGGCCGCAGATGTTGCCCTAGACTACCTAAACCATCCCGAAAAACTAGACCAAGTTCGCCAAGCGCTTAGAAACCTGCGCGGTCCTGCCGGAGCCGCCGACAAAATGGCCGAGCTGATAGTAGAGACTGTCAACTATCCTAAATGAAGCCTTCCTACTTCATCCTTGTTTTTCATGCTTCCCTACCCCCAGACGCGCCAAGTCCCTCAAACCGACACCTACCACGGCGTCACCATCGCTGACCCATACCGATGGCTAGAAGATCCCAATACCGAGGAAACCGCGCAGTGGGTCGAGGCTCAAAACAAGGTTACTTTTGACTATCTCAATCAGCTGCCGGGGCGCGATCGCATCAACGCCCGCCTGACTGAGCTATGGAACTACGAACGCTACGGCATCCCGTTCAAGCGAGGCACTGACAGCGCTGAGCAGCCGACCCGCTACTTTTACTACAAGAATGACGGCCTGCAAAATCAGTCCGTACTCTACACACTGCCAACGCTCGACGCTGAGCCCACTGTCCTGCTAGATCCCAACACCCTGTCTGAAGACGGCACGGTGGCGCTTTCTGGCATTTCCATCAGCGAGAATGCTCAGTACATTGCCTATGGACTGTCTACTGCGGGCTCTGACTGGATGGAATGGCGTGTGCGCGCGATCGCCACTGGCGAGGATACAGACGATTTGATCAAATGGGTGAAATTCTCTGGCGCATCTTGGACTCACGACCACAAGGGCTTTTTCTACAGTCGCTATGACGAACCCAAAGAAGAAACCAAGCTAGAAGATGTTA
Source organism: uncultured cyanobacterium (assembly GCA_963772185.1). Taxonomy (GTDB): domain Bacteria; phylum Cyanobacteriota; class Cyanobacteriia; order Phormidesmidales; family Phormidesmidaceae; genus Phormidesmis. Next base: position 64,077 of record CAVYWR010000005.1, on the reverse strand, counting down.
ACCGCTTTCAAAAGCTCTACTATCATCGGCTCGGTACGCCTCAGTCCGAAGACACGCTAGTCTACGAGCGCGCTGATCAGCCGGAATGGGGATTCAGCGGCCAGGTTACAGAAGACGGACGCTACCTAATCATCTCCGTTTGGCTCGGCACAGATCCAAAGAATCTGCTTTTCTACAAGGATTTACAAGATTCGGAGGCGGAAGTTGTTGAACTGGTTTCAAACTTCGAGGCGCAGTATAGCCTGATTGATAATGAGGGCAGCACTTTTTGGTTTCGTACCGATCTAGATGCGCCTAAAGGGAAAAGTCATCGCCGTCGATATCGCTAATCCTGAAAAATCTAGTTGGCAAACGCTGATCCCTGAAGCGGAAGAAACGCTAGAAGCGGTCGGCGTTCTCAACAATCAGTTTGTTGCTGACTATCTTAAAGACGCCTACACCCAAGTCAAACTCTTCGACTTAAGCGGGACGCTGGCGCGTGAGGTCGCGCTTCCTGGCATTGGCTCTGCGGGCGGCTTTAGCGGCAAACGCACTGATACCGAAACTTTCTACAGCTTTACTAGCTACACGGTACCTAGCCGCATCTATCACTACGATTTTGCCACTGATAAAAGCACGCTCTTTCGTGAACCTACCATTCCTTTTGACCCGGATCAGTACGAGACTCGCCAAGTCTTCTATCCCAGCAAAGACGGCACCGAAATTCCGATGTTTATCACTGCCAAAAAAGGATTGGTGCTAAATGGAGAAAACCCAACGTTGCTCTATGGCTATGGCGGCTTTAGTATCTCTCTTTCTCCTAGTTTCTCGAGTTAGTAATTTGATCTGGCTGGAAATGGGTGGGGTGTATGCAGTTGCCAACCTGCGCGGTGGCGGCGAGTATGGCGAAGCTTGGCACCAGCAGGGGATCAAGAACAACAAGCAAAATGTTTTTGATGACTTTATTAGCGCGGGTGAGTGGCTAATAGAACAGAAGTATACGAAAAGTGAAAAGCTGGCGATCGCAGGTGGCAGCAACGGCGGTCTACTTGTCGGTGCCTGTATCACTCAGCGCCCCGACCTGTTCGGCGCAGCCCTACCCGCAGTCGGCGTTCTAGACATGCTGCGCTTCAACCAGTTCACCATTGGCTGGGCCTGGGAGTCCGACTACGGCTCCCCTCAAAACGAAGCCGAGTTTCAGGCGCTCTACGCCTACTCTCCTCTGCATAATCTCAAGCCAGATACCGCTTACCCTGCGACCATGATCACCACTGCCGACCATGATGATCGTGTGGTCCCGGCGCACAGCTTCAAGTTTGCCGCTGCCCTCCAAGCCGCCCACGCTGGAGAAAGTCCTGTACTCATCCGCATCGAGACCAAAGCCGGACACGGTGCAGGCAAGCCCACTGCTAAACAAATCGAGGAAGCGACGGACAAGTGGGCCTTTCTAGCGCACGAGCTAGGTGCTAGACCTGCGTGAGGGGGCAAGGCGACTCTCCAAAACGACCAGGCTCCGCGCTGCTACAGCAATCCGGTCGTTTTTCTTGTATGTTTTCTTACGCTTGACAAAGCCTTCCGACTTGGTGTCTATCAGCAGCTTCCACTTGCGGGTTGCCCAGTCGTCATTGTCCGGAGCGCGGAGCTTTTCCGGAATAGAAAATTCCAGCATTTCATAGTGAGCGTTGAACATTAGTAGAAAGCTGTCGTCGATCACCTGCTCGCCTCGGTGGTCGGGCGTGGCAATCTCTTCTCCGTTGAGGAAAACGGTTAGGGTTTTGACATAGCCAGCGGTCCATTCATCGCTCATCTCAATGCCGTCCACATTGAACCAGCCAATGTCGCGAATGCCCGATCCGTAAATCTGGCGACCATAGAACCAGGTTCTGCGGCGAAAAATCGGATGTTCCTTCACCAGCTTGATCAGCTTTTGGCTGTAGCGCAAGAGTCCCTTTTCTTCTGGTGAAAGCTCCCAAGTTAGCCAGGAAAGCTCGTTGTCATGGCAGTAGGTGTTGTTGTTGCCTTGCTGCGATCGCCCCATTTCATCGCCTGCTAGCAGCATCGGCACCCCTTGTGAGAGCATTAGCGTCGCTAGAAAATTGCGCTGCTGCTGCAATCGTAGGCTCAAAATAGCAGGATCTTCGGTCTCGCCCTCAGCGCCGCAGTTCCAGGAGCTGTTGTGCTCTTCCCCATCCCGGTTATCCTCGCCGTTCGCTTCGTTGTGCTTGTCGTTATAGCTGACCAGATCGCGCAGCGTAAAGCCGTCGTGCGCGGTGACAAAGTTGATGCTGGCGTGCGGTCTACGGCCTGTGTGCTCATACAGATCAGAGCTACCAGTCAAGCGCGCCGCAAATTCGCCCAGCGCACTGTCCTCCCCGCGCCAAAAATCTCGCACCGTATCGCGATACTTGCCGTTCCACTCCGACCACAGCAGCGGAAACTTGCCGACCTGGTAGCCGCCATCGCCCACGTCCCAAGGCTCAGCAATCAGCTTCACCTTTGAGATCACCGGATCTTGGTGAATAATGTCAAAGAAGGTCGCTAGCGTCCCTACCTCAAACAGCTCACGCGCGAGCGCAGAGGCCAGGTCAAATCGAAATCCGTCAACATGCATTTCCTGCACCCAGTAGCGCAGGCTGTCCATAATCAGCTTCAGGACCTGCGGATGGCTCATGCGCAGGGAATTGCCGCAGCCCGTATAGTCCATGTAGTAGCGCTCGTTGCCTTCTACCAGGCGATAGTAGGCCGCATTGTCAATACCTCTAAAGCTAAGCGTCGGCCCCATGTGGTTCCCCTCGCCCGTGTGGTTGTAGACCACGTCTAGGATCACCTCAATGCCTGCTGCGTGCAGGGAGCGAACCATCGTCTTGAATTCTTTGACCTGCTCACCGTTGGCACCCGCCGAGCTGTAGTCAGAATGAGGCGCGAAGTAATTGAGCGAATCGTAGCCCCAGTAATTGGTGAGTCCCTTGCTAACTAAATAGCCCGGTGTAGCGTGAAAGTGATGGATCGGCATCAGCTCTACTGCCGTGATCCCGATGGACTTGAGGTGCTTGATCGCCGCCGGATGGCCGAGCCCAGCATAGGTGCCTCTTAATGCTTTCGGCACTTTAGGATGCTGCTGAGTAAACCCTTTAACGTGCGCTTCGTAGATGATGGTCTGGTTCCAAGGCGTTTTGGGATAGTCATCCCCTTGCCAGTCAAAGGTTGTATCGACCACCACGCATTTGGGCATTGACTCAGCGCTGTCTTCTACATTGCAGCTGAGATCTTCAGTAATATCGCCCCAGTCGTAGCCAAAGATCGGCTGACCTGAGGTAACGTTACCCGCGATCGCCAGCGCATAGGGATCGATCAGCAGCTTGTTCGGATTGAATCGGTGTCCCTGTTCGGGCTCAAACGGGCCATGCACCCGAAATCCATAGTGCTGCCCCGGCTTGACCTTCGGAAAGTATCCATGCCAGACAAAGTTATAGACCTCAGTAAGCTCGTAACGGCTCTCTTTTCCTTTTTGATCAAAGAGACAGAGCTCTACCTTGGTCGCATTTTCAGAAAAGAGTGCAAAATTCGTACCGCTGCCGTCCCAAGTAGCCCCCAAGTGATTCGCTGTTCCGGGCAACTGTTGAATAGTCATATAGAGATAATTTGAGAAGATACACTGATGGTTTCCCAACTGGGGATCAACACTTTTGAAGCTGATACCTGCTTAGATTCTCGCTATGAGGTATCGGCTAGTGGCCTACGTTGCGGACCCACCCCGACCTCCACTACGCTCCGGCCACCCCTCCCGAGAGGGGATTTGCTTCAGGCGGTGATTCTAGAGGTAGTCGAGCTCAGCCCCCAAACGTCGCATAGCCGAGAAAAATTCCCCTCTGGAGGGGCGGCCGAAGGCCGGGGTGGGTCTTCGGTATTTACGCTAAACGAATGCAGACGTTCTAAATGTGTGTTGGACTACGATTTTTGCATAAGCATATCGTGAGTAGCCAACTCTAGCCACTTTCTTTGTATAGACGCTGCCCATGTACCCAAAGCTCTAGTCACTCTCTAGGCCGGGCGTTAAAAACGCAATTAGTTTCGCCAGTGCCTGCTCAAAACCGCCGGGCGTGCTAGCCGATAGCAGAGCGCCGGGCTGTCCAGCCTTGAAAAGGGAGCGAATCAGGCAGGCCACTACGAGGTCGAGTTTCCAGGTGAGCTGCGATCGCGACTGATCTGGCAGCGCCCGCTGCAAGGCGTCCAAAAATTTCTCGGTGCTCGGCCGAAACTGTTCAGCGGCAATACTCTGCATGGGCTCTGGTTCGGTGCGCGATCGCCCAATAAACTGCCCTCGTAGCGGATGCGCATTTCGGCAGCTCGTAGCGCAGATCAGCGCAGGCTCTAAATAAGCCCTCAAAATTGCCTCTACGCTCAAGCGTTTGCCTGTAGATAGAGCGCCGTCTGTAGACTCGTTCGCCATCAAAGCCTCTAGCGCTGCTAGCTGACCAGACACCACCGGGCCAGAAATGCGAGCTAGCACCGCCTTCAGCAGATCTTCCTTGGAACCAAAGTGGTAGTGAACAGCCGCTAGGTTCACGTTGGCTCTGCTAACTACATTGCGCAGCGTAGTCCCCGCATAGCCATTCTCTGCTAGCAGACACTCTGCTACATCCAGAATTTGCTCTTGGGTTTCAATCGATGAGGCGTGAGGCATAGTCCAAAATTGTCTTGATCTTTTTTCAAACGTACGTTTTAATAAATATCAAACGTACGTCTGATTATTCGCTTTAACATACTAAGCGAAAAGAGTCTGTTAGCGGTAGCTAGAGCTATTAAGCCGTAGATTTGGCGGGTCTTTCAACTATTCTCTATTCATACGATTGTATGAATTTCTCTGCGATTTAATCTATCCGTACACTTCCTATGAACCTTCCCTCTTCATCTCCTAGGCTGTCATCATCTATTAGTCAGCGGTTCAGACAGATTTCTCCTCGGTGGCTGATTGGGCTAGGGCTGCTGGGATTGTTGGCGATCGCAGTGCCCGTAATTGGGGCGCTTTCTTCTAAAACCGCCGAAAGCGAGACCGTTTCTGCCGATGCGCTGCCAGTCGAAACGATTTTGGCGACGCGGGTGAGTAGCTACGAGGTTTCTCGCTCCTTCACAGGGGAAGTGGCCGCGCTGCGGGCTAGTGAGCTCGGCTTTGAGCGCGGCGGCAAGCTAGTATCGCTGCTGGTAGCGGAGGGATCGCAGGTGTCGGTAGGGACGCCGCTCGCTCGGTTAGATGTGCAAAATTTGCAGACGCAGCGGGCGCAGATAGAAGCGGAGAAGGCAAGAGCGATCGCACAGCTCACAGAGCTAGAAGTAGGCGCTAGAAGTGAAGATATTGCCGTAGCCCGTGCGGCTGTGCAGGATTTGGAGCAGCAGATCGGACTGCAGCGATCGCAGCTAGCGCGTCGGGAGTTTTTGTATGAACAAGGTGCGATCGCCCGCGAAGCCTTAGATGAATTCAGCTTTGGTGAAGGGTCTTTACAGGCGCGGCTCGATCAGGCCCGCAGCCAGTTAGAGGAGCTGCAAAACGGAACTCGCCCAGAACAGATTGACGCGCAAGATGCCCTGATTCAACAGTTGAACGCGCGCCTAGCAGAAATTGACGTAACAATTACGAAGAGTACGCTGAATGCTCCTTTTAGCGGACGAGTCGCCGACCACAAAGTCGATATTGGCACAGTGATCAATGCGGGGCAGTCGGTGATCCGCCTAGTAGAAAGCAGCGTGCCAGAAGCGAGAGTGGGTGTACCTGCCCAAGAAGCGAATCAGCTACAGCTAGGAGAAGAAAAAACTGTTGCAGTCAATGGAGAAAAATACATAGGAACCATTACTTCTATCCTGCCAGAAGTAGACGCGCAGACGCGAACGCAAACTGTTGTATTAGCGCTAGAGCCTAGAGCGGCAGCCCAGATCAGTCCAGGTCAGACCGTACGGCTAGATCTGACAGAACGCATTGCTCAGTCAGGAATTTGGCTACCGGCAGAAGCGCTCACAGAGAGTCTTCGCGGCCTGTGGACGGCCTATGTAGTCGTGCCTATCGACGCTGAGGAGTCAGAAGAGACAGGTGAAGAGGCGACTAGCTATGTGGTCAGACCGCAGACGGTAGAAGTGTTGCATCAAGAGGGCGATCGCGTCTTGGTCACAGGCACGCTTCAGCCTGACGATAGGGTCGTTGCTAGCGGTGCGCATCGGCTAGTGCCCGAGCAGCAGGTTCGCCCCACCGCAGATATCTCTAGCCAGTTTATCTCTGATTGATGACAGGCATTGGGCACTGACTTTGGACCTGTTTAGCGTAATACGTCGAGACCCACTCCGGCCTACAGCCACCCCTCCTAAGAGGGGATTTGTCCCGGATATGGGGCGCTAAGTTTCAGCCAGTAACCTTCACCTTCACCGTCTGAAGTAGATCCCCTCTGGAGGGGTGCCCACGGGGCGGGGTGGGTCCGCAACCTAAGCAACTAGCCAACAAATCCCAAACAAGCACCTTATCTTCTGTTCGTAATGGTCAAACACTTTTACACAAATACTCGCCTTCTCGTCCTTACGATTATTCTAATTCTAGCGTGGGGGCTTCTCTCCTTTCAGGCCCTGCCTCGCCAGGAAGATCCTGAGCTAGTTAGCCGCGTAGCCGTGGTGCAAACGGCCTATCCCGGCGCAGATGCCGAGCGGGTAGAGGCGTTAGTCACTGAAGTGATCGAAGCTGAACTGAGCGAACTAGAAGAGATTGCCCTGCTTTCTTCCACCTCTCGGGTGGGGTTTTCTTCTATCTCGATTGAGCTAGCAGACACCATTGACAATGCTGAGCCCGTATGGGCAAAGGTGCGTAATGAGCTAGACGCAGCGCAGTCTCGTTTGCCCGTGGGAACCAGTGAGCCCGACCTAGAAGAACAGAAAATTGCCGCCTACAGTGTGATCGCATCGCTTGGTTGGGATTTGCCGGGCGAGCCGAACTATGCTGTTCTAGGTCGATTTGCCGAAGAGCTGGCCTTGCAACTACGCGGCGTGGGGGGAACAGAAGAAGTCGAGCTGTTTGGCAATCCAATAGAAGAGATTGTTGTAGAAGTAGATGCGCCAGATTTGGCGGCTTTGGGCCTTTCGGCGCAGTCGCTAGCTAGCCGCATTCAGACGAGTGATGCCAAAGTAACCGCCGGACAGCTACGCAGCGATCAGCAAGAATTGGCCATCGAGATCCAGAGCGAGCTAGAGACATTAGAACAAATTCGCCAGATTCCGATTCAAACCGGAGAGGGTCAGTTTGCCCGACTGAGCGATATCGCCGAGGTGCGTCGAGGGTTGCAGCAGCCGATGACCGATATGGCGATGGTCAGCGGTCAGCCTGCCATTGCGCTGGGCGTATTAATGGAGTCTGGGCGCAGAATCGACCAGTGGGCGGTTGAGGTGCGTCAGGTGATCTCTGAGTTTGACAAGCAGTTGCCAGAAGGCGTCCGGCTAGAAATCTTGTTCGACCAGAGTGGCTACGTAGAAAGTCGGATGGATACGCTGATTTCTAACCTGATCGTGGGAGCGCTGCTGGTCGTGGCCGTAACGATGGTGACAATGGGCTGGCGCGCAGCCTTTGTCGTGGGAGCGGCGCTTGCCGATTACAGCGCTGAGTGTGTTTGGCTGGATGAGTATACTGGGCGTACCGATTCATCAGATGTCGGTGACGGGTTTGATTATCGCGCTAGGGCTGTTGATTGATAATGCCATCATCGCAGTTGATGAGATTCAGCTAGAGCTAGAGCACGGCGATCGCCCGCTCGCGGCGGTAATAAAAACAGTCAACTACATCAAAGTGCCGCTACTGGCTTCTACCGTTACAACAGTTATGGCGTTTGCGCCCATCTATCTGATGCCAGGGCCTGCCGGAGAGTTTGTTGGATCGATTGCGCTCAACGTGATTATGTCGCTGATCTCGTCGCTGGCGCTGTCGCTGACAGTGATCGCGGCCCTGGCCGGACGACTACTGGGTCAGACCGAAGAAAAGGCGCAGACGCTGACAAACAAACGCGGAACTCTAGCAGCGGTGCAGCGGTTTTTGCTGCGGCCCGGTAGCTGGTGGGCAGATGGGATCTCTTTGCCTCGGCTGGCGCGACCCTATCAGTGGACGCTACGGCAAACAATGTCACATCCGCTGCTGGCGATCGCCCTTTCTCTCACCATTCCTCTAATCGGCTTCATCACCGCTGGCAGCCTAGAGCAGCAGTTTTTCCCATCCGTCTCACGTGACCAGGTACAGATAGAGGTAGAGTTCGCGCCGCAAAGTGCGATCGCCCGTACCCAGGCGCAGATCGCCCAGGCCAGAGACCTGATCCTCAGCAATCCAAAGGTAGATGATGTTCACTGGTTTATCGGCGAGAGCGCGCCGAAGTTTTACTACAACCTCAAAAGCGAGCGCCGCAACCAGTCGCAGTATGCGCAGGCGCTAGTGCAACTAAACACCGATAGGAACGCAGCAGAGATCGTGCGATCGCTTCAAACCGATCTCAGCGAAGCCTTCCCGTCCGCCCGCATTCTAGTCCGTCAGCTAGAGCAAGGACCGCCCTTTGATGCGCCGATTGAGCTGCGGATCTTCGGCCCGAACTTAGATGAACTCAGACGGCTAGGGCTAGAAGCTCGCCGGGTGCTAGACAGCATTCCCGACGTGACCGTAACCCGTGATGACTTAGGCGAGTCTTTGGCCAAGCTGGGGCTGAGCGTGGATGAAGAGCAGGCGCGGCAGAGCGGACTCAGCAATAGTGCGATCGCCCAGCAGCTCGAAGCCTATCTAGAAGGCAGCGTCGGCGGTTCTGTGCTAGAAGGCACTGAGAATCTACCCGTTCGCGTGCGGCTAGCCAGCGCGGAACGCGCCGACCTCAGCAGCATCGCCTCTTTGGACCTGCGCTCAGAGAATGGTGGCACCTCACGCTCTACCAGCGTATTTGGCGACTTTGAGCTGATTCCAGAACTCTCGAAGATCGCTCGTCGCAATGAACAGCGAGTAAATATCGTACAGGCATACATCACAGCCGGGCTGCTGCCTTCGGTCGTTCAGCAGGTGTTTGAAGAACGACTGGCTGAGGATGAGGGATTTCAGCTACCACCCGGCTATCGGACCGAGTACGGCGGTGAAGCCGCTGAACAAGATCAGGCAGTCGGCAATCTGTTGATCTATGTGCCGCTGCTAGGAATTATTATGGTCGCGGCGCTAGTTCTGTCGCTGGGCTCTTTTCGACAGGCGCTAGTAGTCGCGGTTGTAGGCGTTGCCTCGGTCGGAATGGCGCTGTTTTCACTAAAGGTGTTTGGTGCGATCTTTGGCTTTATGGCGATTATCGGCTCATTGGGTTTGGTCGGGATTGCAATTAATGACACGGTAATGGTGCTGTCAGGATTAAATGAGAACGCGGAGGCAAAGGCGGGTGATCGCAAGGCGATTGCCTACGTGGTGAATAAATCCACTCGGCACGTGATCACAACAACGATTACGACGATTGCGGGCTTTGTGCCTTTGCTGATTAGCGGCGGACCGTTTTGGCGACCGCTGGCGATTGCGATCGCCGGTGGCATTAGCGGTTCCTCCTTGCTAGCCCTCTACTTTGTCCCCGCTGCCTATGCGCTGATCTACAGCTCCAGGCGCAAGTCTGCTAGCGTCGAAGAGCTTCTCTTAAATTAGCCCTTTCACTATGCCCAAGCATTTGGACCCTTCGGCTAAACCACTCGTCATCATCGCTTCTGAACGCACCGGCACCAACTACCTGTGTGCGCTGCTCGGTCACCATCCTCAGATCGCCTCTTATTACGAGATTTTCTCTAATGTCGCTGTCATGATGACAGACGAAGAAGTGAAAGCGCTGTGTGCGCTACAGATCTGGCCCTTTGCTCACAGAAGCGATCCTCAGTTAGTCGAGCGCTTCAAAAGCAGCCCGCATCAGATTATCAAACTTATTGGCAGTGAGCTGTCAAGCAAAGAGATAGATAGAGAAAAAGAAAGGATTCTCTCGTTCAAGGTTTTTCAAGGTCATTTGCCGCCTAAAGTGCTAGCTCAGATGATCGATAAGTATAGTGCGATCGCCGTCACGCGTAGAGTCATTGACACCTACATTTCTTTTGTAAAAGCAACCAAAACCAGCGCATGGCTGAAGCTAGACACAACCCAGGTAAAACCGGCTCTTGATATTGAGGACTTCGTGAGCTGGTATGAGCAGCGTCAGACTCACTACAAACAATGCGCGAATCAATATCTAGAAACTTATCACAGCAAGATCGAAGTGCTGCGATATGAGGAATTTACTCGCGGGTCAAATGCAGAGAATCTTGCCTTTGTTTGCGAGAAGATTAGCGCTGCAACAGGCGTTGTTTTTAACCGCTTCAGTGCAGAATTTGACTTGAAATTTTGGAAACAAGACAGAAACCAGTCAGTCACCGATAAGGTAGCCAACTGGTCAGAGTTTGAAAAGCAGCTACAGCAAAAAGGTCTGCTAGAAGCTGCTTTCACTAGTTTTCTAGAGTAAGGCCGTAGCATGTGCTACAGCAGGTGTTTAGCGCGCGTTTACGATTAGCAGTAATCCTATAGCGTTGGTCACTTGACTGAGGTACAGTTTGCAGGCTGAAAGCCTTATACTACAACGGGTCAAGTGACGCGCCTGTACCGAATGCATCCGGTACAGGCTATATTACTGGATAGAGAGACCTCAGATCCCCATCCACTCGTCTAAAGGATAGAAGGAATGGGGATGTAGAGCTTGCTCTTCTCGCAGAGTATGCTCGGAAAGTTCGACATCAATCGGTCTTCTATTTGAGTGTGCATCCTTAGCGCAGCTACTCGAAAGAAGAGCAGCCAGTATAATCCTGCACAAGGCTCTCAACTTTTTAGGTGGTGTGCTAGCAGTACTGGTGAGTTTCAGGACATGTGTGCTTAGTGCGGCGTATGTCGTAGCATCTCCTTACTCTTCATTGTCTTGTCTATTAGCTTCATACTGAGACCTTTTGTCTCTGGCGAATATCTTCGAGTTTGGCATCGGGGATAGCGGCAATTAGCTGCTGAGTATATGGCTTTTGGGGCGAGTTATAGATTGCTTCGGATGGGCCGATTTCTTCGATACGGCCTTTATTCATCACCATGATCCGATCGCTGACAAACTTCACCACGCTCAGGTCATGAGAGATGAATATATAAGTCAGATTGAACTCCTGCTGCAAATCTTTTAACAGATTCAGCACCTGTGCCTGTACCGAGACATCTAGCGCAGAGACAGACTCGTCGCAGATAATGAACTTCGGCTCGCAGGCTAGCGTTCTAGCAATGCATACTCTTTGCCGCTGACCGCCAGAGAACTCAAAAGGCATCCGGTTCATCGCGCTAGCGTCGAGTCCCACTCTCTCTAGTAAATCGGCTGTGCGCGATCGCCTTTGCCTCTCATCACCGCCTAGTCCATGTATCCGCATCGGCTCCATTATCGCCGAGCCAATGGTCTGCCGCGCATCTAGCGAACCGTAGGGATTTTGGAACACGATTTGCATCTCGCGGCGCAGGCGGCGCATGTCTTCGCTGCCGAGATCTAAAACAGATTTTCCGTCGAAGTTGACTAGGCCAGAAGAGGGTTCGATCAGCCGGAGCAGACAGCGACTAAGGGTAGATTTACCACAGCCCGATTCACCGACTAAGCCCAACGTTTCACCGGGATAAACCTCGAAGCTGACGCTGTCCACGGCCCTAAACTCTGTTTTCTTGCCAAAAAAGCCGTGACTGACTGGGAATGCCTTAGTCAGATCTTTTACCGTCAGGAGCGGCTGTTGCTGCAACAGCTCGGTACGGTGCTGTTCTACTTCAGCCGGGCTGACTTCTGCTAATAGCTCCGCTCTTTCAGCGGCTGTGCGAACGGTGGCGGTAATTTCTCTATTTTCATTGACGCTCATAAAGTCGCTGACGGTCGGCAGTCGCCGCAGCTGCTTGTTGGGCCGTGGTCGACAGTTTAGGAGTCCTTGTGTGTAGGGATGTTGCGGATTGGCAAACAGATCGTAGACTGAGGCGATCTCTACCAAATCCCCCTTGTACATGACGGCGACGCGATCGGCAATTTGTGAAACTACGCCCATATCGTGAGTGATAAACAAAATGGCAGTCCCTCTAGCGGTCTGCAAATCTCTGAGCAAATCGAGAATGGTGGACTGAATGGTGACATCTAGCGCCGTAGTGGGTTCATCGGCGATTAGCACGGCAGGATTGCCAGCGAGCGCAATGGCGATCATCACCCGCTGCTGTTGGCCACCCGAAAGCTGGTGGGGATAGCGACCTAGGATCTGTTTGGGTTCGGGTAGTTTGACTTCTTCGAAGAGGGCGATCGCCCTAGATTCAGCCGCCTTTCCACTCAGATCTTGATGTAGCTGTAGCGCTTCTACGAGCTGATCGCCGCAGGTATACACCGGATTAAGCGAGGTCAGGGGTTCTTGAAAAATCATCGAAATCAGCCTGCCCCGATACCGACGGCGCTCTTCGCGAGAGAGCGATAGCAGATCGACTGGCTGAGCATCCGGCGTACTCGAATCGCAAAACCAAACTTCACCAGAAACTTGCGTGCTCTCTTCTAATAGGCCAATTAGAGCAAGAGAGGTTACCGACTTTCCCGATCCCGATTCGCCGACTAGCCCTAGCGTTTGACCCGGTTCGATAGAAAAAGAAACCGAGCGAACCGCGTCGACGACACCTGATTTTGTCGGGAACGCAATTGAGAGACCGCGAACATCAAGAATTGGAAAAGCCATATGCGAGAGCCTGTGCCTATTTCTATGATCTCTAGAATTTGTATAGAGCGTTCTGCCAAATGGTCTTTTGAGTTTTGTCTAACGAACCAAAACGCACCATAACCGTAACGATACAGCACAAAAACAAACAGACTGTAGCGAGTCGAACGAACCTAAATAATCTGAATGTATCAATTTACGCATTTTATGTGGAGAGTTTCACATAGGTTTCTATAATCCTGCTTAACCAAACCTTATTCTTCACTGAGCTGTTAGTAACAACTAGTCACAACCGGAGCCTAGAAGTAGATTATGCGCCCACACATTTTTATCAGGCAGAGACTGCGACGGATTCTTCTAGTGGTGATGGCACTAACGCTGGCGGTGGTGCTAGCGAACTGTGGCGGTGCGTCTGACGAGGCAACTACTGCTGAAGGTGGAGGCGAAGCGGCTCCATCGGGCGCGCTGGTGTTTGGCTCGGTAGGTCAGCCTGTGAACCTGACTCCTGGTAATATCACTGACGGTAATTCAATCTATGTGCAGCAGCAGATCTATAACTATCTAGTGGGTAATGAACCCGGTAGCACCGATCTCGCACCCGAGCTGGCAACCGAGTGGAATGCGTCTGAAGATGGCACAATCTGGACTTTTAATTTGCGTGAGGGTGTGACGTTTCACGACGGCACAGACTTTAATGCAGAGGCTGTTGTTTTCAACGTTAATCGCTGGTGGGATCCAGAGTTTGAGTTTGGCTATCGCGATTCTGGCTCTTTGTACGAGATTTGGACCGATTTGTTCGGTGGTTTCAAAGGCGACGAAGCATCGACCCTGGTAGATGTAAGGGCTGTTGATGATCTGACGGTTGAGTTTGAAATTGCCGAGCCGTTTGCAGCATTTCCAGCGGCGATTTCATCCGGTTACTTTGGGATTGCAAGTCCAACGGCGATTCAGGCAGATGCTGGCTACGGGTCGCCTTCTGGGGCCGCAGTAGGCACTGGGCCCTTTGTATTTGATGCCTGGATTAGTGGCGATCGCATCACCCTCACCAAGTTCGAAGACTACTGGGAAGAGGGCATGCCCAAAGTCGATCAGCTAGTGTTCAGCTTTGTAGAAGACCCGGCGGCAAGATTGGCTCAGCTACGCGCAGGCACACTGGATTTCACCGTGGATCTCACGCCCGATCAGCTCACTGAAATCGAGTCTGATCCGAATCTAGAAGCGGTTTATCGACCGTCTTTCAATGTGGGCTATCTGGCGCTAAATCCTAGCTACGAGCCACTGGCAACCAAAGAAGTTCGTCAGGCGATCGCGCAGGCAATCAACAAACCCGAAATTGTCAATGCCTTCTGGGGAGAGCTCGGTGAAACCGATGGTCACTTTGTGCCCCCTTCGCTAGAAGACTATCGAGATAGCAGCATAGAAGATTATGAATACAGCGTGGCAGCGGCGCAGAGTGCGATCGCCGCCGCAGGCTATCCCGATGGCTTCGATCTAGACCTTTGGTACATGCCCGTTAGCCGTCCATATTTTCCCAATCCCAAACCGATTGCCGAAGCCTTCGCCGCCGAACTCAGCCAGATCGGTATCAACGTCAATCTTCAAACCAAAGACTGGGGTGCGTACCTAGCCGATCGCAACGTTGCACCTGGATTCCAGTCCTTCATGCTGGGTTGGACCGGTGACTATGGCGATCCAGACAACTTCCTCTACGCTCACTTTGGCCCCGGCGCAACTCAAGATTTAGGAGACTATCAGAATCCTGAGCTGTTCGATTTGCTAGAGCAGGCTCGTACGAACAGCGATCCAGCCGCAAGAGAAGATCTTTATCAGCAGGTAGATGCGCTCATTTTTGAAGAAGCTCTAAGAATTCCGATTGTTCATTCTCAGCCGCTGCTGGCTAAGCGAACCAATCTCGATGGCTGGGAGCCCAGCCCCTTCAGCTCAGAGCCATTCTCAGGTATTGAGAAAGGATAGATCATTATGGGCAGATACATTCTCAGACGACTGCTTCAGCTCGTGCCGGTGCTTTTAGGCATCTCGCTACTAGTGTTTATTTTCTTGCATTTGATTCCTGGCGATCCGGCAGTGACAATGCTGGGCGATCGCGCGACGCCAGATGCGGTTGAAAAACTACGAGAGCGCATGGGCCTCAATGAACCGCTGCCGCTCCAGTATCTGTCGTTTTTGGGTAATCTGCTCACTTTTGATTTGGGCTCTAGCATCTTCACCGGGGTACCCATTGCCGACGAAATTCGGCTGCGCTGGCCCGCCACCTTCGAGCTATCGGTGATTGCCATGCTAATCGCGCTAATTGTGGGAATTCCAGCTGGTGTTCTCGCGGCGGTCAAAAAGAACAGCTGGATCGACAATCTGACGATGACGGGCTCTTTGCTCGGCGTGTCAATGCCGGTTTACTGGCTGGGCCTATTGCTGGTCTATCTATTCGCGGTTAATTTGCAGTGGCTGCCGCCGAGTGGACGCACCGATATCAGCGTTGTGTTCAAACCTATTACCGGATTCTTTATCTTCGATTCGATTGTTCAAGGAGATTTCAAAGCGCTAGGTAATGTGCTAGCTCATTTGGTTCTGCCCGCGCTGACGCTAAGCACTATTCCCCTAGCAATTATTGCTCGGATTACTCGTAGCGCCATGCTAGAAGTGCTGTCACAGGACTACATCCGCACCGCTAGATCAAAAGGACTCAAAGAGCTAATTGTCATTGGCAAACATGCTTTGAAGAATGCCATGCTGCCCGTGGTGACAATTGTTGGACTAGAGTTTGGCACGCTGCTTGGCGGTGCGATTTTGACAGAGACTATTTTTTCCTGGCCGGGAATTGGCAGTTGGATCTACGGCGGCATTTTGCAAAGAGACTATCCGGTCGTGCAGGGCGGCGTTGTGTTTGTTGCGTTTGTGTTTGTCTTGATCAATCTGCTGGTGGATCTTTCCTATGCTTTGTTAGATCCTCGTATTCAGTACAAGTAGCGGCATCACGGTTATTTCTTTATCCTGTGTTTTTATGGCGATCGCACCTGTCCCCAACCCCAACCCCGACACCAACAAAAACAAAGCGCCAATCCAAACTGCTGAAAAATCGCGCGGTGCAAAGATTCCTCGAATCAACCTCTGGTCTCATCGGGTTAGGACTGACGCTATTTATCGTACTGGCTGCGCTGCTAGCGCCTGTGCTCAATCCGTATGATGCGGCGTCTGCTAGGGACTACGCAGCTAGATTGCAGGGGCCGAGTGCGGCGCACTGGTTTGGTGCGGATGGATTAGGCAGAGACATTCTGACCCTGGTTTGGTACGGCCTGCGAACCTCGCTAGTAATTGGCCTAGTCTCTGTTTTGATTGGTTTGTTGATCGGGGTGGGGCTAGGGCTAGCGGCTGGCTACTTTCGCGGTTGGATAGAGACGGTGATTGGCTGGATGACCGATGTGATGCTGGCGTTTCCGTCGATTTTATTGGCGATCGCAGTAGTTACCGTCACTGGTCCTAGCGTCATCAGCGTTATGGTCGCTGTCGGCATCGTCCAGATTCCCAAATTTATTCGTCTCACCCGCAGCATGGTGTTGTCCCTACGCGAACAAGAATTTGTTCAAACCGTTCGCGCCTTTGGAGCCAAGCCGCCGCGAATTGTCTTTCTACATATTTTGCCCGCCAGCCTAGCACCCCTAGTGGTTCAAGCAACCCTAGCCATCGGTACAGCCACACTCGAAGCCGCCGGACTCGGCTTTCTCGGACTAGGCGCACAGCCCCCCACGCCTGAGCTAGGCACGATGCTCTCCGATGCTTTCAAAGGCGGCTACTCGCTGTCGGCTCCGTGGACAATTCTCTTTCCAGGACTCTTCATTACCCTAACCGTGCTAGCGTTCAACTTGCTAGGTGACGGACTCAGAGACGCGCTAGATCCAAAGGGCAGCCGCTAGTAAAGGTCAAAATCAGTATTAAGCTCGGTGAAAGTGTGATGTGCAGTACAGCGCAAAGGGGGGCTAGTTCTGTCTGATGAGAAGGCAAGCAGATCGCTTTTACAGCCGCCGTACAAGGTCATACGCAGCTTGGGTTTTATCCTGCTGTGGGAGTAATTCCTTTATGCTGCTAGCGGACGATCAGTTGAGGTACTATTGTGCAGCTATCCCGTCGCTTACAGCCGAGCCATCTTTTTAGTAATGTCCGTGGAGATCTGTTCGGTGGGTTAACCGCTGCGATTGTCGCGCTGCCGCTAGCGCTGGCTTTTGGTGTGGCATCGGGGGCGGGCGCGACCGCTGGTCTCTATGGCGCTGTCTTTACCGGATTTTTTGCGGCCCTGTTTGGCGGTACTCCTTCACAGGTCTCTGGTCCTACCGGGCCGATGACCGTCGTGATGGCTACCGTCTTTACAAAGCTGATTGCCGAGAACCCAGATAGCGGACTGGCAATGGCCTTTACAGCGGTGATGCTAAGCGGGCTGTTTCAAATTTTATTCGGCGTACTGCGTCTGGGCCAGTTCATTACGCTGATGCCCTATACCGTGATCTCTGGCTTCATGTCTGGTATCGGCGTGATCATCGTGATGCTACAGATTGCGCCCCTAGTCGGCTACCCGGCTCAGAGCGGAGTCGTCGTCGCCTTGCAGCAGTGGCCAGAAGCGCTCTCAAACCCTAACCCTGTGGCGACGGGTCTAGGACTGCTGACGCTGCTAATTGTCTTTGGCTGGTCTGGCAAACTAGCGCGAATCGTTCCCTCGCCACTAGTTGCGCTAATTGTCTGTACTAGCTTGGCCGTTTTACTGTTTCCCGCTAGCGACATTCCTCGGATTGGCGAGATTCCACAGGGATTCCCGAAGCTACAGTGGCCCCAAATTGGGTTTGGCCAGCTCAGAGAGATTGTTGGCTATGGACTGATGCTGGCCATTCTAGGTGCAATTGACTCGCTGCTGACCTCTCTAGTCGCCGATAGCATTACCCGGACTCGGCACGATTCTGAGCAAGAGCTGATTGGCCAGGGCATTGGCAACCTGATGGCGGGATTATTCGGCGGACTGCCGGGGGCAGGTGCGACGATGCGCACGGTGATCAACGTGCAAGCAGGCGGACGCACGCCGCTATCTGGGATGGTTCCACGCTTTGGTTTTGCTGTGCATCGTGCTGTGGGCTGGGGGGATAACCGCTCAGATTCCTCATGCGGTCCTCGCTGGAATTTTGATCAAAGTTGGCATCAAAATTATTGACTGGGGCTTTTTGTGGCGGGTGGCTCAAGTGTCGATGCGAGCTGCACTAGTTACTTATGGCGTACTGCTGCTGACTGTTTTTGTGGACTTGATCACGGCGGTTGTTGCCGGGGCCTTTGTTGCCAACATGCTGACTATTCACCGCCTTAGCAGTATTCAATCAGAACAGGTGCGAGCGATTACTCACCCAGACCAAGATCCCGAAGTCATTTTGACTCCTGAAGAACAGTACCTACTGCATAGGGGCGAGGGCCGCATTTTGTTGATTCAGATGAGTGGTCCGATGAGCTTTGGCGCGGCTCGAACCATTGGCCACTACATGGGACAAAACTACGACGCTCTGGTACTTGACTTTAGCCGAGTGCCGCTAGTTGGAGTGACGGCTTCTATGACGATTGAATCTGAAATCAAAGCGGCGCAGCGCAGACACCAGGGTAAGGTTTTTATCGTAGGGGCTAGGGCTCAGGTGAAGGACAGACTGCGGCGATTTCAGCTACAGGCCGTACTACCGACGAGTAACTTTCTGCCGGATTGCTACCAGGCGCTGCAAAGGTCTTTGACGCTGCTGAATATAGAAAGATTGCAGCCAGATGTGAGAATATCAGAGCTGGATGTGGGGATATCAGAACCTGTTCCCAAGCCGTAATATCTACTAAGATCGGGGGGTGTAATCTTACTGGTTTTTAACCATATTATTGAATCATGGCTGATATCAACTGCGCTGTAGACTGCAAAGACGGCTGCGTCTTAGGGGACAACTGCCCTCACAAAGAGTCTCAGCAGCAAGCCTCTGAGTTTATTGAAAGTACTTCTCTAGACGACATGCTAGAGATGGCGGCTGAAGCGGTTCGTCGCAAGCAGCAAGAACGAACCAGTGAAGGGCCAAAGTGGGTCTTTCCGGAGGACGGCATTCAGCCGTGATGACTCAGCTTCTGTCTGTGACCTGAGTAGAGCCGAAGGTCCACTTTTCTTCGGCTCCTTCGCTAGTTGGCTTCTCTAAAAATATATCTAGCTTTTGCTGTGGTACGCCAAGTGAGATTCCGGCTGCGTCAAAGGCGTGTTTTACCCGCGCTCTTAGCTCTCTAGCGACTAGAAACTGTTTTGAGGGCTGCGTCTTTAGCAGGAGGCGAATGGCTGTTCCTGCATGATCAACAGATTCAACCCCGAGCAGGTCGGGGGGCTCTAGGATAAACTGCTGCCACTGCGGATCGTTGGCGATCGCACTCGCTGTCTCTTTCAGCAGCGGCAGCACCTTTGCTAGCTCTACTGTAGGTGCGACCTGCACCACTAAATCCACCTGCGACCAGTCCTTCGATAGATTTTCCACGATGCTGATCTGACTGTTTGGAATCGTAATCAGCCGACCTTCTAGGTCTCTAAGCTGGGTAATGCGCAGATTCAGGCGTTCTACCGAACCGGTCAATCCCTGAATGCTGACGATATCGCCAATGCCAAACTGATCTTCAAACAGAATCAGAAAGCCGTTGATTACGTCTTTAATTAGGCTTTGGGCGGCTAACGAAATGCCGACGCCTGCGATGCCAGCACCTGCCAAGATTGGACCGACCTGAATACCTGCGATCGCCAGCATGACCAGCAGCAGCGTCCCGAAGATCACCGCGCCTACCAGACCTTTTGCGACTTGAGAAAACGTCAGAAACCTCAGCTTCAGCCGCTGTGATGCTTCCGGTGCCCACTGCGCTCCTTCCTGCAAGGCTAGCCCCACTTTGTCAATCAAAAAGCTGCTTACCCTGAGTAAAAAGTAGGCAATCCCAATTGCTAAGAAGATTCGACCTGGCAGCTCTAGCCAGTGTAGCAGCAGCGCCGATAGCCACCGAGTGTAAGGGAACCTAGCTAAGATCCATAGGCTCACTAGTCCCCACAGTACGTACTGTGCGATCGCCAGCAGGCCGCGCAGCGTCTCATTCACTCTTCGCTTTTGACGGTTGTCCAGACGCGCCTTCAACAGCTCAAAAACCGACTCAAAAACGTCAGCAGCAGGATTAACCACCATCGGCGGGCGGCTCATACTAGTCGCTTTCCCGAGCTGCGTTTGAGTCGTCGAGAGATATTGCAGCCGCTGCTGGATACGTTTGATCACCCGGCCAATCACTAGCTGGATTGTTAGAGCGATTAGCGCGGCTCCGATGGAGAGTATTCCCTGCTGTCGTAAAAATTCGGGCTGCCGCTCTAGTCGATAGCGGGCAAAGGCCGTCTCTAGGTTGCCTGCTAGCGTACGCGCATATTCTCCCGGACTAGCCGAGCCGATCACCTGCGCATCTAGGGTAGTCACTGTCAAAAAAGGCTGGCCACCTACCCCAATAATTGGTAGACCGGTTGGCTGATCGGTAGTAACCGTCACAGTCGGGCTGCTATCTTGCTGACTATCCAACTGTTCTCTAGCTAGCGTATTGAGCCGCTTTTGAATTTCCTGAGCGCGTAGCTCTGCGGCCTCTTGCCCCGCAGCAGTAGTCGCGCTGAGATAGAAAATGGTCCTACCGTCTAGATAGACCGGAGCGATTGTCTCCGTCGCGATATCTCCTAGCAGAGGTGGCTGCCATAGGGGCGGCAGCGTTGGCAGCAGTCGGTTGATTCCGCTTGATTCGGAAGTCGGTTCGACTGTCACATTCGGCTGGGGAATTTCTGGTAATGCTGTCGGTGGTATGACTGGTGGCACGGCTGGCGTAGACTGCGCCCAGCTAGGTGCGATCGCCCCAACCAAAAGAACAACCATAATCGTGACCAAACCAGTTACCCAAAGAAAGAACGCTCTTATCCGCGCCTTCATCTGCACCTTCATCGGCATCTTCAACAGCATCCCAGCGGCTAAACAGCTCGCAAAATAGCTCATAGAATAACAGTCGCCTAGCGCCGATAAAACTAGCGCATTAATTGCCCTGATCGCTCTACTAAACTAATACACTGGTTTGGTCCCAATACCTCAGCCCTAGCATGACTCAGCCAAAAGCTGACCGCGACTTGAATAGTGATCCGAGCAGCGACAGCCATTTCATGCTTCGCTGCTGCGACTTAGCGGCCCAAGCAGCTGGCCACACCGCGCCTAATCCGCTGGTGGGCTCAGTTGTTGTTCAAGATGGCGTAATTGTAGGTGAAGGGTTTCATCCCAAAGCCGGAGAACCCCATGCGGAGATATTTGCGCTGCAAGCGGCAGGCGATCGCGCCCAGTATGCCACCCTCTATGTAAACCTAGAACCCTGCAACCACACGGGGCGCACTCCGCCCTGTAGCGAAGCGGTGATCGCCGCTGGCATCAAGCGAGTTGTGATCGGTATGCGCGATCCTAATCCGCAGGCCAAAGGCGGCATAGAAAAGTTACGCGCAGCAGGCATCGAAGTGACGACTGGCATTGAAGAAGCGCGGTGCCAGCAGCTCAACGAGGCGTTCATTCATCGAATCACCCACCGCCGACCCTTTGGCATTTTGAAATACGCCATGACCCTAGACGGCAAAATTGCCACCACCACTGGCCACAGCGCCTGGGTTAGCTCTTCTGTGTCTCGTCATCAGGTGCATCAGCTGCGCAGCCGCTGCGACGCGGTCATCGTTGGCGGCAATACTGTTCGCAAGGACAATCCCAATCTAACTAGTCACGGCGAAGGCGATCGCAACCCGCTACGAATTGTCATGAGCCGTCAGCTCGATCTTCCCACCGTCGCTAAGCTCTGGAATGTAGAAACAGCGCAGACTTTAGTCTTTACTCAACCAGAGGCAAACAGCGAGGTCAAGGCTGCTTTGGTAGACCAGGGTGTAGCAGTAGAGGCGATCGCCGATCTCACCCCTGCCGCTGTGATGGACTGCCTGTATCAGCGAGGACTGATGAGCGTACTATGGGAGTGTGGTGGAACCCTAGCAGCCGAAGCGATCGCCCAGGGCACCGTCCAAAAAGTCTGGGCCTTCATTGCCCCCAAACTAATCGGCGGCAGCGGCGCTCCCTCCCCTATCGGCGATCTGGGCCTGACTAAAATGACCGATGCCCTCAGCCTACAGTCAGCCTCCATTACGCCTGTGGGGCAAGACTTTTTGCTCAAAGGGTATTTGCCTGTTAACCTAATTAAACCGTAGGGGCGCAGCATGCTGCGCCCCTACGGTTTGTCGCGTGAGTTGTGATTGCCAGATTTAGAGTGAATGCTGGAACTACGCAGAGCGAGAGAATGCGCTTTCCAGATAGCAGCGCTGCTTTACCTCTTCTAGCTGAGCCCGAAAGCTCTCTCGGCTCGTAAATCCTTCTATACGCTGAATCACCCGGCCATTTTCTATGTAGAGCACGGTCGGCAAGGCGGTAAGCTGATAGCGATTAGCCAGCCGGAAGTTTTGATCAGCATTGATATCAATCATCTGAATCGGTCCGGGTAGCTCTGCTCTAAAGCTGTTCAAAATCGGCGGAACTAATCGACAAATGCCACACCAAGGGGCGCTGAAATGAACAAACACTGGAACTGAAGAGGCTAGAACTTCACGGCTGAAATTCTCATCAGTGACCATAGTCATCATAGGAGGGCTCTATTATCTTGATTTGTTATGAACGTTCCACTGAAGCGGCACGGATTGTGAAAGCTACAGGCCAAAGAAGCTTGTCTGTAAGTCTTGTCATCGCCCGAATCTTCGCCATCAGAAAGAGTAGGGATCAGTTTTTATATAGTATCTGGTTTTATATGGTTTTTCCACGATTGACTACTTTTTCTTGCAGAAGGGGTATATCTACGCGGACATAGGCTATGCAAGGAATCCACCAGCTGCAATTGCTACGATTGCGCCAACTGCCGTATTGATGATATTGACCAGATCGTGAGTGAGCCAGCTGAGCCTATCTTCGATAGTCGCTCCAATTACGCTTTCGACAGTCGTCGCAATCAGAGCAGCGATCGCACAGACCACCACACCAGTCAGACTCACTAGCCCAATAGCATAGGCCACCGCGGCTAGCGCCAGCGAGCCCAATACACCGGCCAGCGTACCCTCTAAGCTCACAGCTCCCTCGGTTCCTCTAGGGACCGGAGAAAGCGTCGTGATCAAGAACGTTCGTTTTCCATAGGCTTTGCCAATCTCGGTAGCGGTCGTATCCGATAGCTTGGTACTCAGCGAAGCGACAAACCCCAGCGCCAGTAATCCCTGCCAGACGGGAAATGCGATCGCCAGCAGTCCACAGAGAGCACCCGTCAGCGCCGATCCCCAGACGTTTCCAGGTCCGCGTATGCCGCCCCTAGCTTCGGCAATACCCAGCGCTTCTTTCTCAGCCATGCCAATTTTGGTAACCGCCGAGCCCACAAAGAAGTAAAACAAAACTGTGGCATAGCCACGCCAGCCAAACGCCACCCAGATGATTACGCCCAGCAGCCAGGCATTGCCGTAGCCTGCAGGTGTTAGCAGTTTTTTGGGTAAGAGAAAGGCGATCGCAATTAGCGCAGTATGAAAAAGGATTCCTGCTAGCCACGGACTGCCTAGCCACGGACTGCCTAGCCACGGACTGTTTGGCCATAAATTGTCTAGCCACAGATTGTCTAGCATAGGTCGTCTATTATTCCTTCGTGACACGCTCTGATTGCGAATAGCGACCGTTGCGACCTCTATACCAGGTGCCGTCGCGCGCGCCAGCAGACAAGATATTAGAGATGCGATTGCGGGCCTTAAGATAATACGTTTTTGGCATACTTTCTTTAAAGATAGAAGACATGATGTCTACAATCTTAAAGATCTCGGAAGGTTGCGATCTAATCACGCTGCTGACCGCTTCAGGCAGCGCCAAATTTTTATATTGAGTCTGAACGTACTTCTGCCAGACGGCAGCGCGACCATCTTTCTTTCTCTTTTTAGTCGAGCTACCTGCTGGCTTAGACTTGCGCCCCGGTTTTGCTTTGGCTATAGATTTTGTCTTTGCATTCGTATCTGCTAGGTCAGAAGTCTCTTCATCGCTAGCTGTCTGACGATCATCCGGCGGCGGCTCACTGCCACCCTGATCGCTAGTATCTTTACCGATAGCGTCATTATTGAATATATCAATGACGGACAGGAGCTCTTTGCGTTTGATCTGTAGCTGGTTTAGCTGAGCTTCTAGCTGCTCTATTTGTTCGCTCAGATCCGATTCAACAGTAACAAGCTGAGAAAGGACGGGGTCGGCCATAATTAAGAAGTCCTCGTATGTTTTGGTTTCCTCGTCTTCAATAGGCTTAAACAGAATAGTCGCAGCGCGCATCACGCTTTGAAGTTACGGCATAGAGTCTTTTAGGTAGAAGAGACTGAGCCGATACACCTTAGGTCACTTTGTCCGCTATTGCTACAGCTTCTAGTCAGCGCTCCAAAGAATAGGGGGCTTCAAAGAATAAAGCCATCATAATTGGGTTCTGAGCCATTGCAATCAATTCAAGCAGAGCAACTAACGCTGACAGTGACTAGTTTTAGTAGTGACTAACGCTGTAGATATCTGTGCTTTCTCAAACAGAGGATTTGTACAAAGTGAGTGTAGCGTCTTCTGTCACCGTTGCTGACCCGATTGAAGAATCTTGTAACGAATAGATGTCTATTCTTGATAATCCTTTTACTAGAAGGCTCCTGACTCTAAGGTATTTTTGCTGACTCCGAGACCTTTTATCGAAAGACAATCGTCTTATTCTTGTGCAGCATTACTCTATCTTCGATGTGGTAGCGTAGCCCTCTTGCTAACACCGTCTTTTCGATGTCTTTGCCACAGCGCGCTAGATCTAGAGGTGAGTCGGAATGGTCGATTCGTAACACATCTTGATCAATGATCGGACCGCAGTCTAGGTCTTCGGTGACGTAGTGACAGGTCGCTCCGATTAGCTTAACGCCGCGAGCGTACGCCTGATGATAGGGCTTTGCCCCGATAAAAGAAGGGAGAAACGAATGGTGAATATTGATGATTCTGCCGGAGTAGCGATCGCACATCTCCTGCGGCAGTATCTGCATATATCGGGCGAGCACCATCACATTGCCCTGCATCTCTTCAAAGTGAGTCATCATCTGCCGACAGGCTGTTATCTTGGTCTCTGGCGTAACTGGCACATAGAAGTAAGGAATCTCGTGCCACTCCACTAGCCCCCTAAACACTTCGTGGTTAGAAATCACCCCAGCAATCTCAATCGTCAGCTCCTGCGACTTCCACCTCGAGAGCAGATCATACAAACAGTGCCCACCTTTAGAGACTAGAATTACAACCCTTGTCTTTCTTGCTGAGTCTCTAATCTTCCATTCCATCTTAAACTGAGCGGCGATCGGCTCAAACCGGCGACGCAGCTCCTCTACAGGGAAGTCGAGCGAATCGGCCAGGATCTCCTGGCGAGTAAAAAATCGGCCCTCCACCTGGTCAGAATGGTGGTGGGCCTCACTTATCCAGCCGTTGTTGCTTGCAATTAGGGAGCTGACCGCTGCAACAATGCCCACGCGGTCTGGGCAAGAAAGGGTAAGGATATAGCGCCGAGGAGAAGACATGGATCACTAGTATTTTGAGCCCAGACTACTATAGATTCTATCGGTGTAAAGCCTATTCGTGCAGATTCTACGAGTCATATGAGAGGGGATCGATGTCATCTAACCAGCTATCTATTCGGCGGTTCATTCCCCTGCTCTTTGTGCCCGCGGACATAGGATTAATCTGGCACGCGCTCTATGCTGAAACGCTAGCGCAGCAGCTATTGAGCCTAGCTTTAGCTCTGTTTTGCATAGAGCTAGCGGTAATGGCAAAGGTAGACCTAGACAATATTGCGACAGTACAGCAAACAGTTCTGCAAATGGACAAGCAGACTGAAGAGTCGCGACTCGGTCGGTTTCTTCTTGTTGTTGTTAGTACTATTGTCCTAGAATTATTAGGGTTCTATGTAGCGCTGTTCTTCCTTCCGGTAGGAGCATTGATAGTTGTCTTTAGTCAGCTATGGTTCAATCTGCTAGCGCAGCTACAGCTACAGCCTGAACAGTCGCCTGCTATCGTCTCTTTTGGTATCTTTCAACGAGCGCCTGTTTTGTTGGCTGACAGCGTTGGGCTTGTTTTACTTAGCCTATGGTTTGCGCCGCTGCTATCTTCGCTGATATCTATAGAACTAATGCCGAGCTTTGTTATTCAGTTGCGTAGAGGCTTGGGGGGTGGGCTATTGGCGTTAGTTCTTCTTTTCCTACTAATCAAGTACGTGATTTCAGGTGTGCTTTCGATCACCAGTGATCGTTCAAAAGAGACTGAAAACCGTTAATTTGACCGTGATATCCCGCAAAATACTCAAAAAAGTCAGGAAAAGTCTTATCCAAGAAGAAGAAAGTGATTAAATAGTGTTATTCTCGACAAAGTTATATCTTGTCTAAAACGTTTCAGGTCGGCTTTAGTCTTTGGCCAGTTCTAGTTTTTAGTCAGTTTTAGTCTTTGGTCGGTTTAGTCTTCGCAGGAGCCTCTTGCGATCGCCTTTGTGCATGTCGTTTACGCCGTGCTCTAAGAGTAGGCTTTATCTAGAATCAGATTTTCAGAATCAGATCCTAGAAGACAGCTCCTAAAGAGATGAACAGAGATGAACGCTGACAGGACGGGCTTTAGCAATGCTAACAGGGCTATAGCCTCGCTCTATTGCCCCTTTTAGAGAGACGTTATTAGATAGCTGTTTTGAGCTTCTAGTTTTTAGTTCCTCTAACTTCATTCCCTCAATACTGTATCGATTCTAAGGAGAAAATTTCGTATGTCTATATCTGTTTTACCACAGCTTCTAGAGGTGGATTCTGAACTTTCCGCTCAGGCGAGTGTTCTAGAAGCCAAGCTCAGCGAGCTTCAACAAAAGCGCCAGGGCATTCAGACTGTTATTTCTATGTTCGAGTCAGGCGGACCCTCTGCGGTTGAAGTTGCTGAGATTACAGCAGCGCCAACGACAACCAAGACAGCAACCAAGAAAACAGCCGCAGGCGTAAAGACAACCGCCAAACGGACAGCAAACAAACGGACAGCGAACAAACAGACGGCTAGCAAGCAAACTGCTAGCAAGCGTAAAGTCGCTAAATCAGCGGATGAATCGGCAACCCAGTCAGCAAAGCCAAAAGCTACTCGCACGACAAAAGTCAAAGCATCCACTAAAACAGCTAGCAAGCAGACCCAAACAAAATCTAGTAAACCAGCCGTTGATAAGCGTAGTGGTAGAACAGCCGACTGGCAGCGCTACTTGCAAGGAACCTACAAGAAGTCACCGCTTCCCGACGTGATTGTTGGGGTCTTACAGGCGCAGCCAGACAACGTCTTCAAGATTGCAGATGTGATGGGCGTGGTTTTCAAAGAAGATATGCCCAAGAGCCAGTTCTTGAAAGCACGCAATCGAATCTCTAATATTCTCTCGGCAGGGGCTCGTGATGGCGTTTGGCACCGCGGAAGCGGCGGCACGTACAGTATGTCAGAGAAAGCAATCAAGGCCAACTAAAGGTTAGATAATCGAGTTCTACGAAGACAGAGCGCCCGCTGCCTAGTCAAGCAGCGGGCGTTTTTATGGAAGCGATCGCCAAAGTGTTTTTCCTTTCGCTACCTGTTAGCAGCATACCTAAGCGGAACTGCTGCGCCTGTAACTAGCTGCTTACTCAGTGAGAGAGTCATCGTATCTCCTGTGAGTTCGTACACCCAGCGTTCCCCCGGACATATCTGAGAGTCTAGATCCGGTAGGGTCGTAGGCCACATGCCTTGCTCTAGTCGCTGCTGTTTGGCCGCCAAGACATGCTGCGAAAGTTCTATTGCTAGGGCGCGATCGCCTGCACTTTTCCACCGTCTGGCAATTGCCGCAGAAGAAAACGCTGTTTCTGCTCCTCCCTCGCTCACTTGCAGGGTTTCTAGCCGCCTTTCTACCACGCTCTGAGGCATAGAACAAACATCTGTTGTGGCTAGCCAGTCAAGCGCTGCGTGGGTGGTATTAGCGGTTGTAATGGCCTTGAGCTTGAAGTACGATCTCATCGAAAACCACTCAGAAAGCTGGCTAGAGAAAGCCCCCGACGGCCGACGAACTGACCAGGTGCTCTGTAATACCTTGTACTTTAGCCAGCCCTCAAACCGCAGCCCTGTTAGAATTGCCCGCTGAGGAGAGTGCGAAGCCAGCCGAGCTTGCCAGTCAGCGGGAACCGCTTCGAGATGGCGTAAGAGACTCGCCTGCTGAGCTAGAACCAGTGAAGATAAAAGCTGAGAGACTAGATCCGGGCGCTGGGCGATCGCCTGGTTCAATCGCCAAGACGCATCCATCGCAGAGAGCATCTGTGCTCTTTGTCCCTGATGGTGGTATTCAACCGCAGAGAGCAAAATCAGCTTTTGCAGATACAAGACATTGAAAAATCCCGGCGAAGGGTAGGTGGGATCGAACAACGCCTCTACCGTTAGATCCCACTGGGGCAGATCGCCCGCTAGAATCATCTCTTGAGCGCTGAGGATCTTGCTTCTATAAGTGTTGAGATAGGTAGAAAGGTCTGCTGGCAAAAGCTCTAGCGGCCCAGACACTAAAATAGTCTGCTCTTGTAAAAATCGAGTAAGCACCGGGTCAATAGCTTGAAAATCTGCTGCTGCAACCGGGTCAATATCGACAGGGTCTAGGTAGCGAGCATTTGGGCTAAATCCCAACGCCGCGCCCAGACGGTCTATCTGCTGCGCAGAATCATTGAGTGTAGCGGCTGGAAACCGAGCAAAAAAGGCGTCTGCTTGAACATCAGTCGTAGCCTGCTGCTCCCTGGCCTGCACACCTGCCCACCAAAGAGCAATCCAAGGCGAGCACAGTAGGCACAGGGCCAGTAATAGCAGCCGTAGACGATTTTGCCGCCAAGCGGGCTCTACGGTCAGCTTCTGAATCAACTTCAAAGTCTTTGCCCTATGTCTTTGGCCTATTGTCTTTGTCCTACTTTGGGCGACACATCGGCCAGATATATACCGGGACCAATAGGACCAAACGCAACAAAAAGCAGTGCCCCTAGACTTCCCAAAAAATTAGGAGCCTAGAGGCACGAATCAGACCGCGCGTTAGAGCCAGTGATAAATAGTGATGAATTATGTTCTAGGTCTCGCTTTGTTTACCTTGAGAGTGCGACCCATCCACTCAGCGCCATCTAGAGCAGCGATCGCAGCTTCTTCTTCTGCGTCACTAGACATTTCTACAAACGCAAAGCCTCGGACCCGGCCCGTCTCGCGGTCGGTTGGCACCTTCACTGACTTGACTGAACCGTATTCTACAAAGACTTCGTTGATGTCATCTCGGGTAGCATCAAACGAAAGATTTCCAACGTAAATTGACATAAGGCGTCTCTAGACTGCTTCTAGAGTATGGATTACAAAGCTTCAGCAGAGATTTATCCTAGATATACTAGCTAGAGATAGCTGCTCCACCGGTTAGCTGCACCATGCAAATACGGTGTTAGCATACTCCAGGTTTACTTGTATACCGTCCGTTTTGGCTGTAGTCCCCATTACAAAACGGCAATCCTTTCTAACAGATCATCAAAAGCAGCTAGACCATTGAGACGCTATGAGTACTATTTTTCACCTATCTTTTCCGATTGAAAGTATTTCAAAGACCAGGCAGTTCTATGTCGAAGGACTTGGCTGCGACGTGGGCCGAGAAAGCAAGAGCTCAATGATCTTGAACCTGGGGGGCCATCAGCTTGTCGCCCACGTCATCACAGAGCCGCTCGCCAAGCAAAAAGGTATTTATCCCAGACATTTTGGCCTCACCTTCGAGACAGAAGCAGAGTGGGAGAAGGCGCTAGCTAGAGCAAAAGAGAAAGACTTAACCTTTCATCAACAGCCAAAACATCGGTTCAAAGGCGAGCGAATAGAGCATCGCACTTTTTTCTTAGAAGATCCGTTTCGCAATCTGCTGGAGTTTAAATATTACGTCTATCCCAGCGCGGTATTTGGTGAGCATCAGTATTCGCAGGTAGGTGACCGGCAAGAATAAAGACTGCAAATCTAGAAGAGGGCAGTGGCGATCGCAGCTAGGCCTGTGTGGTCTCGAATCATCCGGTTGTGACTAGGCACTAGTAGCCGCTGCGCTTTGCCAATTCCGATTAGAGAACTCCACGGCGGCAAAATCAGCAGATCAAAAGGAGTCCAAAAAGAATAGAACTCTACCGCCTTCAGACAGTCCTTGTGCTGATTGAGCGCTTTAATAAAGTCGCTCTCAGGGCGCATCTGTCGCACGCCTGGGCGATTACTGCCCAAAGCCAACAGCGTCCCTAAGTGAGGCGTAGAGATGGTCACAAATTTTTCTACTCGGCCCAATCCGCCTAAGCGCTGCACATAGTAGCGGCTGACCAAACCACCCATGCTAAATCCCACTAAATTGAACCGCTGCTGGGGAAGCACGCTATCAACAAAGTCCGCTACCTGATCGGCTAAGTGCTTCTAGCGGGGCATCACCATTGTTTGGCGTCATGCTTAGCGTGTAGACAGTATGGCCGTTTGCTTCTAGATAGGCTTTGAGCGCTGTGAATATTTCTGCTCTGTTCCAAATGCCGTGGACTAGTACGACAGGAAGCTTAGAGAGATTGCCTTGATAGAACGCTATAGAAGTCATCGAGATACTTGCAGGCGCTAGCTTTCTTCTTGGTCTCTGTCTTCCCAGCGAAATAGAAACACCATCAAAGCGACAACGCCAATCTGTAGCGCGAGATTTGGCAGAGTTTCGACAACCTCCCGGCCCGCTAGGATTTTGGTAAAGAAGATGAATCCGCCCACCGCGCCAGAAGCACCCAGCGAGGCGTAGATAAACTTTCTAAAGCCTTTATAGGGAGCCTGAGATTCTGCAACCAGCTTGTCGTAGCGCTCTTGACTCATGCCTTTGGGAGGCGTTTTTCTAGGGACGTTTCTGTTCTGGTTAGCCTTCTTATTTTTGGAGGAGGAGACTTTTTTGCTAGATTTTTTGTCTCTGCTGGCCATAGCGGTATAGTCTTGCTTGCTGTCTAGGTTCTTTATATTGTGACAGGTCTTGTAACGCTAGGTGCGGTCTGAACGCTGCGCTGTCGGTAGGCGGTTGCCAGTTCAGGTCTACCCGCTTCGATCAAGGCACTATCTCTGATTCGACAAGAGTCGCACTGGCCACAGGGAACCGCCTCGCCGCTGTAGCAAGACCAGGTCTTTTCGATAGGAACGTTTAGATCTAAGGCCCTACGAACAATATCCGCTTTAGAATCGAGGACGAGAGGCGCTACTAGCTTGGGTGCATGGCCTTCGAGTCCCGCTTTAGAAGAGAGGGTGGCTAGCTGCTGGAATGCAGCTAGATACTCAGGCCGACAGTCTGGATAGCCGGAGTAATCGACAGCGTTGATGCCTAGATAGATGGCGATCGCACCTTTAGCTTCTGCGAGGGACAGAGCGATCGCAATAAAAACAGTATTACGCCCCGGCACGTAGGTCGATGGAATCTCTTTGCTCTCCAAGTCCTTTCCTTCTGTCGGCAGCGCCATTGCCGGGTCGGTCAAGGAAGAACCGCCCCACTGCGCCAGGTTAGTTTTGACTATCTGATGTTCGGCAATGCCAAAAGTCTCTACCAGTTCTTTAGCCGCCGTCAGCTCTTTGTCATGGCGCTGCCCGTAGTCAAAAGAGAGCGCAATCACTTCGTAGCCATCTGCGATCGCCTGCGCCGCACAGGTTGCCGAATCTAGCCCCCCTGAGAGCAAAACAACAGCGCTAGGTCTCGATTGATCAGACATTGTATGAAATCCGCTTGTAATAGTCACACTACAAGACTACAAGAAGAACAAGAGAGAGCTGCTAAGCGTTGCCGAATCTACCTCTACCTACAGGGAATTCTCTAAAAGAGCAGGCTGGCGAACAGGTAGTTCTATCACCATCTCAGTGCCTACCCCTTCGTTAGAATGACACTGAATAGTGCCACCGTGCCGTTTAAGAATAGCGTAGCTAGTAGAGAGCCCAAGTCCCGTACCGTCGCCAACCGGCTTGGTGGTAAAGAATGGTTCAAAGATGCGGTCTTTGATAGCGGTAGGAATACCGTGGCCATTGTCCCCAATCCGAACTTGGACCATATCTTCTAGCTGCTGTGTGCTAATTGAGATAGTAGGTGATGGCTGGATTGGCCACCCTTGTATTGCATCAATCGCATTGCTAAGTAGGCTAAAAAAGACTTGGTTAAGCTGACTCGCATAGCAGGTGACCAAGGGAATCTCGCTGTATTGTTTCGAGACTCGAATCGCAGGATGTGCACCACCACCAGTACGATGCTGTAGTAAGCCCAACGTGCTCTCTAAGCCAGAGTGCAAATCGACTATCTTGAGCTCAGCTTCGTCTAGCCGGGAGAAGTTTCTCAAATCGAGGATGATTTGAGAGATTCGCTTAGTTCCTGTTTGCATTGACTCAAATAGGCGCAGGCTATCGTGCTGAACGAATTCTAGATCAGCCGTCTCTATAGCCGCTTGAATAGCCTCATCTGCTTGCGGATAGCGCTCTTGATAGAGAGCGATGATATCTAATAAGTCGGTGATGTAGCTCTTGGCATGTTCGAGGTTGCCGTGAATGAAGTTAATCGGATTGTTGATCTCGTGAGCAATTCCGCCGACTAGCTGACTCAAAGCAGACATCTTTTCACTTTGGATTAGCTTCGACTGCGTGTCCTTGAGATTCTTCAGCGTTTGCTCTAGGTCACCCGCTTTCTGACAAAGCTCCTGAGTTTGCCGATTGACTTCGGTCTCTAGCATCCGGGAGTGCTGTTCTACCTGCTGGTATAGCCGAGCATTGACAATAGAGATAGCGGCTTGAGCAGCGATCATCTGGAGCGTTTTAACGCGATCGCCCGTAAACGCTCCAACGGTCATTCGGTTTTCTAGATACAACAGAGCGACTAGCTGTCCCCGTCGCAAGATAGGAGCGCAGAGCAGGCTCTTGATCGCATGGCGGCTGATGTAGGCATCGTTTACCAGCATCGGATCGGTCGCTGCATGATCAATCACCACAGGTTCTAGATGGCGCTTGACAGTACGAATTACTGCCTGAGGAATTTCTGTAAAGTCGAACAGCGCAATAGACTTGAGCTGAGGAGAGCGATCTACAGTTGCGATCGCCTCTACAAACCACTGGTTTTCTTGAGGCATCAACAAAACGCCTCGGTTGGCCCCAGCCGTTTCGAGCGCTGTGTGCAGTACCGTAGCCAGTAAGCGATCAAGCTCGATCTCGCTAGAAAGGCTCTGAGAAGTCTTGAGTACAGCAGCTAGATCGAAAGGGTCGATTCCACCAGTGCTACTAGATCGGGTCGCGGTGTGAGTAGAGAGACTGCCCATTCTTGGTGACGTCAAACTCTGAGATATCAGAGCCTGAGACATGGACGCTTGGGATGTTGCCGCCTGAGACGCACTATCTAAAGACAAAACAGGCAGCAGTAGCGCAGCATAGCGGCTTTCTAGATCTTTCATTTTTGCCTTTGCTCCCCACTGACCGTAGCTGCTGTAGGCTGCCTGTAGGTAGCCCGCCGCGCATTTCTCTTTGTTCCAGCCGAGGTAGAACTTAGCGGCGAGCTCATTCGCTAGCGCCTCGTGATGCAGCATCTGGCTCTCTTGCGCGCTGGCGATCGCCTGTTCGTAAAGATCCATTGCCTCTGCGGGGCGATCGCACACCCGAGCCATCTCAGCCGCCGCCAGCAGCGCCTGATGCTGAAAGTTTTCGGCGCAGCTATCGGCCCACACTTGTAGCTGAGCATAGTGACGCTCAATAATTGGCCAGTAGGCTGTTCTTTCTGCCTTTGTCGCCTCGGGATATAGCGCAGTGAGCACTAGCAGGTAGTAAAAGTAGTACTTTGTCACTGGAAAGAAACCAACGTTTGCAGCTACCTTGTCTTCAACTGCCTGAAATGTTTCTAACGCCGCCCCGTACTGCTCATAGGTATAGAGCACCTGTGCCTTTAGATAGTGATACCAGTTGAGGCCGTGGTTGAAGTTGTTCTCTTGCCACTGAGTTAGACAGTCGGCTTCGTGGAACGTTTCATTGTCCAAGCGCCTGCGATCGCAGCTTTCGTCCTGCAAGTTCTGAACCACCCGCTGTAGAGACAGATAGGCCGCGTGCATATTCAGATCGCCCATCTGCTCTACCGCGTCTAGGTATCTATCTGCTTCTCTAGCTACCTCCGGCAGGGGCTGGCCGCTATCAAATCTTGTCCATAGTCCTAGGAATAAGGCCCAGCCCCCATAGGTCAGATCGCCACACGCCATGCAGTGCTGATAGGATTCCTGATAGAGCTCTAGATTAGTAATTAGCGGGCGGTTATAAGGATTAATTGCATTACAAAAGAGGTTGTTCACCTTTCCGACTAGGTCAGTGCGATTGAATTTCTTGTTTAGCGCTAGCGCTAGCCGCGCTAGCTGATAGGCCGTCTGATACTCCTGTTCAAACGCTAAATTCATGGCGTAGGTTACATATCCGAACGCCGATAGGCTGGTGTTCCCTCCCTGTAAGGAGATCTGCACAAGTTGAACAACCGTCATATTCAACAGATCGACATTGCCGTCAAGATAGGCCAGCGCCCACAGATCGACTAGCAGCTGCATACTCAAGTTTCGAGTCGGGTCAGTTTGCACCGGGTGATGATAGAGCTCCGCAATCTCAATTCGAGCAATCTGTCGCCGTACTTGGGCTTGATCGATAGATAGCCGCTCTTGCAGCGCGATCGCCTGTCGGGGAATAGACAGACCCAATAGCGCTAGTCCCTCTAGCCCCGCGTCAATGCCCGCCTTGAAATTATCCCCCTGCGTCATGAACAGATTCATCAAAATGACGTAGATTTCTGCTTTGTCAAAATCACTAGTAGCCTGCTCTAGAGCGACTTTTAGCAGTCGCTGACTAGCTGCAAAGTTTCCAATCAGATACTGGCACTTGCCGCTTTCTCTGTGCAGATCAAAAGCCAACGAATAACAAGATCGCCAGCCATCTTCTGGCAGATGCTCAATCCCAAGCGTGAAATACTCTGCGGCTGTAGAGATAGCGTTAGCCTTTCTAGCCTTCTCCCCCGCCATCAGGTTTAGCCGCGCCAGGGACTCTATGAACATCGCGTCGTACTGACCAGCACCAGCATCAAAACAAAAGCCAGCATTGAGATGATTAACAATGTCAAAGACTCGATTTTCTCTTTCTTCGAGCGGCGTATTCTGTAAGAGTAGCTGACCAATTTTGAGATGGGTTTCTCGCTTGTCTGTAGCCGCAATCAACGAGGCCGCCGCCTGCTGAATGCGATCATGCAAAAAGCGATAGCTGGAATTGATCGGTTGCTTTAGATCGCTCGCATCCTGGCCCTGAAAAAATTTGTAAGCTTGATCTATCGGCAGCACCATGCCCTCTTGCAGCGCGGGCCACAGTGCCTGTGCAACTTCTGTAGAAGACATCTGCGCCACCATCGCTAACGTGTCTAGCTCAAACTGATTGCCTACACAGGCCGCTAGCTTGAGCACAGTTTGGCTAGCCGTGGGTAGCTTTTGTAGCTGCTGCGCCATCAGCGTCACCACGTCTTCTGTGAGCGTGAGCGCGGTGATATCAGCAATATCGTAGGTCCATCGGCCTAGACGACTGTCAAACGAAAGCTGCCCTTCGCTGTGCAGCGCCTTTAGAAATTGAGTGATAAAGAAAGCATTGCCCTTAGCTTTTTGATAGATTAGATTGCTTAGCGGTTTAGCGTCCTCTAACGGGTAGGTTAGCGTCTCTGCTACTAGCTGAT
The DNA here is from genome assembly GCA_963772185.1 of uncultured cyanobacterium. Taxonomy (GTDB): domain Bacteria; phylum Cyanobacteriota; class Cyanobacteriia; order Phormidesmidales; family Phormidesmidaceae; genus Phormidesmis. Next base: position 28,479 of record CAVYWR010000005.1, on the reverse strand, counting down.
TAACGTGATCAAACTGTAGCGGTGCTAACGTCAGGATGTGAGTGGGTATCTGGCTCTGTTGCAGGGCTTCGACGGTTAGCGTGAGGGGATGAGACGGCGAGACTTCATTGTTCCGATAGGCCCCTAACAAAAGTAGATAGGTCTGTTTCATCAGGCGCTCTATTAGCGCTAGCGAGGCCGTATCCGCCCACTGGAGGTCATCTAGGAACACTACCAGCGGATGATCGAAGTGTGTGAACACGCTGATAAACTTCTGAAAAAGAGTGTTGAAGCGATGCTGTTCTGCGGCGCTAGCTAGCTCTAGAACGGGTGGCTGTTCACCGATAATTTGTTCTAGTTCGGGAATCACCTCAATTAGAACCTGGCCGTTGTCGCCTACAGCCGCGAGAATCTGCGATCGCCACTCAGCCAGCCGTTCATCAGATTCAGAAAGGAGCTGTCCTATCAATTCCTCTAGCGCCTGAACAAAAGCAGACAGCGGAACGTTGCGATTGAACTGATCAAACTTACCTTTGATAAAATAGCCGCGCCGTTTGACAATAGGTTTATGGACTTCATTGACTACGACAGTCTTGCCAATGCCCGAGAAGCCCGCTACTAGCATCAGCTCAGCGGCTCCTTCTGCCACTCGCTCAAAAGTCGCTAACAGCGTCGCGACCTCTGATTCTCGCCCATAGAGCTTCTCGGGAATCAAGAAGCGATCGCTCACATCCGCCTGCCCCAGAGCAAAGTCTGCAATTGCCCCCGTTTGCTGCCACTGATCTAAACAGTGGGACAAGTCGTGCTTTAGACCCAGTGCGCTTTGATAGCGCTCTTCTGCGTTCTTCGCCATCAGCTTGGCGATGATAGCCCCTACGGGCCCAGGCACTTCAGAATTTATCTGCGATACTGGCACGGGCATGCGAGCTAGATGGCAATGTATCAGCTCTAGTGGGTCGTCCCCACTAAAAGGCAGTCTGCCAGTCAGCAGTTGATAGAGGGTAACGCCCAGCGAATAATAGTCTGTCCGATAGTCTATTCCCCGGTTCATTCGTCCTGTTTGTTCTGGCGATAGGTAGGCCAGCGTTCCCTCTAACATCTGAGGACTCTGAAGCACCTGAGTCTCTTTTGGGAGTGCGGACGCGGCGCTAAAGTCAATGATTCGGACTTGTTTAGACTGAGGACAGATCAAAATATTGGTAGGCTTGATGTCTTTGTGAATCACCCGATGTCGATGGAGATCGTGAAGGACATCCGCTAGCTGTAGGGCAATCTTTAGAATTTCAATCAGGGAAAGCGGCTGGTTATAGCGGTCTAGAGAGACGCCTCCCCAATCTTCCATCACCAGAGCCTGACCGCCTTCGTAGGATTCTAGACTCAGAGGGCGAATAATGCCGGGAATAGGTAGGGATTTTGCGATCGCATACTGGTTACGAATCAGCGCTAACTCATATTGCGTAGGCATCTCCTTGGACAACACCTTGATGATCACCTTTTGCTGCCGAGTGGATTGCAAAGCTCGGTAAATCTGAGTCTGAGAGCTTGAATACAGGCATTCAACTAAGGTGTAGCCATCGATCTGTGGAAACCGACTAGCAGAAGATGTCATATCACTGGTCATAACCATAAAACACAGGCAAAATACATTTACAGGACTCGATTACAGCTAAAGTGCCCAGTAGCCTTGATCGCATACAGTATTTGAAGCGCCTTGGAATGCACTAGGTAAGCTGAAAATATTTTGTTAACAGCGTAGGCCAGTAGGGTTTTAACAAGTGCTCCAATTCATTCATTGGTCTAGAGCTGTTGTAGTTTTGCTACCAAGTCTGTTCTTACTTCACAGACATACAACACTTCCTAGCAGCTAAGTCTTCTTATCTGCACCTATATAAAATTGCCAGCGTTGAGCGGAGGATTCATTTTGGCTAGTTGCCTCATCTCTCCAAATCCTTCTTACGAATCAACTCTAGGGCCTGTCAAAAAGATTTCACTTTAGAACTATTTGGTATAGCACCTAACGGTCTAAATCTATATCTTCTGATACTGTTATCTCAGTGAAATTAATGCAGCAGCAAGCATGTATGATTTGATACATCTAAATAGGTAGAGCTGCAAACATACAAAGTAGACCCAATACAGAAGGCGCTGTCAAAATTAGAACAGAGCTAATGTTTTTGAACGCTGATAATATTATTATCTCGCGCATTTTTTGCAATTGTCATGAATCTTTCATCAAGCTTTTAACAGCGTTCTATTACTATAAAAGTCTGAGATAAAAAAGGCTGAAAGTCCCTTTCAATCATACTCTCACCCGATATTTTTCTAGGAAAAAGTATTTTCTTGACAGTCGGTTGGCATTAATAAATAATAAAAAACAATGCGAGAAATGCAGATTTAAACGCACCTTAGGAGATAATTTTTCATGACTTTAAGTACTCTTATATCCCCTGACGTTTCTCAGAATAGTTCGGCTTATTCGCCTGAATCATTGGGTATAAAGACACTTGAGACTAACTTTCTTGATCGAGTTTTGGACAGCGCTGTTTCATGCATTCAAAAGTTTGGGAAAGATGCGATCTTTGATCCTGAAACGACTAAGTTCTATCACGAGTTTAGTCAAACTCAAGCAAAGCTTTCTTTTCTAATTCCATACCTGGATGAGTATGGTATAGAAGCAGAGTCTTTGTACTTAGTACTGGGTCACGTAGGACCTTCATTTCTAGGCTCGGTTCACGCCCATCAGTATTCGGACGCTATCTGCTATATTCTCGGCGAGAAAGAGGGCTTTCAGAACGCCGATGGAGCGTATGCTGTTCGCTGTGAAAAAGACTGGGTCGCAGTTAGCGAAGATCGCTCTAAGAGCACAGAAGCCGCCCCAGACGAGAGCTGGTTTCCAGTTCATTCTGGAGACAAGATCTACAATCTTCGGACTGTTGCTCACAGCTTTTGCTGTCGAGGAAAGACCGGATACAGCTTTATTTGTGTACAAACGCCTGGTATTGACAATCCCAACTTTGACGACTGGATTCCAGCACAGATTAAAAGTCGTCAACCAGAAACAGATGGATTGGTAAAAGGTCTAAACTAGGCCCAAGCACTGTCAACATTCAAGGGCTCTTCTTTTTAGCGAGAAGAGCCTTTTGTAGTAGAAAGCACCGACCTGCTATCTAAAAGAAAGTGAATTATCGGTCGATCTCAGCGCCCTAGATTAACAATACGGCACCAGAAGCGCAGTTTGCTGTTTACTAGAACAGGTTAGACATTCACTAGGAAAACGTGTCTCATGGATTTAGGACTAAAAGATAGAGTTGCCGTAGTGACCGGCGGAGATTCCGGTATTGGCAAAGCAACGGCTGAAATCTTGCTAAAAGAGGGAGCCAAAGTCGCAATTTTGAATCGCTCTTTTGATGAGATTGACGATCTCAAAGCCTTTGGCGAGCCGTTCCCCGTCAAAGCAGACATTACGAGTCTAGAGCAGGTCGAAGCTGCCCGCGATCAGGTGATAGAACATTTTGGTACGCCGGCTGAGATTGTGGTTCACTCAGCCGGAATCACAGGCGCAGTCGGTGACTTTTTAGAAGATATCGACGACGAAGGCTGGATGCATACGATCAACGTCAATCTGATGGGGACGGTCCGAATCTGTCGTACTTTCATTCCAGATATGCGCAAATCGGGCTGGGGCCGGGTAGTGCTGCTGGGCTCTGAAGATGCAGTGCAGCCATACATAGAAGATATGCCGTACTGCGCCTGCAAGGCCGGAACGCTAAACCTGACGAAGAACCTGTCGAAAGCCTATGCCAAAGACGGCGTGCTGACCAACATGGTATCGCCTGCGTTTGTCGAAACGGCAATGACCAATGCCATGATGCGATCGCGTTCCGAAGAGCGCGGTGTCAGCATGGACGAAGCGGTCAAAAGCTTCCTCGCCGAAAACCGCCCCGGCATCGAAGTCGGCAGACGCGGCAAGGTCGAAGAAGTCGCCGCTGTGATTGCTTTCTTGTGCTCGAATCAGGCTAGCTACGTCGTCGGCTCAAACTGGCGCGTAGACGGCGGATCCGTTTCGACCATTTCAACGTAGGCTCTTTAATGTGGATCTTCAAACCGTTATCGCTAATTGCTAGGACATAGCACACCATCTCCTGTAAGGACGGTAGCCTGTGTCACACGCTGTAGAGCTGTTCCCCCTACAGCGTGCTTTCCTCATCTGGCAGCGCCGAGTACTCAGAAGAGACGACTTCGATGTTGACCATCTCTAGCTCAACTGGCAGCGCGCCGCTTTTTAGCTGTGCTTCTAAGGCTTTGGCGGCTTCGGCGGTAAAGTTGCCAGAAATAACGGCCTGGCCACCTTTGATACCAGCTTCGGCGTAGGCAACATCTACCATAGGCGTGCTGAGTAGCACATCATCTAGAAAGATGCCAATGGTGCGGCCTGTGCCTGCGATCGCCTGGGTCTGCTGAGTAAATTTCTCAGCGCCCTCGTCGTTAAACCAAACGCTGATTTCCCACGTGTTAAAGCCACTCATCAAGATAGCCTGCGCATCTGAAATTAGCTCACCGGTCAGCTCGCTAGGTTCATAGAGTTCAATAATGTCAGCTCTAACTTCGTCAATCTGCGGCTGTAGCGCTTTAGCTTCGGTCAATTTGTTAGTTTGCTTCAGCGTATCCTGCTCTACTAAAAGCCGCTGAAGCGTTTCAATATATTCGGACAGGGTTTCTTCTGTATCTGGCTTTTGAGCGCGTAGCGATAGCTGTCCGGTATTCGCAAAAACCTCAGCAGTCGCTTCTGCATCAACCTCAGCCGGTAGTCTAATTAAAATGTGGTCTGGATTATCCTGTTCAGATAGAATTTCGGCTGCTTCAATACCTAGATTAGTCAAGCGGTTTGCTAAAACCGCTTCGGTTGCTTCTAGCGTGTCGGTATCAAGTTCGGTCTCTGCTTGAGAGGCTAGGGTGATCTGAGTGTAGTTACGCAGACTGTTGGAGCAAGAGATGCTTAGCGTGGATGCGATCGCCACTCCTAGCATCCATTGACTTAATCGTTTCGTCTTCATAACTCTAGCCACACTACAAACAATTCAAGAATAGAAACGCAGCGCTCAGAAATAAAACGCTGCATCGTGGTATTATCTCATATTTGCTCACCAATCTTGCTAGGATTCCTGCTTAAACCGAACCGTCTGATGGGTCTGGACCGTCAATATGGCGAGGCAGCAGTGGCCCTCTGGTATCTACAGAAGTCATGTAAAAGCGCTGAGTTGGGTAAGCCAGAGAGATCTCGTCGTTTTTGGCAAATTCGCGCAGGATATTTTCCCAGAGGACTTGCTCTGAGCCCCGGCGGCGGCGAGGATCGCACAGATAGCGCAAGGTTAATAAGATGCCGCTCTCTCTAACGGTGGTGTATACCGTGGGGGTAAGTTTAGAATATGAGATCACGTATTTACGCCCAGCCTTGCGCAGATGTTCTTCAGCAGAGCTGCTAAGGTGCTCGGCATGCAAACTGAGCTGAGTGAATAGAATCGCCTTAGCGGCTTCCCAGTCGCTTTCAAAAGTGATCAGCACAGGAATCTCATGCCAGATGTATTTGAAGCCCTGAGAGTAGTTGGCAATGGGCTCCTGGAAAACGCGGCTATTGGGCAGATGAATAATCCGGCCCGTGCTCTGGTCTGTTTCTACCCAGTTGCCAATCTCCATCAGCGTGAACTGAAAGATAGAGATATCAATCACATCGCCAGCGTGATGAGTGTCTACCTGGATGCGATCGCCCATCTGAAACGGCTGTCGCCATAGAATAAACACCCACCCCACCAAATTGACCAGCGGGTCTCGCAGAACGACGGCTAAGCCAGCCGCAAACAAACCCAAGAACGTTGAGAGCCCAGCGATACTGGGTAGCCAAAGCATCACCACAGCAAACGTGTAGAGTCCGTAGGTGATATACCCAACCCACTTACGCCATGCGTAGCGCTGTCTAGGGTCTTTGAGCTGCTGATTGATCAGTCGGTTGGCACCTAGTCGCAAGATGCTGATAGCGACTAGCCCAACTACCGACGCTACTAAATTGTTGCGAAGCTCTGGATTTGCTAGCGGGCCTAACGAATCGGCGACTTGTGCCAATAGAAACATAGGCGCGGTTATACGGTGCTAGAAAATGGTAGACCCTACAGCAGCGGTTTGGCGACACTCTTTTGCCATAGCCAGATGCCGCCTGAGCAAAGTGCACTTGTCCACCATAGCGCAGCAGTTTCTGACTTTCCGGTGACTAGATAGCTGCTGCCGATGAGCATTAGGACGATCGCACTTACCTTTGAGACTACTAGCATCAGCCGTACTGTCTGCATAGCAATCTGAAGCTGCTGGGCCATGTCGTCTCCGGCCCTTAACACGATGCCTGATTTGGCCGAGTCTTGAACGGCTAGCTGGAAAGAGTCAGCTCTAGCAATATCAACCTGATAATAGGTGCCTAGCTCGGTATCGCGTAGGGTTGGGTCGGAGCGAAGGCCGAACTGCTTGGCCAGTGCGATCGCGGCGCTGATCTGCTTTTTAGTGGCTAATGGCCGAAAGGTTTCAAACAGCGATTCTCGATAAACGCCTGTTTTCGCCATCTCTAGGATTTGTCCTGTTAGCTCATTCATAGAAGATACAAGCCAGCTAACTTGTATAGATAAACTTGTATAGATAAATGATTGCGATCGCTAGCAAAATAGTACAAAAGAACTTATCAAGAGTCAATCTTGTTCGGTCAGTCTCACTTAGTCTCACTGATATACACATAGACTCAGTGGCGTTTATGCAGCTATGCTTTGTTGGATAGAACGCCATGCTGCTATGCTCTGTGATTTGTTTGTGTCGTTGAAGCTGATCATCGAGGCTAGTTCTGCGCTAGCAGACGAAATAACACCATGAACATATAAAACAAGGATATTCATGGGCTAAAAGAAAGGAAACATAGGTCGTTTTGATTAACCTAGGTTTGGATTATTTTGAGCGTGTCCTTCAAGCCCGTAGCCAATCTATCTGGCGGTGGCTTCAGTGCCAACCTAAGCTGCTATGCTCGCTTATTCTTTTGGTGCTTTATCTAGCGCTAGGGCTGCTGCTAGAAACTGTCGTTGCCGACGCTGCTAGCTCTACCCCTAATGTTCAGCCTTGGGATCCGGCTTCGGGCCTGCATGTTCTATTGCTGTTTGGTTTTGGCTTTCGCTACGCGCCTGCCATATTTTTGGTGCCTTTTCTAGAAGATGCGCTTTGGGCTCCTATAGAGCAGACAAGCTACTTCTATGAAATGCTGTCTGCGCTCTATATTTGTTTGGGCTATAGCGGCGCTGCTTTCTTTTTACTACATCGGCGCAAGATCGATCCGCGCTTGTCCTCTCTAAAAGACATGATTTGGTTCACTACTGTCTTTCTGGGGGCCTCGTTTGTGGTCAGCGGGCTGAGTTTTCTGACCCGGCAGGTGGTGGTTGCTTCGTCTGGCTCTGACTGGTTTCAGCAGTGGATGCAAGACTGGGCAGGTGAAGCCAACGGCATTTTGGTGCTGACGCCGCCCTGTCTAATTTTGATGCGATCGCTTCCCTGGTCGCATCGGCGGTTGACGTTACGAAAAACGCCGCCGCTAAATCTAGTGGCTTGGCTTCGTCAAAATTCGGTCGAGAGAGCGATACTGGTTGGCTCAATGGTTTTGTTTGCTTGGCTTTCCTATGGCGGCACTGCAAGGAGATTCGACTGACTTTTCCTATCTAGCCTTCATTCCAACGGTTTGGATCGCAATTAGATACGGCTTTAGAAGAACGACGATTTGCCTGCTGATCCTAAATGTGGCTGCAGTTACATTTGCAGGCTCTAGAGCCACTAGCGGTGAGGTCTTGGCAATTCAGTTTGGGTTGCTGACGGTGACGACAGTAGGTGCTTTGTTAGGCGCTTACACCACCGACCATCAAACAGAGCGCGATCGCCGTCAGCAGCTCGAAAACAAGCTTAGGTATCAGGCTAATCACGACAGTCTGACCGGGCTATACAGCCGCACTTTCTTGCGCCAGCAGCTGGAGAAAATCGCCAATCATCAAGAGAAAAATCTTGCTAATAAGGCGGCGCTGTTCTTCATTGATATCGATCGGTTTAAAGATATCAACGATAGCTTGGGGCATTTAGTGGGCGATCGCCTCTTGAGGTTGGCCGCAGGTAGAATCCGGTCCTATGTGTCGGACCGATTTGGGTCTAAAGCATTTGCCTGTCGCTTTGGCGGCGATGAATTCGTTGTACTGATCGGTCCCAAAACAGTGACGCAGACAACCCAGCAGACAGCAGAAATCGTTGCTCAGTCTCTTTGCGATCGCCTAGCTGAGGTATACGAAGTAGACGACTATAGACTGCAAACAACCGCCAGCATAGGCATTGCTTTTAGTGATTCGGTTCAGACCAGCTCAGACGATCTGCTTCGCAATGCAGATATCGCACTATACAAAGCTAAGGCAGCAGGCAAGGGGCAATACGTGGTTTTCGATAGTCGGATGTATGAGGAGCTAGTAACGCGATCGCAGTTAGAAAGCGATCTAACTGAAGCCGTTTTTCTGCTAGAAGACCATTCCCCCTCAAGCGATGCCTAAATCTGCATTCTTAGTCGAGTACCAGCCTCACATCTGCTTTCACGGCGAGTGTCTTAGTGGATTTGAAGCGCTCGTTCGTTGGAACCATCCCACGCGAGGATGGATCTGCCCTACAGAATTTATTCCCATCGCAGAAGACACCGGACTGATTGTTCCTTTGGGGCTTTGGATACTCAAGACAGCCTGCCAACAGCTCAAGCTTTGGCAAATGACATTCCCATCTTGCACACTAAAGATGTCAGTCAATTTCTCAGGAAAGCAGCTGCTTCAGCCTGATGTCGTTGCTCAGGTAAGTGATATTTTAGAAGAGACCAGCCTTAATGCTGAGAGTCTGAGACTAGAAATTACTGAAAGCGTTTTGATCAACAACTTGGAGACTGCCCAGTCTCGGCTAAACCAGTTAAGCAATATAGGGATTCAGCTGGCGATTGACGATTTTGGCACAGGCTATTCCTCCCTAGCTCGCCTACGCGACTTCAAAGTCAATACGCTGAAAATCGACCAGTCTTTTGTTCGTCAGATGCAGGCCGTCGATGAAAATACAGAAATCGTGAGAGCTATCATCGAACTTGGTCACAGCCTGGATATGAGTGTTAATGCCGAAGGAATTGAAGCGGTTCATCAGCTATCAAATCTGAAAAAACTGGGCTGCGATGAAGGTCAAGGCTTTCTTTTTTCTAGGCCACTAGCGCCATTACCTGCCACTAAATTTATTGCCGATAGCACTGCTGGCAGTCCAGACGCTACAAAACTGCTAGAACAGCTATTCCAACACTAGGCTAACAATCCTCAGTGTCGGGAGTAGTCACTTTAAAATTGCCAACAAAAAGGGGACAGCAGCTATGCCATCCCCTTTCTTCTATAGCTTTTGTCACTTGACTGAGGTACAGCTTGTAGGCTGAAAGCGTTGTGCTTCAACAGGTCAAGTGACACGCCTGTACCGTAGGCCCCGCCTTCTCGAAGAGTATGCATCCGGTACAGGCTATATATAACTACCAAGCTAGCTCGAGTAGTCGGGCTACATCATGCCCATGCCACCCATACCGCCCATGCCGCCCATGCCACCCATACCGCCCATACCGCCCATGCCGCCCATGTCTCCACCGGGCATAGCAGGCTCAGGCTCAGGTTTTTCAACCACGAGCACTTCTGTTGTCAAGACCATGCCAGCAACCGAAGCCGCATCTTGCAGCGCAGAACGGACAACCTTGGCAGGATCGACAATACCAGTACTCAGAAGGTCTTCGTATGTACCGGTCAGCGCGTTGTAGCCAAAGTTAAAGTCCATTTCCTTGACTTTTTCAACGACAACAGAGCCTTCTACACCCGCATTATCAGCAATCTGACGCAGCGGCGCTTCTAGCGCTCGAACCACAATATCTACCCCGGTCTTTTCTTCGTCCGAGAGAGATGCCCTAAGGTCTTCAAGCTTTCCAGCTAGGTGTAGCAGCGTTGCGCCGCCACCGGGAACGATGCCCTCTTCAACGGCTGCTTTGGTCGCACTCAGCGCATCTTCAATCCGTAGCTTGCGGTCTTTTAGCTCAGTTTCAGTCGCTGCGCCCACTTTGATTACCGCAACGCCGCCCGCTAGTTTTGCTAACCGCTCAGCTAGCTTTTCCTTATCGTAATCAGAATCAGTTAGCGATAGTTCTTTACGGATTTGCTCTACGCGCTTGGCGATATCAGCCTTGTTGCCATTCTCAGAAACTAAAGTCGTCGTGTCCTTGGTAATAGTGATCTTAGACGCGGTACCCAGCATATCAATAGTGGCCGCCTCTAGCGACAGGCCGACTTCCTCAGAAATCACCTGACCACCAGTTAGCGCGGCGATATCGGCTAGCAATGCCTTACGCCGCTCACCAAAGCCAGGAGATTTGATAGAAGCGACGTTCAGCACGCCACGCGCTTTGTTCACCACTAGCGTAGCGAGCGCTTCACCTTCTACATCTTCCGCAATTACCAGCAGCGGCTGCGCAGTACGGCTCACCTGCTCTAGTACAGGCACCAAATCCTGAATAGAGCTGATTTTCTTATCGACGATCAAGATGCGAGCGTTCTCTAGCTCAACGATCATCCGCTCTTGGTCAGTCACAAAGTAAGGAGACATGTAGCCGCGATCAATCTGCATCCCTTCAACGACATCCAGCTCGGTCTCAAGAGACTTAGATTCTTCTACTGTGATCACGCCATCTTTGGTAACCTTGTCCATTGCCTGGGCAATCATATCACCGACCATTTCGTCGTTCCCAGAAGAAACGGCTGCAACCTGGGCGATGTCGTTTCCGGCAACCGGCTTAGCAGCAGCGGCAATCTCGGAAACGAGATGGGCAACTGCCTTCTCGATACCGCGTCGCAAGCTGACTGGGTTGGCTCCAGCCGCTACGTTTTTTAGACCTTCGCGAATCAATGCTTGAGCTAGTACGGTTGCGGTAGTGGTACCATCACCTGCAAGATCTTTGGTCTTAGAAGCGACTTCTTGAATCAGGCGAGCGCCTGTGTTCTCGTAGGGGTCTTCTAGATCAATTTCCTTGGCAATAGTGATACCGTCGTTGACAATTTGAGGTGCGCCAAACTTCTTTTCTAGCACCACATTGCGGCCTTTTGGGCCCATGGTGATTTTGACTGCGTCTGCCAAGGCATTGACGCCGCGCTCGAGCGCTTGACGCGACTTTTCATCGAATAATACTAATTTCGCCATATGCCGGTTGTTACGAGTTTCTGCATTCCAGAATTTAGCACTCGTTAGCTCAGAGTGCTAATCTACTTTGCCAATGTATCGATCAAGGTGAGGGAGTAAAAGTCGCAATAACCGATCCTTCTATTATCGCAAGCATCAATAAAAAGACCCCTACTGCTCTCTAGAAAGCAATAGGGGCTTTTTGATAGTTGCTTTGCTGTCGGCTATGTGACGAAGCAATCAGCTATCTAATCAATTCGTCAAAACGAGCTTAAGGAGTAGAATTTTGGTTCGTCAGGCTAGCACCGCCTTTTTCCAAAAGACCGGGAGCCTGGCCTCTTCCTTCTACTGCGCCGTTGATTGCTTTCCAAGCAGGCAGGCCACCTTTGATGACGCTGACTTTTTGGAAACCGGCTTCCTGTAGCTGAATTGCGGCTGCGGAGGTGCTTTGATCGTCGTCGCTGTAGATAAAGATGTCGCGCTCCGGGGAGAGAGACTGCTTGGCACGCTCAACGAGATCGCCTGTAGGCATAGAAACAGCACCCATGATGCGCTCGTCGTTAAAGGCTTGGCGATCGCGCGCATCAATGATAGTCAAGGCGGGCTCACCCCAGTCCAGTCTGGACTTGATATCAGAAGGCGTCGCAATTGTTCCATACTCATCTTGAGCAGTGACAGGAGTTGCCTTACCGATCTTCTCTTGAACTGTATCAACAGCGTCTAGAACCTTACCTTCTGCTTGTTGCGCTTTGTCTGCGACTGCGGTTGCAGCGTCTTGAGCGGCTTGGGCAGTCTTATCGACAGCATTGTCTTCCATAGTGCTTAGTATCCTCGTTTGATTTAATAAAGTGGGTGAGTTAAACGCGAGCCGATGATGATCTACAAATTTGCTAGCGATTCAGCGGGTGTCCGTATGTCGGTGTCTATTCGAGCGCCGGTTGGGGCGTCTGTCTAGGCTTCCGTTGGGGCGTCTGCCGAATCTAGATCAAATCTGTCTTCATCGCGAGCTTCCATTTTTTCTTTAGTTGCCAGCGGCTCTTCGGGCTGAATGTCTAGTCCGGCCCCCTCTCCCATCTGGTCAACGCCCAGATGATTCAATCCTTCATCAGCAATGGAGGAAGGATTACCGGCAAAGGCGCTTTTGTTATCTACAGCGCTTTGCTTTTGTGGAGAGTCTGTTTTTTCCATAATGGTTAAAACCTGGATTGCATTCATCTGTGATCATAAAGTTTTCTTACGCTGTGAGCCTCTACAGATAGTGGGAAGTAATCTCTCTCTTTTAGTAGACCTTTTAGTAGATCTTTGAGGAAACGCGGAATAGATAGGCGCTAGGGGATTGGCTTTCTCTTGCGGGTTGATTTGCCTGTGACCAACACGTGCTATATGTAGCTTTTAGACAGTCGAGCGACTTTATTCGGCTCTGCTTTATTCGATTTTACTAATTCAGCTTTACTTCTAGAGGACAGGTATGCGAGGACTGAAGGGAAAGAACGTTTTGGTAACCGGAGGAAGCAGCGGCATTGGTCAGGCGATCGCAATTCGGTTCGCTCAAGAAGGCACAAACGTAGCGGTGAACTACTACAAAGGCGAAGAAGAAGCCGACTTTACGCTAAAGCAGATGAGAGAGGCTAGCGCCGCCGCAGGTATTGAACCTGGCACGCTAAAAGATATGAAAGTGCAGGCAGATGTCTCTGTAGAGGGCGATGTTGCCTCAATGTTTGAGCAGGTGATTGAGACCTTCGGCGGTCTAGATATCTTGATCAACAATGCAGGTATGCAGATCCAGGGGGCTTCTCACGAAATTGAGATTGCTAAGTTTGACAAGATGATCGACATCAACATGAAAGGGGCGTTCATGTGCGCGCAAAAGGCGATCGCTCACTTTCTCAATAACGGTGGCGGCGTAATTGTCAATGACTCTAGCGTTCACGAGCTAATTCCTCGTCCACAATACGTCGGCTACACCATGAGTAAAGCCGGAATGTGGGCAATGACCCGAACGCTGGCTTTAGAATATGCTCGCGATAACATTCGGATCAACTCATTTGCACCCGGTGCGACGCTAACGCCAATTAACCCCTGGAAAGACGATCCGGTGAGAAAAGCAGATATTGAAAGTCATATTCCGATGGGCCGCGCTGCCCAGTCAGAAGAGATGGCGGCCGTTGCCGCGTTTCTAGCCTCCGATGATGCTGCCTACATCACCGGGCAAACGCTGTTTGTAGACGGCGGACTGACGCTGTATCCCTCTTTTCGGACGCCTTGGACCGGGTGAAAAGAAGTATGAATGATGAGCGATGAATGGGCAGATCCGTCTGTGGGTTTAGGTCTGTAAGTAGGGTGTGTTTATGCTGAAGTCTTGGATGGTGATTGCTGGGGTGGGATTTGCGATCGCCCTGCTCGCTAATATCATTAGGCCACGGGATGTGAAGTGGTTCCGGCGGTTGGAAAGGCCGCAGTGGCTGACGTTCGAGAAGCTGATTCCGGTGATCTGGACAGTTGTGTTTGTCTGCGGGGGCTGGTCGGCCTATATTGTTTGGGAGCGATCGCGCTCTTGGGGCTGGATGGCGACGTACATTGTTCTAGAGCTAGTAACGATCGCGTTTACGCCAGTTTTGTTCTGGTCGCATAGTCTGATGGCGGCAACTATTGTTGGCGGTACGGGATTTGTGATCGGGCTATTGCTGGCAGTCGGTACGCTAAAAGTTTCTATCTGGGCTGCAATTTTGCTAGTGCCATACCTGCTGTGGAGCCCAATCGGAACGCTGACAACCTGGCAGATGAAGCAGCTCAATTCCTGAGCGTTCTAACTATTGATTCTTGCGATTAACAATCCCTTTGATCCAATCGGATTCGGTAGACTTCCAGCTAGGCTGAGGTGGCTGGGAATAGTCCAGTGAAAACTGATAGCCCGAGACTTCGTAAACTTGATTCAGTAAGTCTTGTAGATCGACGACGGGCTCTAGGCAATCTGCCTTGTCTTCTGGCCTCAGCGGCATGGTGATCTGTGGCAAAGGCTGCGGCAGGCTGAACGGGTAGAGCAGGGCCTGCGGACGCAGCTCTACTGGACTGACCAAAACCCGATAGTGACTGATAATGCTAGCATCATCTGCTGTTGATCCAATCATTGGCATGGGTTTACCTCTGTGCAGAAGATCGATTTCAACTAGATTGGCCTGACTTTCTAGCAGGCGATCGCGCTTCCGCTGATATTGCGCTCTACCGTTACCCTGCTTGTTGGCAAGCGATAGGACTTCTACTACGGTAACTATAGCTTTCCGCACTTTGCTTGCTACATCACGAAAGGCTACACCCCTTATTCCATAACGCAAAGTGCCATAGCAAAGTGCGAATGCATCCGCGCTTTGCTATACTTCCTGGCTGGCCGTATTGCGGATTTCTATAAACCGCTGACGAATAGCCGTTGGCACCGGCAGCTCTACAACAACCGGTGAGATAGCAGGCAGCATAGTCGCAACGGCGGGCTCTCGAACTGTAGGCAGCGCTGCTGTTTTTTGGATGGCTATATCCGGGCGACCAATCATCACCGCATCTACAGCAGCTGTTCTATAGACTGATTCTTCAATCACGGGCTGGTACTTTGGCAGCAGCAGCGGACTGAGCGCGTTGGCGATCGCCACAATCAGCCGCCCGTGAACATTTGGCCATAGGGCAGCATTCTCTACATAGGGGTCCATGCCCGGAAAAGGAGAAGGCATTGGTGACTAACCTCTACAGTTGGCGCTAGCCTAGCACGATTGGATCGATGTCATAGCTCTTCCACTTGCTGTGAAAGCGTTCTGCAACTAGCGGTCGTAAAACAAACTGCGGTCGGTCGGGTGGTTCACCTTCAACCTGGCTATATTTCACATCTACTCTTAGTGCGGTGTAGGGCCTTCTGGTTTTGCTACCGTGTCCGTCGCGGCCAAGGAACAGGTGACATTCCGCCACCGGATGACCAAACTCTTCTAGTACCGCGCCCTCTTTTCGCTGTCTACGCAGGCTAAAGCCGCTGCCGCCGCAAACAACCCAAGGAATATCGCGATCGCCATGTCCAGTCTCTAGCGTTCTCAAATATTCAAAGCAATGCGCATGGCCGCTCAGCACCAAATCGACTAGCGGACGAGAATATTCTTTGATCTCTCTTTGCACCTCGTTGAGCACTTCTCTAAGGTGGATGCGCACCGCAAAGGTCTGTCCTTGAAACCATTTGGTGCTTTCTGTAACATAGGGCGGATGGTGAAAATAGAGGACTCTGCCTTTGGCACTCGGGTCTTGCCAGGAGGCAATCAGGCGATCGCGCAGCCAGTTTAGCTGTTCAGTATCGATTGTCGTATTTTCTAGAGAGGCGTTGAGCTGCTTATCAATATCCTGCAATTGCTCGTCTATCTGCTCCATCTTGGCGTAGATCCGAGCAGAGCGGCCTGACTGTTCAGGAATATCCGTATTGAGAGTGGCAGATTCTAGCGCGAGCGATCGCATCTGTTCATCTAGCTCGTCGCGCTGTTTCTCGATTTGTTCACGCAGCTCTATGCCTTCTCCTGTTGTTGGCAGTGGCTGCGGGGCATTGAATGTATTGCTATCTAGAGCAAAAAAGTCGATGCCATTTCGACGAAAGCTGTAGTAGCGATTGGGCAGGCGGGTGAACTCACCCGGAACATAGCGTAAGCAATAGCCTGAGTCTGTTTTAGCAGTGTAGTGCGCTTGCAGATGACTCTTAAGCTGACGCGGACTGAGCGGTTCAACAACATCTAGAAACGCTCTAGCAAACCCTTCTCCTTGGTAAGAGCCATGCCAGCCCACATCAAAATTGATCCGGCGGCGCAGTAGCTTGCGAACGGGCGTAAACGCCTTGCTAAGAATCCCTGAGACTAGCGGCAGATCGTAGTAGTCGTGATTGCCTAGCACCGGCAGAAAAGGCAGCTTGAAAATCATCTTGTCGAATCGAATTCTGTGAGCCGATTTACCCCCGACTAAAAACTCACGATACGGTTTTATAAAGTTATCCGGATACTGTTCGCTAGAGCCGACTAAGTAGACAACATCGCCCGTATGTAGGATGAAGTCACATTCGGCTGAGTGCTCCAACAGCTTTTTGGTAATACGGCGCTGTGGACTGTCTCTAACGTGTCGGCTAGTACCACTATCGCCAATAACCAAGAACGAAAAGTCTTGATTGGTTGCTGCTGCATTAGACTCTGCTGCCTCATCATCGTAGACAATTTCCATCCGGGTCTGATCGACACCGCTGTCTTTCCAGATAGAGTGCTGCCAGCGGACTCGCTGATTCATCCGTTCGATTTTGGTGGTGATCGCCGGATCGACTACAAATCTCATACTCTGTTCGCTAGCTGATTTCCTTACGTCTACTAGACTGTAATACGTCTTCTTCTAACCGGGAAGCGATCAAGCAAAATTACAGATCAAAACTTGCATATTCAAACTTACAGATCCGTAATTACTCGTGTAGCTCCTATCAACTTGTATTACCTGCGGCCCCGCTGATGACTCCTAAAAATCGCAATTTATTCCCAATTTTGGCCGTATTGGTATCGGCAGGCATAATAGCAGGTCTTGGTGGGGTTTTTCTGCTGATATCTGACCGTTTAGCCGGTGGTTCTAGAGTAGTCTCTAGCTTGGATAGTTCAGAGGGAGTATCGGCTACTCCTAGCGCGACTAGGACGCTAGGGTCTCATACGGCGACCGTTCTAAGCGTGACAGCCGGGACGGCCAGCTCAATAGTGGCTAGCGGCAGCTACGACAACACGGTCAAACTATGGGATAGGAATAGTAGTGAGGATGGGCGATCGCTCCCGCATCAAGGCCGAGTTAACGATCTGGCTTTCACAAGCGATACCCAGCGGCTAATCACCGGCAGCGGCAGTGGCAGTATCAGCCTGTGGGACGTTCCTTCTGGCGACCTGATCACAGCACTTCCTGGCAACTCAGGGCGAATCACAAGCGTTGCGCTGAGCTTGGATGACACCGTCATGGCGGCTGGCAGTGGCGATGGCGCGATCAAGACCTGGACATTAGGACAAGGAAACGAGATCACAAGTCCTAATACGCTTGAGGCAATCGGTCCTATGATTAACGCGCTGAAGTTTCATCCAACCGATCCCAACTTGCTCTTTAGTGGCGACCAGGAGGGTGCTGTTCGAATTTGGGACTTAGCCGAACAAACCAATATTCTGACGCTAGAAGATAACATCGATCGAATCGTTAGCCTGTCAGTCAACAACGATGGCTATGTCGCTGCCGGTAGCTACGACGCCACTATTCGAATTTGGGACACCCAGAGCGAACAGCTGACTAATCTACTAAAAGGCCACAACTTTGTTGTCTCCGACGTTGCCTTCAGCCCAGACGGTATGCTGCTCGCCAGCGCTAGCTATGACGAAACTATCAAAATATGGGACTGGCGACGCAGCGAGGTGCTCTGCACACTCAACGGCCATTCTGGATTCGTTTATTCTGTCGCGTTTGGTGATGCAGGCAATACGCTAGTCAGCGGTGGGTATGACGGCACGGTTAGAACCTGGGATCTAGCTAAGATAGCGAATGGAGAGTGTTTGTCTTATTAAGAAACCTGTGGTCCTCGTTCTCGTTTATGCAGCGCTACGCCTATCATCACTAGGACTATGCCGCAGATATCCACTAGCGTAGGAATCTGTCTCAGGACAACCGCACCGATAACAGTAGCGATCACAGGCAGGAGCGCTAATGACACCGCGTAGGCGCTACGCGTCAACTGCGCGATCGCTAGCTGATCGCAGACATATAGCCTGTACCGGATGCATTCGGTACAGGCGCGTCACTTGACCCGTTGCAACATAGAGCTTTCAGCCTGTAAGCTGTACCTCAGTCAAGTGACAAAAGCTATAGGGAACAACCGAAGAGCAAACACCTACTCCAGACAGCGAAGACAACAGCGGCGCTAGCAATGCGAAACCAAGCCACGCCAAGCGCATCAATCCGTTCAAAGCGCAACACTGCGAAAGCTGGGGCAAGATAGCGACTAGCAGCACTAACAACAAACCAAAAGTGAGAAGGCACAGTTAGGAAATGAGAAGAAAAGACAGAGGGTAGTTTCACATATCTGCCGAAGCCGTTCTGATTACTCTGCTAGCTGCTCAGTCTTATTCTCGCTAAACGCCTTCAGCGTTAGAGCTAGGACTATACAGACAATTCCTATCAATTGAACTGCGCTGATCTTGCTGCCTAGCGCAAAGCGGTCTAGGAAGATAGCGAAAAGCGGGTCGATAAACCCAAGCAGCGCAACTAACAATATGGGAGAATCTCTAATGCCACGAAAGAACAAGATGTATAAAAGGGCTGTATGAACGGTTCCGATGGCAACTATCAACCCCCCAGTTCAGATCTACAAACACTATGTCGAAGTCGGCAAAAAAAGACAGCATTAAAGTACCTACCGTCGTTTGCACTAGGGCTGTCACTGCTGAATCAGTATGCTTCACACGCTTAGACAGTAGAATCAGAGCTGCATAGAGAACAGCAGCACAGAAGGCATAGCTAGCGCCCAGTAGGTTTAACCCCAGAATGTCCTTGATAGTGATACCGCTGACTAGCGCTGCCCCTAGAAAAGCTAGAAGAATACCAAAGATGACTGCTTTTGTTCCTGGCTGTCCCAAGAGAAGTCCGTAAAGAGTAACCAGTACAGGCGCTAGGTAGTAGATAGAGACAGCGACCGTGATTGAAGTCTGCTTGAACGCGGCGAATAGAAAGACCCAGTTAGCGACTAGAACCAAGCCGCAGCCGAGTATCGGCACTAACTCGCCGTGAGGAACCGTTATCGAGTTCCGCTTGAAGCTAAGAACGTAGATACCCAGCGCGATCGCACCAAACGCACATCGAAAGAACACAATGTTGATAGGCGAGAGATCTATCAGCCTGACAAATAGACCAATACTTCCGGAGATGAGCATCGCCAAACTAAAGAGGAAAGGCCCTTTTGCAGTGGCATTAGCTGAGCTTTTTGGCATGGTTTGCGGTAGCACTTGTATTTCATGCGCTAATGTTATCGATATATTCACGCACTTTGTATACATATCGTTAGGTATAAGGACAGCTATACCTAAGAAAAGCAGTAAATACAGACCGTTTGAATGTCTATGCAAAGACGAAAACTTCTCTAGTACAGTCTTCTCCGATTGACCGGCGGCTGCTACCTCTGATAGCGGATGACTCATGACGAGGATGACCGCTTCTGTCACTTACTAAGTACGTCTTCAAGCCGGAAGTTTTGGTCAGTAGACTACATTCACTTAAAGAGACTATACAAATAACTTCATCTTCTACCTATTCAGGGCGGGAGCTATCACTCTTGGTAGAGATGTTTTCTAAGGAAGTCTTTTACGATCGTTTGCGACCAGTTAGAAAAAGCTCCTATAGGAAGCTTTGAAATTTACTATGTCTACACAAGCAGAACGCCGCCCTCAGCCAGAAGATATTCCTGGACAGCAGCTTGCCTATCCTGCTAGCCAAGCAGATATGACGCCCGCGCCCGATAGCGACCTGTCCAACTACAAGGCCGCTGGCAAGCTGAAAGGCAAAGTTGCAATCATTACAGGCGGTGATTCTGGAATTGGTAGAGCAGTCGCGATCGCCTATGCAATGGAAGGTGCCAATACCGCCATCTTGTACAATGCCAACGACGAAGACGCCAGCAAAACAAAAGAACTTGTCGAAGAGCGAGGCGGTCAGTGCCTGCCGATCAAGATGGACGTACGCAAGCCCGAAGAATGCGAAGATGCTGTCAAGCAAACTATCGATAAGTTCGGTCAGCTAGATATCTTGGTCAACAACGCCGCTTTCCAAATGGTGAGAGAAGATGTGGCAGATCTCACTATCAAACAGTTTCACGAAACTTTCGAGACTAATATCTTCGGATATTTCCACATGTTCAAAGCCGCTTTTCCTCATCTCAAAGAAGGTGATGTGATCATCAACACAGGCTCTATCATCGGTAAGCAGGGTAAGAAGTTCCTAATTGACTATACGGCTAGTAAAGGTGCTGTCCATACGTTTACTAAGTCACTAGCGCTAAATCTAGCAGATAGAAAGATTCGGGTAAACGCTGTTGTGCCAGGTCCAGTGTGGACGCCAAACATTCCGGCTACTATGCCAGAAGATCAAGTTGATGGGTTCGACAGCGCCAACGCGATGAAAAGAACCGGACAGCCAGAAGAGCTAGCCCCTGCCTACGTGTTCTTGGCAGCTGAAGACAGCAGCTTTATGACCGGCGCGCTGATCGATGTAACTGGCGGACAGCTGTAGTTCAGTCAGCTTCCTATTCAGCCGCCGCTAGCCAGCTTTCAAACAGCGTTCTGTTCTCGTCGACCCAGGCTCGAGCGTGCCCCTTAATATGACTGGTCGTATTCTCTCCTTCTCGCATCTTCTGATTTTGTAAGCTCACTGCCTCTATTGGTATCTCTACAGCTTCAAAAAATCTTCTCGCGCTTGGATTGGTTTCGACAAAAGACCGGTTTGCTAGAATCTCGATTTGGTTAACAGCAAATCCCAGGTTCTTGCCATCAACTATGGTCTGAATCTCTCCTTCATAGATACTAGGGAGTGACGTGTAAGGCACTTCTAGCCATTCAACCTGTTCACCAGGTATTAGGACATCGCCAACCCACAGCGGTGTCCAGGTGTAGTAGAGAGCAGGTTTGCCAGATTCGATAGCGGAGATGACCTGGTTCATTAGCGCAAAATAGTTGTCGTTATCGTGCTCTACAGTCTCGCGTAGCTGATAGGCGTCTAAATGGTGCTCAATTACATCTCGACAGCCCCAACCGGGCGGACAGCCGACTAGATTCGCTTTGCCGTTGCCATCAGTGTCAAAAAGAGAGGCGATCGCAGGATCTTGTAGCTGATCTAAACTTGTAATCGCGTAATTTTGAGCAGTAGCCTGATCGATCAAATAGCCCTGTACAGCATCTTGGACAATAGTACCCGTGCTGACTAGGTTGCTGTTACCGCCGTTTTCTTCTACAAATTGGGTATGCAGGGGATTCCAGTGAACGGTGGTGAAGTCCAGATAGTTGTTGGCGATCGCCTGGTGAATCGTGTCGTACTCTACCTCAGAGCCAGAGACGACCGTATAGCCCAACTCTTCCAAGCCAATATTAACAATCTCAGTCTGAAAGAGTTCCTCTAAGGTGCCATAGGCCGGACGTAGCACCCTCTCTGACGCATTGGACCCGCGGCTACAGCCAGAAAGTCCAAGGCCCACGCCGCCAGTCAAACTCGTTGTCAACAACACCGATAGGAATCGCTTTCGAGTGTCTGTAGCATGAAAAAGTTTCATTCTAGGGTATTTGGATTAGCTAAATTGTAGTAATCATTAAATCCTTCTGAAGCCTCTACATAATATCAGGACATTCTGCCTTTCTCCTTCTAGCTCTTAGGTTCGAAGCCATGCCCTTTTATCCGTACAGCTGCTTGTATCAATAAACACACTTCATAAATACAAAGGCCAACTACTCATATAGCAAAGCGCGGATGCATTCGCACTTTGCTATGGCACTTTGCGCTATAGAACAAGAGGTGTAGCCTTTCGTGGTGTAGTAAGCAAAGTGCGGAAGGCTATAGGTTCAACAACTTCTATCATTCCAGTTCTGCCAACCTCTGGGCCGTCTTTGCGCATTCACTGCTTTCTTTTGAATAATCTCCGCTAGAATTTCGCCTGATTCGACTAGGCGAGGCCCCGGACGATTGAAATATTGATTGCCATCTGTCAAATACACATTCTGAGTTCTAACCGCCTTTAGCTGTGACCAGCTCGGGTGTTTGGCCATTTCTTCGGTCGCCTGCCTAGTCTGAGCAAGATCATAGCCGCAAGGCAAAACAACAATAATATCTGGGTCTGTACTAGTTAGCTCATCCCAGCTCATCCAGTCAGAATGCTCGCCCGGCTTGCCAAAACAATCCCAGCCACCTGCGATACTGACTAGCTCTGGCACCCAGTTACCTGCTGCCATCAGCGGATCGGTCCATTCGATACAGGCTACTGTTGGCAGATCTTGGCTAGGTAAAGTCTCTTTAGATCGAACTGCTTTCGATGAGATTTCTGTAGGTGAAATCTCTCTAGATAAAGTCTCTTTGGTTACGCTGCCTACTCCAACACTCTTTATTCGCCTTTTCAGCTGTGTAACAATTCGATCAGTAGTCGCTTTGCCTGCTGTAGAAGTATCGAATGCAGCGCCGACTCTGACAATATCCGTCCACAGGTCCGCTAGCCGCTCAGGCTGTAAGGAAACAACTTGGATAGGTGAGTCTCTATTGACTGCTGAGTCCGTCAATAGAGACTCAACAGCTTCTTCTACGTCGGCTAAGCTGACCGCACAGACTTCGCACTGGGCCTGAGTGATGATGTGGGTAGGCCGTAAGTCTGCTAGCGCTTCGGTTTTGACACGGTAGACGCTGAGCGCCGAGGTGAGCAGATCGGTAACGCGCTGATGAATCTCGCCGCTAGTGCCTACTAGATCAAACTTTGGTTCCGTACAGACGGGTAGAGAAAGGACAGACGCCGGATAGTCGCACTCGTGCGATCGCCCCACCAGACAATCCGCATAGCCTAGCGCTGCTACAATCTCTGTCGCGCTAGGAATCAAAGACACAATGCGTAGCTCATCTCGGTCCATAATTTTTCACCTCTTTGCTTTAGATAATCCCATTAGATTACAGAGCTTATAGACAATCCGAGCGCCAACGTTGCCATCCCATTCATCGGGCCCGGTTTCACACAGGTCGAAGCCGATAATCTCTCTGCTGTCCACAACCGTTTTTAGTAGGAAGAAGGCTTCTTCTAGCTCTAGGCCACCAGGTACAGGCGTGCCGGTCGTCGGACACAGCTTAGGATCTAGCCCGTCGATGTCAAAGCTGATGTAAACCTGCTCTGGTAAATCTGCGACTATTTGCTGGCAAAGGGTTTGCCACGATCTGCCAGCGTAACGCGATCGCTTCAGTTCCGTATCGTGGTGCAAAACAACTCTACCTTCGCTTGACTGAACGAACGCAACCTCTTGGTGTGAAACATCTCGCACGCCAACTTGTACTAGCGTTGAGACTTGTTCTATATCCAGCACATTTCTCATAATTGAGGCATGAGAGTATTGAAATCCCTGATACGCACAGCGCAGGTCGCAGTGTGCGTCAATATGGAGAATGCCAAAACTGGAATAGCGCTCTGATAGCGCCTGAATCGCGCCTAACGGTACACTATGATCTCCGCCGAGTACACCAACTCTCTTTCCTTGATCCAATGCTTTACAGGTTGCTTGATACAGCCACTGGTTGAGCTGTTCGCAGCCCTGGTTGACGATGAGCAAGTCAGCATCGGGAGGCGCAACGCCTTGTTCTGTCGCTGCGACAACGGTTTGGGCAGGCGATCGCAGCTTTTCTCCTAGCTCCCCAATCCACTTCGGCACAGGCGGCATATAGATGCCCTGCTTCCACCCATCCGGATAGTCATAATCATAAAAATCTAGCTGCGGAGACGCTTCTAGCACAGCCTGTGGCCCTTTAGCCGTACCGCTATGAAAAGAAACCGTAACCTCCCACGGCACGCCTAGAATAATGATATCAGCCGTCTCGTAGTCAAACGGAAACCCAAAGATGTTTCCGTTATTCAGACCGACGCCTCCCGGATCGAAGCCATCGATTATCCGTTGTTTTTTTCGCTGACTATCACGCTGGTTGCCCGCTGTCTCATCTAGCATGTTTACCGAGCATCCAACATCTTTTTAATAAAAGTAGGTAGGCAGAACGCCGCTCTGTGAACATCGCTGTTGTAGTAGTTCAAATCATGTTCGTTTGCAAACGCGATCGCCTTTTTTGCATCTAGAGCTGCGGCTGGATGGCGCGATCGCTTAGAGCAATAGCTAAAGCTCCACATCCCGGTCGGATAGGTCTGAATAAAGGCCAAGTATGGATGGACATCATCGCTACCAAAGACATCTTCCAAACAGTGAACTAGGTCAATAAACGCCGCTTGATTAAACCTCGGCGACTCGCTCTGCGCACTCATTACACCGTTAGGCGTCAAACAGCGATAAACATCCTTGTAGAAATCCTTGCTAAATAGTCCCACCGACGGCCCTACCGGATCAGAAGAATCAACCACGATAAAATCGAAGCTTTCATCATCAGCCTGCCTGAGAAAGTCAATACCATCACCGACAATCAAGTTCAGCTTTGAATCACTCAAGCAAGACGACAAAGACGGCAAAAATTCACGTGATGCTCGAATCACCGCCTCGTCAATCTCAACCATCGTCACACTCTCCACCTGCGAGTGCTTCAAGATCTCACGGACGCTGCCGCCATCCCCTCCTCCGATCACTAGAACCTTCTTGATGTCAGGATTGGCCAGCATCGGCACATGAATGATCATTTCATGATAGGCCGCCTCATCGCGCTCACTGCACATCACCATCTTATCGACCGTTAGCATCCGCCCATACTTATACGTATCAAAAATCTCAACTAGCTGATAAGGAGACTTTTCCTTGAACAGCGGTTTTCCCTTGTGCCGGATTGACAGCGCAATATTCTCGTCTCTATCGGTAAACCAGACGCTGCGACTGTACTTCGGCGGCATCAGCGTTTGCGTTGCCGCATCCCTCATCTCACCTACATCAATGTCCGATTTCTCTAACAAATCTAGCTGACCGCGATTGAGCTCTATTGCCGAACCGTGCGCCGCCTCAAACGCCTTCTTTAGGCTCTCGTAAGACACCCACGGATTGACAGAATCGCCACAGGTAAACAGATCAACCGCCGCGTAGCGATACTCAGGCCAGGTATGGATCGCCAGGTGGCTTTCCTGAATAACAACGACACCCGACACGCCAAAAGGCGAAAAATGGTGAAAGACAGAGCTAATGATCGTAGCTCCAGATTGCTTGGCAGCGGCCAGCATATCCTGCTCGATTCGAGGAACATCGTTCAAAATCTCCGCAGAGCAACCGTGAAACTCCACTAAGATGTGGCGACCTAGAGACTTCATATGATCCGTAGCCAATCTAAAAAGACATTAGCCCAAAATACACCAGAAGGTCGCCTGCATTCACACAGCCGTCGTATTCGCTATCGATCAAGCTCAATCAAAATTCACAAGTCTCCCACCACAAGTCTTTTGCACATATTGCGAACGCATTCAGCCAGCTTGCTATACTCTGAGAGTTCTAGGGACGAAAGCCGCGCTCGATAAAGGAGTAATTAGCATGAACGCAGGGGACGGAACCAGCTCGGCAGCGCCACCACTAGGCGATCGCTACAGCGTTATCAAGGAGCTAGGCAAAGGCGGCTTTGGCCAGACTTATCTAGCAGAAGATCTCCATCGCTTCAACGAACGCTGCGTACTCAAAGAGTTCGTTCCTCAAGTCCAAAACAAAGCCACGCTCGACAAGGCCAAAGAGCTATTCGAGCGCGAAGCTAGCATCCTCTATCAGCTCAGCCACAAACAAATTCCCGAATTTCGCCAGCTCCTAAAAGTAGAGACGCAAACCGGCGGGCGACTATTTTTAGTACAGGACTATGTTCAAGGGCGAACCTACCAAGACCTGCTTCAAGACCGGCTTGAAGTCGGCGCAACCTTTAGAGAAACCGAAGTCACTCAGCTACTTTACCAGCTACTGCCCGTTCTCTCCTACATTCACGATCTAGGGCTAATTCATCGCGATATCTCACCAGACAATTTGATTTTGCGACAGTCCGATGGCCTACCTGTTCTAATTGACTTTGGCAGCGTTAAAGAGATTGCGGCTACCGTTCGCAGCGAACTGTTTATTGACGGCGTTCACAATCAGCCTAGCCTAGCGCCGACCCGTATTGGCAAAGTTGGCTACGTGCCAGAAGAACAGATGAATTCGGGCAAAGCGGATCCGACTAGCGATCTGTATGGTCTAGCCGTAACAGCGCTGGTGCTATTGACCGGGCAACAGCCGCAGGTGCTGCACGATACCTATCTAGATACCTGGACGGGACTAGACACGCTAAGTCCTCACCTTGGCCAAATTCTCAAGAAGATGCTATCCAATAGCCCAGACAACCGATTTCCGTCGGCAAAAGCAGTACTCGCCGCTCTCAGTCAGCCAGCTAGCAAAGCCATTACCGACGAAGCAGGCGCTGGCAATTCTATATATCCATCCGGTATCTATCCGATTGAGACTCTACCAGCAGGCAGCTCAACCCCAACAGAGCCGATCAACTACGAAGCGGACCTAATCGACCCAATCGTTACGATGGGAAGCCTCGATAGACCAACCCACACCGCCTACGACGCCAGCACCTACGAAGCGGCGGACGGGCATGAAACCACTGCTAACGAATCGAGTACGTACATCACCTCCGCACCAACCCCGCCTGGTCAGGGCGGCCTTTTCAACTCAGGCTCTAGAGCGCCTTTGATTGCGTTGCTGACAGTGCTAGGGCTGCTAGGTACGATAATGCTATTTGCCTGGCTGCGCATTGCGCGATCGCCTTCCCCTAGTAGAGTCGCCGATTCCTCAGAGCTAGTCAGCGACAGTGGCTTTTCCGCAGAAGAAACTGCCCGCAAGCAAGAAATTCGCGATCGCTACGAAGCCTTGGGCATCAGCGAGAATACTTTCACTAGACTAGTAGATCAACTTTTCTACCAGGAGTATCCCTCACTGCTCACCAGCGGCCCCGACGGCGGACGAAAAGCCCTTTCCCAAACGCCAGAAGATGAACCGCTGAGAATTCGATGGGATAATCTTGCCCTAGATCTGCTAGATAAGTTAGAGGGCCAGGTTAGTCCGCAGAGCCTATCGCTAATGGGTAACTACGGAGAGGGCGATCGCGCCGACTGGCAAGAGCGAGTCAACCGGGTAAACGTAGGATCTAGATCGCTCTACGACCTCACCGATGCCAAATTCTTCGAGCTGTTTCCCTCGCAGCGAAACCGAGACTTTGCTGGAACACCGATTGGCCAAGTTTATGATGCGATCGCCAACGACATGGTCGATGCCATCACCTCCGGCGAAGTCAGCGAAAACGTCGAATTCGAGTCCGGTGCCTTTCGCCGCGATCTTAGCAGCACCCTCGCTCCCGGCGCAGGCAAAGTCTATACCCTCCGGCTCAGCGATGGTCAACAGCTTCGCCTTAACGTAGGCGCGCCTACTGGCAGCACCCTACTTTCTCTCTACCCTCCCGTTTCCACCGACGAAACCCCCTCTATTCTTGCCGACTCTGATCAAACCATCTGGTCAGGCCGTAGTCAACCAGTCCGGCTACTACGAAGTCGTTGTCGTCAATCGTTCTACTGAAACGATCCCCTATCAGCTATCACTCGCTGTGGACAATGTCAGAACCACCCCGCCAGTTGCACCGGAGGAAGAGCTGCCACCGATTGTAGAAGACGAAAGTGAACTCGAAACTATAGATGAAGAAGCGACCAACGAGCCAGAAGGCGATGAAGATAATTCGTCAGATACAGACTCGTCAGCTTCGGACTTGGATAATAGTTGAACAACCAGGCAAGTCCGTTGGCACAGAAATCGGAAGTGTCAGCAGTGGTAACCGATAGAGTACTTCTATAGCTATCTAGTCATCTGGTCGCAGTTATCTGATCGACAAACATCTGCACGGCCTTTATGAATTCTTCTACGCACTCATATGGCATGACGTTGCGCCCAATGATGTTAGTGCTTTTGGCATTGTGGAAATGGGCGAGATAATTTTGGACTCTCTGATCTGCGTTGGTACCGTCACCATCCAACTGCTTGGCTGCACTTCGATCAATTGTTGAGGCGTTCTCACCCATCACAATTAGCGTCGGCTGCTGAATTGCTCGAATCGCACTTTCATAGTCCTGCCGCCAAAACCCAGCCAAAAACGAAAACACCGCATGTCGGCTATTCATATCACGCGATCCTTTGTGTAACATCGCTAGCCACTCATCTGTTATAGCTTTCCGCACTTTGCTCGCTACACCTAGAAAGGCTACACCCCTTATTCCATAACGCAAAGTGCCATAGCAAAGTGCGAATGCATCCGCGCTTTGCTATACATCGTCAGCGCTATCAAATAGCTGTCGCCTTCAAACAACCGTTAGCGATCTGTGCTCCGTACTAGATACTCTGCTCGCAATTGTCTGCTCAAACGCGGCTTCTAATACTGATCTTGCTGGTGATTCTATCGCTGAATGGAGCTGGTCTTTATGCAATACAGTAG
>CAVYWR010000004.1:0-223679 GCA_963772185.1 uncultured cyanobacterium | reverse complement strand
TTTCAGAACAGCTCACCCTCTGGAACCAAGAGGGCTCTAGCGTCATCCGAGGCAATGTACTCGTCATCCCGATCGATCAATCCCTACTCTACTTCGAGCCGGTGTATTTGCAAGCCGATGAAGGTGCGCTCCCCGAAAGCTCAAACGCGTCATTGTTGCTTTTGAAAGAACACCATCGTCATGCGCCAAACCCTACCAGAAGCGCTAGACGCTATCTTTGGCACCCAGTCTGCTACTGCTGCCGAACCGGCTACGGAAGCTCCCACTACGACACCAAAAACTACGAACCCCGTCGCTGCTGCCGTTCCTGCTTCGACAGCGCGAACAGGTTGAGGCTGCGATCGCAGCCTATGAACAGGGCCAAGAGGCTTACAAAAGGGCGATTGGGCTGCCTACGGTCAATCACAAGAGCGTTTGGGTTCACTGTTGCAGGAGCTAAACGGTGAAGCGAGCGACGATCAGTAAGCACAGCAGGGATATTTCAGTTGGACTCTTGATCTGAAGCCAAGCCAACTCCGACCAATTTATTGATGCCACAGTCGAAACCTGGGGTTGAATTCCGGCAGCTTTCCAACTGCTCAATAATCGACTGTAGGCTTTGTCGGTTTCTAGTGACAATTTTTAGCTGCTCTTGCGCTGACGCGAGACAGCCGTTCCCGATGGAATCGTCTCAAATGTTTTGGTCGCAGTCTCTGAGTTTCTCGCCATTGTCCTGAGCGCTGCTAGATCCTTTGGCTGTGCGTACGCTATTGGCTCCGCCATTTCAACCAGCTCGTCAACGAGATCATGCCTGTTTCATAGCTGTTAGCAGCGGTTTGTTCTAGCTCGACTCTTGTGCGATCGCCTCCCGGTTAGCCTGATAGGCAGCTAGTTTGGCGCTAACTTTTTCCGTACACCGGCGCTATCAGACGAAATAAATCCCAGCTGCTGTACTGCTTATCCCGACTTCCGCCAGCCATTCCCAGACGGGTAGCGGGTGAGGCGTGATTCTGCACAATCTCCGCACCTGTCGGCCCAGATCTTTTGCCTGCTCTAGGGCGGCTGTTCCTTCTAGTGGTTGAACTTCTGTTGTTTGTTGAAGTGTCTGATTAGGTAGTGGCTCTACAGTATTTTTACTGTCTATTGCTCGCTACCCACTGCTCCTGTTTGGCGGTCAAAAATTGTCGATGAGACGGTATGAACCGTGCGCCAATAGGAGATAGTAGTATGGCGATCGCAATTCCAAACAAGAACAATATCGCTAGCTTGAGCACCCTATTGGCTGGACTGCTGATAAATAGCCACAGGTCGTAAATCTAACCGCAAGCAGCGCAACGAGCACCGGGATAATTCCAACAGAACTTAACCACCGTCCGAAGACTAAGGCGCATAGAGTTCGAGGGACTAGCAGAAGTAGCCAGCAGCAACAGTTCTAACGAGGAACTCCTGAGCGATCCTAAGGTTGTCCTGTGCCTGTTAACGATTTTTTTGGATGCATCAGAAGTCATGAATCGCGTTTTCGAACCAGAGAAAGTAAATCGTCTATGTCTTCGTTGTCTTCGTTGTCTTCGTTGTCATGAGCGATTTCTAGCGGCGGCTCAATCTCAAATGGCGACTCGATCTCAAATGGCGAGACTCAATCTCCAATGGGTGATCCGATCCCTATAAACATAGATTGGCTAGAAGTCTCAGGATAAGTCTGTTGCGCCAAAAGGGTAGGCATGTCGAGGATGAGTAAGAGTACTGGCGATTGCCCTCTAGATTGAACATTCCTACACAGGAAATCCCTTGCAGCGTTCCGAATGCTCTTTGCTCTGGCGGCACTGGGCTAAGTGTCTGGTCAGCAAGTTCAATCAGATCCGGGGGCTCGTGCACCGCGATGCCCCAAAGTGTCTGGTCCGCCTTTTGTGAGACTATGATCAAAAAAGGCGGATTTTGCGCAGCGCCTGTTACTTTCTCACCTGTGTGGAACTCCAAATCTTTCTCAACACCCGCAAAAGTCTCGAGCATCTTCTAGATATCAAGCATCTTCGATAAGTCGAAAATCCGAATGCTGTACTGTCCTAGCTGTACTAGATCCTCATGATAACCATACCGCCCTGGCTAAGGGGTGGTGTGGCTATAACCCTCAAGATACTTTCGCTTGGTAGCGCGAATAGATAGCCTGCTAGCTTGAAAGTAATGTATTTGCTTTTGCTGTCGCTATCAGCGTTTGATCGGACGTGGGAGGGGTAAGCGTTGCCTGATTCAAGCTATTCATAGAGATTCTCCTACGGTGCTTGTTGAATTTGTTGATAGTGAGCTCATCACCAGTTCCTGACTAGGCGTGTGGCTCTCAATCGCTTCAGTCAAAGTCTGTAGGAGTAGAGACGTCAAGAAAGGTTTGGTTAAATAGCCTGTAGCTCCTAGCTCGTGGGTTAGCTGGCGGTGCTTGCTCCCCCGACGCGATGTCAGCATAATGGTTGGAACTGCTGCGATCGCCGCTCTCTCCTGGCGGACCTTTAGAAACTCGAATCCGTTCATCCCGGCATTTCTATGTCGCATAGGATGGCAGCAACTTCGGGATATCTTTCAAGCTGGCTGAGCGCTTCTGTTCCATCTTTGGCATGAATAACTCGGTAGCCTGACTTCTGTAGTGCCTCTGTTAAAGTATTGCGAACCGTAATCGAATCATCGACCGTCAAAATTAGCTTTTTGGTAAGAACGGATGCATTCTTTGCAGACTTTGTTTGTGCAGGGGCTTTACTCGGATTGATATCAAAAGTGTCTTTATCTGGACTTTCGCTCAGCCTATTTCCAGAAATATTCTCAAAATTACTGCCAAGATTGCGCCTGAGATGATGGTCTGCAACAGTCTTAGCGAGTATCATGCCGTCTAGTACTAGAGTGAGCTGGCCATCTGGCAAGATGCTACTGCCATAGACGTAAGCGGGCGGTAGAATTGTCTGTTCTAGAGCAGTGATCACCAGCTCTTGCTCACCTAGAAGCTGAGCCATCCTCTAGTCCGCACTAGCATGTCCTGATAGCGCAGCAGAATAACTGGAGCAGACGGCATGTCCTTGATTTCTTCGTCAGCCGCTCGAGGATTGGGTACAAAGGCCGCGTAGTTTAGTACATCGCCAAGGGGATAAACAGGAATTAGGTATTCTTCGCCATCGAGCTGCCAAGATAGCGTTTTGCCACCTTCCCATCCCCGTATCTGCTCCTCGGTAGGAATAAGAATATGCTCGATAGCATCGGCAATCAGCGCGTAAATATCGACCTTTGGACTGACAGAGCAAGAGCTTTGCGATAGTCAAGCTAGAGGGAATGTGAAGACTGAAGCAAGAGCCTGAGCCAGGACTATTATCGACAGTGATCCAGCCTTGAAGCGATCGCACCTGAGCCTGCACCGCATCTAATCCCACACCGCGACCAGAGAGATCGTCCACTTCACTCGCCGTAGAAAATCCCGCTCCTCAAACAGCAGATCTACCGTCTGCTCTGGTGTGAGACTAGCCGCCTCTGCTGCCGTAATTATCTGAGTATCTACCGCTTTTTGACGGATCTTCTTCCCGATGTTCAACCCTTGACCATCATCTTTGATTTTAATCACTAGATGGCGTCCCTGCTGTAGCGCCTCGATAGTGATAATGCCAACAGCGGGTTTGTTGCGCTGCGCTCTGAGTTCGGGTGATTCGATCCCATGATCAAAAGCGTTACGAACCAGGTGAAGCAGCGGGTCGTAGAGCTTGTCGGCAATCACTTTATCGACTAGTACGTTGTTACCGACAATATTTAGATTGACTTGCTTGCTGTACTGCCTCTGTAGCCGTTCTAGTGCAGAGGGAAAACGCTGGAAGATTTTGCCCAGCGGTAGCATCCTAGTGCCAACAAGGGTCTCGCGAGCGCTTGCAAGTAGCTGCTTTTGCTTAGTTAGCTCCTGGCCTGTTTGAGAGATAAAGAGTTCAATTGCCTCAACAATCTCAGACTGCTGCACCGTTTCTTCTAGAAAAGATTGAGTCAGTAGCTGAATATCGCTGTACTGGTCTAGTTCTAGAGTGTCAATTGGGTGAAAGAACTGTTTGAAGACTGTGTATCTAAACACTGTGTAAGAAGAGGAATAGAAAACGAAGGCTTGGGTTGATGACTATCTGACTGGTGCTGACTTGTCAGCTGACTGTAGAACCTATTTACGGGGCGATTCAGACGATTTTGCTGATAAGAGATTCGCTTCAAGAGTGCTTCAATTAGCGACGTTAGCTGTTCGTTGTATAGCGCCTGACGGTTGTGGTGAGTGAGCAGCTCTCCCATCGCTTGACTGAAGCTGGTCGAGGTCCTTTATCGCTGTCCGAATTGTCGCGTTGTTTGATTCGGCGGGAGCTAGAAATGGCTTAGGAGATTCTGCTGCAATCTCTTCAGCCGAGAAGGCGGCAGACGGCAGATAGTCTCTATCGGAAGAAAATAGATCGACGATATTTAGGTTGTCAAATTCATCCTCTTGATCTTCTCCAGACCATCTGCTGCTCAGCTCACTAGTTTCTTCTACAGCTCTACTGGCTGCTTCTAGCTGACCGATTTCTTCTAGTTTACTCGACTCTTCTAGCTGACTAGATACTTCTGATTGGTCCGGTTCTATCTCATAGTCAAAGAAATCGCCGTCGGTAGCAGCTTTAAGCGGTGCCTGAGACTCTTCTACCGTGGTGCGATCCGTATCCACTACCTTTCGGCCAAAAAGCGTTTTTCTAATAGTCTGTGTCAACGCAGCCCAAGCTTTATAAAGTAAGTTCGAGTTGCTTTGCTGGGCTGCGTTCGTTTCGGCTCTCGCTGTTCGCTGGCGAGAATACTTGCCGTTTGAGGCTGCTTCCCTCTGGACTGCTTTTAACCGTACTGCTTGTGGCCGTACTGCTTCTAACTGAACCACAGAACTGTCTCAACGCGGCTCGAAGGTTCACCCCCTTGCTCGCGATCGCCCCCTAGCACAGCGCTATGGGCCGCTTTGTAATTGGCCTATGCGACAGGCGCAATCTCCAGTACCTGATCTGGACACCGCTTCAATGCGTCCAATGTAGTCGTCGCAATCTCTCCAAATCCAGGCAAGTCCAGTGACTCTGAAAGACCCACAAAAACTTCTGCCTGCGTCTCTAGCAGACTCTAAAAGCTCTTCTTCATCCGGTTCTTCAAGAGCTCTTCTAGCGTTTCCATGCCGCCGCGCTACGCCTACCTCAAAGATAGACTGGGTCATGTCAAACCCTAGTTCGCTAGAAGTAGGAGACTGACCGCCCTGCCCAAAGCGATCGCCAAGCATCCCTTGTAGCTGAGTGACAATCGCCGCCATCCGATCAAGGATATCGGCTTCGTCAACCTGCGCGTCTGCTAGCCGCGCTGACATGAGTAACTTCAGGCAGTCATAGCCTCGAAAGATCAGGCTCTCCCATCTCCACGCTGATCACAGTGTCTTGGTAGCAGAGTGCTTTGAAGACATCTTCTAACGAATGCGTGGTTTTTTTGATGGCATCGAGGCCAACGCTAGCTGATGCGCCTTTTAGCGTATGAGCTGCGCGCATCAGGTTGTGGACTTTTTGAACGCTGAACTCGGTCCTGATGTTTTGCAGATCATCGTCTACCTGGTTTGCAGAAGTTCGCTGGCTTCTTGCAAAAAGTACTGATAGGTTTGGTCAGAAACCGAGTTATCTATTGTCATGAGATGGCCCAATTGGGGAGCAAGAAATACAGAGAATGAATCAACCTTGTGTCTGTCGGCACCGCTAGGAATAGTTATGCCCAGCGGTGCCGATGCTCAGCTACTCAACTTTGAACTTGCCCGCGCTAGATTGAAGCGCCGCGGCTGTCTCAGTACTTGCTGAATGGATCGGGCCAGATCGTTCGAGCTTTCAGAGGTCTGATTAGCAATCTCGGTAGCCGTGCTCATTGTCTGAGTGACGACTTTGAAATCGATCTGCCTGCTGGTGGGTGGTCCGGCGTAATCTCCGCCATAGCTGACGAATCTGACCGGTGGCTTCGACGATAGCGGCGAGCTTCTGACGGGCATCGCTGACCATGTCGGTTCCCGTGCAGCCTCGCAATACCGGTCTCCATCGCTGTGGAAACTTCGGCTGTACCTACCTGAATATCTTGAACAAACTGCTCAATCTCGGTGGCCGCTGCTGCTGATCGTCGGCGAGCGATCGCATTTATCCGCCACCACCACAAATCCTCTGCCATACTCCCCAGCGCGAGTTGCCTCAATCGAAGCATTCAGCGCCAGTAACTGAGTCTGAGTCGTAAAGTTACTGATCAGGCTGACAATCTTAGAAACCTTTTGAGACGATTCACTCAGTCGCTTAATTCGCTGGTTCGTTTCAGCTACCGCAGAGCGAATTGCCATAATGCCGTCTACAGTCCGGTTCATCGCAGCATCGCCACCTCACAATCGATCTGGCTCGCTGGGCTGCCGCTTCGACCTGCTGAGCGTCCTGGCGACCGCCTCAGTCGAGTTCATCATCTTTTGCACTCGGACAAGCGCCTGCTTTAAGCGAGCCAGCCGTTGCCGCGCCTGCTGTTTCACCGCGTGAGCAACGTTCTACTAACTCGGGAAGTCTCACTCACCTCATCGGCTGCGGCCTGCACTTGCAAGACAATCTTTCGCAGGCTTTGCAGTGTGCTGTTGTAGGCACTTGCGCCTGACCCACCCCTGAATTTCTGTCACCTGCGCGCGGACGGTCACATCTCCCTGTAGCGCTGGGCCTACGGCCTGTAGCAGCTGAATTACCTGCTGCTGAAGCAGCTCTTTTGATGCTTTTTCCCGTTCAGCCGTCTCAGTGAGTTTAGCTGTTTGCGCCTCCACCTGGCTGAGATAATCGGCCCGTTGCAGTGCCAGGTTAAACTGTGCGCCAATTCGATGCAGCAAACTGCACCTCTTGTCTCTTTCCACTCGCGCGGTCCGTGACACTGGTGAATAGCAAACAAGCCCCAAAGCACCGCCACTCTTCGAGCAGTGGGAACCACTGAAGGCTAGCTCTGACTTGTAGTTCGCCCAGTAGTTCCATCAGGCATTCCGGTAAAAATCAGGCGCTTGCACATCTCCATCCACGACCCAGTAGCGCCCTTTTTGATAATAGTTCTCTGCCTGATCTCTCTGCAAAGCAGTGATCCTGGTATCTTGGCGTTCATAGCCGAGCGGACGCCAGCAGCAATATCTTCAACGACGAACTCACCCACGCGGTAGTCTGTCTCTGGATCAAACTGGTATAGCCCACCCGGTCCGCCTGTAGCATCTCTCGAGTATCTTTAACGGTTGCTCAAAGTGCCTTTGGCAAATCAGTGACTTGGCGGAGTCGGTCAGTGATCTTACTAAGCAACTGTTCTTTTTGATTGGTTTGATTAAGCTGTTCGAGACAGTCAACTTGCTGCATTGCAATGCCTAGCTGCAACCCGACTTGCCCGAAGCGCATTGATTTCGCACTCTGCCCAAGAACGAGGCTCACTTTCCTGGTAGATCCCAGCAGTCCCCATAGAGCTGATCTGCTTTGAAGATGGCACTGTCATGTATGCGCTGATCTGGTGCTCTTCTAGCATTTCAATCTCTAGCGGAGCGTGGTTTGATGTGTAGATGTTATTGACAACTAAGCTTTCTCGATTTTGCAGGGTCCACCCTGGTTTTCTTGCAGATTGGTTTTGGGCCAGATGGCTGGATAGGGTCTGGCTAAATTCGCTGCTATTTGATTGAGGTGGATAGAGTAGTGTCTGGCTCCAGTCAGCGTTGAAGCGGTAGATGGCAATGCGATCTCCATTCTCTCAAAAGCTGCCTTAGTCCTCTTTGCGCTGTGTAGAAGATCTGCTCAGTAGTTTTGGCCTGCAAAATCTGAGGCGCTAAGCTAGCCGCCGAACGCCCCACCTCAGCCCGTTACTCATTTCAGCAGACTGTGTCTGTAGCTTGGCGCGATGTAAGCCTAGCCCCTCCAGCCAGCTCTCCATCTGACGACTGATCTCTTGTAGAACCTTGACATCGCTCTCTAGCCAGTGCCGAGGACCGCTGTGCTGAAACGTGCTGAGCAGGCCCCACAGCTTTCCACCCTGCCTAATTGCAACAATCAAGAAAGATCTAACCTTGAAGTACTCTAGCGTTTGAATATGGCATTCGCTTAAGCCTGCCGTGTAGATGTCGTCGGCCAGAAAAGGCTGCTCGGTGTTTTGAAACCTTCCCGCCCTGGTGCTGTTGCACGTAGGTATCTTCCCAGGCGCTGCCGACTAGATTCGGATCCTCCCGAATGAGACTCGTAGATAAAGTCGCCAAAGTAGTCCGGGCGAAACTTGTAGATGCAGGCGTGCTCTACATTGAGTAAGCGGCGAACCTCTTCTACCGCTGTTTGATAGATCTTTTCGGTATAGGCAGTGTTACTGATTTTATTGATAATCTCTGGCAGCGCTTCTTGGTTTTCGGCGGCTCTAGCCATCTCTGCTAGCAGCTCTGATTGATGCAGGCTAACGCCGACAAGATCGCCAACTTGGCCTAGCAGTCTAACTTCGTTGTCTTCCCAAACCCTAGCGCCATTGTGCTGATATGCGCCCAAAAGTCCCCAGAGCTTCTTGCCCTGATAGATTGCAACAATTGCACAGGACTTTATATCAAAGTCAGCGAGATTTTCTGCGTGGCACGGCGTTAGGTTCGGGTCTTTCTCGGCGTGGTGAACAACAAACGGCTTATTCTGACGAAAGATGCCGCCCGCTTGACTTTGCAGATGGCTGTCTTCTAGAACCACGTCAAGCATCGGCGTGACTGCCCCGACTTTGGATTCAAAGACATATTGAAGGCTGTGATCCTGGCGAAACTGGCAAATAGCAACGCGGTCAACATTCAAGAACTTCCGCATGTCGCGGGTCGTACTTCGAAAGATAGTCTCCTGGTCTGACGCTTGACGCAGCTTATCGCTCAGCTTAGTCAATAGCTGCCGCTCTGCTTGAAAGTTTAGCGGCTGTAGGTTGACTTGTAGCTCGCTAGCCACCAGGTAAAGAAGGCTAATCTCGTTCTCGCTCCATGCTCTAGTCGCAGCACACTGCTGAACGACTATTAGGCCCCAAAGCTGCTCTTCTAGGAAGATAGGCAGCGTCAGACTCGCTTTCACCTGGTACTGATTGAACAGCTGCATTTGATAGGGTGCGATCGCTGCTTCGGTGGTATCTGTGATCGCGATAGATGGCTGCTGCTTATAGGTCTTAGCGTCAATTGCTCCAAAGGCGATCGCCGGTAGCACCATCCCTAGCATCGGGCTGTAGTCAGGACTAATTGATTCGGCAATCACCGTTCCTTGAGTCTCTGACTGAAACTGATAGATGGCAGCTCTTTCTACCTGAAAACGCTTGCGCAACTCGGTAACCGCGATCTGATACAGATTTTCAACATCGGTTGCTTCGGCCATCCGATTGGCAATAGAAAAAACTCGCTTGCCCGTACGCTTGAGTAGATGCCGAGTTGATTGAGCTGATAGGTCGATAGAAGACTGTTCTAAAGCACTCTTTAGGGAGGATAGATCGGCAGCGTTTGAGTCCTGCTCGGTTTCAATATCTTCAGTGGATAAGATAATATCTACTGTGCCTTCTTGACTGGGTTCGTGAAGTAGTTCGCTATCTGCTGGAGATGAACCGTTGGTTTCAACGTCGTAAGAACCGTTACGAGATGCGCTGGCTGTAGTCATTGTTAGTCTCTACTAGAATTGGTTGAAAAGAGTGTTGTGGTAAAGTAAAAGTATGTTCTTACTTTGTCTAATTGCACGCTTGATCAGTGCGCGCTTGATTGTAGATATTTCCTAGCGCTGTACCTAGTGATAGGTATGTAGCTCGGGAGCGCCAAATATAGAAGCAGTATCTAGCACGCTACCTCCTTGCTGCGGCAGATGACCCAGGATAAAGGATTCCAATTCAGGTGGGCACAGTCCAGTTCCTGTCAGAATCTTGTTCTCATCAAACAGCTCAATATCATCGATTTGTTTTACTACTAAGCCCAGCGTTTGACCCTGATATTGAACGATAATTACGCTCGCGGTTTCTAACCGATGGGACTGCTGATATAGTGCTTCGTAACCGACAAGAGTATTGAGATCTACTAGCCAAAGCGTTTCACCTTTCCAGATGCATACGCCCAGAATGCAGTTAGACATGTTAGGAACAGATAGAATGCTCTCAGGTAGAATCTGCATCACTTCTAAGACTCGATCTAGTGGCAGCAGCGTCTCTTGATCTTTAGAGAGCACAAATTTTAAAAAACGCTTTCGGTTATCTACTGGCAGGGGCGCTAGTCCTAGCGGATCTTGGATTGCGATCGCGATGTCCAACGAATCAAGTTCAAGCTCGGTTTTAACTGATGGCATAGTGCACCTTTCTACTGGCTGTTTCTATGAGATAAGCTGTTCGACTGTTTTATTCAGCTGCTGCTGGTCAACGGGCTTAGTGAGATAGGCATTTGCGCCTAGCATTGATCCCCAGAGTTTGTCAGCGTCCGTATCCTTGGTAGAACAGATAACGATAGGAATGTTTTGTGTGCTTTCGTTCGTCTTGAGATCTCGACAGAATTCGAAACCGCTTTGACCGGGCAGAACAACGTCTAGAAAAACGACATCTAGAGACATCTGTTCAATGATTGCGATCGCCTCTTCGCAGCTCTGCGCGGTTTTAACGGTTAGTCCAGCTTTTTGTAGATACGTAGTTAGAAGATTTCGATCGGTGAGGCTGTCTTCCACAATAAGAGCGGTTGTCATGGTTTTGTTCAACTTGTAAATAGTTTTGCTTTTTCGATAGGCCTGATCTTTTAGTCGATCTGGCCGCGTACAGACATTTAGTTAGATATTCAAGCAGTTTTCTACCTGCTTGTGCTCTACTGGCTTATCTCTGCGGGCAGATGCTTCTTGAACACTTTGAGAATTCTTTTCTCCTGGATAGGCTTCCCCATAAATCCAGAAGCCCCCACGATCTTTGCGCGCACTCTATCGGCTATGCCGTCGTTGCTAGTGACAATGATGACAGGGGTTTTCTTGAACGCGGTAATTCTTCTAATTTGTGCGCACACTTCGTACCCGTTAGCGATGGGCATGACTAGATCTAGAAATATCAGTTTAGGCTTTAGCTCAATCAACGTCGGCAGCGCCTGAAGTGGATCTGGAATGTTGATATATTGATAGCCAAGTTTTTCTACAATAGAAGCCATCGCGCGGCTGTCGGCTGGACTATCGTCGATGTAGATCACCTTGGGTAGAGATTTGCCTGCTTTCCTCTTTGCTGTAGGCTTGCTAGATTTTGTCGCGCTGGCATTTTGCTGAGGGTTTACAGCCGCTTGAGGCGTTTTTTCTGTGCCTTGCTCTACAACCTGGGCGGGCTTAGACTGCTTTTGATAAACTAGCCCTTCTTGGAGCTCGCTTGGCAGTTCTTTAGCAGGATGTTTCTGAACAGATGCCTTTTGGACGGATGACGCTGTTACAAGTGGCTTGTCGCCGCTCTTTGCCTCGCTGGTCTCTTTTGCGCTGGTCTTTTCCTTGCTGGCTAGCTCTTTACTGCGCTGGCCTTTGTGATCTGGCTCTGTATTCGCTGGTTCTGTGTTAGCTGGCTTTCTGTTGCTGACTGGCGCTTTGTTTGCTGTTTGTTTTGCTAACTCTTCACTTTGGGCTTCTAGGTCAGCTAATCTTTTGACCGTTGGCTCTTTCGCTAGTGAATCTTTAGCTTCTAGATTCTCATTCGATGACGCTTGGGTTGTTGGCTGATTGCTAGCGCCTCCTCGATTATCTATTGCTTCTTGGTCAGATGCTCTCTGGTTGGGCGGATCGTCCGGAGGCTGAGTCGATAGAGGGGAATCTAGGTGAAACTGTTCGGTATTAGTAGTTTCACGTTCGCTATTAGTATCGCTTGGCGCTTGGTGAACTTCCATCATCTCAGGATGAAATCCGTGATGAGCGCTATCTACAATGTCTGGAATCTCGATAAACTCTAATAGCTTTCTGCCAACGTAAGGCTGGATAGATTTTGCGATCGGAATGATAGGCTGCTTGAATTTGATCGCTAGATCTCTTAAGTGTGTTTTCTCCATTCGCAAAGCTCGTCAAGGTTTGGAATGTTTGTAGAGGCGTCTGCGCTTTTAATTCTTCGGGTTGCCTGATTGTAGGTGCCCAGTTTGGAGATAGCTTCGTAAGACCAGCCTGCTCCCACCTTTGCCAGTCGTGCTGAGCTTTGCTCCACGACTGTAGGTTTTCGAGCATGATAAAAGGCATACTAGCTGCCTCTTTTTTTTGTTCTTCGATAGTCAGTTCGCCTGCCTCGTCAAGCTGCCATATGCCCATTTGTAAGATATCGAATAGGACTTCTGTAATGCATCCTTCAACAATCTTAGAGAACTGTTCTCTAGGGAACTGCTTTAGCTTTACCAATCGCGAAAGCGCGGCGTAGTTCCAGTATTCGTAGTAGAGACTTACTGGCTCATTGATTTGTTCAGAAAGCACAGGACTATGAACGGCTAGGTGTCTTTTCCAGCTTCGTAGAGGATGGTCACTTGATTGAGCCCAGATAATTCGTCCTAATAAGAAGTAAACATACCAGGGCTTGTCTGTATGCTCAGTGACTTTGATGAGACCCGTAAATTGCTGTTCGTAGCAATTACGTATTCTTTCTGTTAGCGTTCCTGCAACCCTATTTCTCGGCATATCTCGTCTTGCTAAATAGTTTTCACGGTTCTTTGTTATGTTGCTCTCTATATCGGCAGTGGCATTTGATTGTTTAGAGTCTCAAACTTCTAGAATTATTCCCATCTTGCTGTTTTTATAGGCGGATGTTTTTCCATGCGTTGAAAATTTATAAAAGCGAGGTAAAGATGTCTGCAAGGAGCAAATTACTGTTTAGAAATGACGAAATATAATATTTAAGAGATTCTACGGACTCAATAAATTTCGTATTGTATATTTTCTCTATAGTTGTAACTACGGGACTGTAAATTTTATTGTTGCTCAAATCTGAGCGCATCTTAGTTAGATTTACCTGTGACATTTTTCAAACAAAAGAAACTAGTTGTTTCGTATGTTTGCTATAAAGATCGCTGTTTCTATAGAGAACATAGGAAGTCCGCCTGGGTATGATGAGCCTGATTGCTTGGTATGGAAAAAGCCCAAAGATATTAGTCAGACTGCTGGGGGTCGCTCTCGCAGTCTAGTTTCGTCCTAAAAGGCCAGCGTAATTGTACGTATGAATACTCCCGCACATCCTCAAGCCCAGCGTTCTTTGGCCGCCATCGTCATTACAGATGCGGTCGGCTTTAGCAAGCGCATGTCGCAAGATGAAGACGAAGCTCTAGTGATCATCAAACGGGATCTTCATCTGATCACAAGTCTTTGCGACGCCTTCGAAGGCCGGATTTTGAAGACGACAGGAGACGGTGTGCTGATGTATTTTATTAGCGCGGTTA
Organism: uncultured cyanobacterium; assembly: GCA_963772185.1. Taxonomy (GTDB): domain Bacteria; phylum Cyanobacteriota; class Cyanobacteriia; order Phormidesmidales; family Phormidesmidaceae; genus Phormidesmis. The sequence continues at coordinate 210,283 of CAVYWR010000004.1, read as the reverse complement.
AAGCGGCGTCTTGTGCAATAGAAATACAGAGAAAATTTGCCACTTTTGCGCAAGAAGGACAAGCTGTCCAGCATTTTACCCACCGGATTGGCGTTCATTTAGGCGATATATTCTTCAATCAAGACGACATGATGGGCACTGGTGTCAATATTGCTGCCAGACTAGAAGCAGAATCCAAACCCGGTGCGGTTTGTATGTCTCAAGTCGTCTACGAAGTTGTTAAATACAGGCTGAAGTTAGACGTTATATATGCTGGTGAACTGTCTTTAAAGAATATAGAAGAATGCGTTGCGGCCTATCATGTCTGGCCTCCAGATGTGCAACCCGAGAAGAGCGCAGCTCAGTTTGGGGAAGCTGTCTTTCCTTTGGCTACGCCATTGAACGCAGCTTTAAAGACACTCTCAGCCCACTCAGAAAGCTACCGCATCAAGAAACTACTGTATGCAACGTGTCATGCCAAGTGGGAAAACAACCCGAAGATATTAGAAGGGGTCTCGCTCAAGCTGTTACTAGAATCTCTGATCAGTCGTAACGATAGCCTAAGCGAGTGTCAAACCAGTCTGAACACAACTGTTATTAGTTTAAATCGGTCGGAGCGCTATGTTCCAATCTCAAAAATTATCATTGAGAATTTGAGTGATTTCTATGGTGAAAGCGCTGTTGCAACCGGAGATGCCAGCAGCCCGTCGCTGTTAGAAAGTACGCTGAAACGCCAGCAGCTCGATATGACTGCTCTGTATAAAGGTGTTTCTAGCCGACTAGAAATGTTTGAAGAGACTGTTCGTATCAAACAGCTGATCTATTATGTGTGCTGTCATCAGTGGGAGACTCAGTGCGATCGCGTTCAGGCCGTGCCGATGGTAGCGCTAGTTCAAGAACTTCGCCAGCGAGCGGCAAGCTTTCAATCACTACAGGCTCAGCTCAACGAAGCGCTCTCGCGATTGCAAGATCAGGCTTCCTATGTCGCGATCGCTGATGAAATTCTAAGAGAAGTCGTCATTCTATATCCTGAAAAGAAAGACACTTCATCTATCAGCGCCTACGTACACAGAAAGCCAGTCACTATCTCATCGGTTAGGTGGTCGGCTCAAAGCTCTAGCAGTTCACCGAACGCGACAGAAGCTGTAACAGCGCCTAATAGGCTACCTCTAGGAACGCATCGTTAGACCTATACAGCGTTAGTTGATTGAGCTGAGGTACAGCTTCTATGCGGAGACGCCACATTGCAACAGGCAAAGCAACGCGCTTGTCCCGAATGCATCCGGGACAGGCGCGTTACGTTTGTTATGGCAACGTGAGTTCGACGGACAGCGCTAGCCAGAAAAAAGGCTAAAGCCTATATTTTCGGAGTATGTACCTTCGAAAGGCTTCAGCCATGTCTCTGAGTTTACCGCGCCTAGATGTCACTCAAATATTCTGCGATATCGACGACTTTTACCAGCTATAGCGGTTCTCAAGTGAGTGAGGTACAGTAGCAACGATAAGCGAACCAGTGCCGAATGTCTTCGAGAGAGACTGCCTCAAAAGCATCGGTAATGGCTTGGTCAAGCGTCTCGGCTGTACGTGCTGCAACTGAACGAATGTGTTGTTTTACCTTCGACCAGAAGTTCTCAATCGGCGAAAAGTCTGGTGAGTAGGGCGGTAAGTAAATCAGCCGTGCGCCAACCGACTCGATGAGTTCTCTGACTCCCTCAACTTTGTGAGAGCTGAAGTTGTCCATCACCACGCAAGCCCCTGGCCACAACTGAGGCAGCAAGGCTTGTTCAACAAATGTTTTGAAAGTCAACCCATCAGTCCCACCTGTGTACGTCAAAGCCGTCACGACCCCGCTCAGGGTGATCGCGCCCACCATCGTGACGTTTTTGCCTTTGGCAGACGGTTGGGTTGCGGTAGCTCTATGAGCTCGTAGCGCTCTGGCATAGAGTCGTGCCATCGCCAGGTTGACACCCGCTTCGTCAATGAAGACTAAGTCTTCTACCCGGATCTTCTGAATGACTTCCTAGTAGCTGACTCGCTTTTCTAGAACATCCTTTCGGTCTCGTTCAGTCGCCCGAAACGTTTTTTTTGACGGTCAAGTTGAGTTGCTGCGTGATGCGACCCATCGTTGAACGACTGATACGAACACCGATACGTTCTGCCAGTTGCTCACACAGTTCGACTAATGTCGCATCGTTGTCAGCAGCGATCAAGTCTAAAACAACTTGGTTTTGTTCATCTGTCAGCTTTGGCTTAGAACCACCACCCCGCCTTTTCGGGGCAATGCTGCCTGTCTCCTTTTCCTGTTTGATGAGTTTCTCGATGAAGCTCAGGGCTACGTTGAAGCGCTTAGCAAGCTGACGCTGGGAAGTTTTCCCTTCGTGATGAACCGCCATGATTTTCTGCCGGAAGTCGAGAGAGTACGCTTTCATTGAAATTGAGTAAAGCAAGGTCATATTGCCATCAAACTGTACCTCACTCAGCTAAGAACCGCTATATTCGACCAAGCAGCGACTCACCCACGTCAGCTGCCATGGGACGGCGAAGCTAAGCCTTACCGCTCTCGGCTGAGCATTAGCGAGGTGATGACCATCGTCATCGCTTTTCATGGCTCGGGCTTTCGCACGTTCAAGGCCTTTTACACCTGCCAAGTATTGCCGCATTGGCGCTGTGCCTTCCCTAACCTAGTGAGCTACAGCCGCTTTGTGGAGCTCGTGCCTTGGAGTGTGAGTGCGTTAGCTTGTTTCTTGCAGATGACCTTTGGTGAGCTCACTGGTATCAGCTTCATCGATGCCACCTCAATAGAAGTGTGCCATCCCAACAGAGCCCGCAGCCACAAGGTGCTCAAGGACCAGTCCGGGTGGGGGAAAAGCTCGGTCAAGTGGTATTTCGGCTTAAAACTGCACTTGATTATTAACGATCGCGGCGAGCTGCTAGCCGCCGCACTGAGCCCTGGCAACGCAGACGACCGCACCCCCGTTCCAGACATGGCTAAACAGCTCACAGGTAAGCTCTTTGGCGATAGGGGATATGTCTCTCAAGCCCTCTTTGAAAAGCTCTATAAACAAGGTCTAGAGCTAGTCGCCAGACGGCGTAAGAATATGAACAATCGCTTAATGCGATTGATAGACAAGATACTCTTGCGCAAACGAGCGGTCATCGAGTCGGTCAATGACCAACTCAAGAACATCTGTCAGATTGAACATTCCAGGCATCGCAGCGGCTTGAACTTTCTGGCTAATCTGCTCGGTGGGTTGATTGCCTACTCTTATAGCTTTCCGCACTTTGCTTGCTACACCACGAAAGGCTACACCCCTTATTCCATAACGCCAAGTGCCATAGCAAAGTGCGAATGCATCCGCGCTCTGCTATACCACCCAGCTAAACCCTCACTCGACTTGGCTCAAAAAGACTTAGATGCCCTACCCGCTGCCATCTTTTAGCGTCGAATTCACGTTGATACAGATTTTCAACATCGGTTGCTTCGGCCATCCGATTGGCAATAGAAAAAACTCGCTTGCCCGTACTCTTGGGTAGATACTGAGTAGATTGAGTCGATAGATCGATAGAAGACTGTTCTAGAGCACTCTCTAGAGAGGACAGATCGACGGCGTTCGATTCCTGTTCGGTTTCAATATCTTCAGTGGACAAAATGATATCTACTACTCCCTCTTGATTGGGAGCGTGAAGTAGTTCGTTTTCTACTGAGGATGAACTATTAGTTTCAACGTCGTAAGAACCGTTTCGAGATGCGCTGGCTGTAGTCATTGTTAGTCTCTACTAGAATTGATTAAAAAGATTGTTGTGGCAAAGTAAAGATGCGCTCTTACTTTGTCTTGAGGCTCGCTTTATCGCAGATATTTTCTAGCGCTGTATCGGATGATAGGCATGTAGATCGGGAGCGCCAAATATAGAAGCAGTGTCTAGCACAGTACCGCTCTGCTGCGGCAGGTGACCTAGGATAAAGGGCTCCAATTCAGATGGGCATAGTCCAGTGCCAGCTAAAATCTTGTTTTCGTCAAACAGATTGATATCGTCAATCTTTTCTACCATCAAACCCAGCGTTTGACCCTGGTTTTGAACGATAATCACGCTTGCGGTTTCTAACAGATGAGACTGCTGATACAGCGCTTCGTAACCGACGAGGGTATTGAGATCTACTAGCCAGAGCGTTTCTCCTTTCCAAATGCACACGCCCAGAATGCAGTTGGACATATTAGGAACCGATAGAATGCTCTCCGGTAGAATCTGCATCACTTCTATGACTTGATCTAGCGGTAGCAGCGTCTCTTGATCTTTAGAGAGCACAAACCTCAAAAAACGCTTTCGGTTATCTACTGGCAGAGGCGCTAGTCCTAGCGGATCTTGGGTTGCGATCGCAACCTTATTCAAACCGAGAAGACGATAGGTTATGATTGCAAAATTTGATTCGACCTAGTTCAAGCGCATACGCGAATAACCACTTTGCCGACCACCTGCCGTTGCTCAAGGCGGCGAATGGCGGTGGGGACTTCTGCCAAGCTATAAAGCCGATCAATCAACGGAGTGATTTTGCCTGCCTCAATCAGATCTCTTAGCACGGCCAAATCTGTTGAGTTGGGCGTGACGACGAGAGACTTCACAGTGCGATTGTTCATTTTTGAGATCAGTGGGCCGAAGATCATCACTTGAAATAGGCGGGCGATCGCACCTCCTACTAAAACATAGGTGCCTTGGCGCTTCAATATCGGCAAATAGTCAAACACCGACCGATAGGCAGCCACATCAACCACTAAGTCATAAATCTCTTTTTGGGTGAAATCTATTTGCGTGTAATCAATCACTTTGTTGGCACCGAGTGAGCGAATGCGATCTACCTTTGCGCTCCCGCACACAGCCGTCACATCGGCCCCAAAAGCCTTCGCCAGTTGCACCGCATACGAACCTACCCCACCTGATGCACCAACAATCAGCAAGCGCTGCTCTGGCTGCACTTTACCAATATCACGCAACGCTTGCAAGGCCGTCATCGCCGCCCCTGGCACCGCCGCCGCTGCTTCAAAGGTAAGATTGCTCGGCTTCAGGCTCAAAGCGTCTTCTGTAGCAGCCACGTATTCGGCAAAAGCCCCAAACCCACAGTCTGATACATCACCAAAAACTTCGTCTCCCACCCGAAAATCAACAACATTTTTACCGACAGCTTCTACCGTACCGGCGATATCGAACCCAACCGTCTTGATTTTTGGCTTTAGTAGTCCGCCGAGCATGAGCCGAATGAAAAAGGGTGAGCCTCTCATTAAATGCCAGTCGCCCGCGTTGACCGATGCGGCATGAACCCGTACCAGCACCGTGTCTGCTTGAACGGCGGGCTGGTCCACTTCTGTGAGGCTCAACACGTCTGGTGAACCGTATTTTTCTTGGGCGATCGCTTTCATCAAATCATCCTCCAACAAAGCTGATATAAACCGTCACAACTGTCATCAACGAAACCGCTATCCACTCGAACTCCTCAACGATAGTTGCGTTCGACGAAAAATCATCACGTCTACAAGAAGCTTACAGCGTAAGTTCATGCTATGAGTTTAATATAGACTTACAGTGTATGCAATAATCGAGGAAGAACAACAAAACTTTGCAATTGGGCTTATGGGGCTGAATTGTTGACTGTTCTAGGCTGAGCGTAACCAAAAAGGATGACCCAAAAAAATACTTCTAGAAAATCAGACCGTATTCCCTTGAGTCGAGAACGAATATTACAGCGGGCGCTCCAGCTAGCCGACGAAAACGGATTGGATGCACTTTCTATGCGAAAGCTCGCTCAGGCGCTAGATGTAAAGGCGATGTCCCTGTACAACCACATCGCCAATAGAGACGATGTGATCGATGGCATGGTTGATAGCGTGGTGAGTGAGATAGAAGTCCCTCAACTCGGCGATGATTGGAAAAAGGTTATGAGGCGGCGGGCAATTTCTGCCTATAAGGTGCTGCTGCTCCATCCTTGGGCTACGATGCCGTTGGTGTCTCGAGTAAATGTAGGACCAGCGATGCTGCAATATGTCGATTCAACTTTGGGGTGTTTGCGAGAAGCTGGTTTTTCGTATGAAATGGCCGATCATGTGCAAAATGCCCTCGATAGTCATATTTATGGGTATACGCTTCAGGAACTGAACTATCCATTTGAGGCAGCAGATTACTCAGCCGTAGCCGCAGAATACCTTCCGCAGATTCCTGCCGATCGGTATCCTCACATCAACAACCTCGCAAGACAGGTCATACAAAGTGATTATGACGGCCTTCACGACTTTGAGTTTGGGCTTGACCTCATTCTCGATGGACTAGAGCGGCTAACAAAGTGATTCTATTACTATTTTTAATTAGTTCAATGGTTTTCTCCAAGGGCGCGAGTCTGCGATGGATAAATCGCTGAGAGCTATGAAGGCAGTCTCATCTAACTACTGAAAAATATAGATTGGGTTCCTTGTATGAGAGCAAAAGTTGGGCAGTGGCTGTCTGGCCGGTCAAGGCGAGAACTCCTTTGGCTGAGTGCGTTCCTGTCGTTGGTGATTGGGACGATTGACTATGCCACTCGAGTAGATTTATCGCTCTCGATTTTTTACCTGGTGCCGATTGCGATCGCCGCTTGGTATCTTGATTTGGCGACTGGTATTAGCTTGTCCTTGCTGTGTGCGCTGCTGTGGCTGTGGGCCGATACCTCTGCTAAAACCTATTCGTCTGGCTTTTTGCCTCTTTGGAACGCTGGTATTCGACTTGGCTTTTTTCTGCTGGTAAACTACCTGATCGTGGGGCAGCATCAGGCTTTCAAGCAAGAGCATCAGCTAGCTCGTACCGACGACCTGACGGGTATTTACAATCGACGTTTTTTTATTGAGATGCTCAAGTTGGAAATGGAGCGATCGCGCCGCTACCAGCTACCCTTCACGCTGGCTTACGTTGATATTGACAACTTTAAAGCGATCAATGACCAGTATGGGCATTCGGAAGGCGATCGCCTGCTAAAAACCGTGTCAAAACGCCTCCTAGAATTTACGAGGGATAACGATATTGTCGGTCGGCTTGGCGGTGATGAATTTGGCGTTATCCTTCCACAGGTGGAATATGCTCAAGCTTATTTGGTGCTTGCCAGGCTTCATACCAGCCTGACTTCAGAGATTGGTCATGGTTGGTCGGTGGGGTTTAGCATGGGCGCTATCACCTTTTTAGAGAGTCCTCCAGCTTCTACGGATGAGGCGATCGCCCAAGCCGACCAGATTATGTACGAGATTAAAAGAAAAGGCAAAAATGCCCTCGAACTTCGAGTAGCTAGCCCAATTAAGCCCACCCTAAAAACTATCCAACAAATAGACGCTTTACCCCCACAAAATTAGCTTGACGCTGAGATACAAGATAATCGAGGCGGCTAACGTTGAGTGAAACCCTTGTAGGATATATAGCAAGGTAAGGATGCATTCGCACTTTGCTATGGCACTTTGCGTTACAGAATAAGGGGTGTAGCCTTTTGTCGTGTAGTAAGCAAAGTGCGGAAAGCTATACCTGCTGCCCTGTAGCGGTTTCAGCCGATCAGAATGTCTCAAACAACTCTTCAAAAGGTGATAGCGCTGCCGTTGCGAGATAACGTCAGCGCGGTGACTGTGGGGGATGGCTGCTGATTTTTTATGCCCATTGAGGTGCCAATCGAGGTGCCAATCGAGAGCGCCAGTGGCATACCGGCCACCATCTGGGCGGCATCTAGATCGCCGCTGGCGATACCCTGAGCGATCGCATCCCAGCTAGGTGCTTTTACCAGCTGAACATCGGTTAAGCCATGCTTCGCAAAAAATCCCTTTTCTTGGGCAACAATCAAAGGCGCTGAGTCTGTCAAGGGCAAGTAGCCCACCTTCAGACTGACCTTTTCTATTCCCTGACCTGCGATCACAACCGGGAACTGAAGCTGACGCTTTTTAGCTCTTTTCTGCTGATTGAGAAAATAGATAATGTCATTGCGCAGGCTGTAATAGTCAGGATGATTCACCACTTCTAGCCGATGGCGCGGGCGCGGAATCGAGACATCGATAATTTGACCAATGTGAGAGCTTGGCCCGTTGGTGAGCATGACAATGCGATCGGCAAGCAGCAGTGCCTCATCCGCATCGTGGGTCACCATCAGACAGGTCAGACGATTTTCCTGACAGATAGTAATGAGCTGCTCTTGCAGGCTGCCTCGAGTCAGGGCGTCTAAAGCGCCAAAGGGTTCATCTAGTAGCAACAGCTTGGGGCGAATGGCTAGAGCTCGGGCGATCGCCAACAAAGCAGTTTGCGAATAGTCCGATAGGCTTCGAGCAGCTCAGTGCATGGCTGAAGGCGAAAGGGGTAGAGCAGGTGCATGGTTGCCTCGAAGCGACCAATGTCTACGGACATTGGCTAGCGAGTCATCTGTACGAAGCGGGTCATGATGTGAGCATCGTCAACCCCTCTCGAATTAAAGGCTATGGTCAAAGTCAGCTGAGCCGAACGAAGAACGACCAAGCCGATGCGGGGCTAATCGGTCGGTTTTGTCGGGACTTGTCACCGAGTCTATGGCGACCCTCGCCTGCGGAAGTCTCGACTTTGCAAAAGCTTCCTAGACGACTAGGTGCGCTAGAAACAATGATGACGCAAGAGAAGAATCGGCTAGCGCTATGTGACGACGAAGACGACTAGTCGGTGCTGTAATGCACAAGCTCATTCGCGTCGTCTATGGCGTACTCAAGTCAGGTCAACCGTTTGAGGCAGACAAATTATTGCCTACTAGCAGTGCGCGAAAGGAAGCTTTAAAACTTTCCACTTAGCACCTGCGCTTTGTTCTATTACACAGTATCTAAATCCCTCTCCCGTAGAGCTTGCTCTTCTCACAGAGTGGGGAGAGGGACTTCAGATCTAGCTCCCTTCTCATTCGGGAGAAGGGTTGGGGATGAGGGCTTAGAAAGTGAGGTTTGTCGGTACATTATATAAGCGCACATCCCTTAGAGTTGAGTATTACAGATCGCTTCTACAAAATAGGATCTAGTAGAGATTTGAGGTACGGCAGGGGAGATTGAGGGTCTTCAAAAGGAATCAACGGCTCTATCGGCCGAGACTCTATCGGCTGAGACTCTATCGGCCGAGACTCTATCGGCTGAGACTCTAGTGGCAAGATCTCGTTAGGAGGTGCTGCGCCGCCTACGCTGATAGGCGTATTAAAGACTTCAGCACCCACTAGATTCAGATTTTCCATAGTGGCCCCTCGCACATCTGTATTGTAGAGATGGGCTCCGGTGAAGTTCACGCCAACAAGTAGGGTATTCGCTAGAGAAGTGTCTGTTAAAAACGTATTTGTTAGGTTAGCGTTTGTGAGATTGGCCCCGGTTAGATCCGCGCCTTCCAGGTTAGTCCCGGTCAGGTTCGCCCCGGTCAGATCAGCAGAGCGCAAATCAGCCCCGATCAGATGGGCTTCGAGTAGGACTACCCCAGCTAGGTCACAATTTACACATTCATTAGTCAATATCAGACGCTGTGCGTTGCGTTGCTGAGTTAGAGTAGGCTTTGCAAAGGATTCCTCTACGTAGGATTCCTCTACATAGGGTTCCTCTGCTATACCAGGTATGGCTGCTACTAGCAGTAAAGCAAAGGCAACAGTAGCTGTCTGTTGGAGTCGATTACGACCGAGCACTGCCCTCATATGACCCTCCTTTTTTCTATTTTCTCTCCATATACGCTACGTGTAGCGCTAGATTTGCGGCATTGAATTCGACATCAATTCGACATTCAGTGAAAGCAACAACGAAGAGAACTCTCACCGGATGAATATAAATAGGTATTGAGAACCCAAACAACAAACACCTTCAAAAAAACGTTCGTCTTAAAAGTGTTCAACTAGAAAACGTTTGAGTTGTTGGGAGTCCTTCCTATCCACATCTCTATTGTGGCACGGCGATCGCGTTAATACAAGAGATGAGTTAGAGAACCTGCAAAGGCCAAACTGCTGCTCACAAAGTCCTCATTTTCTTTCAGTAATCTTTCAACAGCTATCTTCTCCGGCTATTCTCTACGGACCCATCACAAAGTCAACATCTTTGCGCGCTAAAGTGAGCTCAATCAAGAAGAGCTTTTACTGTATTTCTTATGACCAGTTTCGCAACGCTACCCGGTCAGAGCTATCCGCTGGGCGCGACCGTTTATGCAAGTGGTGTTAATTTTTCTTTGTTCTCTCAGTATGCCGAGAAACTAGAATTACTCTTATTCGCCGCGCCGGACGACCCGCTTCCTATCCAGACAATTACGCTGACGCCCGAGCATCACCAGACCTATCACTACTGGCACGTATTCGTCCAGGGACTAAAGGCCGGTCAAACCTATGCCTACCGTGCTTACGGCCCCTATCAACCAGAGCAGGGACTGCGCTTTGATGCCAGCAAAGTTCTACTTGATCCCTATGCCAAGGCAGTGGTCGGCTACGGCCTCTACAACCGTCAGGCAGCTCAGATCATGGGCAAAGATAACTGCGCTCAGGCGCTACGGGGCATCGTGGTGGATTCTAGCCTCTACGACTGGGAGGGCGATCAGCCGCTGCGTCATTCCTATGCCAGCAGCGTCATCTACGAGATGCACGTTGGCGGCTTTACTCGCAATCCCAATTCGTCTATCAGTCCATCTAAACGCGGTACCTTTGCCGGACTAATCGAAAAGATTCCCTATCTCAAGGGCCTGGGCATTACCGCTGTAGAGCTACTGCCCGTCCACTGCTTTGATCCTGAAGCTGCGCCCGCTGATTTGATCAACTACTGGGGCTACAACACAATCAACTTTTTTGCACCCCATCGGGCGTACAGTTCTAACCAGACGCCATTAGGCCCACTCAATGAGTTTCGTGATATGGTCAAAGCCCTACACAAAGCAGGGCTCGAAGTCATTCTAGATGTGGTTTTTAACCACACAGCAGAGGGCAACGAAAACGGTCCTACACTCTCTTTTCGCGGCTTTGACAACCCGACTTACTACATCGCAAAGTCTGATAACCCGGCGGCCTACAGCAACTACAGCGGCTGCGGCAACACCTTTAAAGGGAACCATCCTATTGGCAGCCACCTGATTCTAGATTCGCTGCGCTACTGGGTATCAGAAATGCACGTAGACGGCTTTCGCTTTGATCTGGCCACAGTGCTAGCTAGAGGAATAAAAGGAGAACCGATTGTTTCAATCATAGCAGAGCGTATGAGCATCCTGTGGTCTATAGAGTCGGATGCGGTGCTAGCGGGTATCAAGCTGATCGCCGAGGCGTGGGATGCAGCAGGGCTGTACGCTGTCGGTGGGTTTGTTGAATATGGCGATTGGTTTGCCGAGTGGAACGGTCCTTTTAGAGATGACGTGCGCCGCTTTGTAAAAGGTGATGCTGATATGGTCAGAACGCTAGCTGCAAGGATTCTAGGCAGTCCTGATATCTATCACCGGCAAGATACTGATATCAACCGCAGCATCAATTTTATTACCTGTCACGACGGCTTTACGCTAAATGATCTGGTCTCTTATGACGTTAAACACAATGAGGCAAATAAAGAAAGTAACAAAGACGGTGCCGATACAAACTTTAGCTGGAACTGCGGAGTAGAAGGCAGTACAGATGATCTTGAAACTGAATCATTACGACTAAGACAAATCAAAAATCTCCTGACGATTTTGTTTATCTCTCAAGGGACGCCGATGATTTTGATGGGCGATGAGATTCGCCGAACGCAGCAGGGAAACAACAATACCTACTGCCAGGACAATGAGCTGAGCTGGTTCAACTGGGACCAGCTCGATCAACAATTTGACCTTTGGTGTTTCTTACGTCGGCTGGTTAATTTTACTCAAAACCTAGAAATATTTCGCCGGGAAAAGCGTCTACAGGTTGCCTACGCTAGTCTAGAACCTCATATTAGCTGGCACGGAGTCAAGCTAGGCCAGCCCGACTGGCAGCCATCTTCTCATAGTCTGGCCTTCTCGCTGCGTCATCCCAAAGCGGGTGAATATCTTCACGTCATGCTGAATGCTTACTGGGAGACTCTAGAATTTGAGCTGCCGCTATTGGGAGTGGGCGAACGATGGCACCGAGTGATTAACACAGCGCTGGCGCTCTCAGAAGCGATTTGCGAGATTGGCTTTAGCGAACCCTACAGCAAAGAGACTTATCGGGTTGAGGCTCGCTCCTGCGTGGTGCTGATTGCTCAGACTATCGGAAAACCGTAGGAATGTAGAACCCCTACGGTTTGTTGTATATGAATCTAGGCGATCGCACTCGGACCTGATATCAGATGCTAGGCGATCGCCTAGAGACTGACCTTAGCGGCTCTCGAAGACGTAGCCAACACCTAGGGTGAAATCTACTTCGTCTGTCTCAGCGAACGGTAGATAGTTGACCGCGCCGTTCGCAACCCAGCGATCGCCAACACGGTAGTCAAGACCAGCAGTGAGGGCAAAATCAACGGAGCTGTCACTACCAAGAGTGCCACCAATACCAGTACCCACAAAAGGATACAGGTTGCCGTCTGGATCGACTGCATTGAAATCGTAGGTGAGAGGCAATAGATAGGAGACATCTTCACCATCGTCAAAGTCAAAATCAGTGGCTACCGATGGACGAATTGAAAGATTGTCATAGACGGTAACTTTGCCGTTGATAACAAAGCCATCATCGCTACCGCCAATTCCTACATAGCTGTAGTCAGGAAGCTGCTGTGCGGAAGCTTTTAGCGGGAATGCCAAAAGGGCAGCGATCGCCAAACCAACAGAAGCAAAACCAACAGAAGCAAAACCAACTGTACGTTTCATAGAAACCTCCTTCGTCAAATAGACCGTAAGGAAACTGCTGTTGGAAAGAGAAGCTCTAAGCGGAAGTACCTGTAGTGAACTCTTCTTCCCTCAGCTTGTCTACAGTATATCTGTGAAACAATTGGGTTGACGAAGAGGAATTGACACTTCCCAAAGTGGAAAGAGAAAACAGCGCTCTAGGCGTTTGCGGGCCGTATCAACCGTAGAGTCTTTGCAGAAGCAGCGTTCGAGCAGCCTCACTCTCCAGTAGATGTTGGCCTCAATCCTTTCTTGCCGAGAAGGCGAATCTGAATTAGCAGGCGGACTGCTTAGCAGGCGCTTGATCTGCCGCCAGAGCGCAGATAGGCGCGGTGGGTCGTTCCGGCGCGTCATGATTAAAAGGTCTCCTAAAATGATCTTTACGGCATAACGAATTGAATCCGTTGAGCAATTTTAAGAATAAACAAACGGTTTGAGAATATTGTGAAGGGTAGCGCTGCCACAGCTTTTGGCACTACCCATACTTTCTATCCTTCTACTGGCTATTCGCTATGCGCTGGCACGGCTTCGTTTGAATAGGGCCACTTCCAGTTCACAATCTCATCTTGGTCCTTGCCATGCTCATGAGCGTAGGCTCTACACTCGATGATTTTGTTCTTCATTCGCTCTTTCACATGGCCTGCCGCTGAGCCCAGCTTTGGCACCCGGTTAATCACATCAATCACCAAATTAAAGCGGTCGATCTGATTGTTGATTGCTAGCTCTAGGGGCGTGTTGATATTGCCTTCCTCCTTATAGCCGCGCACGTGAATTCGCTCCTGCTTTGAGCGGCGATAGACCAGCTTATGAATCAGCCAGGGATAGCCGTGAAAGTTGAAGATAACTGGCTTGTCCTTGGTGAAAAGAGAGTCAAAATCCCAGTCTGATAAACCGTGGGAGTGCTCTGTTTCTGAAACCAGCTTGAACAGATCGACGACGTTAATAAATCGAACCTTTAGGGTCGGAAATTCTTCTCGTAGCATTGCCGTTGCAGCTAGCGATTCCATTGTGGGCACATCGCCGCAGCAGGCCATTACTACATCGGGTTCATCTGGCTCGGTGCCGCAGTCGTCATTGCTGGCCCAGTCCCAGATGCCAATGCCTTTGGTACAGTGGGCGATCGCATCCTCTATTGGCAAATACTGTAAGTGCTTTTGCTTGTCTGAAATAATCACATTAATATAGTCAACGCTGCGAAAGCAGTGGTCTGCGACCGAGAGCAAACAGTTCGCATCGGGTGGGAAATACACCCTCACAACATCTGGGCTCTTGTTGGTGACCAAATCGACATAGCCCGGATCTTGATGGCTAAAGCCGTTGTGGTCCTGCCGCCACACCAGCGAGGACAGGAGGATATTGAGCGAGGAAACCGACCGCCGCCAGGGGACGTGATTCTTGCAGATATCTAGCCATTTGGCATGCTGATTGAACATAGAATCGACCACGTGAGCGAACGCCTCATAGGTATGAAACAGCCCGTGTCGCCCGGTGAGCAGATATCCTTCTAGCCAGCCCTGAAGCGTGTGCTCGCTCAGCATTTCCATCACTCGGCCATCGCGCGATAGCTGTCCGCCGTCCTCATCTTCAGGATACAGATCGGCCATCCAGACCTTTTTAGTCACCTCATACACATCTTGTAAGCGGTTCGAGGCCGTTTCATCTGGGCCCATCAGCCGAAAGTTGTCAGGATTGCCACGAAAGATATCTCGCATCAGCAGACCCAGCACTTTCGTATTCTCGTATTCTTCTACGCCGTGCTGTCCCATCTGAATGGCGTAGTCTTGAAAGCGCGGCATTTTCAGGGCTCGGCGCAACAGGCCGCCGTTGGCATGGGGGTTGGCGCTCATGCGGCGATCGCCGACCGGAGCTAGCGCTTTTAGCTCCGGCATCAGCGCGCCATTCTCATCAAACAGTTCTTCGGGTCTGTAGCTGCGCATCCAGTCTTCTAAACGGCGTAGGTGGTCTGGGTTGCCGTGCATACCGCCCATCGGCACCTGGTGCGATCGCCAAAAATCCTCTACCTTCTTACCATCGACTTGAGCAGGTCCGGTCCATCCTTTAGGCGATCGCAGCACGATCATCGGCCAGCGTGGTCGCTCCACCGCGCCCGTTTCTCTCGCTTTTTTTTGCACCTCTCTAATTTTGAGAACGCATTCCTCCATTACAGCAGCCATCTTTTGATGCATCTCTGCGGGATCTTTTCCTTCTACAAAGTAGGGCGTATAGCCATACCCTCGAAACAGGTATTCCAGCTCCTCGTGAGAGATTCTCGCCAGGATAGTCGGGTTAGCAATCTTGTAGCCGTTTAGGTTCAAAACCGGCAGCACCGCCCCGTCGCGGGCAGGGTTGAGAAATTTGTTAGAATGCCAGGCGGTTGCCAGCGGCCCTGTTTCTGATTCGCCATCGCCTACGACCACACAGGTAATCAGCTCGGGGTTGTCTAGCACCGACCCATAAGCGTGAGAAACGCTATAGCCTAGCTCGCCGCCTTCGTGAATAGATCCTGGCGTCTCCGGCGTGACGTGACTGCCAATATCGCCTGGAAAAGAAAACTGCTTAAAGAACTTCTGCATCCCTTCAGCATCTTCGCTGATATCAGAGTACAGCTCAGAATAAGTGCCTTCTAAATACACGGGCCCCAGCACCCCAGGCGCACCGTGACCGGGCCCTGCCATGAAGATCATGTCCAGGTCGTATTTCTTGATTAGACGGTTGCAGTGGATATAGACAAAGCTCAACGCCGGAGAAGCGCCCCAGTGGCCCAGCAGTCGATGTTTTACATGGGCTTCGACCAGCGTTTCTTTTAATAGGGGATTCTCTCTTAGATAGATCATGCCGACTGCTAGATAGTGACACGCTCGCCAGTAGGCGTCCATCTTTTGCAATTCGTCATCAGCTAGAGGCTTTGTTAAATCTGCGGGCTGAACGGGTGATGGAAACATAGTCGACTCTAAATCCCTTTAATTTCTTGTAGTTCTCTTAACTCTTTTGAGCACACATAGCGTAATCGCAACTGCCCACTGTTAGTCACTCGTCTAACGTCTTTGTAAGAAACGTTAATAGTGATTGGACACTGGATATACCCACTGGTCTGCTCCTTTTATAAACTGTATCTCTGCTGTGGCTGACGGCGTAGTCCACCAGCCGACCAGCAAAATCAAGCCTATAATCAAAGCCAGTTTTGCTAGCGTTGTAGAAACTCGGTGAGGAATCCAGGGATGAAGAATTGCCCACAAAGAGGAAAATATCAGCATCGTCAGTGCCAAAAAACCCAGCAAGATTCTCATGTCATCGCTCCTATTGTAGTGGCCGTACGGCTAGCGGTCTTGAATCGAACGATCTCATATTCAGTAGATAGTGGAGTAGAACGGCAATGCCACGTTCAAGCTACGCGGGAAAGTTGAGGAGATTGTGAGCGCGCCCTCTATGCCAGTATTTTTGCTAATATATTAGTGGAGGTTGCAAGAGACTCGCCTGCCCGCTTCACAACCCAATCAATCAGCTGACAAGTCACCACGGTAAAGTCTCTCTAAGTTAGCTCCAAGTGAGAGGTGCTTATCAAACCAGGGACTCGGCAAGAGTCAGGATGTGAGAACCTCGTCGAGGATATAGCCGCTGACAAACTCCGTAAACCAAAGAAAGGTTCAGGAAGAAACCTTACCAAAGTGCATACACAGCCAGTAACGGACCCGGTTGACGCGCAACCGAGTCCGTTATGTTTTTATGAGAGATAGAAAGATCGAGTAGCTCAAGTAGACCAGTCTTCCAAAGAACAGGTTTTCTTCTTGTTCGTACACATCAATCCCTAGATGGCCCACCTTACCTAATTTGATAGCGGCAATCATTGCTTTAGTATCGATCAGGCTCGGTGCGACTGGTGTTGCTCACCATCGCACCGGGCTTTAACCAGCCTAGAGACTCTTCGTTAATAATGTGATAAGTCTGTGGCATGAGCGGACATATCCGCAAACTACTCTATCCCCACATCTTCCTCACTTTCTTTATGTAATCTATCACTGTATAGAAGAGACCGTAGAAAGGATTAGGGGGAACTATGCCTAGAGCAACACAAACAGTAGCGGCGGTGGCTTCACCCTCTCTAACAGGTTCACCTAGCTTGTCACTAAAGCAGCTAGCCATAGCAGCTCCTGATTCGGCCCTGTTAGACCTAGCGCTATCTAAGCCGATGCTTCTAGAAAAGTCCCCTGACAGGATAGCAAACAGGAAAGTAACTGGCCTCAACCACTTTAATATCACCGCATCTCCTACCCTAATAGAGCGAGTCAAGCGGTTCTATTGCGATGTCCTAGGACTGACAGTTGGTCCTAGAGCTCGGCTTGACCACGGCGGCTACTGGTTGTATGCAAGCAACTCACCTATCTTACATCTCAGTGCATGTCCTAGCTTGGAAGGTAGTGTCATTACCTGTAGGGGGTTCTTCAACCATATCTCACTAAGTTGTGTAGGTCTTCAAGCCACTATCGCGCAGTTGATCGCGACCGAAACACCTTATCGGATCACGCAGCTTTTGGATCTGGATCAAACCCAGCTATTTGTCACAGATCCTGCTGGCGTTGGCGTAGAGCTGACTTTTTCTGGTGAATCGCTGTAGGGGCTTTTTCGTTTATATTCATCTGTTTTTAATTCTTCTAGTTTGTCTGTCTAATTTGTTCATTTGTCTGATTTATTCGTGTATAGCAAAGCGCGGATGCATACTCTTCGAGAAGGCGAAGCCTACGCACTTTGTCTTGGTAGGCATTCCCTAGCGCCGTGCGACGACGCGCTCTTCCCACCGCTGCTATGGCACTTTGCGTTTGGAATCAGGGGTGTAGCAAGCAAAGTGCGGAAAGCTATAGTCACTCTTGATCAAAGAGCATCGCTGTTTTCCTCCCCTTCTTCAACAGTTTTTTTCGTTTGGCTTTATTGGACCTGCATAGGCTCACTCGCTAAATTACTTCAGAACTACTAGATATCGTTTTAGGATTTGAAGTCCTAGAAGGCAAAAAAGCCAGGGCCGTGTCGCTATCTGTTTTACAACATATCTTCTTCACAAGATTCTCAAACTGTTTGTTTATCCTAAAGATGTGAAGTGAGGAGTTTGAGATTAAACATCTTTAAATGATCTCTTTAGCGTGTACTCTGCGCTAAAGAGATTACCCCAATTCTCCAGTCATAGACTGGAAGGAGGTTGCTATGAAACTTGTTTATCGTGGCGTTCCCTATGAATACAATCCCCCTCAAGTCCCCGTTGTTGATAGCGTAGAAGTAGGCACCTACAGAGGCGCTACCCTCCACTTTCACAAGCTGTCGAAGGCGTTGATTCAACCCGTGCGTGACCTCAAGTATCGTGGTGTTTCCTACCGTGCTGGTGCGCCAGCATAGTGTAGTGCTACTGGCGCTAGAGCCCTAGGGGAACACCTATTCACGAACCGGTAGCGCTGATCTGTAGCTTGGACCAGTCACAAAGCTGACTGGGTTCCGTCATTTGAGGGCTAGGATATAGATATAGATCTTGCGTATCGAGCCGTGCCTGTTGAAAAGTAACCCATTCAATAGGGTCGGCTCTGTCTGTTTCAGCAGCGGCGATGAGTATACCATTTGCTAGCATCAACCGATTTTCAGCATCCCAGCCGAATTCTTCTTGAGGAGGATTGCTCCAGTGATGTGCAGACCAAGAAGCAAATAGTGCTTCTCCGATCAGAGAAGTTTCTAAAATCTCTCCTCTCAAGCAGATGAAATGGCTACTGTGCGGATAGCCATAGTAGCCGCTAGCATACTGCTCTTGCTTCACAATGTTAAGACACACCCCAGCACCATCTGTCCAGTCTCCTGGGTCGGGCTCTGTGCAAAGTTGATAGCTTCCGTCTGGCAGCTCACTCAACCTAACTTGCTTAGAGAAAGCAGCGCTTTGATCTATGGGATCTGTCGAATCTGCTGTATGGGACCATGCGGGATAAGTATAAACAGAAGAGAGTAATAAAGAAGCTACTACTCTAGCAAAACCCACTTTCCTTCTTCTGCTAATCAAGATCAGCCTCCCTTACCGCCACTAGTACTTACTTTAATTGGATACTTTGACGAAATTGTGAGGGGGTAGAGACGCGGAGTTCAAGTTGTATGTAGGATGCCTTCACGGCATACTCACGAGTTCTTTAAAGTTTAAGCCTACGATTATCTATAAATACTTGAATCAGGTGAGCAGGGTTTTCTACTCTACGCTCGGGAGGGAAAAATCTTATGCCATTTTGACCAACCACACCTCGAAAGATTACAGTTCAACAGCTACTGCATGAGTACAATCAAGGCGATCGCGACTTTTTTTTGAAACGGCCCTGCACGCAATGTTTCTAATCGGCAAATATCTCGTTGGGATCAATCTGCGCCGCTAATCTCTGTCAGGCTAAGCGAAGCGAAGCCCTGTTACAGAACACCAACTTGACCAAGGCTCGCTTGAATGCTGCTGAGCTAGAGATGGCAGCGTGCGCTGGTATCAGCCTAGATGATACTGCTCTAGACAACCTAGATCTAGATAACTCGAATCTTGATAACCCGGATCTCGATAGCTCAAAGACAGGAGCTATCTATGAGATAAAGACAGAATCGTTTAAATGGGTTTCTTAGGGCGCTCGTTCTTGACGCTAATCTAATAGCTTAATCAGTCCTTTGTGGTTTGTTCTATAACCTTCCGCACTTTACATAACAATAACAACATATCGCAGAAGCCGTGATCCTTTAAGACCAGCAGATTTTTTAGCGTTCAAACGTCAATCCGGCAGCTTTCACCAGCCGCTCTATCAAACTGTTGCCAAACATCGACGCAGGCGTCCAAAAGCCCCCTGGCTGATCGCCTTTGGCAAAGTCTTGAGCCATACACAGTCCTGCTTGACCCAAAATCTTTGCCGTAGACCCATAGCCAGGATCTCGATCTCCTAATACCTTGACTTCTATGGTTTTTCCACTGGCCGTCACACCCCAAAAGCGCAGATCGTAGAACCCTTGTTCTTGTGACGCTTGGCTGGGACCTTTTCCCTGCCTAGGAATGATCGTGTTTTCCAAAACCCAGCGGGCAGGTGAGAATGCCGTAGCTATCGTTAGCCCAGTGAGCGCTGCACTAAGTCCCTTCGCCGCTAGCCAGCCCTTGACGTTAGAACCCGTCAGTATCGCCTCCTCATACTGAAAACTTCTACCGTAGGAATGCCCCAGCAAAGCGTTGGAGCGCAACACAATTCGGGTATTGATAGCTGCCATAACAAACGGTGACACCCATTCCTGGAAGTCTAGATCGTACTGCACAGGTATCAGTGTAGGCGGATGCGTCGCAGTAGAGGAATTATCTGGACATAGAGAGTAGGGATTGTCTAGTTCCTGACGCAGCTTGGGGTTGCGCCTAGCCTCTTGAATGATGTTGATGCCGCTAGCAACGGTGCCGCTAGAGACGCCGCCTTTCGCTGCTTTAACTCGCATTTTGATACGACTACAAGGCTCTCCGAACTGCTGTTGCGCCTGTTTTTGCAGGTAGTAAACTCCCAAATCAGACGGGACAGAATCGAACCCACAGCAGTGGACTATACGCGCACCAGAACTTTGTGCAGTCGCTTGATAGCGCTCAATCATCTGTCGAACCCACTGTGGTTCTCCGGTCAGATCGCAGTAGTCGGTTCCGGTCTGGGCGCAAACTTTTACTAGGCGTTCTCCATACAGGGCGTAGGGGCCAACGGTGGAAATAACCACTCGGGTTTGGGCACATAGCGCTCTTAAGCTGGCCTCGTCAGTCGCATCAGCAGTCAGGTACGGCAGGTCGTCTGCGCTGGCCCCCAGTTCAGCAACAAGGGTCTCTAGCTTGTCCTTGGAGCGAGCGGCGACGGCCCACTTAACCGAGCTATTTACTTTCTGGTTAAGTAGATAATCACAGAGGATGCGCCCTACGAATCCTGTTGCGCCAAAGACGACCAAATCGTAATTAGGTTTGCGATCGCTCATCAAGATATTCCCGCATTTTATAGTCGAAGGACTAGCCCTTTCTTTCTATATTACGTCTTATGTGAGTGTAAATCTGTTTCGTAGAGGGTGCTGAATAAAGGTAAGCCCGTCAATGCCAAAGTGCTTGCGTAGCAAGTGCGCCAAGTGCCGTCCGGTGTTCTGAATCTCGTGGAATACGCCTTCAATCCGCTCACGGAACTTACCGAGCAGACGATTGAACGCAGTCGGGTTCTGTTGGGGTTGATTGGTTCGCAGCGGTGTAAAGATACGATTGCCGGTCACTCTAACGACATTATCCTGCCAGTCAGTCCCGATGAAGCAGTGAATTTTGCCTATACGGCGCTGATTACACCAAGTACAGAAATAGCGATAGTTTTTCCAGTCAAATGCTAACCACCAGTACCCTTCATTCTCTGAGTTTTCTAAAACTGAACCTCTAAGGACAAAAATGATTAACATCCTTATCAGAACCTGAGTTTCTGGCTGACTGGCAAAAAAGTGTTGCTCATGGTCTTGAGCTGACTGTCAGCTAGGGATAGCCAGCATATACAAAGTAGGAGAAAAACACGAGCTGCTGATAACCTCTTGGTTTTGGCTCAAACGCGCAGACAACAAACGAGAGTTGCGCTTTGTCGCTTCGACCTATCATTGTTCGGGTGTTTATCTTGTTATATCAGGCCGCAAACGTTGGCAATTGAATTTTGCGAGCTGCTCAGAACTTATTGTAGAAAATCGTGCGACAAACTGACCATCAAAGACGTTATTGTCTTTATAAAGAACTCAGTTCATAATCAAAGTATGTAAGCGAGAAGACCCAGCATACGTCTTCTCATTGATTGCTTTAGGAGAAAGCGCTATGGGACTTTTGGTGGATGGAAAGTGGCAGGACCAGTGGTACGACACTAAAAGTACGGGTGGAAAATTTGAGCGCAAGTCGTCACAGTTTCGCAGATGGATAACATCGGACGGCAGTCCTGGTTCAACCGGCGAGGGTGGCTTTGCCGCAGAGGCAGACCGCTACCATCTCTACGTTTCTTATGCTTGTCCTTGGGCACATCGAACCATGATTTTTCGCACGCTGAAAGGTCTAGAAGAGATGATTTCTTTATCTTCGGTAGACTGGTTCATGGGCGATCGCGGCTGGACGTTCAAATCAGACGAACAGATTGTGAATGATCCCTTGTTTGACTTTGAATACGCCCACGAGCTTTATACCAAAGCAGACAAAGCCTATACCGGGCGCGTAACGGTACCCATTCTCTGGGACAAGCAGACAGGCACAATAGTCAGCAACGAGTCTTCTGAAATCATCCGCATGTTTAACAGTGCCTTTGATGAGGTAGGTGCCAAAGTAGGAGACTACTATCCAGAAGCGCTTAGAGACAGCATTGATGAAATAAACCATCGCGTTTACCATACTGTAAACAACGGTGTGTACAAATGCGGATTTGCCACAACTCAATCAGCATACGAGGAAGCACTCTATCCTTTATTCGAGAGTCTAGATTGGCTAGAAGAAAGACTCTCGACTCGGCGATACCTATTGGGAGATGACCTGACTGAGGCTGACTGGCGGCTGTTTACGACGCTGGTACGATTCGATTCGGTCTATGTAGGCCACTTTAAGTGCAATATCCGCCGAATAGTAGATTATCCCAACCTATGGGGATATGCGCGTGAGCTGTATCAAATACCTGGGATTGCGAATACAGTTAATTTCTCACATATCAAGCAGCACTACTATAAAAGCCACGAAACGATAAACCCTACCAAGATTGTCCCAGCGGGTCCGCAAATCGACTTCGCGTCCTTCCATGGGCGCAGCTAGGGGCAAACCGATAGGATCGGCTTTGCTGCTGAAGTGTTTCTGTGAAGCTTGAAAATATAGAGTTATTTAGAGTATCTAGGGGATATGAAGCATATGAAAAAGCGTCTGAGAGCTGTTGTAGTTGGCGCAGGCTTTGGCGGCATGCAAGCGGCTCAATCGCTATCGAAAAGCGGCGCTGATGTGCTATTGATTGATCGTAACAACTACAACACGTTTGTGCCGCTGCTGTATCAGGTCGCCGCTGCTCAAATTGAACCTGAGCTGATTGCTTATCCTATTCGCACCATTTTACGAGGCGCACCGAGAACTCAATTTCTCAGGGCTGAGGTACAGCGAGTTGATTTCGCTCGTCAGGTGGTAGAAACGGACAGTAGCGACATTCCGTATGATTATTTGGTGATGGCTACGGGCAGTCAGACGCAGTATCTAGGGGTTTCTGGCGCTGCTGAGAATGCGTTTCCGCTCAGGACATTGGAACAGGCGATCGCACTCCGGCATCACATTCTTCAGTGTTTAGAACAAGCGTCTCAAACGTCCGATCCACTGCTACAACAGCAGCTGCTCACCTTTGTGATTGTTGGTGGTGGGCCGACTGGCGTTGAAATGGCAGGCACACTGACTGAACTAAAAAAAGCAGTTAAGAAAGACTATCCAACGCTGGACTTAAGAGAAATGCGAATTGTCATCGTGCAGTCTAGCAACACGCTTTTGAGCAATTTGCCGAGTCGCTTAGGTCGCTACACTGCTCGTAAGCTTAGCCGCCTAAAGGTGGAGGTTATGCTCAATACGCGAGTGAGTCAGGTGAGCGCTCAAACCGTAGCGTTTGCAGAGGGTTCTGGCTTGCCAACCACAACGGTTGTCTGGGCGGCTGGGCTAGAAGCGGCGATGCCGGAGACGGCTACTGCGGCTGAACAGGCCCAAAAGCAAAAGGTGAAAGTGCGAGACACACTACAGCTGATTGATCACGACAATGTTTATGTGATTGGCGATCTGGCGTATGTGCAACAGAATGGCAAGCCGCTTGCGGGGGTAGCACCAGAAGCGCTGCAGCAAGGGGTGGCGATCGCTCGCAATATCCGCAGGCAAATCAAAGGGAAAGATCCCAAACCCTTTAGTTACTTCAACAAAGGTCGCTTAGCTATCATTGGCGGCTATAGCGGCGTCGGAAAAATTGGCCCCATTTTGCTAACCGGCTTTCTACCCTGGCTAATGTGGCTGGGTGTCCATCTGGTTTACCTACCCGGTTTTCGCAGTCGCTTGCTGGTACTGTTGAGCTGGATACATGGCTATGGGCTGAGCGATCGCGCTATTCGCCTGATTCTCTCTTCCTCGCCTCCACAGCGCCCCATTCCACCGCCTCAGGTTTCATCTTCTCAGGTTTCATCTTCTCAAGTCTCATCCTCTCAAAGATTGCTAAATTCTAGCAACACAGCTAAACCGCCACTCATCTAAATAGGAGATATCTCCCATGCTCGTTCAAAAATATATGCCCCTAATCGCTCGAACTTTCTTAGCCGTTATTTTTATCAATAGCGGTATTGGAAAGCTCTCTGACTTCGCCGGAACACAACAGCAAATCGCCAGCGCTGGATTGCCGCTAGCGGCGTTAGTAACCGTCTTTACCATTGCCTTTCAGCTACTGGGCGGTGCTGCTTTGATTGTGGGATACAAGGCTAAGATCGGCTCTATTTTACTGCTGTTATTCATAGTCCCAGCGACTTTAGTGTTTCATAATCCTCTTGTCGATCCCACGCAGATGACCCAGTTCTTAAAGAACCTGGCCATCATTGGCGGACTGTTGATGGTTACTGCTTACGGCTCTGGCCCGGTTAGCCTAGAGCGCTCGGAGGATACGAGCACTGTTTATCGTTCCGAGGAATCGATACGATAAAGAGATGATATAGCAATCCGCTGATGCATTAGCGGATTGCTATGCACTTAGCGCTTTGTAGAATAAGGATTACCGTTTCTAATAGTGGTTCAAGCTAAGTGCGGATTGCTATAGAACCGCCGGGGCGTGCGGTCGCTAATCGCCTGCTGAATTTCCTGATGAGTGTTCATCACAAACGGCCCGTGCCCCACGATCGGTTCGTCTAGTGGCTCGCCGCTAAGCAAAAGTGCCCGCGCCCCGCGCTTACTCTCGATCTCGATCTGCCCTCCCACCTGTTCAAACAAACCCACTTCTGCTTCTCTGATGGTTTCGGTGCCATTCACCTGCACAGACCCCTTCAGTACCACCAGCAAAGTTGTATAGCCTTCAGGCGTTTCTATCGCAGCCGATATGCCGCCGCCACCTGCCGAGTCTCTATGTTCTACTTCGCCATCGTAGACAATGGTCACTGTTTCAAACTGGTTTCTTCTCACTCACGATCGCTAAAAGTTGTTCGGCTCGAAGGTCGCAGAACTATCCGGACAGTCTGGTCTAGTTGCTATCATAAGCCATGAGTGCGATCGCTTCAGGTCTAAGAATAACCAGGTTCCAATTTAATCGCTTGGTCAAAGCTCTCAATAGCTTCGGCGCGCTTATAGCTCTCAATAGCCTCTTCATGCCTTTGTAGTTCAGCAAGCGCATCCCCTCGATTCTTCCAAGTCCAAGAACAATCAGGTTCTAGTTCAACTACTCGATCGTAGCTCTCAATAGCTTCTTCATACCTTTTGAGTTCACAAAGCGCATCTCCTCGATTCTTCCAAGTCCAGGAATACCCTGCTTCTAGTTCAACTGCTCTGTCGTACTTACCAATGGCTTCTTCATACCTCTTCAGTTTGGCAAGCGCATCCGCTTGATATTTCCAATACCGAGCCAATGCTTTTGGCTTATTGCCAGTACCTTGTAGCGCCTCTTCTAGCCACGTCCAAGCAAAAGAAGAGTAGCCATGCGAGTTTGATCGCAAAGACCTATAGCCAAGGTCTCCTATAACTATCAAACTCCCTACAAAATAGGCTAAAAGGTTCCACGATGGAATCGGAACATCGCGGAGTATAAACAAAATTGCAATAAAAGAACTCACCAACATAGACGCTGTTCCAGTCCCCACCAGAAAGACCTCGCCAGCGAAGTAGCGTGAAGGTGATTTGCTTGGAGACGAGGAATGTCGAGATAAGCGTGTAGAAGCGACTTCTGAAGAGTCCTGATGAAGTATTGTAGGGGGACTTTTTAAGTGTTCAATCGCTTCTTCTACATTCCTGAACCTGCGAGAAAGATCAGGTTCTACCAACTGCTCGATCCAGCTTGTTAAGTGAGGGGAAAGCGATATAGGCGATCTCCAATCCAAGTTGAAATTGTCCGTCATCAAATCGGCAGGATGTCGGCCCGTTGCTAGATAGATCAGCGTCGCTCCTAAGCCATATAGATCAGAAGCAGGCATTGCTCGGCCGATAAACTGTTCCGGAGCCATATAGCCATAGCTACCCACAATTGTGAACGTATCCGTCCCAGTAGCAATTGGCGTCTGGACCGATCCAAAGTCCACCAGATATACCTGTCCAACACGATTGCCAAAGCTATTGCTTAGCAGGATATTGCTAGGTTTAATATCTCGATGGATCACAGGTGGACAGCGGTTGTGAAGGTATCTCAATGTATCCAGGACTGAGGCTGCAATCTGCTTGATATCTGAGTCGGTAAATGTTCGTCCAGCTTGAATGTGGTCTGTCAAAGACTGCGCTTCGATGTAGCTTTGGACCAAGATAAACGCGCTGCTGTTTTCGCTCTCTAGCTCAAAAAAATCGAGAAATTTAGGAATTCTAGGGTGTTCCAAGTTCTGTAGAATTTTGGACTCACGCTCAAATTGCTTCAGGGCATTCCACTCAAACGAAGCATCAAAGCAAAGCTTCTTGAGTACGACTTGTTGCTCTTTCTCTACATCGAACGCAAGCCAGGTTTGTCGATCCGGCCTGTCTCTAAACTGCTTAATGAGCCTGTACCTCTCAAGAATCAGCGAGTCCATTAAGTCTTACCCCTACCAGTTTGTGACAGAACCAAAATTAGGAACGACGTAGAATTTTGATTTAGACTTGCTCTTCGAGCTCTAGCTGAAGAGGCTTCTATTACGGAGGGCGAGTCCCTAAGTGCTGGCTATTTCAGCGTTCTAGAAGCATCCTCGATGAGACCTAGGTTCCTAAATTGAACCATTACCCAAATGGGAATCCGCGTATTCTCGACGCAGGCGTTCCCCCCAAAAACACCCGGCGTTTTCTCTCTTCCATTCTAGGTGTTGGCAATACTTTCGGACCGTCAAGCTGACTACTGGAGCACCTCGAAGCCTATGGATGCAGCCAGCTTGAATGGCTAAAGACGCGTTTTTAGCTTGCTGCTCTAGCGGGTCAATCCTTCGCGCATTGCCGATAATCGCCGCTAGCTGCGTCCGCTGCGATTCTTTGAAGGCTCTGTTCTCCTCAATTAGCAGATCAAGACTAGCTTTTGTCTCAGTTGGCTAGTCGTCCTAAGTTCATTCAGGGATTGACTGGCTTTTGTTGGTGGATGGAAGCTGTCTGCTAACTGGGCCTAATCAACCGGATTTGATATCACAACCGCATAGGCTCGCACCGGAAACGTGCCAAACTTTTTCACTTTAACGGGCACCGCGTTGAATCTGAATCCGCGTTCTGGAAGCTGTTCTAATCCACGCATATGTTCAACAATTGGGATATCAGCACCTAATAGAATAGAGTGGGCGGGGCGTTGCCCGGTCGAAGTGCTATCGATATTGTACGAATCGATGCCAACTAGCGTCGCGCCTGCATCGCGCAGCCAGATTGCTGCTGCCTCAGTCAGATAGGGGTGCCCTTCAAAGTACTGATCCGTTCTCCAGTGCTGCGCCCAGCCAGTGTGAATCAGCACCGCTTTTCCGCTGACATCAGTATTGCCAAAGATTTCTGGGCCGTGGCTAGTTTGCTGCGAGTCCGCTTGAAAAACTACGCCGTCTAGCTCTGCAAGTGACGAAAGAGAGAGTTCTGATAGATCTTTGCCATCGGCATAGCGGTGGAAAGGAGAGTCTATATAGGTACCGGTATTGGCGACTAGCTCCAGCTTGCCGATATGAAAGGTGGTGCCTTCGGCGTAGTAGGCTTTGGACGCTTCGCGGGTGAGATAGTCGCAGATGATTGGCGCGGGAATGCCTTTGTAGGTCACCATGCCATCTTCTACGGTATGGCTAAGATCGATCAGTTGTTTCATTAATAGGACACAGCTACGTTGTCTGTCAATCTATCAGGTGACGTAGTATTCGAGAAATCTCATCAAAATCTCAGCCACAAATAATTTGGACGACTTACGCTAGAAAATCTGTTAGACATGGAGAGGCAGTGAGCTTAACCAGGCTCTCTGTTTGATATAGTCACTATTCATCGCACTATTCATCGTAAGAGAACAAGAACAACCTATGGAGCTATCGAAAGCCCTTACGTGGGCGCTTCTACTTGGATACGGCGTAACGCTGTTTGGCCTGGTAAAGAAGACCACCCCAGTCAAAGTATCGGCAACAGAATTTTTTGAAGGGCAGTCTCAGCAGGGACAGGCTCCTGGATTGTGGCTGCTGGTCTCCAGCGCGGCAATCTCTTGGATTTTTGCTAAGTCGATTGACAATGCGGCTAGCTTGGGCAATACATTTGGCATTACCGGCGGGATTGGCTATGCGATTTACTACCTAAGTTTTATTACTGCTGCGATCGCACTCTACTACATCCGCACTGTCGGTGGTCACAAGTCCATTCCCGAGTTCCTAGTTAGCAAATATGGCAAGGTCTGCGCTCGGCTGTTTTTGATTGCGATCGCCATTCGCCTGCTCAATGAAGTCTGGTCTAATACCAAAGTCTTCTCACTCTACTTTGGCGCGGAAGGCAGCGCTGGCTACTGGATTGCTGCCGCGCTAGTCACCGCCTTTACCGTTTACTACAGCCTAATCGGTGGCCTCAGATCTAGCCTGCTAACAGACAGCGCCCAGATGCTGTTTGCTGCCGTGTTGCTAGTTGTTATTCTTGCTACGCTCGGACCGGGATTGGCTAACAACGGTCTACCTGTCGTGGATGCCGAAACCTCTCTGGCCGGACTCACCTTCTGCGGTCTTGCGGCTGTTCAAGTCTTCAGCTATCCCTTCCACGATCCGGTGATGACCGATCGCGCCTTTATCACCTCGCCTCGGGTCATGGTCAAGGGCTTTATCCTCGCTGGAATTATCAGCGGCGGCTTTATTCTACTTTTTAGCTCGGTGGGACTCTACGCTAGGGCGAATGGCGTAGAAGGATCGCCGTCTCTAGCGGTCCCGGCACTTTTTGGCCTGCCGATGCTGTTGGTGTTTAATGCGATCATGCTTACTAGCGCCGGGTCTACGCTAGATTCGACTTTTTCTAGCGTGGCCAAGCTAGGCGCACGCGATTGGAACAACAAACAAGGGCGACCGACTGAGAACCAGGCGAAATTTGGCCGCTGGTGGATTGTAGCGATCGCGCTTTTCGGCAACATTCCTCTGTTTAGTCTGTACATGGGCGATCGCGTTGGACCCGCTATCATTCAGGCCACCACTATCAGCGGCACGATGGTCATGGGTTTAGCCCCGATCTTCCTGCTCTCTTTTATTCGCAAAGCTGGACCGCTGAGCTTCCATCTTGCCTTTTGGCCTGGTCTGATCTTTGGTGTGATCCGAGTGATCGAAAGTGCAACCGGTTATTCAATCTTTCCGATCGCCCTCAGCATTGGCAGCGGCAAATACGCGCTGGATCTAGGCGTGAATATCTATGGCCTAATTATTTGTGTAGTCGGATATCTGTTAGGCGCTGCTCTCAGTAAACAATCAGCCAACACAACAAAAACTATGGACCTAGCAAGGTAAGAGAGCAAGCCAAGAAAGCTGCCGCTAGGGTTTCACCCAATCCTTAGCAGCCTCTACCGCCTGTTCCATTCCCGCTTGACCCAAGCGAAACAGCAGATAGAGGATTGTTGTTGTTGTCACAGATGCGATCGCGCAGATCGTCAGTCCAGCCAGGCTAATTGCCCCGTCATCATCTAGCAGACCAAAGCCCGTGACAAAGATGCCGATTGCGGGCAGCGTGTTGGTAAGCGGAATCGGAATCATCATCGAGATGGACATAAGCGCGATCGCAATCCCGATCACCATCTGCCCTGTCCGGCTCGTACACACAGCAGTCAGCCTTGGCTTTGCCACCAGCTCAATTTTTTGCAGCCACGGTATCCCTTTCTCAACCAACCCTTGAATCTTTGCTCGGTCGAACCCCTGCTTGCGAAACTTCTCAGGAAACCAGGGCTGATCGCGTCCGATAATTAGCTGTACTGCTAGCAGCAGCATCAAAATTCCAAACGGCGTTGAATAGCCCGGTGCCGGAATCGGCAGCGCCGAAGGCAGCGCCAGCAGCACAAACAAAAAGCCAAACGTCCGCTCCCCTGCAATCTCTAAAATTTCATTGAGCGTCACTGTTTGAGATTTCACGCTCCGAGCTTTTGCGCTCGGCCCCGACTGACTGCTAAAGCTATCCGCCAGATCGCTCGCCAGCTCATCCGCGTGATGTGCGTCCACTGTATCGCTCAGAAAATATTTTTGTAGCTCAACCGATAGCTTGGCCATAGAAGTACAAACTGCTCTTGATGTTTAGTCATAATAGCCGCCTACCAGCATTTGCTGAGCTCAAAAACGTCTTGGCTTCGTGCCATCTTTGCATTAGCTTTGCAGCAGGATTGAATCGCGGCGAGTATAGCAAAGCGCGGATGCATTCGCACTTTGCTATGGCACTTTGCGCTATAGAACAAGGGGTGTAGCCTTGCTATGTGTAGCAAGCAAAGTGCGGAAGGCTATACATCGCGACGGCTCCGTAAACGTCAAGATTTCCTGTAAAAAAAGAGGTTGACACGCTAAAAAATACTGATACGCTATTTTTACGGCTGTTGCCTGGTTTGAATGCATCACATTTGAACGTGCGGCAGCGGCTCAACCGCTCGAAAATTTAGCAGAACGCCCGTGCTGACTGGTAGGACAATCAACACAGGCTCGCCCTTTAACTGAAGCGACCAGTCAAAAGGTTATGGCCATGATGCCATAGCCGTCCTGACTTATTGCAAGTTGGGGCGGCTAAGTTTTCGCGCTTTCTTCAAACCCCTTGAAACACTTCAGTGGAGAAATCGTGAAAATGACAATCTATACCGCTACAGACCTGCGCGTAGCTGCGTTCGGGTCACAGACTGGTTTACCCAATCACTCACCTAGCTACCCGCCCGGACCATTTGACAATACAGAACGCAGCGGTCACAAAGACCGATTGCGTCATATTCTGCTCGGATCTCCGGAAGAGATTCGGCAGGCCATTCATCAGCTCCATGTATTGAACTATGTAGAGCCGCTGCTGTGGAGTCCGATTATGGCAGTGGGCGAACGGCTAGCGATTACGCCGGAGCAAGGAGAAGCAATGAGTTTGCTGCGACGTTAGCAGCCTCTAGTACGCCAGCATCTAATAGTTGCTGACGGGAATTGAGCGATCGCAGGTGCGAACCGTTCTGCACTGGTCGGGAACGGTTCTGCACTGGTCAGGAACCACTGAGTCACTAACGGGACTTTATCAGTCAGGCTCGGGAATGGTCGAGTCATCAACGGGAGTTTATCAGTCGCAAGCGGGAAGGGCTAAGTCATCAACTGCACTTTATCAGTCGCATTCTGGAATCACTGAGTCATCAACTGCACTTTATCAGTCGCACTCTGCTATCGTTCCGCTTCACTCTGTATCAATTGCGCTTGGTACGGGGCGCGTTCAGCCGCTTTTTCAGCTTTGATGCGAGCTAGAAGTTCGTTTGAGCGTCACTTTACGTATGGATGAGAAAATCTTTGCAGCCGCAGTCAAAGCGTTTATTCCAGCATTCATTCCAGCATTAGTAAAGAAGCCCAGAGCTTCTACAGCACCTGGACTTCTCTTTGCTATTCGGTAAATCTTAGTAGCTACGAAGCAACAACCTTCTTAACGAAGAACGCTAGCTCAGCCGCTTCTAAAAGTCAGTACTGTTCTAGTACTTGTAGCTTTCGGTCTTAAAGGGGCCTTCTACATCTACATGGATGTAGTCCGCTTGCTCTGGCGTCAGCGTAGTCATCACACCGCCAAAGCCTTGAACCATATAGCGAGCGACTTCTTCATCTAGCTTCTTCGGCAAGATTTCAACAGTTAGCGCGTTCGCTTTCTCTTCAGCAGACTTATCAGCAAACTTTCGCTCAAACAAGAACATCTGCGCCAGTACCTGGTTAGCAAAAGAGCCGTCCATGATCCGAGAAGGGTGGCCAGTGGCGTTGCCAAGATTCACCAAGCGACCTTCAGAAAGGAGAATCAAGAAGTCTTTCTCATCGTCAGAGCGATAGACCTGGTGAACTTGAGGCTTTACTTCTTCCCAGCGCCACTCTTTGCGCATGAAGGCGGTATCGATTTCGTTGTCGAAGTGGCCGATATTGCACACTACGGCGCTAGCTTTGAGATTCTTTAGGATATTCGCACCACAGACGTTGTAGTTACCAGTAGCAGTTACAACAAGATCAATGTTGGCCAGTAGCTCTTTGTCGATGCTGGCTTCAGTGCCATCGTTCTTACCGTTTTTGTAAGGGGAAACCACTTCAAAGCCGTCCATACATGCCTGCATCGCGCAGATCGGATCGACTTCAGCAACTTTCACGATCATGCCTTCTTGACGCAAAGAAGCAACAGAACCTTTACCGACATCGCCGTAGCCGATAACTAGAGCCTTTTTACCGGCCATCAGGTGATCGGTGCCGCGCTTGATGGCATCGTTGAGGCTGTGACGGCAGCCGTACTTATTGTCGTTCTTTGTTTTAGTAACGGCGTCGTTGACGTTGACGGCGGGAATTTTTAGTTCGCCTTTTTCTAGCATTTCGTACAGACGGTGAACGCCTGTAGTGGTCTCTTCGGTCACGCCGTGAATGCTTTCGAGCATCTGTGGATACTTTTGATGGATGTGGCCAGTCAGGTCGCCACCGTCATCTAGGATCATGTTGGCATCCCACAGTTCGCCGTCAGCGTCGTGGCAGGTCTGCTCAATGCACCAGATGTATTCTTCTTCGGTTTCTCCTTTCCAGGCAAAGACGGGAATGCCGACTGATGCGATCGCCGCCGCCGCATGGTCCTGTGTAGAGAAAATATTGCAAGAAGACCAGCGCACTTCAGCGCCGAGCTCACACAGCGTCTCGATCAGCACAGCAGTCTGAATCGTCATATGAATGCAGCCGATGATCTTCGCGCCAGCTAGGGGCTTACTATCGCGATACTTGGCGCGAATCGTCATCAGTGCTGGCATTTCACCTTCTGCGATCGCAATTTCCTTCCGGCCCCAGTCCGCCAGCGTAATATCAGCAACTTTGTAGTCGCGCTTGGCCGTAGGCGCGGTATCAGGAATTCGAGTGCTAGTAGCAACCATAGGTAGTTAAAAGAATTGGAGGTTTACTACTGCCTAGCTTACCTGCAATAATCCGAGCCTGATCGCCCAAACCCCTTTATCGGTCATCCATTTCGCCGATGCATATATATTGATATTGCTAATCTCGACTAACTAATCTCGCATAGCTAACCTCGCTTAACTAATCTCGAACATAAGGTGCTAGCTGCTTCCATAGTCCTGGAAACTGATCTGGAAATTGAGTGCGAATGCTATCGGCTTTGGCGATGGTCATATCGCGATAGTCAAACCCAGGTGCGACCGCTTCGCCTAGCAGCCCATATTCTCCCGATTCTAAAACTGCGGCTTTCCAATAGCCCTTTGGCACCAGCAACTGCGGGACTTCGCCCTGTTTAATGTCCATTCCTAGCTTGACCCTAGTCAAATTGCCCTCTAGATCGACCAGGATATAGGTGATCGGCGCACCCGCTTGAAAGTAATGCATAATGTCCGATTTGTTCTGATGTAGATGGTCGATGGGCCGATCGTCTGTCAGCAGGTAGTAAATAGAAGTCATCATTGCGCGACTCTCTGCCTGACTCTCGACGTCTCTATCGCCTCTGAGGCTCGGTAAGTCTCTGAAAAGTAGCCGCCTTCAACATGCTCTATCAGCGATAGTTTCTCGATTAGGTCTTGTTTGCTTAGTGCCATAGCGCAGTCATAGCTCAAATTGGCGATCGCGCACTTCTTCGCAAAACTGCCGCGCGGCTTCTATGGCCTGCGATCGCAAGTTCACGTAGGACTTTGCAAACGGCGGCTGCCATTCAGAAAGCCCCCACAGATCAGAGGTCACAAGTACCTGTCCGTCGCAGTCGGGGCCTGCGCCAATGCCGATAGTGGGTATGGTCAGTGTCTGGCTGATTTTCTGAGCCAAGGCGCTGGGAATGTGTTCTAGAACGATGGAGAAGATACCTGCTTTTTCAAGTGCGATCGCCTCAGCTAGAATTCGCTCAGCCTCTTCATCTGTTTTCCCCTGCTTCTTAAAGCTACCCGTCATGTAGACAGACTGTGGCGTCAGCCCCACATGCCCCATCACCGGAATGCCAGCTTGCACCACAGAGGCAATTGTTTCCACCATCTTGGGGTAGCCCCCTTCCATCTTGACCGCCTGAGCGCCTGCTTCTTTTAGCGCTCTGCCTGCCGCTAGCAGCGCCGCCGCCGGGCTAGCGTGATAGGTCAAGAAAGGCAAGTCGACCACTACTAGCGTGTCTTGGATCGCTCGGCAAACCATCTTCGCATGGTGCACTATCTCATCTAGCGTTAGCGGAATTGTCGTTTTGTGCCCCATCACCGGCATGGCCATCGAGTCGCCCACTAGCACAATATCTGCGCCCGCTGCCTGTACCATCTGCGCAGACAGATAGTCCCACGCCGTCAGCACCGCAATCATTCGGTCCGCCTGCTTCCACTGCGCAAACTGATGCACGTTGACGATCATGACTGCTTCTCCTTGCTGTTAAGACCTCCGGTTGAGAACGAAGTCTATTCGGTGTCTATGCACCTATAAGAAACAGAATAACAAGCTCGGACGTTGTTCAGAAGCCGTTCGTTAAAATTCAGCGTGCGCCAAACGCACTGACAATCGAGCCGTGCGGTGTGCCTCGTCCGGTCGTCTCACTTACCCAGGCTAGTCCTTCGGTAGTACCGACCCAGGTTTTGTTCCCGGTATCTGGCGAGATGGAAAGAATATGCTCAGAGGGCAGGCTGGGAACTCGGCCAATCACCGCGCCGTTGTACGGATTGAGCTTGAGTAGGCCAGTGCGAGTGCCCACCCACAGGCTCTGGGTAGAGTCAAAAGCTAGCGCGGTGACATCGCGATCGCGCATCTGAGTCACAGAGCGCAAAAGCTGACCGGTACGGCCATTAATGACGAGCAGACCTGTCGGCGTTCCTACCCAGATCTGACCCTGCGGTCCGACCGTCATTGCCTGCGCCGATTTCCCCGGCAAGTCGGTAACTCTATGGGTAACATGCGCAGAAGCCGTATTCACTCGGGCAAGTCCTTCTAACGTGCCCACCCACAAATTCCCGTCTGCGGCTAGCGTTAGCGTATTCGCACTGACGCCCGGTAGCGCCTGAATGGTCGTCATCAGCAAGCCTTCATCAGGGCTAACCATCGCCAGTCCGCGATCGGTGCCTACCCACAAAAAGCCTCTGTGATCAATCAGCGTAGACAGGACTCGGTTAGAGGGCAGTCGATAGTTTTGCGCGGTGACCTTGTTGATTCTGGGCTCTACTCTGACCAGACCATCCGGCGTGCCTAGCCAAATTCGACCCACCCGGTCTTGACTCATAGCGTCAATAAATCGGTTGGGTACATTCACCTGCGCTAGTACCTGGCCCGTTTCAGGATTGATTCGCGCTAATCCCTGGTGAGAGCCTACCCACAGGCTGCCGGTGTAGTCGGCTTGAAGTGCGCCCACTTTATAGTTCTGTTCAATCGGATTAGGACGGTTAGAGCGCTCTACTGGCAGCGGCCCTGCCGGAGTGCCGATATTAGGTTCGTTGATCTGGGCATTAACTGCGTTGACAGCGCTGTCTAGCGATAGGCTAAGCTGCATCTTCTCTAGCTGCATTTTTAGCGGGTTGCCGCCAGTCATTGCGATCACGCCCCAAAGCAGCGCAACGCCAACAACATGCCGAGTGACTTTCCTAGCAACGTCCACAAACCCACCTTCTGACACAGCTAACCACCGCAGTTAGTCGTTAACATCATTCCAGAGCGAAGATAGCTAGAGCGATCTAGCCTGTCTGGTCTAACTGGGACGGCTTGACCCAAAGTGCCCACCAACTTTCGTCGATTAACGCTAACGAGCAGCGAATTCCAGATGGTCAGTTCTAGATAGCCAATTCTCAAGGCTGTATTACGAGTGAGATATCTACGCAGAAATGACTTTATCTTTGGACAGAAAATAATCGAGTGAGGGCAAATCGCTACAGCTCACTGCTCTTTATTTTCCAAAAAATAACAAATCATTTAGCATTCTTGTTACGGAATGTTACAAGTGATACTAATTTCTAGGCTGGCTCAAACTGGCTGAAACCTTTCTACATCAGCGTTCATAAATTTTAATTATCAGACTATACAGAACTTCTAAAAGGAAACTTATTGGTGCCCTGATAGTATTCTGAAAAGCACAGGTTTATCTGACAGGCTGATCTCATTGATTGGTCTGAAGCAAACACCTGATCCTGATCAACATGGCTTCGATAGATTCCTAGTAGCCACTAGGTGCTCTTTATTAGCTCGTTTGGTCATCTTTCGAACTTCATACTCAGAAAAAACGCCCGGTTCGTCGCTAGCACCGTTTTGTGGTTAGTGCCGAATTCTGGGGTGTAGGTGTTTGTCTCTTTTCAATGAGATGCATGGAGTTCGGTCAATATCTAGTTTGGTTCACCCAGAATAGTTCACACAGAATATAGACAGGAAATAGGGAAATATGTCCTACTCACAGACTCAGTCCAAGTCTGGTGCTGGTTACAGCGCTGGTGTACAGGATTACAGACTGACTTACTACGCTCCGGACTACACGCCCAGAGATACAGACATTTTGGCTGCCTTCCGGATGACGCCGCAGCCTGGCGTTCCTCCCGAGGAGTGCGCAGCAGCGGTTGCAGCAGAATCTTCCACAGGTACTTGGACAACTGTCTGGACTGACTTGCTCACCGACATGGACCGCTACCGGGGTCGCTGCTACGATATCGAGCCCGTACCTGGTGAAGATAATCAGTACATCGCTTATGTGGCCTATCCTCTAGACCTGTTTGAAGAAGGTTCTGTCACTAACCTGCTGACTTCTATTGTCGGTAACGTGTTTGGCTTTAAAGCACTACGGGCGCTGCGTCTAGAAGATTTGCGCATTCCGGTTGCTTATCTAAAGACGTTCCAAGGCCCACCCCACGGTATTCAGGTTGAGCGCGATCGCCTCAACAAGTATGGCCGTCCAATGCTAGGCTGCACCATCAAACCAAAGCTCGGTCTATCGGCTAAGAACTATGGCCGTGCGGTTTATGAGTGTCTTCGCGGCGGTCTAGACTTCACTAAAGATGACGAGAACATCAACTCTCAGCCGTTCCAAAGATGGCGCGACCGATTCTTGTTTGTTGCTGATGCGATTCACAAGTCTCAAGCAGAAACCGGTGAAATCAAAGGTCACTACCTCAACGTGACTGCGCACACCTGCGAAGAAATGCTCAAGCGGGCCGAGTACGCCAAAGAACTCGAAATGCCCATCATCATGCATGACTTCTTGACCGCTGGCTTTACCGCGAACACTACGCTGTCTCACTGGTGCCGCGACAACGGCCTGCTCTTGCACATTCACCGCGCCATGCACGCTGTGCTCGACCGCCAGAAGAACCACGGTATCCACTTCCGCGTTCTAGCGAAGTGCCTACGGATGTCTGGTGGTGACCACATTCACACCGGCACTGTTGTCGGTAAGCTCGAAGGCGATAGAGCTGCGACACTTGGCTTCGTAGACTTGCTGCGTGAAAACTACGTCGAGCAAGACAAGTCTCGCGGCGTTTACTTCACTCAGGACTGGGCTTCTATGCCGGGTGTGATGGCAGTTGCTTCTGGTGGTATTCACGTTTGGCACATGCCTGCGCTCGTTGAAATCTTCGGCGATGACTCCGTTCTACAGTTTGGTGGTGGTACCTTGGGTCACCCATGGGGTAACGCGCCTGGTGCGACTGCTAACCGAGTTGCCCTCGAAGCCTGCGTTCAAGCTCGTAACGAAGGCCGCAACCTCAGCCGTGAAGGTGGCGATATACTCCGCGAAGCAGGCAAGTGGTCTCCTGATCTAGCTGCTGCGCTTGATCTATGGAAAGAGATCAAGTTCGAGTTCGATACTGTTGACACTATCTAGATTGACGTGGTCTAGATTCACAAGGTCTAGATTTATATCTGTCTAGATGTCTATTGTTTGTTCGAGCTGTCTGAGATATCTGCATAGCTCGGGCAAACGGTATCTGACACAGCGGTTTTTAGTAGTAGTCTTCTAGCAGTTTTAGGGCTGCGTGTTTGACACTGTAGATTGACACTGTAGATTGACCCGTAGATTAACCGGAGCGTTTCTATAGCGCTCCCCATATATGGATCTCAAGCGAATTGCCAAGGATACGACTCAGGTACTCACTAGCTACCTTACTTATCAAGCCGTTCGCACCGTGTTGAGTCAGCTACTAGAAACCAATCGGCCAGTCTTTCATCAGCTCAACGAATTTGCCAGTCGCGAAAAGCTCCAAGATGGCGAAGCCTTTATCTCTGAACTGCTAAAAGAGCATACGGAGCTGGCCTTTCGGATTATGACGGTGCGATCGCATCTAGCCGAAGAAGTTGCAGAATTTCTCCCCGAGATGCTAACCACCAACATCCAACAGGCCAACATGGGACATCGTAAGCGCCAGCTCGAGCGGATGACGCAAATGACCTCCGAAGAGCTGAGCGCAAACGCAGATAGAAACGTTCAGTTAGATGACGCCGAGCGCTCGCCGACCGAAGAGTCAGATACCGATACGTCAGACAGCCCATAAACAGGCAGTCCGTTCAATAGACAATCATCAACAAAATAGAACTGTAAAAACCCTCCATATTCACCCTTTTCACTCTGGAAGAAAACCATGAAAACTTTGCCAAAAGAGCGTCGGTATGAAACTCTCTCTTACCTACCGCCTTTAACAGACACCCAAATCGAAAAGCAGATCAACTACTGCTTGCAAATGGGCTACATCCCCGCCGTTGAATTCAACGAGAACTCTGATCCTGAAGTTTACTACTGGACAATGTGGAAGCTGCCTTTGTTTGGCGCAAGCAGCACCCGCGCCGTTCTAGACGAAGTACAAGCCTGCCGCTCTGAGTACGGTAACTGCTTCATCCGCGTTGTTGGCTTTGACAACGTCAAGCAGTGTCAGGCAGTCAGCTTCATCGTTCACAAGCCCGGCAGCAACTCCGGCAGCGGCTTCCGCTACTAAGTTAGCTTAGCCATATCGGCCGAGCTAGACTTGGATTCGTTTGAAAGAGGGGGAGCTGTAGCTCAGCTACGCTCCCTCTTTTTGAATGTATGATGATGTCAGTAGAGCATATGAATACTTTATGGTCGATGTTGACAACTAGCCGTTAGGAGCGCTAGCAAGTATCTAAAACAGGTAGAGGAGGTTTTGGGTAGCGAACTCGAGAATCTAAGACTAGAAGAAGTAGAGAAAGAAGAAGGCACCAATCGGTGGTTGATCACGCTTGGATACGACGCTCGCTCTGCGCTACCGCCCGCTTCAAATCTATTTAACGACCCCGAAGACGTCAACTGGAAGTATGAGAGAGCGTATAAGCTTTTTCGTATTGACGCTGAGACAGGAGAAGTCGAGTCTATGAAAATTCGGAAGGTATGACAACCTCTAAAGTAAGTCTGCTACGGAAGTATTTTCAAAAGGGGATACTCGTTGATACGAATATCCTTGCTTCTACTCTTTGTCGGTGAGCTAGGTAAAGAAAGAATCTCAACTTTTGAAAGAACAAATCAATTTACTCCTCAAGACTACGATCTTCTTATCGACTTGCTCAGGCGTTTTAAGGTGATTGTAACAACGCCTAATATTCTTACGGAAGTGAACAGTCTTCTCAACAAGCTTGGTAAGCCAGCTCGTGAAGTCATTCTCTAAGAGAATAGTTTCTCTAGAGGAACTATACATACCTAGCGAAGAAGTCGCCTCCTTAAGCTGGCCTTTTCTTGAGTATGGATTAACTGACTGTGGAATCGCTGATGTCACACAGAGTAAGTACCTTGTTCTCACAGATGATCTTAAGTTGGCCTCTTATCTTCACAAGAAAGGCATTGACACTATTAACTTCAATAATTTGAGAGCGTTCTAGACATAAATTCGAGACCACAATAGGGTTTCGGCTGTGGTGTAAACTACAATATAGCCCCTATACATGCGAGTCACAATGTCTCAAACAGAGCGCTTGGTAATGTTGGCTGAAGATCAGCTAACTGAATATAGTACCGATGCGCGCAAGATTGAAAAGCTGCGGCAGAAGATTGCGCTGTCAGTTTCTCCTTCCCAGCAAAAGCAGGTAAAAGAAGAGTTAGAAGAACAGCTACATCAGAACTTTTTTGATGACATTCTGCTGAAACAGCGGCAGGCGGTGGCGCTGCCGTTTTGGGGAATTGCGGGACTAGGACTGCTGTTTGGGATCTCGTTTACGCAGCCGATGGACTTTATTGCGACTGGGATTGGCGGGGCGATCGCAATCCTCATCCAAAAAAGAGGTTGGAAACTACAGGCCAAAGATCTGGTCTTGCAGGCACTGACCCAGATTGAAGAGCGCGTCCAAGCCGTCAAAACAGCGAAATAGGCAGTATGAAAGATATTCGTATTTGCTTCTTCGGAGACTCTTTTGTCACGGGGACAGGCGATCCGACTTATTTAGGCTGGGTGGGGAGAGCCTGCGCTGCGATGACCTCTCCCCACTACCAACTGACTGCCTACAATTTAGGCATTCGCGGTAATACCAGCGAGCAGATAGAAGTTCGGTGGTTGGCTGAAGCCACCAAGCGGTTTCCTGATGATACAGACAATCGTGTAGTGTTCTCGTTTGGTACGAACGACAATAGAGTGGAGAACGGGATTCGATTTGTAGAAGAGAAAGATTCTGTACTGTGCGCTCGGCGCATTCTCACTCAGGCTAAGGCGATGTTTCCATCGCTGCTGGTCGGACCGCCGCCAGTTGCCGACGAGAATATGAACTGTCGATCCGAAAAATTATCGGCAAACTACAGTAAGCTATGCGCTGAACTAGACGTACCTTACCTAGATGTCTATCAGTCTTTACGAACAAATGCGCTGTGGATGCAGGAAGTTGCAGCCGTTGATGGAGCGCATCCGGCCGCGTCTGGCTATCTAGCCCTGTCTCAACTCATCACTCAGTGGTCAGCCTGGAAGCGCTGGTTCGCTCAAGATTAGCGCTATGACTTACTACATTGCTCCTAGTTTTCTCAATAAGCTAGCCGTTCATATCACCAAGAACTACCTAGACTTACCTCAAGTTAAAGTGCCGCTGATTCTAGGCATCCACGGACGCAAGGGCGAGGGCAAAACGTTTCAGTGCGAGCTGGTGTTTGAGCGGATGGGCGTGGAAGTGGTCTATATTTCTGGCGGTGAGCTAGAGAGTCCTGATGCGGGCGATCCGGCGAGGCTGGTTCGATTGCGCTACAGGGAAGCGGCTGAGCTAGTGAGAGTCAGAGGTCGAATGGCTGTCCTGATGATCAATGACCTGGATGCTGGCGCGGGTCGATTTGATCGGATGACGCAGTACACCGTGAATACGCAGCTAGTGAACAATACGCTGATGAATATCGCGGATAATCCGACCAATGTGCAGTTGCCAGGTAGCTATGATGAGAAGCCGCTGCCGAGAATTCCAATCATTGCAACTGGAAATGATTTTGCCACACTGTACGCGCCGCTGATTCGAGACGGGCGGATGCAGAAGTTTTACTGGCAGCCTAGTGAGGCAGATAGGCTCGGTATTATCGGCGGTATGTTTGCCAGTGACGGGCTGTCAGCTGAAAACGTCGAGCGGTTAGTGAAGCGATTTAAGGATCAGGCGATTGATTTCTTTGGGGCGGTGCGATCACAACTCTACGACGAACAAATCACCCGTTTCATCGACTCAGTAGGTCTCGAAAATGTTGCTAGCAAAGTAGTCAACGCCGTCCAACAACCAACCTTTTCACGTCCTAGCTTTCGGCTAGAAGACTTGATCGCAGCCGGTGAAACATTAGTACAAGAGCAAGAACGCGTTCGCACAATGTCGCTAGTAAACGAATACAACCAGGCGCTGACCCCTAGAGTCCGTAGGTCGCTTTCGACTACTGAGCGCACAGCAGACGGATTGATGACACCCCCGCCGCCCAATCAGCTGAGTCCCTACGTTGTTGAGCGATCGCAACCGTCTTCTGATCAACCTTCTTCTGTCTCCTCTCCTTGGCAAAGGCTCCGCGAAGCCAGACTAAACCAATCGCTCCAGTCAGCCAGCTCTAAAGAACATAGCGGCGGTGATTTGCCTGACTCTATTGCACGACCGCTCAGCAGTATCGTCGCACTTCAACAAAAACTTGGCATCGAACACGTAGACCAGCGCCGCTTTCGCAACAACTCTTGGCAGTGCTACGCCACACTCAACGCGCCTAGCCAGTCAGAAGCCAGTCGGCAGATTCAATCCTGTTTAAGACAGTTTCCTGAGCACTATATCCGACTAGTCAGCATTGAGCCTACAACCAATAGTCGAATTGCTGAAACAATCGTACATCGTCCAGTGGCATAGCCTTTCATTCCGACAGTGCAGAAGCCTGATAGTTGGCTCCGCTAATTCGTCAGCGGACTGCCATATCTTTACTCAGATGCTGTTTCAGTCTAGTCAGCGCCAGTGTTTGACCTAAATTCAGCGGTAACAAAGAAATTCCTTCTAGCCGCGACTGCACCCAACCATCTCCCCACTGCCACTCGTGAAATCCATCAATTGCCCCGCTCAGCACAAATCGAATACCATCAGGCGCTAATAGCTCAACTTGATGCTCAATGTGAGCAAACTCCAGCTTTGCAGAGGGTGCAAATCCAACCGCACTTTTAAATGATTGGCCGACTGTCAGCGGCGCTTTTGACGTGCCAACAGTAACACCATAGATCTGTTGAGGCTGCATCCACTGCTGTAAATTCTCTAACCGAGTCAAGCTCTGAGCAATCTGCTCTGAGCTAGCTGCGATCTCTATCCGTAAGTTGCTTTGTTGATAAGTTCCAAACATGCCAATCCTCTTCTAGTCGCCCTATAAAAATCCCGCAGAACTTACGTCTGCGGGAAGAACCGAATATCTTATCTCGTTTGTCTACTATGCAGTCGCAGCTTGCTCTGGTTTCAGATTTGCCTCAGCTGGCAGCTCCAGGCAATAGCCAGCGCCGTAGACCGTTTTAATATACTGAGGATGTCTAGGATCGGGCTCTAGCTTGGTGCGTAGATGTCTGATATGGACTCGAATTGTCTCAATGTCATCATTCGGATCGTAGCCCCAAACTTCTTTTAGAATTTCGCTGGGTGAGACAGTTTGACCGTGCCTTTGCAGCAGGCAGTGAAGCAGTTCAAACTCTAGATGAGTGAGCTTCACAGTTCTATCTAACCAGATTGCCTCAAATCTCTCAGGCACCAGTGTCAACGAGCCGTAGCTTAGAATTTCGCTATGTTTTGCAGCCTGCGGAATCCGATCGGTGCGCCTTAGCAGAGCTCTGACCCTAGCTAGCATCTCTTCGAGTTCAAAGGGCTTGGTTAAGTAGTCGTCGGCTCCCGCGTTGAACCCATCCACCTTATTTTGGGTCTCACCTAGCGCTGTCAGCATCAGAACCGGAATATCAGCCGTACGGTCGTCTCTGCGTAACCGCTGACAGACTGTAAATCCATCTACCTTCGGCAGCATCAGATCGAGCATGATCAAATCGGGCACTAGCTGGACGGCTAGTGCCTGCCCTTTGATTCCATCGCCTGCTTGAGTAGTATCATACCCAGCCATTTCTAAGTTGATAGAGACTAGCTCTACGATGGCTGGATCATCATCAATGACAAGTATACGAGGCATATTATGAAGGGTGTGATATGGAACAAGGCTACTAATTCTGTCAAGAGCAGATGCTATCTACGTATAGAGCTGCGCTGCGCTCGAACCCCGTCAAGGGCTATAAACCTTTCTACACTTAGCTAACTTTCCAAGAAAAGCGAGAGCTCATACCAGTCTGATGAGATACTTTCCCGAGAAAATAATGTTTCTTTAATCCATATTAAGCGTTTGTCACACTACAGACAAATCGCCTTAAGATTTGCTTTAGATTCTATGACAATATAGAGATCAGTCAATAGTTCTTTATCAGACATTGACTGTTCGTCAACCAGTTGGCCGATTATCTACCCGTGTCTAAAGTTTTGCAAAAGCCGAACCTTTGCAAAAAAGCAGATCTTTTCCTAAAACTCCCCAGGTAGGATTCGAACCTACGACCAATCGATTAACAGTCGACCGCTCTACCACTGAGCTACTGAGGATTGCGAACTCCATAGTACATAAGCTAGTGCCGCTTTGGCAAGAAGCTTTTTAGCGCTTCTTGCCAAAGGCATACGGCGGCTGACTGCATTAGTCGACTTTAAGAACGTGCTCTTCTAAGTGTATCTTTTAGAGCATCTTTCTAAGACGGTTTTGGATATCTGGGTCGAGAGCGGCAATCACGCGCCCTGAGCGTTTCTTTTTTGGCTTTTGTCGACGTTGGACTCGTTGGGTCACACTGGTAACTTCGTTCTGTAGCTGTAGGGCCGAGATTCCTTCTGCGCCGTAGCCAATCACGGTTTGTCGGTGGACGTTATCTGAGGTGGCGACTATCAAGCGCTGAGTAAATTTGCGAGCATCGTTGCGAAACTTGGCGCAGGCTCTTTCTATATAGCTATCTGCTGTTTGGCCAAAGCCAGTGTAGTGTACGGATAAGTGCTGAGTAACGGGATCTTGCGATGCTGGCGTACGCTGCTCGTAGGCGTCAAACACAGCCCAGGTTTCGTAGTCTTGATAGGCGCTGTAGTTGGCTAAGGCCGTAATCAATTCTTCTCTGGCAGTGTCTAATCCCTGCAACTCTTTGGTCTGTGAGAGGCTACCCCACGCACCAATGATGTTGTAGCCGTCGACTAATAAAATCGCTTGGGTAGAGTTGCGGCGCGCCATAAGAAGAACTGACGTAGAATGTTCATTCTCTTAATATTAAGTGATGACACCGTGTAATTGTGTTCGTAGCGCTACGACTCTTGAAGTTTTTGTTTGAGCCTTTGCGGATCGCCGCTGTCACCGACTGCGCCTTTTTCTAGGAGGAAAGCGCGATCGCAATAGTCCA
Organism: uncultured cyanobacterium; assembly: GCA_963772185.1. GTDB lineage: Bacteria > Cyanobacteriota > Cyanobacteriia > Phormidesmidales > Phormidesmidaceae > Phormidesmis. The sequence goes on along the minus strand of CAVYWR010000004.1, from coordinate 165,332 downwards.
ATTCCGCCAGTCGATGAGTCACCCACAGCGCCGTGAGTCCTCTGCTTTTGACCAGCGATCGCACCTGCCGAACCAGATCGAGCTGACTATCTGGATCGAGCAAAGCTGTCGGCTCGTCTAGCAACAGAATTTCGCAGTGCTGAGCGATCGCCCCGGCGATCGCAACTCTTTGCTTTTGACCACCGCTAAGCGCGTAAATGGGTCGTCGCTGTAGCTGTAGCAAGTTCACTGCCAGCAGCGCCTCTTCTACACGCGCTCTCACTTGATTGATAGCTAATTTCTCTTTGACCAGGCCAAAGGCAACATCTGCGCCCACGGTTGGCATCACTAGCTGATGATCTGGATTTTGGAATACAAAGCCGACTGGGCCAGAGGTGCTGATGCTGCCGACTTGCTTGGTCAGCAGTCCCACGATTAGCCTTAGTAGAGTTGATTTGCCGCTGCCGTTGTTACCTAGCAGCATACAAAACTCTCCAGGTGCCACGGTTAGCGAGCAGTTGCTAAGCACCGTGGCACCCGAAGGCCAGTTGAAACCGACTTGATCAATCGTGATAGCAGGACTACTCACCCGCTAACGCGAAGAAGCCAGGGGCTCGGCCGGATGCGCCAGCACTGCCTGACTTTTCATAGATTTGCACAGCGGCTAGTTCGCTAACTGCGATCGCAATCTTCTTATCAGTCACTTTGTCGCAAGTCAGCTCTAGCGTGACCGGATCGCCAGAGGACAGCGCCAAAAGCACTTCTTGATAGGCGGCCTCTGCGGCTTCCTTGTCCTGCTTTTGTACAGTCAGCGGCAGTGCGGTGTGCTTTAGCGCGAGTTCAACGATATACATACAGTTAAAAAGTTAGGGTCTGTTTGGTCCGCCCTCTAGTATAGCTATCGTGCGCTTGCGCTTCGGGTGCGCTCGAGCTTTATATCTTATTTAGAAGATTTTTGAGGAAAGTGATCCTATAATAATGAGAACAAGGGTAAAGATTAGTAAACGACTTTTATATTCTTGGTACCTCAGTGGTAACCGCTAGAGTCTAATGACTTGAAGCGATGACTGCTGAGTAGACCTTTCTGAGTCGTAGTTTTTACCCTGTCTTATATAGATGATCCAAATAGGAGATCTTTTTCATGACCATAGCAATGGGACAAGCGCCCGCAGCCAGAGGACGGTTTGACGTCGTCGATGACTGGCTAAAGCGCGACCGATTTGTCTTTGTAGGTTGGTCCGGTCTACTTTTGTTCCCGTGCGCCTTCATGGCAATCGGTGGATGGATGACCGGGACTACCTTCGTCACCTCGTGGTACACCCACGGTTTGGCAAGTTCATATCTAGAAGGCTGCAACTTCCTAACGGTTGCGGTTTCTACGCCTGCTGATAGCATGGGCCACTCGCTCTTGCTACTGTGGGGACCCGAAGCCCAAGGCGACTTCGTCCGCTGGTGCCAGATTGGCGGACTGTGGGCGTTTGTCGCGCTGCACGGTGCGTTCGGTTTGATCGGCTTCATGCTGCGCCAGTTTGAGATTTCTCGTCTAGTCGGCATTCGTCCGTACAACGCGATCGCCTTTAGTGGTCCAATCGCAGTGTTCGTCTCTGTATTCTTGATGTACCCGTTGGGTCAGTCGTCGTGGTTCTTTGCCCCGAGCTTTGGGGTAGCGGCTATCTTCCGCTTCCTTTTGTTCTTGCAAGGCTTCCACAACTGGACGCTGAACCCGTTCCACATGATGGGCGTAGCCGGTATTCTCGGTGGCGCGCTGCTATGTGCGATCCACGGAGCGACAGTAGAGAACACGCTGTTCCAAGACGATGACAACGCGAACACGTTCCGCGCGTTCGAGCCAACTCAGTCAGAAGAGACCTACTCGATGGTGACTGCGAACCGCTTTTGGTCGCAGATCTTCGGGATTGCGTTTTCGAACAAGCGGTGGCTGCACTTCTTCATGCTGTTCGTTCCAGTAACGGGCCTATGGATGAGTTCGATTGGCATAGTAGGACTCGCGTTGAACCTGCGTGCGTACGACTTCGTGTCGCAGGAGATACGCGCAGCCGAAGACCCAGAGTTTGAGACCTTCTACACCAAGAACATCTTGTTGAACGAAGGCATTCGTGCGTGGCTCAGTCCTCAGGACCAGCCGCATGAGAAATTTGTATTCCCTGAGGAAGTTCTTCCTCGTGGTAACGCGCTGTAAGCCTTAGTCTTTACAGACCGGATACAGAGTTTCTTCAAAGCCCTCAGTTCAAATAGAGCTGGGGGCTTTTGCTATATCTAGATGGCTAAACGATCTATTGAGCGGAGCTCGTATGCTTTCCGCGTTTATACATGGCAGGTTCACAAGACAAAATAGGCAAACTTGATGTGATGTTTTCTCACAGATGGTAGATAGGTTTTGAGTACTTTCTTTGTAGATCGTGATGCGCTCAGTGACGGCGATGGGAGTTCTTGGGAGCTGGCCTACCAGTCTCTGGCTGCTGCACTGAATACGGCCCAGACGGGTGACGAGATCTGGGTGGCAGAGGGTATCTATTTTCCAGGGACTGAGCGAAGCGACGCTTTCGAGATCAATGCTGGTGTGACTATCTACGGCGGATTTGACGGAACAGAGGATAGTCTGATAGACCGCGACTGGCAGCAAAATTTGACCATCCTAAGTGGTGATATTGGTACTCCTGATGAGCGCAGCGACAACAGCTATCATGTGGTTTTCAGCGATACCGATGCAGTTGCTGAACTCAACGGGGTGACTGTTCAGGGCGGTAATACTGAAGGGTCGGATGGCAGTGACGATGGCGGCGGTATCTACAACCGACAGCGTCTGACGATCCAGAACACAATAGTTCGAGACAATCGCTCTATTGATGATGGGGGCGGGATTCGTAATGATGGTGAGCTGCTAGTTATTAATAGCGCGATCGCAAATAATTCAGCAGTAGGTAGCAGCAGCCTTGTCAGCGGTGGCGGCGGCTTAATCAACACGGTGAATGCTGCGGCTACTATCATTAACACCACTTTCAGCGGAAACCAAGCCCTCAATGGTGGCGCAATTCGGAACGATGGCGAGCTATCACTAACTAACACGACTATCAGTGACAATACCGGAGATCAGAGCGGTGGTGGAATCCTAAACACCAACAGTAGTGGCACAGCCGCGAGTATTGACCTAGCTAACAGCACGGTTACTCAGAACCTAGCACCTAGTAGCGCTGGCATCTTTAACTTCGGATTCATTGCCGCGAGTAACAGTATCATTGCTGACAACCAAAACGATACAGACTTTACCGATAATGGTCTTCTCGGTGGAAGCAGCCGCAGCGACGGATACAACCTGATCGGCAATGGGAGTAATGCTGTTGGCTTTACTAGTAGTGCCAACAACGACCAAGTAGGTACTAGCACGAACCCTATCGACCCACTGCTAGGTGACTTACAAGATAACGGTGGATTTACACAAACGCATCTGCCTACCGAGAATAGTCCAGCTATTGATAGCGGTAGTAATAGTTTGTTACCAGATGACAGCGAAGATCTAGATAGCGATGGCGATTCTGATGAAGCGCTTTCAACCGATCAGCGTGGTGCTGGCTTTGACCGGGTCTTTAATGAGACGGTAGATATTGGCGCGGTGGAAGTGGGTGCCGCGCCGCCACCAATTACGAATGAGCCGCCAAGCGTTGCTATCGGGCCCGTTGTCACCTCGCTAAGTGAAAACATAGATACTAGCCAAGCAATCAAGCTAGCTAATGTGATTGTGACGGATGCTGATGAGATTGGTATCAACACGCTAACTATTGTCACCACCAACCCGAGTATTTTTGAGGTGATAGATGACGAGCTGTTTCTCAAAGCGGGGTCGTCTCTAGACTTTGAAACGCAGAGCCAATACAACATTACGCTACAGGTTGATGATGCAACGGTTGGCAGTACGCCTGATGCTGCTGTCAATTTTCGGCTTTTGATTACTGATGTCAACGACAATGACATTGGCGTTCTAGAAGTGAGTGCCAATCAGCTGTTGAATGCGGTGATCAAAACAGGGCTAAATGGGCAGCTTGGCATTTCTGTAGATACACTCGACACGTCTCAACTCAGCGAAGTGGTGGTAGTCTCTACGGATGATGTAGGCCGAGTCAATGGCATCGCACCTGGGGAGGAAGGCTATCTTGATGCGCTGATTGCTGAGAGTTTGAGTTTGCTATCGACCTTAGAGAAAGGCACGTTTGAGGGACTAGACGTGTCTCGGCAGGTTGCGTTGGAGGCCGATGGCTTTTTGCAGTTTGGTGTGATTACCGGCGGGACTTTAGACAGCCTGCGACGAAATGGAATAGGAACTTTTCAGATTGGGCCGTCTCTTACAGAGGCACTAGAAGGCACTGATGACGGCATTTTACAGGTGCAGCCTCTGGGGGATGGCAAAGTCAGATTAGGCTTTGATATAGACGGCGATTCAGATTTTGAAGATCTTGTGCTGACGGCTAGTTTGCAGGCTGCTAGTGAGGTGATAGGGGCGGGTTTGCAAGGTGGACAGGAATCTGAGCTGATTGACTTGAGATCAGTATCGGGGCCTGTGACTGCCGATATTACGGTGTATCGCGAAGCCGCCTTTGACAATGTGCTTGGCTTTTTTACAGTAGAGAATGAGGATGGACAGGTTCGCGACCAGGCTGGAAACCTGCTAAACGTTGGCGATGCAGGCTATGTGAAGGCGGCTATCGAAAATCGAGTTACGCCTGATCTGACTGGCAAGAATAATACAGTCACAACTTACAGCACTCAGATAGCAGGCGGTCAGCTGCTATCTAGCTTTATCGTGAGTGATGGAGCGATCGCAGATCTACTCGACGAGAATCTCGCCAACGACCCAGCAGTCTACTTTACTCATCTAGGGGCGAACAGCGACGGGGCTGACCACGTCCGCTTGCTCGGTGATAATACCTTCGGGTTTGAAGATATGCTCAACGGCGGCGATCAGGACTTCGACGATCTAGTAGTTAAAGTGACGCTTAGCGTATAGCGCCAGAACAGCCACAAAAAGACGCCTAGTCAGCTACTGAGCTTCTCTGTATTCTCAAACAGGCTTTTGACAAAGTCGTCTAGTCGCTGTGATAGCTTTTCATCTTTCAGATTGCCGTCAGCGTCGAAGGCGTTCCACGCTTGGCCGATGGCAATCTGCTCAGGAATCACCCAGGCGTGAACCCAGCGCATAATTACGCGCAAATCGTTGAGCGCATTGCTGTTGGACTGGCCGCCAAGCACGCTGATCATGCCGATGACTTTGTTTTCTAGATGGTCAAAGCTCATTAGGTCCAGTGCGTTTTTGATCACGCCGCTGACGCTGCCGTGGTATTCGGGCGTGGCGATCACTAGAGCGCTTGATTCGGTGACGTGCGATCGCATCACTTCAACATCTGGATAGTCCGGATAATCGCTGCCACCATCGCAAAAGGGGAAATTCATCTCCTTAAGATCTAGAACTTTTACCTCAGCGCCTAGCGACTCTAGCCGCTTCGCCGCGAGTCCCAGCGCCTGCATACTGTACGAATCTTCTCTGAGGCTACCGCCTATACAAACTACTTTCACGGGTTGAACTAATCCTTCGACAGATTTGCTTTTGGATGTCCACAGAATAGCACTGACTACAGCTAGCCCGTGACGCACACAAGGCATAAACAAAGCCGCTACCAATACAGTAGCGGCTCAACAAAATTGCACATTTAAAAGTCTAAGACTTGAACTAACCTTCAGCCGCTAGCACTAGCCTTCAGTTGCTAGCTCAGTACTGCCACGACGATTGCCGCCAGTCAGACTGTTGAACAGCATTACACCAACAGCTTTAATCAAATTGCCTTCTAGCTCTTGGAAAAGCTCCATGTTCAGGCCAAAGGCATCGTTCGCCTCTTGTACAATTGCATCGGCCGTTGCATCGTCTACAGGCGCTTCGCCTAGAGACGCGCGGTAGTTATTTTTGAAGGCTTTTTCGTCTTCGATGGTTGGAAACTCGTAGAAGGCAACGCCGTCGCTTCCCGATAGATTCATCGCCCGCTGAGAAATGGTCTTGAGGATCTGTCCACCGGAGAGATCGCCTAGATAACGGGTGTAGGAATGGGCGACCAGCAACTCGGGCTGGTTTGCAGAGATTTCTCGAATGCGATTGACGTAGCGCTTTCCTGCTTTTGTAAGCTGGATTTCATCGCGCCAGCTAGGACCGTAGTAGAAAGTCAGATCTTCTTCTAGGCTCTGCTTGCGGTTGAGTTCTGGGAAGTAGACCTTAGAAACCACCGGGTGATCCTTGTGCTTTTCTAGCTCTTCTTCCATTGCGCAGTAGATGAAGTAGAAGTTGCCGACTAGCTTGCGGTAAGACTTTTTCTCTACCACACCACGCAAAAAGCATCGAACAAACCCGACGTTCTCGGCCATAGTGTGAGCTTTTTTAGTGCCCTCACGGAGCTGGGTCGCTAAATTGTTGCTCATGTTTTTTAAAATTTCTAACTTAGATTTAAAGCTTAGAATGCGCCTTGATCCTGAGAAAGATTTCGCAACATTTTTTCATGTTGCGATAGAAAATATCTCCATAGGGACATTGCACGCAATGTCCCTACAAAAATGATGGCTAGATATCGAGATCGGCCATGTTCAATCTAGGACCGTAGGTTTCGATGAAGTCGCGGCGGGGGGCAACGCGATCGCCCATCAATACGGTAAAGATCCGATCCGCCTCGGCAGCATCCTCGATCTCTACCCGCTTTAGCGTTCTAGTCTCAGGGTTCATAGTCGTATCCCAGAGCTGCTGCGGCATCATCTCACCTAGACCCTTAAATCGCTGGATGTTGTACTTCGCGTTTGCAGGCATTGCCGCGATGCCATTTTGCAGCTCTTTTTCGCTGTAGCAGTAGGTGTGATTTTTACCTCGCTCTAGCTTGTATAGCGGTGGGCAGGCGATGTAGATATAGCCCTGATCAACAAGATCGCGCTGATAGCGATAGAAGAAAGTGAGCAACAAAGTGCGAATGTGCGCGCCGTCTACGTCAGCATCTGTCATTAGACAAATGCGGTGATAGCGGAGGTTGTCGGGGGCAAAGTCTTCGCCCTTGATGCCAAGTCCCAAAGCAGTAATCAGCGATTGAACTTCGTTGTTTTTGTAGATCTTAGAGTCGTCGGTCTTCTCGATATTGAGAATTTTGCCTCGTAGGGGCAGGATGGCCTGGAAGCGGCGATCGCGTCCCTGCTTAGCACTACCTCCCGCAGAATCCCCCTCAACGATAAAGATCTCTGATTCGCTAGGGTCACGAGATGCACAGTCAGAGAGCTTACCCGGCAGCGTGGAGGACTCTAGCACTGACTTGCGCCGTACCAGGTCGCGCGCTTTCTTCGCCGCCTCAGCCGCGTTGAATGCCTGAATCGCTTTTTCTAGAATCGCATCAGCGACGCCAGGGTTAAAGTCTAGATACTCAGTGAGCGCCTCGCCGACTAAAGAATCGACGATACCACGCACCTCGGTATTACCCAGCTTTGTTTTAGTCTGACCCTCAAATTCGGGTTCAGGCACCTTTACTGAGACTACGGCGGTCAATCCTTCACGGATATTCTCACCAGCCATGTTCGACTCGGTGTCCTTACGCTTCTTCCGCTTGCGCGCAATTACGTTCATGGTCCGAGTTAGAACAGCTTTTAGACCCTCTAGATGCGTACCGCCGTCTACCGTTCGAATGTTGTTGGCAAAGCCCATCAAATTGTCAGAAAAAGCATCGCCGCACCACTGAAGGGCTGCTTCTACCTGCACGCCATTTTTCTCTGAGTTCACATAGATGACATCAGGGTGCAGCGCTTCTTTCTCATTGTTGATGTACTCGACGTATTCTTTGATTCCCCCTTCATAGAGATAGTGGGATATAAAAGGCTTGTCGGCTTTGAGCAGATCTAGGCGGTAGTCTGTAAAGGTGATATCAACGCCTGCATTCAGGTAGGCTAGCTCACGCAGACGTCTGGCGATTGTGTCGTAATCGAATTCGACGGTGTGTGTAAAGATGGTCGCGTCTGGCTTGAAGGTGACCTCGGTTCCTGTTTTGCCGCTGCCTTTGGCAGTCTTCAGTTCACCAATAGGGTTACCCCGCTCGAAGCGCTGGGTATGGACCTTGCCTTCGCGCCATACGGTGACTTCTACCCACTCAGAGAGGGCGTTAACGACCGAGACACCCACGCCGTGCAGACCGCCCGATACCTTGTAGCCGCTGTCGCCGCCAAATTTACCGCCAGCGTGAAGCACAGTTAAAACGGTCTCTAGCGCTGATTTGCCGGTGGTCGGGTGGATGTCTGTGGGAATGCCTCGACCGTTGTCAGTAACGGTGACCGAGCCGTCGGCGTTCAAAGCCGCAGTGATATGAGTACAATGGCCAGCTAACGCTTCGTCGACTGCGTTATCGACGACTTCGTACACTAGGTGGTGCAGACCGCGCGGCCCAGTGCTGCCGATGTACATCCCTGGGCGTTTTCTAACAGGTTCAAGTCCTTCTAGTACCTGAATCTGCTGAGCGCCGTAGTTGTTTGCCATACGTATTCTCCTGAGGTCGGTGCCGACCGTTTTCCCGAGGCGGGTGTTGCTTGAAAGAGCTTGCTAACTAGCTGTGATCAGCCTGTAGTGGGGCGGGTAGTGGGGCGGGTTTGAAGTGGGGCGTTTTAATCGGTGGTTTTAAGCAGTTCTAAGAGCTGTTTGCTTTAGCTTATTAAGGCGGTTTTAGTGGCCAGTAATGATAATGCGCCTACGAATTCTAGCATATCGACGTTAAAAGCGATTTTAGAGCGGTCTGAGCACATTAAATAGCACGGGGATGCAACCCCCCTTTTACTAAGCAAATTATTCAGCAGAAACTGAGTAAAGATTTAACCTTATATATAGACACTTTTAAATCAGTGAAAGTTGGCGTGTTCGAATGTCTTTTTGCGACTGGTGGAAATACGCAAAACAGCCCTGAAAAAATAGGTTCTTTTGTACTATATTAAGCCACATTTGATTATAGTTGGGGGTCCGACAGCCTCTGGAAAGTCGGGGCTATCGATGGCGCTGGCTAGCCTTTGGCCTGCGGTGATACTGAGCGCTGATTCTCGGCAGGTTTATCGGGAGTTTGATATTGGGACTGCTAAGCCTTCGCTAGCGGATCGGCAGCGGGTGAAGCACTATTTTGTGGATAGCTGTGAGCCGACTGAGGTGCTGACGGTGGCTACCTACCAGCAGCAGGCGAGGGCAGTGATTGCGTCGATACATCAAGACCAAGTGCAGACGCCTCTGCTAGTAGGTGGGACCGGGCTGTATGTGAATGCGATCGCCAAAGGCTTGAAAATACCGAGAGTCGCTCCGCATTTGGAACTGCGATCGCAGCTTCAATCTCTTGGTCAGCCTTACTGCTATCAGCTTCTACGTCACGTTGATCCAAAGGCGACTGATCGAATTCACCCAAACGATCGGGTTCGCACTCTGCGGGCGCTAGAGGTGTTCTACGTCAGCGGTCGGACGATTTCTAGCCAGCAGGGTGAAGATCCACCGAGCTATCCCATCCTATATATAGGACTGGCTTGTGAGCCGGATGCATTGCGATCGCGTATCACCACCCGCACGCATCAGATGATCGAAATGGGCCTAGTCGATGAAGTTTCTGGCTTGATAGAGAAATATGGGGCAGATTTGCCGCTTCTCAAAACTCTGGGATATGCGGAGATTGTGCAGCATCTGGCTGGAGAACTTTCTCTTGGTTCGGCAGTTGAGCTGATTATTCAGCACACTTGCCAGTTCGCTAAGCGACAGCGCACCTGGTTTCAGAAGGAGAAGCAGATTGAATGGTTTGAGGCGGACGATCCGGCGCTAAAGGAGAAAGTAATTGAGCGAACTGAAGAGTTTATGCGGGGTTTGGGCGGGTCACAGTTCCTCTGTTTCTAGTTCGGGAATAACGACTGCCTGCCGTTTTAAGGGTTCTAATTCTTCGTTCTTGGCGGGGACAAGTTCCTTCTCGCGCTCTTCTACTTTTTGCTTTTCTTCTAGCTTCAGCGGTAGTTTGATAGGTTCTTGAACCTTCGCTTGCTTCGTCTTTGGTAGGCTTCTTTCCAAATCGCTTAGCGGTCTAGGAATCACCATGACCGAGTTGAGTTCGCCGATGCGCTCGGCTTCGTTCATCCCGGCTTCGACTGCGATCGCCACATTAGATAGCGAGCCCTGAATGATAATCGTGCAAAGTCCGCCGCCGATCGTTTCGTGCGAGACCAGCGTAATCTCTGCTGACTTGGTCATCGCGTCTGCTGCGCCAACCATCGCCGGAAAGCCTCGGGTTTCGAGCAGACCAATCGCTTCGCCGCCCATCGAGCTACCCGCTCCTTCTAGATCTTCCATGCGCGGCATGATTGGCAGAACCGCTTCGAGGTTGGCGGGCGGTCTAGGAATTAGAGCAGAGGAGACGAACTGGCCAAACTCTTTTGCCATCCGCTCACCCGCATGAACCGCCATACGCACGTCCGCAACACCGCCCCTGACAATAGCGGTACAGTGCCCACCGCCCGTTTTTTCGTAGCCGACTAGAAATACGCTAGACGACTTGATCATCGCGTCAGCGATGCCAATAATGGCTGGAAAGCTGGTTGTAGAGACCATTCCTAGCGCCGTATCTTTGAGTGGATTGCGACGCTTGGCCTTCAGTCTAGTGGCCTGATTTTTGGGGGAAGGGGTAGCGTCTGAGCGCATGACGAGCCTCTAATGTGGCTAAGCTGCCGTTTAGGAAGATGGCCGATTGGGAAATAGCGTAGAAATAAGTTCACTAACCTGTTCACGACCGTAGACATATCCGTTTGATTGAACGGTAAGCGAAGACGAGCCGGTTTGTGCTAATCCGTTGCTATTGTTGAAACCGTGGTCAGGTGAGTTGTTTAATTGTACGTCATTCGTAAAGCGACCGTAGCCATTTTGGGTCGCCACCGACTCCTGATATTGACCGTTCTGATCGCTGAGATCTGGCGTTGTAATCGGTTTTGGTCCAATCGGCGGTGGCTCTACAAAGGTATTGGTCAATTCGTCTGAGGAAGGCTGGGAATAGTTTGACGCTGTTGAACTAGCGGCTACTGGGTAGGCGATCGCTTGACTTGCGTTCACTTGACGGGTCGCTACCTGGCTAGCAGGTTCTATTAGAGAGCAGGGGGGCAATATTACACTCTGTGCAATCTGCGGATTTACTACGGTGCTGCTAGGGCTGATGCAGGCGTCTGCACCAACGGTGCCATGTCCGATGATTAAGACATTTGCGCCTAGGCTAGCGCCCGCGCCTACCTTGAGAATGCCTTGTCGAGACTGAATACAGACGCCGCCTGCTAGGCAAGCGCCTTTCTCAATGATGATGCGACTGCCAGAAGCAGCCTGTAGAACTACGCCGGGTGCGATCGCCGCAGTCGAATCCACCGTCACATCACCCACCACACAGTAGTGGGTATCGCTGATCGAACGCGGCGGCTGAGATATGTAAGGATTCGACGGTTGCATTACGCCCATACGGCATCGGTTACGCTCATAGCAGACTTGCTAGCAGACTGAATTACTAGCAGACTATGGACGCTGAATAGTCGTCTCTAAAACTCGGCGCTTGGCCTGGGGGTCTACCCCGACTAGTCGAACGTACTCACCCTGATGCCGCGCAAGCTGCTTGCCCAGCGCTGAGATTGCTTCAGCCGGACGGCGAGCGTCAATCGCTTCACCGGTCTTCCAGATGCCGCTGCGATAGCGCCGCTTGTCAGCGTACTCTACCGAAATCCTGTGACCCTGGTTGACTAACTGAGTTACCTGGTCCATCACATTAGAGTCCATGCCGTCGCCGTTGCCGTTACTACTGTAGCTACCACCTTGATCGTAACTGTTCTGTCCAGCGCGGCTCTGGCTGTACCCGCTTTTGCCATAGCTGCTAGGCTGTCCTCTAAAAGCAGGGTCATCGTAGTGTGGAGGATTGCTGTTGATCGGATCGCGACCTGTAGAAGATACGCCACGCGAGCTAGAACGACCGCCTCGGCCACCGCTTTGAGCTTTCTGGCCCGGTCTTTGAATTGTTAGCTCCGTGACGCGGCGCTTGGCATTCGGATCGGTGCCAATCAAACGCACGTAGTCATTTGGATGCTGTGCTAGCTGCTTGCCCAGAGCGGAAATCGCTTCAGCCGGACGGCGCACGTTGATTGCTGGTCCGGTCTTCCAAATGCCGCTGCGATAGCGTCGCTTGTCGGCAAACTCAATCGAAATCCTGTGACCCTGGTTAATGATTTGAGTGACCTGGTCCATTACAGCAGCGTCCATATCACCGCCTTCGCCTCGGTTCAGGTAAGCCGGATCGTCATAGTGGGGCGGATTGGCATTGATAGGTCCACGAGCCGCTTCTCTACCGTTGGTTGAAACGCCACCAGACGCGGACTGCGAGGAGCCAGATTGGCCGCTACTAGGCTGTCCTGGCTTTTGAATAGTGGTTGCTGCGCCGCGTGTTTTGGTTTGGATATTGATGCCAAAGATGCGTACGTACTTGTCGGCGTTCTGATCTAGGAAGTTTTGTAGCTGGCCAATCGCCGCAGATTCACTGCTAGCGCTAATAGAGGATGCTGTCTGCCAGATGCCGCTGCGGTAGCGTCGTTTGTCGGCCAGCTCTACGCCGACGTGGTTGCCACTGTGAATAATCCGGCTCACTGCCTGGGCAGCTTCGCTGTTAGCACCGCTGCTACTCTGCGAGTAGTTCTGGCTGGGCTGAGTGTACCCGCCTGAATGAGTTGAATTAGAAGCGTTAGATACAGATCGAGCCTCTACGTTGACTGGTTTCCCGTCAGCTTTTTGAATGGTGGTGGTGGCTGTGCGACTGTTTGAGCCAGAATCAATGCCAAACATGCGAACGTATTCGCCGCTGTGCTCATCTAGGCAGTGCTCTAGCTTGGCGAAGACTTCTCTTTCATTCCTCGACTCGATAGGAGAGCAAACTTTCCAAACGTTGCTGCGGTAGTGGCGTGGACCGGCGTGCTCTGTGCCGATCATGTAGCCGCCGTTTAGCAGGTTACGAACTTCTTGGGCAACGCCATCAGGTAATCCGCCGCTGTTGGCGCTACCGCTTCCGTTGTTGCCGTAAGACTGGCTGCTGTAGCCGCTGCTGCTGCCGTCATAGGAACCGCCGTCATAGGAACCGCCGCCATAAGAGCCACCGCCAGCAGCCGTTTTTGCAACAGGCGCATCGCCAGGGCGCTGTACGGTCACCATACCCACTCTCTGCTTCAAAGCAGGATTGATACCAAACATGCGAACGTACTCACCAGCGTGCTCTGCTAGACAGTTTTCTAGCGCGCTAAAGACTGCCTGCTCTCTAGTCTCTCTTATAGGTGTGCAGGTTTCCCAGACGCCGCTGCGATAGCGGCGCTTGTCTGCGTGCTCCATGCCGACGCGATATCCCTGGGCCAGGTAGCCTCGTACCTGCTGAACAATTTCGGATGAGAGTCTTTGGGCTTGCATGGCTGCTCCTTCAGTGACAGTAGAGAATTGGCTAGATTGACGGTGACTAGGTTGTCGGTATGAGGGGTTTCTAGAAGAGTCTCTAGATGGATTTTGCGATGAGTTTTGAGACGGATAGCTAGGGACTTGCCTAGAGGAAGCTCTAGGCGAAAGGGAAGATTGGCCCGAGGTCCCTACGACCTCTTTGGCGAATTCCAAGTCTTCGGAGCGAACCTTGGGTAGCTGATCGGCCTGGTGCTGTGAGGTGATGACGCTGCCAGAGGGGACGCATCTACCAGGGGGAATCTCAACGTCTTGGATCAAAGTGTGCATCATAACGACGCAGCCATCGCCCAGTCTGGCATTGAATATAGTTGAGCGAAACCCAACAAAACAGTCCGTACCCACGAAGGCAGGACTGTGGACAATTGATTTGTGAGAGATGATGCTGCCAGCGCTGATGTAGACAGAATAGACGTCTCGTGAGGCTGATGCTGACATCACCTGATCGCCAGCTGTGCCTTCGACGATGACACCTGGTAGAAGCTGGGTGCGATCGCCCACAAAAACAGAAGCGCCCTGCGCTGCGGTAATCGCAGTACCAGGCGCAACAACTGCTTTCGAGCCAATTCGCACGTCCCCCTCAATAAAAGAGAATTCGTGCACATCAGCAGAAGACTCTACTTTTGGGCTAGCAGAAAGGCTCAGCCGGGGAATGGCAGAGGCCGTACTGTGGTTTAGACTGCGGGCGACCATTTGCCCTTTGCTCCAACTAAAACGTCTTACCTAAAGATCTTTTTATCGAAAATCTTCTCGTTTGTCGTAGAGCAGGCCCGTATCTAGGCTAACGGTATCGACAATGGCAATCACTGCCGCGTCGACTGGCTTTTGAGCGTACCGTTGCTGCTGCCTAGCCGCACTACCACGACTCACCAGCACCCATTCGCCTACGCCTGCTCCTACTACATCAGCCGCGACTTCGCAGTCGTCTTGGAGGTCACCAGAGTCGCTGATCAGTTGAACCAGCAAAAACTTAACCCCCATCAAGCTGTCATCTTTGACGGTGCTAACGACCGTACCGCGTACCTTTGCTAGGCGCATAAAGCCTATCTACCGTAAGGCCGGATACCGCTGACGCTCTCGCGGAACTGCTCGACTGCCTCTGTGTAGCGAATCGGTAGAACAAACTCCAGGTTCTCGTGAGGACGAGCGATGATATGAGTCGACAGTACCTGACCGCCGTTTACCCGCTTAACGTTCTCGACGCCAGCCGCAACAGACGCCTGAACTTCTGAGACGTCGCCGCGAACAATAACAGTCACTCGACCACTACCAATCTTTTCGTAGCCTACAAGGGTGACGCGGGCGGCTTTGACCATAGCATCAGCCGCTTCTACCACCGCTGGAAAACCCAGCGTCTCAACCATACCTACTGCAATTGCCATAGTCTTTACCTACAAATGATCCAATACAACACAATAAAGTCAGATGCTCATCTGGGGCAGATACAGCCTCGCGGCCAAACCGCCCAGAAAAGACGCCGATAATCTCTAAACGATAATCTCTCAAGCCGAACCCAGAGCTGATGCTAAGAGCGGAACTGTTCAACTGCCTCTGTATAGCGAATTGGCAGAACGAACTCTAGGTTCTCGTGAGGGCGAGCGATGATATGAGTCGAGAGGGTTTCACCACCGTTGACTCGCTTGACTGACTCAACGCCAGCGGAAACAGAAGCTTGAACCTCGGAAACATCGCCGCGAACGATCACAGTCACCCGGCCACTACCGATCTTTTCATAACCAACTAGGGTCACACGGGCGGCTTTTACCATAGCGTCAGCCGCTTCAACCACTGCGGGGAAACCTTTGGTTTCAATCATTCCAACAGCAATAGGCATTAATCGAAATCTCCTAAAAAAGTAGGGAAGCTATCACAGGGCGAATTTTTGATAGAAAAACCTTCGCATGACCACGGAGATTTCAGTAGACACGGGCAAAACCAGCTGTTTCTACTTTTAAAATTCTTTTAAGATCGCCTGGATAACTTCTGTGCGTCATAACTCAGAATAAAATGACGCTGCCCCTTTGACAATATAAGTCTCAATGATTGTCCCTGATAATCGTCATTGTTAAAGCTTATGTTGGAATTGTCTCGATTTGTGTCTATTCGTAAAGCTGAGCTAAGAGCGAAGTGTAGGCCCCTTGGGACTTTACGGCTGGATGCACCGCCAGTCAGGTATTATCAAGGGCGTAGAAGTCGCATAAGCGCATAGTCTTCTCTCTATTCCAATCAGTGACTTTCCTCAATCGGCGACTTGCTTGCAAGCGAACGGGTTGAGAGTTTACTGTCGGCAGTTTGTCCTAACGCCTTTTAGAAATATTTGCGATGCATTTTCTGATTCAGTGGAGTTGGCTAATTCCAATGTATGGACTAGTGGGAGCGCTGCTGGCACTGCCCTGGGCTACTCGGCTGATTCGCTTAAGCGGTCCTAGGCCCGCTATGTACATCAATGTTTTGATGACGGCGCTAGCTACGCTGCACGGTTCTCTGCTGCTACAGGCGATCTGGAATACGGGGACGCAGGTGGTGAGCTATGAGTGGCTAGATGTCGCAGGGCTAACTCTTTCGGCGTCTCTAGACCTTTCGGCAGTGAACCTAATTTTTCTAGAGTTGACGGCTGGATTGAGCTTGCTAGCCCAGATATACGGCATGGGCTATCTGGAAAAGGATTGGGCGCTGGCTCGGTTCTTTGCGCTGATGGGGTTTTTTGAGGGCGCGATTAGCGGCGTTATTCTCAGTAGCTCTCTGTTTTCTACCTACTTTTTGTTAGAGATGCTGACGCTCTCTACCTATCTGCTGGTCGGCTTTTGGTATGCTCAGCCGCTGGTGATTGGCGCGGCTAGGGACGCCTTTTTGACGAAGCGAGTGGGCGATGTGCTGTTACTGATGGGCCTGGTGGCGCTGAGTACCTACGCGGGCAGTCTGAATTTCGACAGTCTATCGATTTGGGTGAAAGATGCTAACCTCACGCCGATTGCAGCGACGCTGACGGGACTGGCGCTGATTGCTGGGCCGACGGGAAAGTGCGCTCAGTTCCCGCTGCATCTGTGGCTAGATGAGGCGATGGAAGGGCCGAGTCCGGCCTCTATCTTGCGCAATTCGGCGGTGGTGACCTGTGGCGCTTATGTTCTAATCAAAATTCAGCCGGTGGTGGTGATTTCGCCGATTACGCTGGACGTTTTGATTGCGATTGGGGCAACGACGGCGGTAGGGGCTTCTTTGGTTGCGATCGCCCAAATAGACTTCAAGCGGGCCTTCTCCTATTCCACCAGTGCCTACATTGGCCTGGTATTCATCGCAGTTGGCACAGAATGGCCAGGGGTAGCGATGATGCTGCTATTTACCCACGCCGCCGCTCGGGCGCTGATTTTCATGAGCATTGGCGCGGTGGTCTACACCACCCACAACCAAGACCTGACAGAGCTAGGCGGCATCTGGTCGCGGATGCCAGCGACCACACTGACCTATCTAACCGGGGCGCTAGGGCTGACCGGCGTTCTACCTTTTGGCTGCTTCTGGGCGTTCGCGCTAGGTATTGAGTTCTTGTGGTCAGAGCATCCTGTGCTGGTGGGCGTCTTTCTGCTGGTGAACTTTTTGAGCACGCTGAATCTGGTTCGAGTCTTTCGACTGGTGTTTTTGGGCGAGCCGCAGATGAAGACGAGGCGTACGCCGGAGGTCGGCTGGCTGATGGCTGTGCCGATGCTGACTCTGTCTATCTTTGTGCTGCTGCTGCCGTTTTTGCTACAGCGCATGTCTCTGCTGCCTCCTTCAGAATATTTCAACGTGGCTGCGGTGTCGCTGCTGGTGGGCTCAGGCGTTTTAGGGACTGGGCTAGGCTTCTATCTACCGCTAAATCGAGCCTGGTCAAGATCTAGTCTGGCTCCGCTGCGTCGAGTTCAAGATTTGCTGGGCAATGATTTCTACACCGAGAAGCTGTATGAGCTGACGGTAGTGAAGTGGGTTCTACAGCTATCGAAGCTCAGTAGCTGGCTTGATCGCTATGTCGTAGATGGCGCTGTTAACTTTGTGGGGGCGGCGTCTTTGTTTGGTGGCGAGAGCCTTAAGTACAGCGTGTCGGGACAGTCACAGAGCTATATTTTGACGATTGTGGCAGGCGTGGGGCTGCTGGTGCTGATGACGACTTGGTCCATGTGGTAGGCAAAGGTGGACCATCGGCAAAGTTAGAGCATTAGCAAAGTTAGAGCATGGCAAAGACTAGAACAACAGATTTGAGGGAAGAAAACTAACGGTGATATTGAGTGCGCTGATATTGATTCCGCTGGTAGGCGCTCTGCTGATTAGCATCTGGCCTCAAAAAATAGAGACTAATCAGATCCGACGGGCTGCGTTAATCACACTGGGCGTGAACCTGATAGTGACGCTTGCTCTGGTGGCTCAGTTTGATATTGCTAATCCTGGATTTCAGTTTGTAGAAAAACTGGCCTGGATAGAGCCTTTGGGCCTGACCTATTCGCTGGGGGTAGACGGTATCGCCCTGCCGCTGGTCGCGATCAATAGCCTGCTGTGCTTTGTTGCGGTATATATCAGCCACAGCGTGATCCGGCCTCGGCTGTACTATCCCTTGCTGCTGTTAATTACTAGCGCAGTGGCAGGCGCATTTTTGGCTCAAAATTTGCTGCTGTTCTTTTTATTCTATGAGCTAGAGCTGATTCCGCTCTATCTGCTGATTGCAATTTGGGGCGGGGAACGGCGAGGCTATGCGGCTACCAAGTTTTTGATCTACACCGCGTTCTCTGGAATTTTGATTTTGGGCGCGTTTTTGGGCCTAGCGCTGCTGTCGGGGACGGGATCTTTTGACTACGATCCGTCGCTGGCTCAGGGACTGACGATGGTGCAACAAACGGTGCTGATGGGCGTTTTGCTAATCGGTTTTGGCATCAAGATTCCGCTGTTTCCATTTCATACCTGGCTGCCGGATGCGCATGTGGAAGCCTCGACGCCAGTCTCAGTACTGCTAGCCGGAGTGCTGCTGAAGCTGGGTACCTACGGCATGCTGCGCTTTTGTGTGGGTCTGTTTCCAGAGGCGTGGATGGATCTATCGCCGCTGCTGGCCTGGTGGGCGGTGGTGAGTGTGCTGTATGGATCTTTGGCTGCGATCGCCCAAACCGACATGAAAAAAATGGTGGCCTACAGCTCCGTTGGCCACATGGGCTATATTCTGCTCGCTGCCGCCGCTGCCACACCGCTCAGTATCTTGGGCACCGTTCTACAGATGGTCAGCCACGGCCTGATCTCGGCGCTGATGTTCCTGCTAGTTGGCGTAGTCTACAAGAAAACCGGCACTCGCGATCTGACCATCCTGCGCGGGCTAATGGCTCCAGAAAGAGGACTGCCTTTTATCGGCTCGCTGATGGTACTAGGGGCGATGGCCAGCGCTGGCATTCCTGGCATGATTGGCTTTATTTCAGAATTTATTGTTTTCCGTGGCAGCTTCGAGAGCGTTGCGCCGCAGACGCTGTTCTGTATGCTGGGCTCTGGTCTGACGGCGGTATACTTTTTGCTGATGATCAACCGCGTATTCTTTGGCAGACTGACGGCTACGCCAGATGGGATGGGCGGCATGGTAGAGATTGCTTTACCCAAGGTGAGCTGGCGCGATCGCGTCCCCGCTATGACCCTAGTTCTAATCATCTTCGCATTTGGACTACAGCCAGCATGGCTGACTAGATGGATAGAATCGACCACTAATCGATTCGTTCCTAACTACGTCTACCCAGTCGCCTCTATCAGTGAACCGGCTACTAGTCTTCTGCTCACTCACCAACTTCCTTCTATTGGGCCAGCTTGAGGCTTTCCCCACGAGTCCACTATGACCACAACCCTCTTAGCTTCTACCCTACAGCCATCCCCACGCTATTCGCTTGGCAACTATATTGACCGAGTTTTATCTGGCGGCACCTTACTACCCGACGCGCCTGAGAATCTAATCGAAGTCGTCGGCGTACTGCACGCCTATGGCATTGTGCTAGATGCCTATGCCATCAACTTGCAGCATATTGCCAATACTCAGTTTCTGAACCTATTTCCGCTGTTCAAATACTTTGATGGTGAAATCACCCCTCAGAAGATCGTCAAGCACCTGTGGCATGACCGCATCAACTACGAATACGCAGAGTATGTAATGCGCACCATGATGTGGCACGGCGGCGGTGGCCTCGATGCCTACCTAGACACCGAAGCGTTTTGGGCTTGCTGTTCGCCTGCTATTCGCGCCAAGACTAGAACCAATCCAATCTTGTTTGTCTTTAACCGACTCTTTCCTGACTATCTTCCAGAGCAGGTTCGTCAGCTTGCCTACTACTCTGGCCTGGGTCAATTCTGGCGAGTGATGAGTGATATCTTTATGGATCTCTCAGCCGCATACGATCAGGGCAGTATCCAGACAATCGATCAGGTGGTTGAGTTTATTAAAGCCGGACTAGTCGCTAACGCAGGTAAACCAATTGTCTACAAAGTCGCCATCGATGGCACCGAGTACGACATCCTTCCCGCCGAAGCGGAGCTGACTTTCTTGCCGGATACTGCCGTTCCCTACGTCGAATCAATTTTCTTTAGAGGTACGCCTTTCTTTCGGCACCGTCTCATACAACGCTCAGGCGCATCAGATTCCGATTGACCAAGAGCATTTTGACTATGGCGCGCTGTTTGCCGATCCGCTGCCGATTGGTGGGGCAGGCATTCCGCCGACGCTGCTAATGCAGGATATGCGCCACTACGTCCCGGACTATCTGCAAGTGCTGTATGCCCGCTCGGTCCGTGGAAGTGATGATGTGCGCGTACAGCTCAGTCAGAGCTTTCAAAAGTCGATGTTTTGCGTGACTGAAGCGGCTATTCGGGGCCTAATGCCTTTCCCCGTAGATACTAGCGAGCTGAAGGAGCAGGAGGCTAACCGCAGCTATCTAAACGGATGGATGAAGCGGATGTGTCAGTCGAGAATGAACATGGTCCAGTAGCTTCGGCTCCGCTCAGCTACCGCACAAATACTGGCACTGAAGGCTGAGCGAAGCCGTAGAGCTTTGCTCTTCTCGCAAAAGTAGCCTACAGTTTGCCTAGAACCAAGCGCCGAACGATCTCTGTGACCTCAGTTGCCATCAGTGCGTCTACAAATATCGCTTCCTGGTTGGCATCACCGGTTTGCTGCGCCGCAATTAAGGTCATGGCGATCGCATAGTGTTGATGGCTAGCCGTCGGATCGCTAGCGCCTACTCGAGGCAAATCAAACTCGGCTAGAGCGCAGTAGGTCAGCTCTGTGCGATCGCGTTCGTCACTGCGACCAAATCCACTTTTGGAGATGATGGCGGGCGATCGCACAATATTAGTCAGCTCCAACGTCTCTAGCGCCACATCCATATACCGCGCCGTATCTACGCCCATTGCTCGAATCAGTCCGCTCAGACTGTGGCCTTGCGCGTTCGGCACGATAGCCTGCCTGGGCAGTCGCCAGTGCCAGCCCGCCATCGTAATCAACCGAGTCAGATCGTAAGTCGAAACCAAATTCTGCCCGCTATGTGCCCGCTGCGGCGACCTGATTAGAACCTTTCGAGTCTTCGAGTCCCACAGCTCTGGATATTCGATAAAAGGGACTTCCCCATAGCGACCTTGAAAAGCTAGCTTCTGATTTCCGGTCAGTCCGCTTGTCCACTTTTCTAAACCCTCTGGCGTAGTAAACCGCTTGAACATTGCTGCTAATGAGTTAGAGGTCGCCACCCGGTTGTCATAGGACATGATGCCGCTAGCGAGCACCGAAAACGGAAACCCTGCTTCAGTGCCGCTGCGCCGAATGGAACAATCTTCTATTGGCGTTCTAGGCGCAATTCCATTTGCCTGGTCGATCACGTTGAGTAGCGGAATAAACTTGGTGGCGCTCCACATCTGGCGGTTGACAAATGCTTCTCGGCCCAACCAGCGAGCGCTGAGCTGACCTGCTTGGTTGTAGCTACGCAAACGCAGGCCGATAGCAAATCTGAAGCCAGAAAATCTAAACCTGTTGCATCTATTGTCGGGCGATCGCCCCGACTAGGATAGGGCGCAGCATTAGCAAGCGGTAGAGGCAATGCTGTTACTTTTGATCCTGTTCTTTGAAAGGTGGCGGCTGCCTGAGAGGTTTGGCCGCGAAAAGGCGAATTGCGAATGCCACGGTCTAGAAACGCTAGCTTCTCAGCATCAAACCCTTTCTCTTGCTGAATGAACTGCTGGAATAGCGTTTGCTTGTCCTGTACTAAAGCTTTTGTAAGTGTGGCAGCGCCAGTCAGCTCAACCGTGGGAATGGCCAGGGCTCGACACAGCAGCGCCGCTGCCTCTCCTCTAGTCAAAGCCTGGTTTGGCAGCAGCGCTCTAGGTTCTGGTAAGGATTCAAATAGGTTGGTTGCGATCGCCTTTCCCACCGCAGCGCGTCCATAGTTCGGTATTGCCGCTGCATCTGTGAAGGTTTGATCGACTAGCTGCTCTGTTTGCTGTTCGGCTTTGGTGCTCTCGGCTGAACTCATCGCCTCGCTAGCCTGCTCAGCCGAAAGCGCTGGCTGCTAGCACGACGATTGCCTGCACCCTAGAGATAGTCTGCCGTGGCAGAAATCGGCCCAACTCATCTCCGCTAAATAGGCCACGTTCTGAGGTCCATGCGATCGCCTCATTCGCCCAATACTGATCAAACACATCGGGAAACGACTGCGCGGATCGTCTAATTGGCAAATCAGGAAATACCCGGCGAATCAGCACCGCAAACTCCGCCCTGCTGACCACAGCTAGCGGACGAAACGTCCCATTGGGATATCCGCCTACCAGTCCACGCTTGGCTAGAGCGACGATACAGCCCTTCGCCCAATGATGAGCAATATCCGAAAACATGTCGCTGGCTCCACTACCACTACTCATCGCTTCACCCTTCTCCCTACAATTATTGTTCTTTCTTCAGCAGTACCCTGTAATCAGGAAGACATCGGTAACCAGCAAGCCACTCAGCAGGTCAATAAACAGGCCACAGCGATTCGCCAAATCACAGCCCCTCGACTAGTAATTCAACGATTTATGTCGCGAGTTTATAAACAGAGAAGAAAAATTGGCGTAGGCTCAAGAGAGGAGTTTCCTGTTCTCTTTACTTCGTTCGTCAGTCTGTATGACCCAGCTTGTCTCCCCACCGTCTCAATCCACCGAATCGACAGCGTCCGGTGCCCCTGATGCAGAACGCGTCAACCCGCAGACGGTTGTGCTAGATGTATCTGGCATGATGTGCGCAGGCTGTGTGAGCACCGTAGAGAAAAAGCTGAGCCAGTGTGAAGGTGTACTGGGCGCTACGGTCAATCTGGTGACTGAGGTGGCCGCTGTAGAATGCACGCCCGAGGCGGATGGCGCAGCGATCGCCCAAACCTTGACCGATGCAGGCTATCCCTCAAAGCCAAGACAGGCAAAGGACGCGACCGGACTGAGCGCAGAAGCAAAGTGGCTAGCCAAGCAAGAGCAAGCCCAAGAGGATCAGGTGAGTCGACTCTGGGTCGCAGCTGTCCTGCTAGTTCTCTCGACGCTAGGTCACTTACAGCACCTCAATCTCAGCGACTCGCTTAAAGTGCTGACAAGTTTTCCAGTCATTAGTACGCTTTGGTTTCACGCTGGGCTAGCCACTGCTACCCTGCTATTTCCAGCTAGAAAGATCCTGATTGCTGGCTTCCAGGGTGCCCGGCGCGGTGCCCCAAACATGAATACCCTAGTTAGCTTAGGAGCGCTCAGCGCCTATCTAACTAGCGTCGTCGCCCTAATTTTTCCACAGCTAGGCTGGGACTGCTTCTTTGATGAGCCGGTGATGCTGCTGAGCTTTATTCTGCTAGGGCGAACCTTGGAACAGCGGGCCCGCTTTCAATCAGCCGGGTCTTTGCGATCGCTCATTTCCCTACAGCCAGCACTCGCCAGACTAGTCTCTCGGTCTGAGCCTACCAGCAGCGTTCAAATTCCAGTCGACCAAGTCGAAGTCGGAGAGTGGCTTCAGGTTCTTCCTGGCGAGAAGGTTCCGGTGGACGGCGTGATTACCATAGGCGAAACCACAATAGATGAATCCCTACTAACAGGAGAATCTATCCCCGTTCGCAAGCACGTCGGAGGACGCGATCTCTGCCGGTACGCTCAATCAGTCCGGTGCGATTACGCTACAGGTCACCCATACCGGAGCCGAGACCACGCTGGGTCAAATGATTCAGCTAGTCGAAACAGCGCAAACTCGTAAAGCGCCGATTCAAGGGCTTGCAGACGTACTGGCTGGATACTTCACTTACGGCGTCTTAATCTGCGCCGTGCTGACCTTTGGCTTTTGGTACTTTGTCGGCGTGCCGCTGTGGCCGGAGATGGCGCAGTCGGTGATGGGACATGTTCACCACGCTGCTATGCACACGAGCACTGGTATGTCCGCAGGTGCTGCTATGCCTATGAGCGCTATGTCCACCGCTAGTCAGCCTGTCGCCGATTCCCTACGGCTGTTGGTGAGTTTGAAGCTGGCGATCGCAGTTGTCGTCGTTGCCTGTCCCTGTGCTTTGGGCTTGGCGACGCCTACCGCTATTCTGGTGGGCTCTGGCATTGGCGCAGAAAAAGGACTACTCATCCGTGGTGGTGATATTCTAGAAGCCACCCAGAAAATAGACACGCTTGTCTTTGATAAGACCGGCACGCTGACGACGGGATCGCCCCAGGTGGTTGACTGTATTTCATTCGCGGATGACCTTTCTGAAGATGAGCTTCTACAGATCGCAGCGACGGTAGAAAGCGGTACTCGCCATCCGCTGGCGTTCGCTATTCAACAGGCAGCAAAACAAAAGCAGCTACACCCTCTCGATGCCGATAGCTTTCAGACTAGGGCCGGACTGGGCATTAGCGCTGTGATCAAGGCGGCAGATCCCGATGCTAATCAAACAGTTGCCATTGGGAATAAAGCATGGCTAGCAGAAAACGGCTGTTCGATTGAGCCTTCTGTCGATGAAATTGCTCAAGATATTGCCAGCACCGGTAAAACGTCTGTTTTGATTGCTAGAGACCATCAGCTAATTGGTCTAATCGGCGTGGCAGATAGCCTGCGACCAGAAGCTATAGCGGTTTTAGCCGAGCTTGAGTCCTCAGGAATAGCCGTCAAGATATTGAGCGGCGATAGCCAGGTGGCAGTTAGGGCGATCGCCCAGCAGCTCAGCCTCGATCCGACTCAGGTACAGGCTGAAGTAAGGCCAGAAGAAAAGTTGAGTGCGATCGCCGCGCTTCAATCTGCGGGTCATAAAGTTGGCCTAATTGGTGATGGGATTAACGACGCCCCTGCACTGGCCAAAGCGGACGTGGGCATTGCCCTCAACTCCGGTAGCGAAGTTGCGATCGAAACGGCAGATATTATTTTGATCAACAACGACCTCACAGACGTACTTGCCGCTATTAAGCTCAGTCAAGCGACCCTCACCAAAATTCGCCAAAACCTGATCTGGGCCTTCTCTTACAACTTGATTTGCATTCCGCTGGCGGCTGGCGCGTTCCTCCCTGCGTTTGGGCTATCGCTCAATCCAGGTTTTGCTGGTGGCCTTATGGCACTAAGCTCTGTTGCTGTAGTGCTCAATTCGCTCAGTTTGAAGTGGAGGAGCGCAGGGTGAAGAGATCGGACAGATGAAGGCGAAATAAAAAGACCGTGGGCAGCATGTTGCCCACGGTCTCTTTGCAATCTCTTTTGTAGAGAGGCTGCTTTGCCTGCTGCTGAAGCGTAATTTGCTTTCAGCTTTGGATCTTCCAGTCCTTGCTATTGTGCGGGATACAAATTAGGTTTTCGTCGTAGCTTTGAATCATGCCGCCCTGGCGCAGCTTGCCCATCAGCCGGGTGACCGTTACCCTCGTCGAACCAATGGCGCTACCAATTTGAGCGTGGGTCAGCGGAAAAGGTAAGTAGTAGCCCTGTTCACAGTGCTCGCCATGCTCATCAATTAGCAAGGTCAAGAAGCCCAGTAGCCGATCAATCGTCCGCCGCTGGCCTAACGTGCTTAGCCATAGCAGCTTGCGCTGGTGCTGTCGCCGAAAAGCATCCAATACTTCCTTCTGGAAATGGGGCCAAGTGTCTAGATCATTCCAATACAGCCAGATGACCGTAGTTTGATCCACATGCGCAAAGCTTTGCAGCGTGAAAGGCGGCTGCGCCACTACCTCAAAAGGCTGTCCTGCACCTACAAAACCCAGGAAAGCTTCCTCAGAAGCCACTAAAGGCATTCTCGTGCCGCTACTTTTCATCGTCGCGTTGGCTTGGGCACTACCGAGCAAGCGCACCGACCCTTTTTGTACTAAGTAGAGCAGTCCAGGACGAGCTGGAATCTTCTCGTCTTTGTTAAACGTGCGGCAGCGATAGTGCTCGGTTGCCCAGTCAGAAATGCGCTGCCACGCCAGAAACGGGCGTGCATTATCTGATTGGGTAAACGACATAGTAGACAAAAGAGGGTTGGCTTTGAGCGGCGTAGATATTGTCATCTATAGGTGAGGAAGAGTTCCATAGGGTGGAAAAACAGAGAGTGTCCTAATCAATAGTTACTATCCGCAATTTCTGTGAACAGCGAAAAAATTAGCAAAATTACGAATAGTAAAAATGGTCCTCTAGAAAGCTGACGCTTAGCTAGGCAAATTCACGACGACTTCGGGTGGAAAGCACTCCGACAAAACGCTTATCCTATCGCAACTGAGAAGAGCCTACCTAGCTGGTGTCGCCCTCTACGTATAAGCTGATGTTGTTAGTAGATTAATATAAGTTGTTGGGTTTTGGATGCGTAAATTCCGCTCTTTATCACTACTTCAGCATTTTCCGAGGGGTCTTATAAAGAGATATTAGAAACTAATTACGAAATCTACAGTAAATACCCGTAAAACAGGCAGGTTTACAATTGGGTTTGATTACTCTGCTAGGTAAATCTGGCCAAAAATCCGCAGCAAGAAGGTGTGTAAGAGCGGTAAATAATTCTTCAGTAGCTTCATAGATATTTTATACGAAGCGACCGAGTCTACTCCCGCTTTTGATTGTCATTTTTAGTCTCTACCAGCTCGTTTCTATATGCTCATTCAAGAGAGCTGCTTGAGACTGAGCTTAGTGTCTGTTCCAGACTGACTCTAGCGTCTGCGCTTTCGATAGGAACGAAGTCGTTGATCAAAGATGGCTAGCGACACTATGTGACCGGCTGTCTACTCGCTACGAATGTGCCACTTGACCCAATGGCCTGAAAAGATGACAAAAGGTCAGTCTTCTTTTATAGTGATATGGTGTGAGGAGCGAACCAGTAAGGACACCGAGACGAAACACGGCCAGTCGTCGGTGTCCTTTCTGATTTTAAATTTTCCACTCAAATTTTTAGCCAATACTTGTTTAGCCAATATTGAGTCAATATCGTACAATGCTTGCCTGATCACATCTGCCTGGTGGTTTACTTGGCAGATGAACGTTAACTAAAAGGCAATAGGCCAGAAGGTCGACGACCTAGCGGTTAGTCTGTAAGGCTAAGGGCCGAAATTAACAGCAGATGAGTAGATAATGACAGCATTGCCCGTGATAGCCTGCTGGCTATGAACAAAAGCGGACACCAACGGCACATCAGCTACAGGCTGCTGTTGATGATATCGTGGATGACTTTGCTAGTCTTTGCCATAGAACTGGCAGCGGGCTGGGTCAGCCAGTCACTTTGTCTGCTGGCAGAATCGCTGCATACGCTAATTGATGTTTTTAGCACTTTGATCAGCCTAGTCGCGGTGGCTTCGCCGCAGCGCACGCTAGGCAAAGAGATATGGGGACACGGTCGTAGCGAGGCGGCGGGTGCTCTAGGGCTATCAGCAATGCTGGGGTTTGCTGGAATTTCGATTTTACTGATTGCTGTCGATCAGGTGAGCGGGCTTTTTCAACCTGTATCAGCTACGGTCCGTGCGCAGGTGACGTTGCCGCTGGTTGTCTTAGTCTCTGTGATGGTTGCGCTATTGATGGCCGCTGTAGTATTTGCAGCGCGTCAGAGTGAGCACAATAGCAGTCTAGCTTTGAAGCTCAATATTGCTCATATATTGTCCGATAGCTGGCTGACCATACTGCTAATAGTTGGTTTGGTCATGATCAACAGAGGATATCTGTGGTTCGACCCGGTGCTGGCGGTCTTCTTAGTAATGTTAGCAGCAGGTAGCCTATGGAAAATGCTGCATGAACAGCTACCGATGCTGCTAAGACCAACTGCGATCGCGCCCGAAGCCATTGCCCAAGTGGTCTGCCAAACCGAAGGGGTCACTCGCTGCACCCGCATCCTTTCTAGAGGAATGGTCGGCCGCCAGGTATGGATAGAGCTGCACATTGCGCTGCACCCAGAATATACGACGATTGCTAGCAGCATCGGTGAACGCGTCGAGCGATCGCTTAGAGATCGCTATGGTCCCATTCGCGCTCAGATCTGGCTAGACCAGAGCAAACCCGCTCACAGCCAAACCCCTCATAGGTAGAGGTAATAGAAGCAAACCCTTTAGCGACACTCCGATCCCATTGGACCTAGATAGCGAATTAGATAAGGCGAAAACACCTCATAGATCAAAGTCAACGGCTGACCGTGATGCCAGAACAAATAGTGCCGCCCCCAGAATGGTCCTTTTTGTTCAAACGCATTCTCTAATACCTGTGAGTGGCCAAATTCAATCCCTTGAATATCGCGGTAGAGCTCTGTGCGTAATCTAGCTAAGCTAGCCCAGACTGGCAGAGACCGGTTCTCTAAATACTCATCTACATGGCTAGCCTCCCACCAAGAAGTTGCATAGGCGAGTCGCTGCCCTGAAGCTGTTCGCAGCCAAACCTGACGACGCAGATGCGGCCCCGGCACCTGTGAGATTGGCAGGGGTGCAGAGTCACCGGCTGCTGCTACCGGCGACATATCAATTACATCTACCTCCGTCGGCTCACGAGTTAAGAGCTGTAGATGACGCGTTGGTGAACCGTCGCCCAGCATCAGAATCTGCCATGCTGGAGAGAGCTGATCGTGAGGCAGTCCCTGTTTGACAATCTGCTGGCCACCTTGCCATAGGGGGCGCAGAGCATGCCAGCTAGTTGGTTGACTCAAAGGAAGGGTAGGAGAGGCTGAAGTCAAGTGTTTACAAAAGTTTATGTTCTTGCTCTTATCATAACGAAGAAGCAGAAGACATAAAACACTACGGCTTTGAACATCAAAGCTCTGAACATCAAAGCTCTGAACATCAGAACTCCAGACATCGCGCCTGCAAACATCAGAGCATTTATTGTGCAAAAAAATATGCGGATGGCGAGACTCGAACTCGCAAGGCGTGAGCCACACGCCCCTCAAGCGTGCGTGTCTACCAATTCCACCACATCCGCAGATGATCACATCGATTTATAAGAATACGGCATAACGAGCACTTTTCGACGGCTGCTATGATCGCAACTCCCTAGATTGTGAAAGACAACACTGAACCGTGCCATAGATGATCGAGAGCCTTTTGGCAAAGGAAAAAGCAGCAGAAGGATGCGTGATACGATCAGCTTCTTAACGACTCAGCAAAGATGCTGGCTGCCAGATGAGCTTCTCTAAGATTTTGATTGCCAATCGTGGTGAAATTGCCCTGCGGATCATCCGCACCTGTGAAGAAATGGGGATCGCCACGGTAGCTGTCCACTCTACAGTCGATCGCAGTGCGCTCCACGTCCAGCTAGCAGACGAAGCAGTCTGTATAGGTGAGGCCCCTAGCAGTAAAAGCTACCTCAACATCCCTAACATTATTGCCGCCGCGCTTACTAGAGGGGCCACCGCCATCCACCCAGGCTACGGATTCCTCGCTGAGAACGCCCGATTTGCGGAAATCTGCGCTGACCACAACCTGGTCTTCATTGGTCCGACAGCTGCTGCCATGCTTGCAATGGGCGACAAAGCAACCGCAAAGGCCACTATGCAAAGCGTCAAAGTACCGACTGTCCCTGGCAGCGAAGGACTGCTGCGCAATCAAGAAGAAGCTGCTAGGCTCGCCGCCAAGATCGGCTATCCGGTCATTATCAAAGCAACGGCAGGTGGCGGCGGACGGGGAATGCGGCTGGTGCTAGGCCCTGATGAGCTAGGCAAGATGTTCTTGGCCGCGCAGGGAGAAGCAGAAGCGTCTTTCGGCAATCCGGGAGTCTATCTAGAGAAGTTCGTCGAAAACCCGCGCCACATAGAGTTTCAAATCCTAGCGGATAGCTATGGCAACGTCGTCCATCTAGGTGAGCGGGACTGCTCTATTCAGCGACGCCATCAAAAGCTCTTAGAAGAAGCGCCTAGTGCGGCTCTAGATGAGGGACTGCGGCAGAAGATGGGGGCGGCGGCGGTCAGAGCGGCGCAGTCAATCAACTACGTCGGTGCCGGTACTGTAGAGTTCTTAGTCGATCGTAAAGGGGACTTCTATTTTATGGAGATGAATACCCGCATCCAGGTAGAGCATCCAGTCACAGAGATGGTTACTGGCATCGACCTAATCGCTGAGCAGATTCGGGTTGCTCAAGGCGATCGCCTTGCTTTCACTCAGTCCGATATTCAGCTGCGGGGACACTCCATAGAGTGTCGAATTAACGCAGAAGATCCAGAGCACAACTTTCGCCCTAATCCCGGTAGAATCAGCGGCTACTTAGCGCCTGGGGGTCTAGGCGTGCGAATGGACTCCCACGTATATACCGATTACGAAATTCCGCCCTACTATGACTCTTTGATTGGCAAGTTAATTGTCTGGGGGCCTGACAGAGACACTGCAATTCGGCGAATGCAAAGGGCACTTAGGGAATGTGCCATCACCGGATTGCCAACGACGATTGGATTTCATCAAAGAGTGATGAACCATCCCCAATTCCTAAAAGGTGAGGTCTTTACAGATTTTGTCGCCAACATGATGGAATGAAGCAAGTGGGACAATATGTAGCAAAGCGCGGATGCATTCGCACTTTGCTATGGCACTTTGTGCTATAGAACAACGGGTGTAGCCTTTCTACGTGTAGTAAGCAAAGTGCGGAAGGCTATACTTAGACACCTGAGCTAGTCACCGTCTTCAGTGAACTTCATTCGGTAGATCTCTACTAGGGCTGTTCCTTCCACGCTAGTTGCCAAATTCACTAACTGATTTAATAGAGTACGAGAGGGCACCGCGCCAGTTAGGATCACAACGCAGCCGCGCTGACGCACTTTAAGCTGGCTGATATCTTCTTGGACAAACTGGCTAAAGCACTGTGAAACGCGCTTTGCTAAGCCGTTGTAGTCATATTCGCCTTTGATCCCAATTCGTTCTGGTGGGCTAGCAGAAAAGCCTTTACGCGACGGCAATCCTGCTGAGCCAAAGGGCCTGTGTGCCACTGGCACTGATACAATCGATGACTCGCTAAATCTGTTCACAATCCTTACCTCCACTTTGTAAATAAGCCTCGCAAGGGAAACTCGTTCCCCCACTTCGTTGCTAATTCTTTATCCTGCGCGCCGATCCCCTGCACGTGTGACTGGCGTGGAAGAGCCGTGCTTTACCAAGCCGTATCCTGCTGAGCCGTATCCTGCTGAGCTGTATTCTTGGACTTCTTCGTACTTTTCGCTGTACTTCTTATGTAATTCTTCCAGCGCATTTTCAGGACGTATGCTTCTAACTTATGAACACATCACATATTGGACTTATCAGGAATTTTTGATTGTTTTATCGCTTGGAATTAGCCATCAAATGCCTGACGAGCGACTGGTGGTTAAGTTCCAAACTGATAGGGTGAACGATGTTCTCTTCTTCAGGCGTTTAGTCAGAAATACGTAAAGTTTAAAGAGTCTTCACAAACTTTTCTGTAGAAAAGTCGTCGCATAGATGCTTACACCTTAATGATTGGCAAAGATTCTAGAAAAAATATAAGAATATTTGCGTATTTTTTAATACCATCACTAGATCTTTACATTTACTCTACGTGGTTAGACTAACCAAGTAAACTTTTATACAAAGACTGGGCTGACTGTGCCTGTAGAATAAAAATAGAATGAAGCATTCTGTCTGCGAGGTAGAACAGGGCAATTCTTTGACTGGCATACTGTGGTGTATGTATCACAGCGGGCATACTGTGACTTTGTCGCTGTCAATTCTGCGCCAGAAGCCTTGTTTCAGTAGTTTTACGTCAGCAGTCCTACAGAAGTTTAAGATTGCAGCAGCGCCACTGCGTAGGCCGCGATGCCTTCTTCTCTACCAATAGGTCCTAGCTTTTCATGGGTAGTGGCCTTGATGCCGATCTGGTCGGGCTCAATGGATAGGGTTGCTGCTAGCTGTTCGCGCATGCTGTGAATGTGTGGCTTTAGCTTGGGTTGCTCCGCGATGACTACGCTGTCTATATTGCTAACGTACCAGCCGCGATCGCACACCAGCTGATTGACCTGAGCAAGCAGCACCTGACTATCTGCCCCCGCCCACTTTGGATCGCTCGGCGGAAAGTACAGGCCGATATCGCCCAAGCTCAGCGCCCCTAGCATCGCATCCATGATGGCGTGCGTCAGCGCGTCAGCGTCGCTATGGCCTAGTAGTCCTTGAGTGTGGGGAATATCGATTCCACCTAGGATCAGCTTGCGGCCCGTCTGAAGCCGATGAATGTCGAATCCGTTACCAATGCGAATTTTCATAGGTGAAGAGGATATGCCAAGAAAAGGATGGAGATCAAAAGGCTGTGGCTATGCGTCGTTACTATCTTGCCAGCGTTTGAACAGATCGGGTCGGCGCTGCCGCGTGCGTTCTAGCTGCTGCTGGTGTCTCCACTGGGCGATCGCACCATGATCCCCAGACCTCAGCACCTCAGGTACAGCCCACTGCCGAAACTGAGCGGGCCTAGTGTACTGCGGGTAGTCGAGCAGGTCAGTCTCAAAGCTCTCGTATTTCAAAGAATCGCGCTTGCCAACTGTGCCAGGCAGCAGCCGCAGTACTCCGTTTAAGAGTGCCAGCGCTGGAATCTCACCGCAGGTCAGGACAAAATCACCCAGCGATACTTCCTGGGTAACCAAATTCAATACCCGTTCATCAACGCCTTCGTAATGGCCACAAATCAGCACTAGCTGGTCGTAATTAGTCAGCGTCTTAAACAGAGGCTGATCCATCGTCTGGCCCTGCGGCGTCATTAGCAGCACCGCCCTTTTCGGTAGCACCGGCAGCGACTCAACCGCAGCAAAGATCGGCTCTGGCTTTAGCAGCATACCGACGCCGCCACCGTAGGGAATATCGTCCACCTTGTGGTGCTTGTCGGTTGCAAAGTCTCGTGGATCAGTGACCGTAACGGTAGCTAGGCCCCGCTGTAGCGCTTTGCCGATTAGCCCAGAGTCTAGTGGAGAAGTAAAAAAGTCTGGAAAGAGGCTAACAAGATCGAATCGCAGTGGACCGGATTGTGACGGGTTTGCATCCATGAAAGGCACTAGTGTAGTCGTGACCTCACAGGATAATACCTGGAATTTAGTTCTGTAGCTGCATCGATAGCTGGCGCAGGCTATTGGTTAGCTCTGCTTGAACCTGTTTCCTGTTTAAAGCGAGCGCTAGCGTCAGAGCGCGGCCAAACAAGTCTTGAGCAGCGCTCCATTCACCCATATCCTGCTTGACTTCGGCCATTGTTTTGAGTGTCATCAGACGCTGCCAGTCGTCGTCTGTACGCAGGGTTAGGGCAATGCGCTCGTCTAGATATTCGGGTAGCCTATGCAGCTCGCTGCGATCGCGATACGCCTGAATCAATCCATCAATCGCTCTTAGCTGAAGATAGGTATCATCTACTTGCTTAGCTAATATCAGCGATAGCCGATACGCACCGATTGCTCTAGTGGTCTGACCCATCGACAGATAGACATCGCCTAAATTGCTGTCGGTATTTGCCTGACCTGCGTAATCACGAGCACGAGCGCGGTAGTTAGCCGCCGTTTCGTAGTATGCCATCGCCTCGCTATCTAGCCCTTGAGCTGCTGCAACCAGGCCAAGGTTGCTCAAAGAAAGACCGATACCGCGCTCGCTATCTACATCTCTAGCGATTAGCAAGCCTTCAGAAAAAGCGGCATGGGCCGTGTCTAGATCGCTAGTTTGTAGGCTGAGAGTTCCTAAGATTGTTAAGTGCTAGGATTTGGTCGCTAAAGTTCTGGTTAGAGCGGGCGATCGCGAGCTGCCGCCGCACAATTGTCTCCGCCTCTCGGTATCGGCCTAGACTGCTGTGTATTTGCACAAGCTGTCTATAAGCCTCACCCATACCCGCTAGATCGCCTAGATAGTGATAGGCATCAGCGGCTGCCTGTAGCGCGATAATTGACGACTCGAACTCTCCTGAGAGTCGCTCTTTTTGACCTGTTAGTAGAAACTCATCGGCAACATCTCGCTGCTGACGAAAAGCGCTTCGAGGAGGTGTATGTAGCTGGTTTGTCAGACTTTGTGAAGCCTGTACCGGTGCCGCTGCGCTGCTAAAGGCTAGGAGTAGCGCGCCAGCGGAGAGACCAGCAAACTGCAACAACCAACTAGCCCTGTACCCAAAGTCCATGAGTTCTTCCTCCCGACATGCTGATAAGGTACCCAGTTTTGCTTGCTCACAAATCTGGCTCACTGAACTGGCTTACTGACCTGGCTCATCGAATTCAATGGTCATCAATCCAGTTTCAGCAGGCGAAGGGACAACCGTCAGCGGATGCCCAAGATATATTGTTCGCATATCTTCTGGAATTGAGCGCTCTAGCGATTGATACGCTACCTGTAGCTCGGCGTGGACTTCTGGTGCGGAAAGATTTTCCCCTTCTGCTTGAAGGTAGGCAGAAATGCGCGTATCGCTCCACTCAAATGTTTTAGCCATCACGATCATCAGCCGGTGTCTAGGCGATAGTCTGTCTAGCGCTCGCTCTGTGTAGCACCACAGCGGCGGCGGCGCATCTGAGAGTGCGTAGTGAATTGACTCTACATTCGGCATCTCTACCTGATTGATATGCGCGGCTGTCAGATTGATTAGCCAGCCCTGTAGCGAAAAATCGGCAGTAGTCTCGTCTGATCCCGGATCGGTCTTCTTCTCGTACGGGCCTAAGTCAATCGCACCCAGCTCGCTGAGGAGGTGCCGCCAGGTAAGCGCGAAGAGATAGTCAGCCTGAACAGGGGATTTGGCAGAATGTCGAATCAGCGAGTACACCACCGAGCTATATCGGCAAAAAAGTGCGGTGAAATATTTTCCGTCAGCAGGCGATCGCTGTAGACCTGCCACCAGCTCATAGTCGCTGTGGTGAATCAGCGCCTTGACCAACTCGTGATCACATTCGGGAAAAGTAGGAATTTGCACAGGGTTCAGCAGATCTAGGCCAAAAATATGAAAAGAACAGGCGCACTTTGTCAGCGACAGGCGATCGTACAGCTATCCTGGACAAAATACAGGGTTTTGAGACAGCAGGTTTTTGAGATCGGGCACGTGCCTACGCACTCTCCTTCAGACAGTATCTTCCAGGTAGTGTCTGCTCAACAGCCTTCCCACAAAACGTCCGTGAATTCAATCACAATTGTTAAGTTGGTAAACTATAGCCAACACCACTTCTTCTGGCGCGATGATAACAAGCTCTGCTCTAAATGCAATCACCTTAGTCGCTAATATCCCACTAGATACTTTGGTCTCTACTCAAGGGATCATGGTGATGCTGCTAGTCGCCTACGCGGGCGCGATGTGGGCTTTTTTGCGCAGCGCCCCCAAGGTGCATACCGTGATGGTGTCTGATATTGAGTCGGCTCGCCGATTCTATGAAGGTATGCTGAGCCTATCGGCCGCAGATGTTCCTCTGCACTACTACTACAACTATGAGCAAACGCTCGGCGCAGCCGGTATGGACCCGATGATGGGCGCGACTAGCTTCGGCCAAAGTTTTAGCAGTCCTTTTGGGGGGCAAGGGTTGGGCTCTCTGCCTGGGGAGAGTTATGGCGGAGCTGATGGCCTGTGGTACCAGCTCAAGAAGAATACGCAGCTACACGTTATCGGTGGTGCGAGTTTAGGCAACCGCAATCGGCAGCGCCACGTTTGCTTTGACCATGATTGTCTGGAGTATTTGTTGATGCAGGTGCAAACTAGAGGCATTCGGCACAAGCTAAGGCGCGATCGCCCGCTCAACTTCCTGGTCAAAGACTTTGATGGCGAAGTGATCGAAATGGCCGAGGTAGAAAACTAAATGTTCCATCTTCTCCCTGCCTTTCCTATCTTCACAGATGCTCTAGCCACCTTCCAATCGCCTGGCCCAGAAATCGTCAGCATCGGTCCGATTACGCTCAGATGGTACGGCCTGCTAATTGCCTCGGCGGTTTTGATTGGCGTAGCGCTATCGCAATACCTAGCCGAAAAGAAAGGCATCGACCCTGAGAAAGTCGGCGATATGGTGATTTGGCTAGTGGTTGCGGCTATTCCCTGTGCGCGGCTCTACTACGTCCTGTTCGAATGGCAATCTTATGCCAGCCGCCCCGGTGACATTATCGCCATTTGGAAAGGCGGCATTGCCATCCACGGCGCAGTGATCGGCGGTACGCTAGCCACTATTTTGTTTGCCAAGCTCAATCGCCTGTCGTTCTGGCAGCTAAGCGATGTGATTGCGCCTTCGCTAATTCTGGGTCAGGCCATCGGCCGCTGGGGCAACTTTTTCAATTCAGAAGCCTACGGCGCACCGACTGAGCTGCCGTGGAAGCTGTTTATTCCGCTGGCCAACCGACCGACTAACCTACGAGCGTTTGAATATTTTCATCCTACGTTTCTCTACGAGTCGCTTTGGAATCTGGGCGTATTCGCGCTGTTGATCGGGCTATTTTTCTGGGGACTCAAGCAGCCCGGTAAGTATAGAGCCGGAACGCTGTTCTTGGTTTATCTGATTGCCTATAGCGCTGGCCGGGTGTGGATCGAAGGGCTGCGCACCGACAGTCTGATGTTTGGTCCCATCAGAGTTGCACAGCTCATCAGCATAGCGGGCATGGCGATAGGCACTCTGGGATTGGTCTGGACCTATGCTCTGGGCAAACGGCTACCTGATACAGCGCCGCCCAGACAGCTTCAAGCTGAAAGTAAAAAGGCCAAATCGAACAAAATCTAGAGAATGAATCTGAATAGGGCCAAAGAAAAAGCCCTAAAAGACCAAAAAGGTCCGTTAGGGCTCGGAATCAGGGTGCATCTACCTATCAACATGACGGATTTCGATCCGCACTCCTACGATTCACAATTGCCTTTATTCACTCTTCAACAAATAGCCGATGATGATAGTGAATTGATGAATAATGGCGCTATATATCAATGCTAGCTGATGGCTGCTAACGTTTGTTTGCTGTTATTTTCAGTATCTTTTTAGACTTTACTCTTTCAAGGGCCTCCATGAATTCACCGACATTGTCCGCCCGGCTTGCTCCGGCTGTCTATATTGTTGGAGCGGGTCCTGGAGACCCAGAGTTACTAACAGTTAAGGCGCAAAAGCTGATCGAACAGGCGGATGTAGTGGTGTATGCCAACTCGCTTGTGCCTGTGCAAATTCTCCAGACGCTGCGCGCAGATGCAGAGAAAATCGCGACTGCGAAGATGACGCTAGAAGCGATTGTCCCACTAATGATTGAGCGTGTCCGTGCAGGTAAGTCTGTAGTGAGACTCCACTCTGGCGATCCCAGTCTCTACAGCGCTATTCATGAACAGATGCTGAGGCTGAGTGAAGCGGATATTCCCTTTGAGGTGATTCCTGGGATTAGTGCGTTTCAGGCGGCGGCAGCAAAGCTACAGGTAGAGCTGACCATTCCGGCCCAGGTGCAGAGCATCATTTTGACGCGAATTAGTGGGCGAACTCAGGTCCCTGAGACCGAAGAGCTGGCTGGGCTCGCTGCGCACAGGGCCAGCCTGTGTCTGTACCTGAGCGCTCGACATGTAGGCGCAGCGCAGGCGCAGCTAATGACTCACTATCCAGCCGAGACGCCCGTGGCGATTTGCTTTCGAGTCGGCTGGCCAGACGAGCAGATTCAGGTGGTGCCGCTCTCGCAGATGGCTAAAGTCACTCAGGCAGATGATCTGGTGCGAACAACGCTGTATATTGTCTCTCCAGCGCTAGAGAACCGAGCGACATTTGAGCGGAGCGGCGAAGACACCTTAGCAGCAGAAGAACGAGTGCGATCGCGTCTCTACAGCCCTACGCACGACCATCTATTTCGCCAGCCCAGTCAGCCAGCCAGTCAGCGCACCAGTCACGAGCAGGAGAATGCTAAGCGATGAGTTATTTAGTAGCGGTTTGGAGCGATCGCATTCAAGCCGAAACCGCCTACACCGCCCTCGAATCGGCCAAGATCTCGATGGACAAAGTGGACCTGCTAGGTAGAGGGTTCAAATCTGCCGATGACTACGGCCTAATCGATCCTAAAGACGAGGCGTGGAAACAGATCAAGCAGCTAGCCTTCTGGACTGTCCCCTTTGGATTTGTGGGGGGCTTTAGCTTCAACTTAATTACGGGTCTTGATACCTTTCCCTGGGCTGGGACGCTCGGCAACCAGATCATTGGCGGGCTCTTGGGCTCTGTAGCCGGGGCGATGGGCGGCTTCTTTATCGGGGGCGGCACGGGTATCGGCTTTGGCAGTGGCGATGCTGTCTCCTATCGCAATCGGCTCAAGGACGGCAAGTATCTGGTGGTAGTGAAGGGATCAGATGCTCTAATTTCTCAAGCTAGCCAGGTGATGCGTCCTCTACGCCCTGAAAATATCCAGGGCTACACAGATCCAGACTCTCGATAGCGATCGCCCTCTGCCGATTCCGTCTGCGCTAAACCCGTGCCAAAGTTTGATTGGCTATTGCCTACCAATCACAGTGTTGCTCTAGTATTCTAG
Organism: uncultured cyanobacterium; assembly: GCA_963772185.1. Taxonomy (GTDB): domain Bacteria; phylum Cyanobacteriota; class Cyanobacteriia; order Phormidesmidales; family Phormidesmidaceae; genus Phormidesmis. Next base: position 126,982 of record CAVYWR010000004.1, on the reverse strand, counting down.
TATTATAAAAGCGGAACTCGTAGTCGTTATGAGTTCCGCTTTGCATTTTGCCTGTTCCGTACTTAATCCGTTTTCAATGTTCAGTCTCAATGTTCAGCTCTCAATGTTCAGCTCTCAATGTCTAGTTCTCAATGTCCAGTTCTCAAAGGTCACCTATGAGTGTGTCAACCACCACCAACCCATCCATAGCTAGCTCTAGCAACCCATTACTAATTGGCAAGGGCTTACCTCCTTTTGAGGATATTCAGCCTAGTCACGTTGTTCCTGGTATCGATCAACTGCTAACGTCGCTTCGAGCCTCGCTGGCTGCTATCGAAGCGGACCTAACCCAGGCGAACCCAATAACGCCAACCTGGCAGGCCGTAGTCGAACCGCTAAGCGAGATCCAAGAGAGACTGGGCTGGAGCTGGGGGATTATCGGCCATCTGATGGGCGTCAAAAACAGCCCTGAATTACGCACGGCCTACGAAAGTGTGCAGCCTGCTCTGGTGCAGTTTTCTAATGAGATTGGTCAAAGCCAATCTATCTACAATGCCCTTAAGCAGTTTCAATCTGGCCCGGAAAGTAAATCGCTAGTGCCCGCCCAGCAGCGCATTATTGAATCTGCCATCCGCGATGCCAAGCTCTCTGGGGTGGGCCTGTTGGGAGCGCGCAAAGAAAAATTCAATCAGATTCAACAGTCGCTAGCAGAGCTTTCGACTCAGTTTTCCAATCATGTCTTGGACGCGACCAAAGCGTTTAGCCTCACGCTAAGCCAGCTAGAAGAGGTTGCCGGACTGCCGCCTAGCTTGCTAAGCCTAGCTGCCCAGGCGGCTAGAGACGATGGCGAAGCCGCCACTGCCGAGGCGGGTCCGTGGCGAATTACGCTAGATGTGCCCAGCTATGTTCCTTTCTTACGGCATTCACAGCGGCGAGACCTGCGAGAACAGCTTTACCGGGCTTCGATTACCAGGGCGTCTAGCGGAGAACTGGATAACACTCCGCTGATTGAGAAGATTCTAGATCTGCGCCAGCAGCAAGCGGAGCTGTTGGGATTTAATAACTACGCAGAGCTAAGTTTGGCGCGCAAGATGGCCCCTTCGGTTGCGGCGGTAGAAGATCTGATGGAGGAGCTGAGATCTGCTAGCTATGAAGCGGCTCAAGCAGAAATCGAAGCTATCGAGGAGTTTGCTCGGTCGCAAGATGCTAGCTTTACCGAACTGAAGCAGTGGGATGTACCTTTCTGGATGGAGCGGATGCGCGAGCAGCAGTTTGATCTAAACGACGAGGCGCTGCGTCCCTACTTTTCACTACCGAATGTTCTGGAAGGACTCTTTGGCCTAGCTGAGCGGCTCTTTAGCATTACGATTGCAGCGGCTGATGGCGACGCTCCGATCTGGCATGAGGACGTTCGCTATTTTCGGGTGAGCGACAACGCTACCCAGTCCACTATTGCCCATTTTTATCTAGATCCATACAGTCGGCCTGCGGAGAAGCGGGGCGGGGCTTGGATGGATGAGTGTATTGTTCGTGCCAAGGTTAGCGAGGGCGATCGCACCCAAATTCGGCTGCCGGTTGCCTATCTCGTGTGTAACCAGTCTCCGCCGGTAGATAATAAGCCGAGTCTGATGACGTTTCGCGAGGTAGAGACGCTCTTTCATGAGTTTGGCCACGGATTGCAGCACATGCTCACTAGCGTGGACTATGCAGATGCTGCGGGGATTAACAATGTCGAATGGGATGCGGTAGAGCTGCCGAGTCAGTTCATGGAAAACTGGTGCTATGAGCGCGATACGCTCTTTGGGATGGCGCAGCACTATGAGACTGGAGAAGCCCTGCCGGAGACGGATTATCAAAAGCTGCTGGCGGCGCGTCACTTCATGACCGGAAATGCCATTTTGCGCCAGGTCAATTTTGGCTGGGTGGATATGGCGCTGCACGCTGAGTACAGATCAGATGGTGATGAGTCGGTTTGGGAGGTGCGCGATCGCATTGCCCAAAAAGCAACCGTCATGTCGCCGCTGCCTGAGGATGCAACGCTATGCAGCTTTGGCCATATCTTTTCTGGGGGGTATGCGGCTGGCTACTACAGCTACTTCTGGGCCGAGGTGCTTAGCGCTGATGCTTTTTCCGCCTTTGAGGAAGCCGGGCTAGATAACAAGGATGAAGTGGCCACCATCGGTCGGAGATTTCGCGACACGGTTCTATCTTTAGGGGGAAGTCGCCACCCGATGGAAGTGTTCAAGTCTTTTAGAGGCAGAGAACCTAGTACTAAAGCATTGCTGCGCCACCGAGGGCTAGCTGCGTAGAGCTGTCTAGATCGTCTGTTTTCGGAATGTATGTTTCTAAAGGTATACGCTTTGTGGCCGAGATCCTATTTCTGTTCAGGCGCTTTTTGTCCTTAGTTCGTGTCGGAACTACGGCCGTAGTTCCGACTGCCAAAGCTATCATTAGCGATTCGTCGGACTTGGGTTTCAGTAGATTGCTCTATCTATTGAAAGATATTGAGCCTGAACTACCTGAGCGCTCGTGTTTCTACGGAAACAAGTATCAATGTAAATTGTTAGATTTGTATTAAGAGAAACCGGTTCCTAATACCTACGTGGATTCTCGCTCCTTTTTCCACTTTCTCATCTTTCATATAGATGACTACTGCATCCTCATTCGCATGACCTACCAGCAAATGCCCTACCCTGTGACGAATGTCGTTGCCTGGTACCGAGCCGACCCGTTAGATATTGACCATTTAGGCTATCAGTTTAGTTCTGTTGTACAGACTGTTGCTGAAAAGGGCTGTGAAGTCCTTGTTAGAGGTCAGCTTGATCAGATCCTGGAAGCGATCACCAAAGAATCGCCAGATCTGCTGCTAATTCATCTGCAAACGTCGGGTGATCGGGGCTATCAACTCTGCCGTGCGTTGCGTCAACAGCCGCTCACAAAGCATTTGCCGATTGTATTCGTAGGGGCTAGGGGCATCAGCCATGAGTGGGTATCGGCGCTGCGCTGTGGCGGCAATGACTATTTGCAAACGCCGATTGCGCCGGAGGAATGCTGGCTCAGACTAGAGCATCACCTGGGTACCGCTAGGTTGGTGCGTCAGCTACAGGCAACTCAGCTCGATCTCGCTGAGCAGATTGAAAGGAACAATCTTATTTTAGAGCAGCACAAATCGCTGAAAGCTTCTCTGGCTAGAGAAAACCAGGCACTGCAGCAACTAGCCTTTATCGATGACCTAACGCAGGTCGACAATCGCCGTAGCTTTAGCCAAAACATCGTAAAACGCTGGGAAGAAGCAAGGGTAAAAAGACAGCGAATCTCACTGCTGGTATGCGATATCGACTACTTCAAGCGCTACAACGATACCTACGGACATCTCGCTGGCGATGCCTGTTTGCAGACAGTTGCGGCGGCTTTGGGTAGAGCCGTACACCGTCATCAGGACCAGGTCGCCCGGTATGGGGGAGAAGAATTTGTGATTTTGCTGCCCAATACAGATGCTGAAGGGGCTCAAAAGGTCGCTAGAGCGGTTCAATCGGAAGTGACGAGTGCTCGAATTGTGCATCGCGGTTCTTTGATCAAGCCGTTCGTGAGCGTAAGCATCGGCATTTCTACGCTTCGACCCGCTCAGCTAGCGCACACTACTACCCACGAAGAGCTGATTAAGCGCGCAGATGAAGCGCTGTATAACGCCAAGCTACAGGGGCGCGATCGCATCTTTCTAAACACAGCTCAGCCTAAACAGCTTGCCGCCGAGAAAGTCGCAAAATTCTGGGACAGCACTACCAACGCTACCGAGAAGGTGCAGCACCTTCTTGCGCAGTACTAGATTCAGATGCGCTCTGCCAAAAGCAAATCCTGAAAACACACAACACTGACGCTGCGACAGTAGACTATAAAGCGTTACAGCTAGAACGTTACAGTGGCGATCGCCGCAGCAGAGCGTTATGGAGGGACTAATTTGTGCCAGATAGCGATACCCCAGCTAGATCTCGGCTCGCCTCCAGAGAGCCGTCGCGCCATGAGCTTAGAGAACTGGTGCGATCGCAGCTCCAAGTCCTCTTAGAGCAAGATAACTTTCGAGGGGCCAAAGCCCTGCTAGTTCCCGTTCAGCCTGCCGATATTGCCGAAGCGATCGAAGGACTGCCGGATACCATGCAGGCGATCGCCTTTCGCCTGTTGTCAAAAGATGAAGCCATCGAAGTCTATGAGAATCTGGACTCCCCCGTTCAGCAGTCTCTAATTGAAGAGTTTAAGCGTCAAGATCTAATCGACATCGTCGATAAAATGTCCCCTGACGATCGAGCCAGACTGTTCGACGAGCTGCCTGCTAAAATCGTACGCCGTCTGCTAGAGCAGCTCAGCTTGCAAGAACGTCAGGCGACCGCTCTACTCCTCGGCTACGGCGCTCAAACCGCAGGCCGGATCATGACTCCAGAATACGTCGCTCTTAAAGAAAACTGGAGCGTCGGCAGGGCGCTAGACCACATCAGAGCCCAGGCCGAACTGAGCGAAACGGTCTACTACGTTTTTGTGACCAACTTTGCCCGCCAGCTCACCGGCATTCTGTCGCTGCGTCAGCTAGTGCTAGGCCGCGCCGAGCAGACTATCGGCGAAATCATGACTCGCGAAGTGGTCTCTGTGCAGACCAATACCGATCAAGAAGAAGCCGCCCGCGTGATTCAGCGCTACGACTTCCTAGCGGTTCCGGTGGTCGATACCGAAAATAGGCTCGTGGGTATCATCACTGTCGATGATGTAATTGACATTCTAGAAGAAGAAGCCACCGAGGATATCTATACCCTAGGTGGCGTCCAGTCAGGCGGAGAAAGCTACTTTCAGAGTAATCTGCTAGACGTCGCTCGTAAGCGAGTTGTCTGGCTATCGGTGCTGCTAATTACCAATACGGTCACCGCCGCTGTCATTCAATCTCAGCAGGATATTTTGCAAAAGGTCGTCGTCCTAGCCTCCTTTATTCCACTGCTGATTGGCACAGGTGGCAATGTCGGCGCGCAGTCCTCTACGGTTGTGATCCGAGGGCTGAATACTGACGAGCTGAAGATCAAAGACGCCGCTACCGTCATTCGTCGTGAGGCTGTCGCAGGGGCGTTCTTGGGTCTGATGCTAGCAATCGTGGTAACTGGCTGGGCCTATGTGCTCCAAGGCGCGGAGCCCTCTCACCTGCCGATTGCTCTGACGGTCGGTATCTCGCTGATTGGCATCTCAGTACTGGCATCTAGTGCGGGAGCGGCGCTGCCTTTCTTGTTTCAGTCTTTTGGCCTAGATCCGGCGCTGATGTCAGCGCCTTTTATCACGACGGTTGTCGATGTGCTGGGCGTTTTAATCTATCTCAATCTAGCTCGCTACATTTTACAGATTTAGCAGGTCACGGAATTGAGACAGGATGAAGATGAACTATGTAGATTTGATATAGTTTTGGCAGATGTGAGCGATTCAACACAAAGAATATTGCAAGGGAGCAACTACGCCTCGATTGAACCTGAGCTTGGACAGAGGACTAAGACTTCTTTGTAGAGAGGTCTAATTGCAAAGAATTGTTTAAACTGTATATATACTGACCAGTATGTGTGCTGGCAGATGGGTGGAGCTGTGCTGCAAAAATTCAAGCAAGACATAAAGAACGATCTCATTGCCGGACTAGTTGTAATCATTCCGCTGGCAACCACTATCTGGCTGACGATTAATGTAGCGACGTGGGTCGTTCGCTTTCTTACTCGCGTTCCCAATCGACTTAATCCCTTTCACCGAGCTAAATCCTTTTTTCGGCTATTTGATTAACTTGGTGGTAGGCTTTTCGGTGCCGCTGCTGGCAATTTTGCTGATTGGTCTGATGGCTAGGAACTTCGCGGGGCGGTGGCTGCTGGACTTTAGGCGAGCGAATTGTCCAGTCGATTCCGCTAGCAGGCTCTGTTTACAAGACGATTCAGCAGCTTTTGCAGACTATTTTTCAAGATTCTAAGAGTCGATTTCGCCGGGTGGTGCTGATTGAATATCCGCGTCGGGGGCTGTGGGCGATCGCATTTGTCACCGGAGCCGCCGTGACCGAAAACCCAGGCAAAATGCTCAGCGTTTTCATTCCTACAACGCCCAACCCCACCAGCGGCTGGTACTCTGTCGTCTCAGAAGACGACATTTTGAATCTCTCTATCTCCGTAGAAGACGCTTTTAAGGTACTGCTATCAGGCGGTATCGTCGGGCCTAATTTAGCCGCAGAGATTCCGGCTAGTCGGCGAGGGCGTGATGCTGAGATGAAGGAACTGCACACGCCTGCTGCCTCACTTCCGGCTGAAACCGTGATGGCTCAGTCCCAGCCGCTCAGTCCGCCATCCACAACGCCATCCGTAACGCCGCCTACGCCGCCGACTGGCACCAACAGCGAAGACAGCTGATAAAATAGCTGAACTTCAAGCTTGATGGTATCGAATGAAAGCGCGCTCTATCGCTCGTGAACTGGCCCTTTTAGGCGTCAGCCAGCTCACTGACAACCTTTCGAAGCGGCAGACTTCGATCAGCCGTTCTGCCGCTGACTATTCTGATAAACAGCTAGACGGCCTGCTGCTCAAGGCGCTGACGGCGTTGGGTGCTGATGCTAGAGAGGGAATAGAGACAGCCGAGGGTGAATTGCAGCGCGGTGAACGACTGATTCTAGAGAGTGAAACTCGCACAGTTGATTCAGAGAAGATTCGCTCGCGGATCGAGCCTGCAATTCCCCTGGCCAAAACGGCTATCAACCAGGTAGGTGAGAAACTAGAGCTGCTGATGTTCGTGCAACAAGATAGTAAAGAGATGAAGGCGGTGCGTCAGTCGCTAGAGTCAGCGGCTAGAAGTGTAGAAGCTGCCGATCGGCTGTTTGGAGAACATGAACAGAAAGTAGTGGATATTGAAGCAGTGCGATCGCAGCTCCAAAGCGCAATCATCACCGCCAAAATCACCCTCACCAAGCTCAAAACAACCCTTGAACCTCAGCAGCTTGCGGCCCTGCTAGAGCGCGACGAAGTTCGTGGCTACGCCTGCGAGCTGCTAGGCAACTGGATTCGCTATCAAGCCGCCATCGACACCCAGCTAAATGAGGCAATGGAGAAATGGAGCATTGGTCGACTCGCCCGCGTAGATAGGGACATTTTGCGGCTAGCCATGATCGAAATAGTGCATATGGAAGTGCCCAAGCGAGTCGCTATCGATGAAGCGATTGAGATGGCCAAACGCTACAGTGATGAAGAAGGCTATCGCTTTATCAACGGGGTATTGCGCCGTACGACTGATAAGCTAGAAGATTGAGTCACAGAGTTACAAGAGTGAGTTTAGGGTAATGGCAGCTTTCAACTGGTTTCAACGCAGCTACGAGGAGCCCAAAGCCCCCCAGGACTCTAAAAATTCTCCAGAGGACGCTGAACAGGCTCAATCGGCTGAAGAAAAAGAAGCCCCTGTCAGCTCAGAGGACTATCTAAACTGGGCAAAGGCTGCGTATCAGAATATTCAGGCTCGCCAAACTCAGAGTTCTGAAGATGCCTCTGAAGATGCCCAAAGCCAGGAGTCAGCAGATCCTGAAGAAGCAGATCCTGAAACTGCTGATGAAGTAGTCACTCCGACCGAAGCTGAAGTAGATGCATCCGATCTAGATCCAGAGGCCGAAGCCGAACCGGTAGCGGAAGCATCTATCACAGCAGAAACTGCTGTGATACCAGAAGCGATCGCAGCGCCAGAATTAGAAAAGTCCCCCGTTGTCACGACAGATTCTGATGCTTCCGAGACTGTGGATGCAGAAGCGTCCGATGTCGAAGAATCTAATGCCGAAGCGCCTGATGCCGAAGCGCCTGATGCTGAAGCCACTGATGCTGAAGCCACTGATGCTAAAGATCCCGGACCAGCAGCAGAACCAGCCGCCGCCCGCCCCTTTTGGGCCGCCCAAGCTGAGCAAGAGCGCACCGCCAGACTAGAGCGCCTACAGGCAGAAGCAATCCTAGAGCCGGAGCTAGAGCCGGAACCCGCCCCGCCCGAGCAGAAATTCGTCCCGCTTGATATCGATTTAGACGAAGCCTTTCTCTGGTCTGCCGAAGTGCTCGCCTCTCAAGGCCGTCGCCCCGATCAGATCTCCCTAGAAGAAATCACCTGGCTAAACAAACTCCGTCAGGGCTTAGATAAAACCCGGCGCAGCCTAGTTAACCAGCTTAAATCTATCGTGGGCCAAGGCCCGCTCAATGATGAGGCCGTTGATGAAATCGAGGCGCTGCTGCTGCAAGCCGATGTCGGCGTCGCGGCCACCGATAAAATCATCTCAGCGCTACAGGCAAAGCTAAAAGAAGAAACGCTGCCGCCCGATCAGGCGATTAGCTATCTAAAATCGCTGCTGCGCGACATGCTAGAAGAACCGCTCAAGGGCAGGCACAACCTCACCTTTACACCTGAAAAAGGCAAGCTGAGCATCTGGCTGATGACTGGGGTGAACGGCGCGGGTAAGACCACTACGATTGGTAAGCTCGCCCATATTGCTACCAAATCAGACTTCAAATGTTTGATTGGTGCAGCCGATACCTTTCGCGCTGCGGCTGTAGAACAGGTCAAAGTGTGGGGAGCTCGTAGCGGCGTAGACGTAATCGCCAATCCCGGTCAAAACACTGACCCGGCTGCGGTCGTCTTTGATGCTATCAATGCTGCCAACTCTCGTGACATTGAGCTACTGCTAATCGATACCGCTGGACGGCTCCAGAACAAAAAGAACCTGATGGACGAACTGTCTAAGGTGCGCAAAATCATTGATAAAAAAGCGCCTGATGCCAATGTCGAATCGCTGCTCGTTCTCGATGCGACGCTGGGTCAAAACGGACTGCGTCAGGCTCAGGTATTCGCCGAGGCTGCTCAGCTCAGCGGCGTCGTCTTGACTAAATTAGATGGAACCGCTAGAGGCGGCGTTGCGCTAGCTGTGGTAGAACAGCTCGATTTACCCATTCGCTTTATTGGGGCTGGAGAGGGGATCGAAGATCTGCGGCCATTCTCTAGCTATGAATTTATTGAGGCGCTGCTTAGCGGCTAGGAGTAGCTCGATTTCTCTTAGTCTTTCTATTTATAGCAAAGCGCGGATGCATTCGCACTTTGCTATGGCACTTTGCGCTATAGAACAAGGGGTGTGGCCTTGCTATGTGTAGCAAGCAAAGTGCGGAAGGCTATACGATCGCAAGGCTTCGATCCAGACAACCTACCCAAGAGCTAATCATCGCCTGCCTAGAAAACTTGATTCCACTCATAGACAGAATATTCCGTCCAGATACCGTTTTGCCAATACGGATCGCCTTCTACTAGCTGGCGTACTGTGCTTTCATCCTTGGCTTCGTAAGTGGCGAATACCTTGGTATTGTCCACCGTTGGGCCTAGCGCGGTGAGCAGTCCTTTCTCCTTTTGCTCTGTGAGCCCCTTCAAATGAGCCTCACGGTAGGGCGTGCGCTTTTCTAACGCATTTTCGCAATAGCTGCCCCACATCACAAATTTAGCCATCGCTAATCGCCGTCTCGTAGGTTTCGATCACCTATCAAATCATATAATTTCAAACTCTACGCCATAGGTTCGCAAAAGATCGCAGGTAGTATGGTCGACGACGTTGGTATCGCTGAGCTCCAGATTGTAGAAATTGACCGTTTCAACATCGAAATAGGGGCCTGCATGCCAGGTGCCCACCTCTAGCTTGATGAAACAGTCTCCTGGAATTTTAAAGACTTCAATGTCATCTAAACTTGGCCGAGATACCTGACTAGGAGGGGCAACGCCTAGAAACCAGGTTTGTCCTTGCAGAGATCCTAGACACTGAGTGCATCCATCGTGCCGAGTGATTGTATGGAACCGCCGCCCGCGCTGGTGCAAAGCCATGATGTAAAAACGCGGTATGCCACCTTTTAGCTTTAGCTGAGCATCTTGTAGATTGAACGCGACATCGTCTGGCTGTGGCAGAATCAGCTGTCCGAATGGACGAAATGTCTCAGCGGTGATCGGAAGCGCTGGAATAGAGCGAACGGTAGTTGAGTTGACCATCGATTGGGCGCTCATATTATTGATAGGTTTATCAGTAGCCATCGCATCGTCACGAAGTTATAAGCTTTATCGCTAAAGCCTATCGTTATTATTCTAGAGAAAGCATAATCATATTTCTGCTGATACTTTCTGTTAGCTTTTTACATTATTGACTTTTACGCGATCTTTCATCGAAAGCGATTCTCTATGGACGACAAACTCATGCTGATGATTCCGGGCCCAACGCCGGTCCCCGAAAAAGTACTGCTAGCGATGGCAAAGCATCCTATCGGACATCGCAGCGGTGAATTCAGTCAGATTATCGCTGAGACCAATGCCAACCTAAAGTGGCTATTTCAGACCCAGAATCACGTGTTGGCGCTCACCGCCAGCGGCACGGGTACGGTAGAAGCGGCAATTATTAACTTTCTGAGTGCGGGCGATCGCGTTCTAGTCGGCAGCAACGGCAAATTCGGCGAGCGCTGGGTCCAAATTGCCAATGCCTATGGCCTAGACGTGCAGCCTATCAAGGCCGAATGGGGCACGCCGCTAAATCCAGACGACTTTGAAAAAGCGCTAACAGCCGATAGCGAGAAGAAAATCAAAGCTGTCATCATCACTCACAGCGAGACCTCTACGGGTGTGCTGAATGATCTAGAGGCGATTAATAAGCTTGTTAAGGACCATGGCGAAGCGCTGATCATTGTCGATGCGGTGACTAGCCTGGGCTCGTACAATATTCCGGTCGATAAATGGGGCATTGACGTGATTGCCTCTGGTTCGCAAAAAGGCTTTATGCTGCCGCCAGGTCTGGGCTTTGTGACCATCAGCGACAAGGCATGGGCCGCTTACGAAACGGCGACCCTACCAAAGTTCTATCTAGACTTAGGTAAGTATCGTAAGTCTGCGGAGAAAGACAGCACGCCTTTCACTCCACCTGTCAATCTCTACTTTGGGATGAAGGTAGCGCTAGAGATGATGAAAGCAGAAGGGCTAGAGAGTATCTTTGCGCGTCATACTCGACATAAAAATGCGGCGCGAGCAGCAATGAAAGCGCTGGGCCTACCGCTATTCGCGCCGGATACCCACGCGAGTCCGGCAGTGACTTCGGTAGTGCCTGATGGCGTTGATGCGGAGAAGATTCGCGCTCTGATGAAGAACCGTTTTGATATTGCGCTAGCTGGCGGACAAGATCATATGAAGGGGAAGATGTTTCGGATGGGACATTTGGGCTTTGTGAGCGATCGCGACGTCCTGTGCGCCATCAGCGCCCTTGAATCTACGCTTCTAGAACTGGGGCACGATATTCCATCTAGTGGTGTGGTTGCTGCTAGTGAAAAGCTTCAGTAAGTTAGCTCACGCTTATCTCCAATTAGATACCTCTTCTAATCAACCGCCTAGTTCTCTTAGTCTCCTAGCTAGCTGCTGGACTTTTTGCTGAGCTGTATCTCGCTCTTGCTAGCCTGTGTCTTGTTCCTGCTGAACAAACATCTGCTGATCTTCTACTTCTGTGCAGCTCAGCAGGCGCAGTCCAGCTTTAAAAATCGTAAAATCATAAGGCTTTCGAGCAGGGGAAAACGATACCTAGTCGTGCTTGCTCTAGCCGAAGCTGTAGATCTAGGCTGAGCAACGTCAGCTCAGGTTAAGCGGTAGGAGATAAAGCCCACTCTAGATGAAGTCTAGGCTTCTTCGGTTGGTAGCAGTAGGCAGTCAGTCCGCAGATGATGTTGACCCAGCAGTTAACGGGACTACGGTGACGCGACTGCTCAATCTGCAAGGTGTTCTCGAGCTGGTCTATCATAGTTGCGACAATCGAACGCTTGCGAGCGAGCAGCTTGTCGTTCAACCGCATTAGCTGGTTCTTCAGGTTGCGCCAAGTCGTCCGGTCAACGGCAGCGCTTCTACCAGGCTCTCTATGCACACGTCCCAACAAGTTTAAATGGCGGTAACTAGTAGCGATAGCAACAGACAGGCACGAGCCGTTAAATGGTCTTCAATCCTACAATACATCAGCGGTTTAACTATTGTGTCGCCCTCTTATGCCAAAACATAGACTTGGCGGTGGCTTTCAACGGCGTAGATTAAACAGCCATGGGTAGAGGCTATGTTTTGTGATTGTATAGCAAAGTAAAGATGCATTCTTACTTTGTGGAAAGAGCTATCTGTTGCTCTATAACGGTTTTAGACGACGAGAATATACCAAGCAACTCTTCGAAGGCTATAGTTACTTTAGCTGTACAGGAGGTATAGAAAATAAGGCGGGAAGAGGCAAAGCAGAAGAAAGGCATAGAGATTCTTTCTCCGTGCCCTTCTTCTGCTTTTGTCCTTAATGTGATGCTTAGGAGCATCTTTGTTAATTCTGATGAGTTTCATAGATCTTTAGTGATCTGTCTAGACAAGCACAGGGCTATGGTCGATTAGCTTAGAGATTGTCAGTACGCCACTAACGCGGACGACACTATCCTTGCGGGCTAGATGAGAGCTTTTTTGAAGCGAATACTGGCTATCCATCGTCCAGCTAATATGCACCAGACTTTCCAAAGACGACTCCAACTGTTCTTAGAAGGATAGAAAGGTCGAGCCAAAGAGACCAGTTTTCGATGTAGTCAAGATCGAGTCTCAAAACATGCTCAAAATCGACTATGTCAGAACGACCAGAGACTTGCCACAGGCCAGTAATCCCTGGAAGTACCTCATGTCTTATAAAGTGATGCTCAGAGAACTTTTCTACATCTCTTACTGGCAAAGGACGCGGACCGACTAGACTCATTTCTCCAATCAAAACGTTAAAGACCTGGGGTAGCTCATCTAGGCTGTACTTTCGGACGAAGCCACCCACTCTTGTGATACGGGGGTCTTTATCTATCTTGAAGAGAATGCCATCTTTGTTTTTATTGAGATTTTCCAGCTTTTGTTGAAGACTATCAGCATTCACGACCATACTGCGAAACTTCCAAACCTTGAAGGGTCTGCCGCGCAGACCAATGCGAGTCTGCTGATAGAATACAGGTCCTGGCGAATCTAGTTTGATGCTGATTGAGATTGCAGCATAGAGTGGCGAAGCGACAATCAATATCAGCAGTGCGCAGAGGAAATCGAGAACTCGCTTTATCTTGAAATCTATACCCGTCACAATAGCAGGGTCAAAGCTGAGTGAGGGCAACCCTCCTATAACCCAAAGGCTAGCGCCCTTGAAGAGCGGCTCGTTACCTATCGGAATAACCCGCAAGGTGATGCCACTGCTCTGAAAATACCAGCTGAGGAAGAGGCGTTTCTTGATAGCGCTCCAAGTAACAAATACTTCAGATACGTTCATATCCTTGAGCATTCTAAAAGTTTTCTCGCGTTCTCTTCTGTCTAATGAGCGAGCGCTTTCTACCCCACAGATCGTGTACCTTTGTTCTTGGTTAATCAAACCGATTGCACTTTCTCTATCTTCCAGGTCAGCAATTAGGAAGACAGGATAGCTGATAATATTCCTTTTTCGTAGATTAGCAGTCGCTGTGTCTACTAGAAAGTGCGATAGGCAAACCGTGAGCGAGCTGAGCAACAAGAAGTACAGAAAATGAGATCGCGAGACAAACTGCTCAGGTTCGTAGAAGAATGCAGCTAGTAGCAGTAGCACATTACCCAAAAGTACTGCCTTGACCAGCCCACGATAGTTTCTACGCATCTCTCCGTTTCCGTAGAGACCTCTAGCAGCAACGATGCTGACAAGAATAGCGGCTACGAAGAACACGGAATAAGGATTGTCTTCTACTTGCCAAGGTGAGTTCAGACCAGTTCCAAGGCGGTTGGATACTACCCAACTAAACCCTATGAAAAGTGAGTCCATCGCTAGTAGCGAAAGAATCCGAAGTCCTTTGTAGAAAGTACCCTTACGAAACTTCGAGAAACCTGGATTACGAAGGTCCTTGCCTAAACCGTTATTTGCTAAATCTACTGATGGCTTATTGCTGACAATAGTTTTCATCGCTGTTTTTCTAACCGCATAAGATGATTTCTGCTGTAGCCAAAGGATTAAAGACAGCCGTAAAAACCTGACTTCGATCTTTCGCTTAAGAGATTCGCTTTCACTGCCGCTTGCGTAGATCCGAGAAGTACAAAACAGACCAAATACCAGGAGAACAAGAGAAAAACTATTAACTGTGAGAACGCTACGCTGTGATAGAATTTGCCTATCAAACAGAGCTTAATAGCCTATGGTTAGGCGTAGTTTTTTGTCTTGAACCGCATCTTGTCTAGAACCTAGCGACTCACAATAGTTTATCTACTTTTTTGGCTATAGATACCAGTTTTGAATCTCCATACAGTCCGTTCAGCATGACCTAGATTGTTCAAGACGTCTGGCTTTCCACTAGTTCTCGCTCAGTCTGGTAGCTCTGGGTAGAACCGGTAGCTAGTACGCCGACTTTTTCATATGCCTTGAGAAGCTTTGGCACCTGATGCTGCCATTCGAGCATAGTCTCCATTCGGAATCGACCCTCTTTTCCCATAGCTGCTCTCTGGGATGGGTCGTCGACTAGCTCTAGAATTTTTTCAGCAAATTCAATCTCATCGTTAGGGCTTGCATAGAGCGATGCATCTTCTGCCGAACGACGACCCTCTCTCAGGTTGAACTGTACGATTGGCTTCCCTAGCGCCATGTATTCTAGGATCTTGTTCATTGTGCAATTCTCGTTGTAAGCAGATGTTGGCGACGGCTCGACGCACACATCACAGCTTGACAGTCTGCTGAGTAGCTCCTCTCCCGTTTGGAATCCAGTGAACTCCACAAAGTCTGAAATTCCTAACTCAACTGCCATCTTACGAAGACTATCTGCTGCCGGACCGCTACCAATCAACATAAAGTGGATGTCGTGACGGCCTTTCTCTGCTGTAATATGGCGAATTGCTCTAAGCAAGTAATCGATACCTTCAGGTTCGCCCATAATCCCCATATAGCCAACTAGATAGCGACGTTCTCGGCGATAGCGACTGTCGGCTGGCATCAGACGGAATCGCGACAAGTCCGGTCCGCTGCGGACGATGAATACATTCTCAGACCGTTTCCTACCTCTTGTCAGGGCGATCTTTCGATGAGACTCGTTGGTTGAGATAACGATGTCTGCTGACAGATAGGTCAATCGTTCTGCGCAGAGCAGTCCAAAGTAGAAAATATCTTGCCGGTTGTACTTGGCGATATACATCTCCGGTGATAAATCGTGGTGGTCGAAGACAATCTTCGCTCTGTGAAACAGCTTAAACCAGGTAGCTGTCAGAAATAGTAGATCTGGCGGGTTGCAGATATGAATAACGTCAAAACCCTGCTCTTTCCAAACTTTGCGAGCTAGACGAAACTGCCAGCTAACTGCCCACGCGTATTCTCTTAGATAGCCGACGACTGAGCTTTCTTCAAGTGGTAAAGGATGACGATATATATGAATATCTTCGATCACTTCATACCCTTCTTCAAACCCATTGCCTTTTGGGCAAATAACCGAAACGTGACATCCTGCTTTCCTAAGTGTTGTTGCTTCCATCCAGACCCTACGGTCAAACGGAACAGGTAAGTTCTCAACAACAATCAGCACTCTTTTCATAATGCAATATCACTTTCGTGGTTGTAACGGGGGAAAATAGCTGTCTTGTTTTTCTATATGGAATCTCTAAAGTATCTAGGGCTACGCTAGCTGTGTGAAGGATACTAAGATACGTGGGCGCTTGCCCACTCGTGGTTATGTAAGGTTCTCGTAGCGTTATAGCTAGCACTTTCAAACATGCTGTAGCATTCAACTAAGCGGTGGTTAGCTGTGTACGGATGAGAAGTCCTTCGCGACACATCAACATATTGTGGTGGTATACGTAAGATAGTACAGATACGAGTTACGTTTTAGATCGTTTTTTGTAAAATGCATCGGAAATTCGTAATTTTGCCATTTACCTACATTAAGTCTTCATAATAGGAATAGCAAATCTTTTTGGTTGTGTTGTAAGGATCTGATAGAAAATTTCTTCTCTATCGATAAGATCTATGTCGGATAGCTATCTCGAAGTTCTTGTAGCTAAACGAGAGTCATCATACGGCGCTTCCTCTATATTTTTTGGTCTTTAGTTCGGCACTCGCGAAACGTGTACATGCGCTACTATCCAAGTATTTTTCCTGCTGTATCAGATGACACAAATTTAATTTGAGTTTGTTACTTTGACGATCTGAAAAGTGTAGTCAGGTGCATGTTTTACCTCGAAAGAAGCTGCCCTTATGCACCACTGTGACTAGCCGCCTACTAGTTGAGAACTACAGGAGGTTATCAACCTCTGCCGCTGATACTTGATCAACATTCCTACCTAAAGGAAGAAAAACTAGGGGAATTAGTTGGAAGCTGCGAAGTAGAGGGGTGTAGGAATCTTTGGCTAAGTAGGGACCAAAACTTGTGGTCCTGTCTTTGCAAAAGATGGCAAGGCTACCGCTGCATATCTTGCCAACGAAATCGGATTAGAATTACTATGAACGTTTGATGAAGACCCAGTAATTTTATTGGCCTTATCTTTCTCAATATGAAAAATAATGTTGATACTATAAAGTATGAAAGTGGTTATGTAAGGGCAAGAAGGCGCTGAAGTCAACATCGTTGTTTGCTATTGGCGACTATGAATGTCCTTGTTATGTCCTTGTCACGTATAGGATCATCAAGAAGCATATTCAGTTATAGAAAGCATCAGTCAAAAATGTACAGCAGGCTACGGATGTTTGAACGAGTGCTTTGCTTTCTTTAGGTAACCTTCAATGATTTCTGAAAGCTATTCTACTAAGGAAATTGAAATAGACTTGCAAAAATACTGGCTGGTATTGAAGCGACGCTGGTACATCATTGCTTTTATCTGCGGTTTATCTACGGCTTTAGCTGTAGCTGCGGCTACCCAAAAGAAGCTGCTGTACAAGGCAGAGGCTAAGCTTCTGTTCGAGTCATCCGATCAAGTTTCTTCGCTAGTAGGATTAGAAGGGGGCTCTAGTGAGGTCAAGGCGCTCTCTACTCGGGACGATCCTTTAGATACGCAAGTTGAAATCTTTGAATCTATTCCTATTGCTCGCCAAGTTGTCGAGACGTTGCAGCTAGTAGACGCTTCAGGACAGTTGCTGCAGCCGAATGCATTCTTAGCAAACTTAGACGTGAGTGCTATTCCTGGCACGGACGTATTGGGAGTTTCTTACACCTCTCTTGACCCAGCAGCAGCTGCATCAGTAGTGAATACGACCATGGATGTTTTTGTTCAAAACAACATTCAGGCTAACCGCTCGGCAGCGATAGCGGCTCAAGATTTCATCTCAACTCAATTGCCCGCTTCAGAATCTGAGGTAAGCGCAGCAGAAACAGCGCTTGGTCGATTCAAAGAAGCTAACAGCATTGTAGATCTGGATGAAGAGACACAAAACACAGTCGGAGAGATTTCGAATCTCAATAACTTAATGACGCAGCTCAGGGCGCAGCTTGCTGAAACCACTGTGCAAAAGTCTGAAATTCAACAAAAGCTAAACCTGACCCCTCAAGAAGCGTACGAGGTCGGATTGGTCAGTGAGGCACCGGGCGTACAAGAGGTTCTACAAGACTTACAGTCGGTACAATCTCAGATAGCTACGGAAAGGACTCGATACGATGAGATTCACCCAGAAATTGTCAACCTGCGCCGCCAGGAATCGGCGCTTGATACTTTACTACAATCGCGTATCGGCCTAGTTCTAGGTGATGAGCAATTCACTCTTCCGGTAGACGATTTGCAGTCTGGTGAACTAGAAAGTACGTTGATTGCGGATTTTTTACGGTTAGACGCAGAACAAGCAGGACTACAAGAACGCTTTGAAGAACTGCTAGACGCACAATCTACTCAGCAGGCACGCGCTCAAGTTTTACCGGGATTAGAGCGTCAGCAGCGGGAGCTAGAGCGAAAGTTGAACGCTGCTCAAACGACATACGAAACGCTGCTTTCTAACTTGCAGCAGGCCAGAGTTCTAGAGAATCAAAACGTGGGGAATGCCCGCGTTGTTTCACCTGCTTTGGTGCCACAAAAGTCGATAGCAACCTCTGATAAGGTGTATTTCCTCGCAGGAGGGTTTGTCGGTCTCTTACTCGGCATCGCAGTAGCCTTCTTGAGCGATTTTCTCGACCGTTCTGTCAAGACGGTTAAAGAAGCACAGACTCTCTATAGCTACCCCTTGTTAGGTGTTATTCCGGCCTGTACAGCTCAAAGAGTTAGCAGAAATAGAAGCCTAGATATGCCTCAAGTTGTGGTTAGAGAACAACAGATGGTACCGGTTTTGGAGGCTTATCAGGCGCTGCAGTCCAATATGAAGTTTTCGTATTTCGACCGACCGCTCAAGACGATTGCTGTGACCAGTGCAGTTGCTTCGGAAGGCAAGTCAACTGTGGCTGCTAACCTAGCGCTGACATTTGCTCAGCTAGGTCACGTAGTGTTGTTGATTGATGCCAATATGCGTGAACCTGTTCAGCACCACGTATGGAATATTTCTCAGATGAAAGGACTGAGCGATTTTGTCGCAGGTCAGATTTCGATGAAAGATGCCATTGTCCAGAAAGAGCCTAATTTGCATGTTCTTCCAGCCGGGTCCGTTCCGCCGAATCCACTGGCAATCTTAGAATCGAAGCCAATGCTATCTCTGTTAGAGGTCTGTAAAAGAAGCTACGATTACATTATTATCGATACGCCTGCTCTTTTGGGACTAGCTGATACGCTAACTGTTGGACGGCTCAGTGATGGGCTATTGGTGGTCACGAAGCCAGGAATGGCTAACGTTGACAGGCTAAAGGCTACTAAGTCGATGCTAAAGCAGTCGCATCAGCAAGTGCTAGGTCTAGTGGCTAATCAGATAGATGTAAAGGATAAAGCTGATCACTACTTCTACCACAGTCAAGAGTACGTAGTGGACCAAGACAAAAGGAAGTCGCAAAACGCGCTCACTAGTGATAGAGAGAATGCTGTTTCTAACGGGCATCGGTGATGGCTATGGCTGTTGAAAGCTTGTTGTTCGCCTTCGTATGCCACTGCCGTAGGTCAAAATGATAAACCTCCTTTTAGCTAGATCTAATGATGAGAAAGACTTCAATGCTGAGCTATAGAGGATCGTTCCAATTCCTATTATCGTTAGGATGCGTCTGCGGTATGCCTGCTGTTTCGCTCGCTCAAGATGAGCTGCCTAGTTTTTCAGATGATGCGCTAGATGTGAGTCCATCGATTCAGTTCGACCCATCGGCGGCTCCTCCATCGGCGGCTCCTTCTCCATCGGCTACCCCTAGTCTCACAAGCCCAGTGGAACGTGATGCATCTTCTGAGTATTTGTTGGGTGCTGGAGACAGAATCGAGGTCAGTGTGTATGGATTTGACGAATACACCGGTCCGCTCTCTGTCTTGCCAGATGGAACAATCTCCCTGCCGCTAGTCGGGAATGTGCCTGCGGCTGGCCGAACCACAGACCAGTTGGCGCAGGAACTAGCAGTCGTTTTAGACCGTGTCCTAGTCAGTCCGTATGTTTCGGTCAGGTTGAACTCGCTAAGACCAGTGGTTGTCAATGTCTCGGGTGAAGTTTATCGGCCGGGTCCTGTAGAACTTCAAAATGCGACGAACGTGGCTCTTGCTGAAGCGGTTTCTTTTGCCTCGCCTTCGGTAAGCGAGGCTTTGGTTCAAGCCGGTGGAGTGACGCGGACGGCGGATATTCGCGAAGTTGTTGTCATGCGCTCGCAGCCTAACGGCGAAATTACCCGCACTAAGGTGAACCTTTGGGATTCGTTGTGGTCTGAAACGCTGCCTGCAGAGCTATTGTTGCGAGATGGTGATCTAGTGTTCGTTCCTAGCGCTGATGATGGTTCGACTATAGATAGCCGATTGCTCGCAAGGTCTAGTTTGTCTCCAGATACGGTGCGGGTTCGAGTCGTTGGTGAGGTTACTCGTCCAGGTGAGGTGCAGGTGCCGCCGAATAGCTCGCTTTCGAGTGCGGTCGCAACTGCCGGCGGGCCTACCGACGATGCTAAACTTAGCCAAGTGGCTTTTGTCCGCATGAACGATAGCGGTCAGGTCTTGCAAGAAGTCGTTGACCTCAGCAATCTGGTAGATACCTATCAAGTTCAAGATGGCGATGTTATTGTTGTCGCCAAAAGACAAGCGAGTTCAGTCCTTGACTTTACACAACGTTTGGTCGGTCCATTAGGCTTTTTGTTCAGGTTGTTTCTTTAGAATCTTCAACAAAAGAACATGATAAGAGCCTCTTATCTCATGCTATGAACAGCTCGTCACCCAAGATATTGGAGCCGCTTTTAGCGTGATTTTACGAAGAAAAGCAGCGAAGGGAATTGTGTGGTCAGCAATTCAAATCTGGGGTAGGCAAGCTATCACCTTCGTTGTCTTTGTCTTGCTATCACGACTGCTAGGTCCAAAATCGTTTGGCCTAGTAGCCACTGCCGGAATCTTTTTGTCTTTCATAGAAGTCTTTATTGATCAAGGTTTTTCTACCGCCATTATACAGATCAAAAAAGCGGAGCCAGAACATCTAGATACTGCTTTTTGGACGACTATTTTACTCGGCTGTTTCATGACGGGCTTTGGTATCCTAGTAGCAGACTCTGTGGCCAGCTTTTTCCAGCAGCCAGACCTAACACCCATCGTTCGCTGGTTATCTTTGAGTTTTGTGATTCTGGCTTTCGTCAAAGTCCAAGAAGCGGTGCTTAAAAGAGAGCTAAACTTTAAACCGCTGGCTGTGCGTAGCTTAATGGCGACTGCCATAGGTGGTATTGTTGGTGTCACCATGGCCTTAAACGGTTTTGGCGTTTGGAGTCTGGTCGGACAGCAGTTAACCAGTGCTGTTATCGGTGTTCTCGTCTTATGGTCAGTCAGTACATGGCGTCCCCGCTTCAGAGTATCTCTAATACACTTTAAGGAACTGTTCTCATTTGGAATCAATATTTTTGCGGTTAATATTTTAGAGTTCTTCAACCGCCGCTCTGATGATTTTCTGATTGGTTACTTTTTAGGACCTGTTGCTTTAGGTTACTACACTGTCGCATATCGGATATTTTTATTGCTGACCCAATCTCTGATAAGCATCACTAGTCAAGTGGCCCTATCTGGTTTTTCACGACTTCAAGAAGAACCTGAAGAGCTCAGACAATCTTTCTATAAGGCAATTCAACTGAGCAGCCTGCTCGCTTTCCCAATCTTTTCTGTTATGGGTGCTCTAGCACCCGAAATCGTCCAGATGGCATTTGGAGAGAAATGGCTGCCAAGCGTGCCAGTCATGCAGATTCTCGCCTTAACTGGCATCCTTCACTCTGTTTCTTTCTTTGATTCCAACGTTATCGTTGCCAAGGGTAAACCCTCTTGGCGACTATATTTAAACTGTTTGAATGCAGTCTCTAATGTTATTGGATTTTTAATCGCAGTTCGCTGGGGCATTGTTGCTGTTGCCGCTTCCTACGCCATTCAAAACTACGTCTTTTCACCGCTGTCACTATGGGCTGTCCATAAACTAATTACTATTAGAATCAAGACCTATGTTCGTCAGCTTTGGACACCTACGATAGGCTCTCTTAGCGTTGTGTTTAGCATATTAGCCCTGAAGGCGCTTGTGAGTAATGATATGAGTACTTTCTTTGTGCTTGTGTGTTCTGTAGTGCTTGGCACGCTCGTCTACCTGAGTGTGATCAGAGTCAGCTCTCCAGAGATCTTTCTAAGTGCTTCACTACTAGTAAAATCTCGCTTCAACATCATCCTAGGTCGCCAATCGTAAGGCTCACAGCAGAGCTGTTCTTGTCTGATTCTCTTCAACTGACCCCTTCTACACTTTGTGTAGTCACTATAAAGCAGAGCTCGCGTGGATGATGCGCATTGCACAACGCAGGAGCACACTCATGTAGAAAGTAGCTGGCTCAACCGTCATGCACGCTGGCGCCATCAAAGTTTGGCAAAACGTCCATCCGCTCAATGGCTGCGACTATCTTTCTTTTGTTAATTCTCTATCCCATTTAGCCTTTCCTCTGTGCGTTCTATGCACTCTATCAGACCTTGCACGAACAGCACTACTGCTTCCTCACCTTCGAGATAAATCGCGTGGATGTCTGCCTTGCTGATATTCAGTTTGGCCTCTCGCTTGCTCAACTTGTTTGCCTACCTAAGCGCTCGACTTTGCTCAAAACCTTAGCTCATAAGGCTTGCATCCCTTTTTTATCAACAGGAAGAGTTGAGCCTGAGTAGTTACATCACTTTTCTATGAAGACACTAAATGGGCTCTACAAGCCTTTCACCTCGCCGCAGCGAAGTTCTATCAATCAAGAATGGGCTGAAAGGTTTCGAGCAGAGTACGACTTTACCTCCAGTCCTTTTGGGACTTCTCCTTTACCTCGCTTGGTCAGTAAGCTGTCTTTCCTATGAAAGCGCTATGTTTAGCATATCTAACATCTCTGCACTGCTTACCATGGATAATTTTCGTATGAAAGCCGTTTTCCTTTCTCGTTGGTTGGAAAACCCCTACAAAAGAATATTAGCTAGCTCTCTTAAAGAAATAGATATTGACGTGGAAGAGCATCTTTGGCAGATTTTCTTTTTGCCAAAAGTACTTGCAAATGGTAGACCTACTGTTGTTCACTTTCATACTCTGCACCCCTTTTTCTTAGCCCGGAATATCTTCTCTCGACTGACAAAGTTTTTCATCTTTGTCAGTCAGCTTTCCCTACTGCGTATACTAGGTATTCGTAGTGTATGGACCGTTCATGAGTGGGCGAATAAAATAACCCCTGGGCAGTCGCTCTTTTCAAGAGCAGAAGCAATGGTTTTAGGTAAGATGTTTCACAACATTATTTCTCACTGTCAATCTACATCAGAAGAAGTTAGTCGCTTCTTCGGCCTTGAAAGAAGCGACAAAGTTAAAGTTATCCCTCATGGTAACTATATCTGCCACTATGACAACTCTGTTACCCAGAGCCGTGCGCGTGAAGTTTTGAAGCTACCTCAAGAAAACACGGTTTTTCTTATATTTGGTAGTGTCTATCCATACAAGGGAATTTTGGATGGTATCGATGCCTTCCAACGGCTGAAGAGTAGGTCTGTGTCTTTAGTGATTGCTGGAAAAATGCATCTGACTACCGTTCGACAGAAAGAACTCTATCAGGCTATTTGTGCAAGGATACATAATTCCTCTAGTATCAACTTTGTTCCTGATTCAATTCCAGAAGCAGATATTCAGTACTATATGAACGCTTGCGACTGCGTGGTGACGCCTTACAAGGTGTTCACCACATCAGGCATTACGATCTTGGCAATGTCCTTTAAAAAAGCCTGTATCGCTCCAAGAAAAGGCTTCTTTAAAGATGTTTTAGATAGTAAGGGAGCTATTCTCTATCGGCATGGTGATAGTAACGCCCTCTATCACGCTATGGAAAAAGTCACTGATCAAAGAGAAATGCTTAGACAGATGGGAGAGCACAACATGACGCTGGTTCAGCAGTGGGGATGGGACCATGTTGCCAAAGAGACAAGCAGTGCCTATCAGAAAAGAGTTTGATGCTACACCAGTTCACAAAAGTATTTGTACAATGCATACACCTATCGGGTTTTTCCCATCTTCAACCGCCCAGACGTTACCAAGAAAGCCTTCAATGAGATTCGCAAAGTTCAGCCAGATATCTTGCTTGTTGTATCTGATGGTCCGAGTCATCATAAGCAAGGTGAAGCTGAAAAGTGTTTGGAGACTCGGGCCATCATTGACCAGGTTGACTGGGACTGTAAGGTACTGACAAATTACTCCGATGTGAACCTTGGCTGTGCCAAGCGAATTTTGAGTGGTTTAGACTGGATTTTTGGAAATTTTGAGCGGGCGATTATCTTGGAAGATGACTGCCTGCCCGACCCCTCATTCTTTCCGTTTTGCGAAGAACTTCTGGAGCGCTATAAGAATGATGACAGAGTAATGTCTATTTCAGGACAAAACTCTCAGTTTGGGCGGTCGCGTACATCCTACTCTTACTATTTCTCACGCTATGCCCACTGCTGGGGTTGGGCAACCTGGCGAAGAGCTGGGTAGCATTTTGACTTTGACATGGTATTGCTGTCAGAGGCGTATGTCGATAATCTGCTAGAAGATGTCCTATGTGATAAAAGTGCAGTTCAGCGCTGGACTACTCTGCTAAACAGAACAGTATCTGGAGAGCTCATCTACAGTAAGCTATATCCTAAACAACTAGGAACAACTAACAGCTTTCACGTAGGAAATATTGATAGAGAGATAGTATTAGGAATTGACAGTCCAGAGATTAATACGTAAAAGCCCTAATCATAAGTACTTCAGATGCGGAAGGAGGAGCACGCGCTGCCTATCAGTTGCATCAGGGCTTGTAAACTACGAGTACCTCTTCTCAGATGTTGGTAAAAACTAAGCATAGTGACTACGCAGGCGTAGTAGCCATCAACAAAGCAGTAGGTGTTGGTCAGGCAGTAACTAGCTTAAGAAACACGATAGACCATTTTCCGCTGAAGCGCTATTCTAACCGTATAGAGGCAACACCTATCAGTTCAGTGGCTACCTGACAACATAGGGTGGGCGGCTAGCGCGTTTGCGAACCTGGGCAGATGCAGCAAGGCAAGATGCCCAGAAAGCAAGATGCCCGGTCAGCAGGCGCGGCTAGCGCCATTGGATTACAGTATCAGTCCTGTTTTCTGCCTGTCAATTGTTTGAGTAAATTATCTGGATGAGCTATTTGCCAGTACGCCCAAAGTCTAGTACTTGAATTCACTCTTCTTCTAAGTCTTCTTCCTGGTCAAATATCGACATCGCAGGAATGTCAAACAGTGAGTTGATCGCGTCTCTAGACTGGTCTAATTCAGCGCTAGAGAGTCGCCCGGTCTCGGCCTCGTTGACTACAAATGAACTCTGCTGTCCTTTGCCTTTCTCGGTCGCGGTGACGGTCAAAATGCCGTTGAGATCAAAATCAAAGTGAACTTCTATTAGCAGTGCGCCTGCGGGCTTGGGCGGCAAATCTTCTACTGTGAAGGAACCTAGCGGGACGTTTTCTCTCGCAACTGTATTCTCGCCTTGATACACTTCTACGATTACCTTTTCTTGGTTGTCGCTAGCGTTTCTGTAGACTTGCGATCGCGATACCGGAATCACACTATTGCGCGGAATAATCACGCTAAAAAAGTCCGGCACAAAGCCAAACTCTGACTCCATCATCGCCGAAACGCCCAGCGAGTGCGGAATCACATCGACTAAAATCGAATCCACTTCCTCGCCCGATAGCACCCCCGCTTGCAAGGCCGCCCCCAAGCCCACACACAGATCGGGATCAAAGCTATTGACCGAAATACCCGGCAAATGCTGTTCTACTAGCTGCTGAACCAACGGGATTCGAGTCGAGCCACCGACCAAAATCACTCGATCTAAACTATCGGCTTCTATCTGCGCATCCTTGAGCGCCTGATCGATTGAGGTCAAAGTCTCTTTTAACAGCGGCGTGATCAAACTCTCAAAGTCTACTCTCGCAATCTCTGCTTCTAGATGCAGCGCCGTTGTTCCCTCACTGGCCAGGAAAGGCTCACGCACGGTGGTAAACGCATGCTCGCTGAGTGCTACTTTGGCTTGCTCGGCGGCGTGTAGCAATCTAGCCTGTGTCGCCGCATCGCCTGGCACCTCTATATCATGTGTTTGTAGAAATTTATCGGCTAGGTATCGCTGTAGCTGCCGATCAAAATCATCGCCGCCGAGCCGATTGTTGCCGTGGCTAGCGAGCACTTCGGTGACATCGCCCGTCATCTCTACAATCGACACATCGAAGGTGCCACCACCCAGGTCATACACCAGCACAATTTCAGTATCATCAGCGCGATCGTCAAACACCAGCGCCGCTGCGGTGGGCTCATTCAAAATTTGCAACACTTCAAGGCCCGCAATCTCGCCTGCTTCTTTGGTCGCCTGTCGCTGGGCATCTGTGAAGTAGGCCGGGACGGTGATCACGGCCTGAGTGACAGCTTCTTCTAACGCCTCTTCGGCTCTGGCTTTGAGCGATCGCAGCACCACCGCCGAAATCTCCTGTGGGCTATACTTCTTATCTCCTAGCGTGACCCGATAGTCTGTTCCCATCTGCCGCTTGATCGACTTCACCGTCCGCTCTGGTGCAGCGCCATACTGCCGTAGCGCCGCCCGTCCTACCAGCAGCTTGCCAGACTCACTCAATCCCACATACGACGGCAGCAGCAGCTCTCCATCTTCATCTGGAATCACCCAGGGCTGGCCCTCTTCTAAGGTCGCCACTAGCGAATTAGTCGTCCCTAGATCAATGCCTACTACCTTGCTCATCGCTTATCCTCCTTTCTCTAGATCAACAGTCGGCGCAATTGCAACAATTACCTGAGACTCTCGTAGAATGCGATCCTTCCAGCGATAGCCACGGACGACTTCTTGCAAAACCGTGTTTGGTAGGGCGATCGCGTCTGGCTGCTGACCTAGCGCGTGCATCGTCTCTGGATCAAACAGCTCTCCTTTTCCAGGTAGCGGTACGACCTGGTGCTGAGCGAGCACGTCTAGCATCGACGCTTGAATCATCTCAATGCCTGCTTTAGCGCTGTCTACTACCTTGGCTGTCGAGTCCGAGTCGGCGGCTTGCGACCTGACCAGTACTTGCCAGAATCGCTGCCACCAGGTCTGCTGCTTTGGCGCTGTCGTCACCTGGAGCTGCGCTTGCTGCCAGTGTTCAACGGCCCGGTCTAGATCGTCAGCCACGCTCAACAAATCGCCGAGTAGTTTTTCTTGCTGTTTGCGAAGCTGGATTTTTTGATTGGCTAGCTCTCTAGGGGATCTTGTCATGTGCTTTGCTATAGGTCGGCTATCAAAACGTTAATAAGATTAGATCTTCTAAGCTAACCTCGACTGATGCGATCGCCTTCTCTTTCAGTTCGGTAAGCAGGGCCTGATCCAGCTCAGCTTCTATTGGCTTGGGTTCAAAGAAATCATCTTTTAGCTGAGCTGGAGCTTTGCGTAGGGCGTCGTAGGCGGCGCGAATCTGCTTGAATTCTGCCGGATGGCTGTGAGCGGGAAAGGCTTTGAGCTGAGTGTGATAAGCGGCTTTGATTTCGGCAGGCGTCGCGCCTTCGCTAAGGCCAAGCTGCTCATAGTGTTCTTTCATATTACGGGGGATTACGTGGGTTAGCAGAGTCTGACTAGAGCTTGAGGAAAAAGTCTATTGCCTTTGAAATTATCGACGTTTTCTTGTAGATTTCTTACCCCGGCCACCTCTGGGCAAAGGCGTCGGGCGAAATATTTCTTCAAAGCTAGGCTCATAGGCATCGTCGCCGGGCAGATCTCCCATCATTTCAGCTATCAGTTCTGGCAGCATCCGCTCGAGGATGTCATCCGGAATCTGACCTCCCAAAGCCTGTCTGGCCATACGTTTGACCAAATCGAGCATATCGATCTGGCTAGGATTGGCGTTGAGCAGGTCAATGTCGGGGCCGACTACCTGGCGGGTCATTTCTTGGCTTACCCACCAGTCTTCTACCCGGTAGGCCTGTAGCGCTTCGGTATCTTGCAGGCGACGGGCAATCTCAAAGCCCCGTTCATGTAGGGTTTCGTATTGAGCAGTGTGTTGCTGGTGCAAGGTGGCGGCGGCTAGCAGCAGCAGTGGATTTTGGCTATCCTGTTTGCGCTGGGTCTCGATAAATGATTTTAGGGTGCTGTTCGGTCCAAACTGACGCAGCTCTAGCTGAGCTTTGGCCAAGGTCTTGCTAGGATCGGTGCTACGTCTTAGGACGGTATCGACGACTCTGGTGGTCTCGTCGGAATTGGCAGTTGCGATCGCCTGAAGCAGCAGATAGCCTACATCCGCACCCGGTACCTGCTGTTTTGACAGATCCGCCATCTGCTTGAGATAGCTCCTTTGCAGCGCCTTCATCCCTTTTTGGTTGCGCTTGGCGTGCTGTTGCACAATCAGATAAATCGCCTTGAGAGTTTCCACTCGCTCAGCGGGCGCACAGGTTTCTAGTAAGCGCTGCCATTCGGCTACCGCTTTCTTTTGATTGAGCGTAATCTTTTGCCCACTGCTAGGCTCATCTTCAGCCGCCTCTAGGAAGATCTGACAGGCTGTAATTGGTCCGCTCGCTTTGGTTTCATCTAAGACAAACTGTGCCATCGTCCGATAGTGCCTAAAGCTAAGCGCTTCTATCCAAGCCGGTATCTCTACCTCCGTATCCACTCCGGCATCCCCAAACGCTAGCCCATATTTTTGGCGAATCTCTTTTAGCGCCGTTGGATCGTCTGCTAGCGCTGCGCAAAGGATGGTATAGATCTCTTTAAACCGGCTACCCCCTGCTAATGCCTTAGTCAGCAGCTCGATTGCCTGTGCTTTCTCTTTTGAGGTGCCGATAGCGGACCTGCTTTTGGTGTAGAGAATGAGTCCTTTTCTACCCATTACCTCTGGATGCTCAGGCGAGAGCTTTTCGGCGATTTGAACGGTCTTGATCGCAGTCCGCTCGCGCCCGGTATAAATCTGCGCATCTGCCTTCCAGCAGTGCAGCAACGCTAGTCCGGCATTGAGTCTTTTTTCCGGCCAGTCTTGAGGCGTTTGCTTGGCGGCTTGTTTTAGCCAGCGGATGAACTGATCTAATAGCTTGAGGTCTTCGTCAAAATCATCAGTTAAGTTCAGTGCCTGATGAATATTCAACGCTAGGTTTGGTTCAAACCCTTTCTCTTCGAGCACTTCTCCCCAAAACAGAGCGCTGCATCCTGGTTCTCTCTGCTGTTGTGCCTGTTCGCCTGCCAGCAAAAGTATGGGAATGTGCAGTGACCGGAGCGCTGGGTACTCGTCCATGACGCCAGCGGGTGGCTCGATCATCAGATGAGCCGCGTCGTGAACGTTGTCTTGGCGAATAAAGGTCAACAGCTCTAGAATCCAACCAGCATAGTCACGTTTATCGGGCTGATTTCCTGCTGGAGCGTCTGAGCTTATGTAAGAAAATCCAGTAGGCGCTCGCTTGGTGTGAGCCACCTGATAGAGGGTTAATAGCCTCACGGCAGGATGCTCTGGCGCGCTACTGATGAATCGGGTCCCAAACCTATTAGGAAAGCCGCTATTTCTACTGGCGGCGGAGAGGGCTGATTCAGCCTCAGACCAGTTGCCTAGCTGCTGCTGTGCGTATGCGCTCCAGACGGCAAGGCGATCTTCTGTGCTGATCGGGCGGCTGCTCTTTTCAAAGTGAGCGAGGGCCGCTTCGGGCTGATTGGATTTGAGTGCGATCGCTCCTCTTGCCCAATGTAGCTGCGGCGCAAAAAATCGCTTGGCCTGCGAGTCGATTAGGCTTTGCACTTGGTCTACCTGGCCATTCAACACCAGCAGCTTTAGATAGCAGCCGCCCATCTCCTTCGATAACTGTTTACCATCAAAAGCAGATTGAAACAGCGCTAGCGCATCCGCTGGCCGTTCTTGTGCCAATAGACACTTCGCTAGCCAGTAGTAGGTATCGTCGTCGCTGGGACTGAGTTCTAACGCTTTACCTAGAGCGGTTTCAGCTTTTGCATAGTGGGCCTGTTCGTATTCGTATTTGCCTTGCGATCGCCAGATATCAGCTTCGGTCATTGCGATCGCCTGCTTTGGATCTCGCTTCAAGCCTTGCTGTAGCTTGCGCAGCGCCATCTCGTGCTTATTTTGCTTCAGCAACCCCTGAACCTGCTTTTCTAAAGCTTGCCCTGTCGCCGCTATATTAGAAAGCTGCTGCCGAATACCTTTTCGTTTAGCCAAGCTAATCTCCTATCGCTGTTGTGGGAGCCAATTGCTTCTCATCAGCGTAGTAGTTTTTACTGAGAAATTCGAGCAATGTAATAGCCTTTTAATATATGGCCCGTGCCGGATGTATTTGGTACGGGCTATATAGTCCGACACATATCATACCAAATCCGAATATCACGCCCCCCGAAAAACGAGGTCTCATTCTCATGGCCACCAGTGATAGTGGGTGAGCGCTCGACTCTCTCAAGCACTAGCAGAATCTGTTTGTCTACGCCAGCACCTGTCTGCTGGGCAGACACATCGAGTGCTTGGTTGAACCACTCAATATTCACTCTCGGTAGAACGAGCCACTCTGTTCTATAGGACCACTCCATACACCGCCGTCAGCGGGTGGGTCCTTGAAGGCGTTGGTCTAGCGCTTCACACTGTTCAATCGTCAGCAGCGCTTTGGACGAACTAGGACGACTATCTTTGCGCCGATTTCTCAAACCGTTCACCCCATCAGCGTTGTAGCGACGAATGATTTCGCGCGCGTAGTCGTAGTTGAAGGCAATCGCTTCAGAGCAAGATTTTAAGCAATCTGTCGTGAAAAGGCTTTTTCTCAGCCTTGTTTTATTCCGCTGCTCACGCTATTCAAATCGGCTGCGCACCACCTGAGTCGGTGCCCAAGGCGAAAACCAGTAGTGGTCTTGAGCGATCGCTAACACAGGCTGTTCTTCCACATTCTTTTGGTGATTTACGTTCTTTTGACAATCCGCGTTCTGATCGTGAAAATGCACCAAAGCAATGTTATTAATGCCCACGACTTCTGTGCCTTCTTGAAACCAGCGAGCCTTCCAAAACTGAAGATAGTGAATAATCGCAGACCAGGATTTGTTTGTAGGTGGCACTAGCTCTACTATATGCTCAGGCATCTCAACAGTCTGAGTGCGTTGTCTTTTTAGCCAGGTCATTTGGCACTGCCAATCGGGCGGTTTTCCCAATGCGATTCTCCTGCCTGAAGCAGGCAGCTCGACCAAATCGGGCGGCAGTGAATAGCCTACCCACCGACGAGGTTTCTCGGGCAGCAGCCATTCTTTCAGGCGGGTGTGCATGAGTTGAGTCAGAAGCTCTTCATTTTTAATAGCGCTGGCAGTAAGCTGTACTAATGTTGCTTGTCTTTTTGAAATTAGGTTTTGGTAGCTTACGCTAATTGCAGAACTATAGTGAATATCACCTGAAAGAACAACAATATTCTGGCGGTTCTCAAATAAAGCTATTAGCAGCGTAGCGAGCGCTTCATCGTGAAAATTCCAGGAGTCACCAACATCGGCGGCAAAGACTTTACGCCGGTCTAGATGCCACTGCTGAATCCAGTCCAGCGCTCTCATACCAAAAACATTGGTAGGTGCTACTACAAAAGTGGCATAGTCAGCGCAGTTAGAAGACGGCGAAGAAGAGGGGAAAGATTGTGAAAGTGGCTTGTAGATCTGTTGATCGAAGGCTGAAGGACTCAGCAGCATCGGAGGCGCGACAGGCGGACCATCGGTAGGATAGCCTCGCCAGGTGCGAGTATCTAAAACAATAACTTCGTGGCAGGCGCTGCGAATTGTATAGTGCCAGGTAAGGGCACATTCGGCACGTTTGAGTACCCATACGGTCTGGCTTTGAACAGTTTTGTCTTCAGTAATTTTTTCTCCAGTAATTTTTTCTCCAGTAATTTTTTCTCCAGTAATTTTTTCTTCGACAAACTGAGGTAAATCTGTATGCGGATCAATCGTCGGAAAGCCGATATAAGCTGCGATCGCAGCCTCCGCCTCCCGATCTTTCCCTGCCGAAGTAGACCATTGCTCTAGCGCAGAGAGTAACGCCGAGCCCGATTCACCTAGCTCAAACTGTTCGGGCGTATTGCCCCAAGCCTGAAACACCGCGTAGCTGGTCAGGGCATTTTGAACCGTACGACGGCCCAACGGTCGGCCTAGCACTCGCAAACACCACTCCTGGTTCAGATTCCAATCATCGCTAACATCGTGATCATCAAAAATAGTGTAGGTAGGAATATTCGCTAGCAGGCGGCGCACTTTCCACAGTGTGTACAAAAACTGCTCCATGTGCCGCCTATCTTTATTCCAACGACGAATGGCTTTGCGGCCCTTGATAACCTCGCGGCCAAACGGTAGATGAACCGGCCAGCAGGCTGGCGAATAGGCCAGCAAGTAGGACGCGCAGTACTCCCCAAAGCTAAACAGATGGCTAGTTGTGCGATCGCGCTTATTATTAAGGCCAGCCGTCAGCCCTGCTCTGCGAATTGCCAAATCAGCGCGCCGACCAGCCATCAGCTCTTTTGGCTTACGCCGATCTATCTGAGCGGTCGAGCCCCTCTCATGGCGCTCTATCGGTAGAGGCTCTTCCCAGCCCAGTAAAGCATCGCCTAACCCGGTCGCTAACCACAGCAGCGGGTCGGCTACATCATCACCATAAATTTGGTCGCCCGTTAAAAACAGCTGATGAGGGCGTGACGAGAGCAAGCTAGCCGTCTTCTGAAGCAGACAGTCTAAGATAGGCAGACTGTCAAAGCCAGCGCCATGAGGCTTGCGGCAAGAGCCATGAGCTATTTTGAGATCTTTAACCTGCCTAGGGGGCAGCACAAAAGTAGGCTTTTGGTGTGTAAAGTAGCTGATACTCTTCGCAGGAGGCAGGGTGCTACTAGCAGCAGGGCGATGGTTTGGGGCGATCGCGGTCGTGAGCGAATAAGATTTGTCGGTGGTAAATTGAAGATCGTAGGCGTAGATACAATCTGGCTGTAGGCAATGGCTAGCTTCGGCTGCCTTGGCCGTAACAGCAACAACATGCAAATGTTGACCGAGCGCTGTTGTAGCTTGGCACGCCTGTAAAAGACAGCGGTCAATCACATGGCCTTCAGCCTGCGTCTGAAATACCTGGAGGGTAACTCGAGCAGACTGCTTGAGCGCCACCCACACAGTGATTTGATCGGCCTCTGTACGTCGCAAAATTGGCCCGGCTAGCAATAGCGGCAGTTCCGTGAGTGCATCGTCTCCGGCAAGGTATTCCATTGCGTTGGTTAAAGGGAAATTATGGGACAGCACATGATAGATTCTAATGCCTTTTAGTCTTCAGTGGCTGAGCTCTCAACATATGCCTAATTCAAGAAACACGCCGACTAGAACGACGGGTTAACGCACTTCAAGATCTCTCAAAAGCTGAGTTAGGCAGCTTACCTTTGACAATGCAGGCGCTACCTTTGCAGCTATTGCTGAGATCTTTACGCGATCGCTTTTTGAGTCAGATCGCAGAAGATGGCCCGGTTCTTAGACTCGTCTGCGCAGATGATCTGCCACTGGCTTGGGCAGATAGCGATCGCACCGAACAGATTCTCGTCAACCGCCTGGGCAACGCCATTCGCCACCCCCTCTCAGGCAGCATCCTCAAAGCCAGGACTAGAAACAACCTTCAGCTTTTGGCTACCCAAATTTAGCGCTTCAAAGTTTGGAGCTTCAAAACCTATTAGATTGCTAATTATTGTTAATGCTGAGCGGTACGGCTACTAGTGCAGCTGGCCTAGTCTTCTATCTATGATCGTTCTGTAGCTTTTTGCTGTGTAGCTTTTTTGCTCTGTAACTTTTTTGCTCTGTAGCTTTTTGCAAGGACTTATAGAAGGAAGCGGGTAATGGGATTCGAACCCACGACATTTTGCTTGGGAAGCAAACGCTCTACCACTGAGCTATACCCGCATAAGGATACATTATGCCTATCTTTGCGAGGGGTGTCTATCTAGCGCTATGAAGCTTTACATCTTCAGCCATCTGCTGACTATTCCTCTTCTGTCTCACTGTCCTCTTTGATGCGAAAAGAGCGGGCCACCGTCTCGCCGCCTTTTTTGACGGCAACGTCTTCGCCTGGAAATTCGTAAGTTCCTCTTTCTCCACTATCAATATGTAAAAGTACCCACAGTTTCTCTTCTAGATAAGGCGCTTCCCACAGATCAACAATGACATTCTCACTCTCTCCAGAATCTACGCGCGCTTCGCCAATGCTATCAGGAAGCGTGATGCCACCGTCCTCATTGCTTTTGTGGATAGAGACCCAGCCGTCTCTAGCGGTCGCAACCTCTTTGATAACAATCTGACCTGCCGTTGTCTGATCCTTAATGATGAGTCTGACGTTCTCTTGGTTGACGCCTTCTTCGGCTTCGGCACTGTCCGTGCTTTCGGCTTCTGAGATTTCGTCGAACTCGCTAGCTTCAGACGATGAGGATTCGGTTGAAGTAGTCTGTACGCCGCTAAGTTCACTGCTGAGTTCACTGATAGCTGAGCACCCTGTAAAGAGAAGTAGGGCAGTGAGCGTGCTGAGCAAGTGCTTCATAAATGGTCGAGATCTCTAGCAAGATCTTGAGGGCGGTGGCGGTGATAGAGTCATTTTATGCGATCGCTCCCAGTCAAGATCATCTGGCCTTTGCATACGCTTTGAAAATTACGATTTATCAGTGGGTGGGCCTATTAAACGCATGGCTGTCTATGCTTGTTTTCGGGTAGAACAGACGCAGCGGAGAATTAGGTGAGTAAGCGCATAGGAAAGGGTTTTCAGCTGATTGCGATCGCATTGCTGTTTGCTATAGCCGTAGTGCTGATCAATCAGTACGGGATGACGGCGCTGCGATCGCAAGTTGATCGTATGGGTGTATGGGCACCCATAGGCTTGTTTGCACTGAGATTTAGTAGCGTGCTGATTCCAGCCTTGCCAGGTACGGCTTATTCAATCTTGGCGGGTGGACTGCTAGGTTTTCAGCAGGGGCTGGCGGTAGTTTGCCTGTCTGATCTTCTCTCTTGCACGCTGAGCTGCTGGCTGTCTCGTCGATATGGGCGATCGCTCGTCAAGCGACTGGTAGGTGAACGGTTTATGAACCGGGTTGACGGCCTCAGTCAGCGTCATCTAGAGCAAAACTTTTTTCTGATGACTGCTTTTTTGATGACAGGGTTCTTTGACTTTGTTGCCTACGGAGTTGGGCTAGCCCGCGTCCCCTGGCGAAAGTTTTTGCCAGCTTTAGTACTGAGCATTGCTATTTCTAATCCTCCTATTGTCGCGGTCGGCGCAAGCCTTTTGGAAGGCGGAAAAATTCTGTTTTTGGTAGCGCTTCTTGGCGCGTTTGGCCTAGCGTTGCTGACTGGATGGCTAAGGCGAAATGCAGCGCCTGTAGAGGTGGAGCAGCGCTAGTCGTCTCTTGACCCGACTTTTTGGAGATGACTCGTACCTCTGTACGCTATAAAACCTATGAGGACTATCTGCACTCTGACTTAGAGCTAGAGGGTAATTTTCGACTGCTTAGCAACGGAGAGGTGATTGAACTGCCGCCAGAAGGCGAAGAAAATATCTGTATTGCTGGTGAGCTGGCCTTTGCTTTGAAGCAGATAGTGATCCCAAGACGGTTGGTAAGAACTGCTGCTACAGCAATCCAGGTTCACCCAGTCGGCGACTGACGGGTGAACCGACAGCCGGATGTCCTTGTCCTAAAACCTGAACACGTAGAGCTAATGGCCTGGATTATTGACCGTCATCGTCAGCAGATAAGGATGCTTGTTCTTGAGAAGGCTATCTACGTTGAGCGAGTGTACCGTGGGACGGAAAGTATTCGCTCAAGCGCGTTTCCTACTTTGATGCTGTCGGCTAGTCAGGTGCTAGCAGGCGGTATTTGAAGGGACTCAGGCAAAGGCATTTAACCGTAGAAGAAGAGTGCATTTCAGGGGAAATAGCGCCTTCCAAATACAGGCTTGTGTTCCTAGCTGATCTGTACTTCAACTAAGCAAACAGCAAATAGGTCATTAGTACTATACACTAATACAGTACAAGAGCGCTGCTTCTCTGATGACTAACCTACTGCTGATCGAAAGTCCAGGGAAACTTAGGAAGCTAAGTCAGATTCTGGGTTCCGGCTGGATTGTCAAAGCCAGTATGGGCCATATTCGTGAGCTGACCAACGATGGAGAAGACGCGCTGGGGTTTGTGCTAGCGGGCGATCGCATCCAATGCAGCTATGCGCCCAGAGACGAACGCGCTAAAAAGACTATTGCTAGCCTGCGCCAGGCGGTCAAACAGGCTGACACGGTATATATTGCCACTGATCCAGATAGAGAAGGGGAAACTATCGGCTGGCATTTGCAGCAGGCTCTACGGCTAAAGTCGCCGCGCCGGGTGGTCTATAGCGAAATTACCCCCGCTGCCGTGCGCAGTGCGATCGCCCAGCCGCGCCGTCTCGATCAGTCTCTGATTGCCGCAGGCCGCGCTCGCGACTGCCTAGACAAGCTAGTCGGCTATCGGGGCAGTCGCCATGTGGTTTGGCCCTTGAACAATGGGGCAAAGTCAATGGGCCGGGTGCAAAGTGCGGCGTTGCATCTGCTGTGCCAAAGAGAAAGAGAGATTCAAAAGTTTCGGCCAGAGGACTATTGGAGTGTCTCGGTTACTTATGAAGAAGGATTCAAAGCGTTCTATAAACGTAGTCCGAAGGCGAGTCGAACAGCGATCCAAAGTGAAGACGAGGCGGCGATAAGTAGAGAGAAGAACAAGACAGATGCTAGAGAGTCTGAGCGAGTCAGCTCGCAGGCAGAAGCCGATCGGCTAGTTGCGATTGCTCGCAGCAACTCGCACCAAATCCTCACTGTCGAAGGCAAAATCAAACGCCAGTCGCCGCCCGCCCCCTTTATCACCTCTACGCTACAGCAGTCCGCTGGGGCCAAGCTCCGCTTCAGCCCTGACCAGACGATGAAAGTCGCTCAGGCGCTGTACGAAGCAGGCCATATCACCTATATGCGCACCGATTCTGTTGTACTGTCGGCTCCTTTTTGCAGCGCAGTTCGTGCATACCTCACTCAGCACGACCCGACAAACGTACCTAAACAAACAACCAAGCATCGCGCCGTCAAAGGTGCGCAAGCAGCTCACGAGGCTATTCGTCCTACCGATGTCAGCGTCACGCCCCAACAGCTAAAGAACTCTCTTTCTACCGATGCTGCTAACTTATACAAACTAATCTGGAACAGATCTGTAGCTTCTCAGTGCTGTCCCGCTCGCCTGCGCAAAACTAGAATTGTCACGCAGTCTGGCGAAGCTTATTGGGAAGCGAGGGGCCAGGCTGTAGAATTTGCGGGCTATACCAGATACTGGAACAATCTTAGCGCCGACTCTCAACTACCGACATTGCAGCTAGATCAAGCGCTCACGCTACAGCAGGCTGAAGCAGAACAAAAGCAAACTCAGCCGCCGCCGCGCTACACAGAACCTAAGCTCGTGCAGCTAATGGAGAAAAAAGGAATTGGTCGGCCCAGCACCTACGCACCCACAATCAAAACACTGCGATCGCGTACCTATGCCCATCTGCTAAAAGGTAAGCTTCAGCCCACGGAGCTAGGGCTAGCGCTTGACGCTGCGCTAGAGCTACTGCTGCCGGACCTAATTCAGCCTGAATTTACGGCTAGGATGGAGACGGATTTGGATGCGATCGCCGCTGGTAAGCAAAACTGGGAAACCTACCTCACGACCTGGAACGAAGAGTACTTCAGCCGAGCCATACAGACTGCCAAAACCAAACTAGCCGCCGAACAAATGAAAGCCCTTCGAGCTGGCTCTACATTCGCCGCTGCCAAAGCCAGTTTGCCTTCAGATAATTCTTCTACCAGCAATTCCTCTACTAGCAATTCCTCTACCAGTAATTCCTCTACCAGTAATTCTTCTACCAGCGACCTCCCTAGCGTCGCAAAGCCAGCGCGTTCGAGCAAAGCTCATCCGAAAGCAGCACCCCAAAAAGGTAAAACAGACCGTTTGCCTAGCTGCCCTAAATGCCAGCAGGCGATGAGCAAAATTCCTTCACGTTCAAAAAAACTCAAAGCTAATCACTTTTTAAAGTGCACAGATCAGCTTTGCGATACTGTTCTATTTTGGAATCCAAAGAGCAAAAGCTACGAACTTCCCTATGCCAAACAAGCCGTAGATCCAAAAGCCTTTACTAACTATCCCTGTCCTAGCTGTGGCGCACTGCTAATCAAGCACAGCTACCAGAAAGAAGGCAAGCGTAAGACCATGCTGCGCTGCTCAATCCCGGCAAATCGTAAAGCCAACTGTAAGGACGTTGCCTACTTTCAAAGTCGTGACGGTGGGTACTGGTCGCCCAAGTTTGGTACTCTTGCTGAACTAGCCAGCCCTAAACGGACACCCTGCGTTAGCGACCTAAACGATGCCTAATAGGCACCGCAAATGAATAGCGTACCGCTCTGCCCTCATCCTAAATCCCTCTCCTGTAAAGCTTGCTCTTCTCGCAGAGTGGGGGTGAAGGCTCGGAAAGTGCGGCTTGTCGGTACATTATATAGCTTTCCGCACTTTGCTTGCTACACCTAGGAAGGCTACACCCCTTGTTCTATAGCGCAAAGTGGTATAGCAAAGTGCGAATGCATCCGCGCTTTGCTATACAAGCGCACATTCCTTAGCTCTAGGCAAAGTGTGAAAAGCTACAGAAAAGTAGAAAAGGCTATACTGCCTTCGGAAAAAAGCGCACTTTATCTAGATCTACATTCATACTGACCCGAGTGCCAACTTCTATTCGCCGGTTCGCTAGCGTCCTGACGTTTAGAACGTAGTTAGACGACGATATCAGCATGTATTGATATACTCTGCCGAGGAACTGTCGCCCTTTAACTTCCAGATTTCCGCTCTCGTCTGGTTCAATCTGGATGTCGTCTTGGCAAATCATTAAATCGCCTTGTCCCTCTTCAGCTTCGCTCTCAGCTTGTTTAAGACAAGGACCTATCCAGCCTAATTCTGTTTGCCAACCATTCTCTTTCCAAACCGCTGCTACGAAGTTTGCCTGCGTCACAAAAGCGGCAACAAACCGCGAGACTGGATGCCGATAGATATCTTCTGGCGTATCGACTTGCAGCAGCTCTCCTTGATGCATCACCGCTACTTTGTCTGCGATCGCCAGCGCCTCTTCTTGATCGTGGGTCACAAAAATTCCCGACGCCCCTACCCGCTTCAAAATATCCCGCACTTCTTGGCGCAGATACAGCCGCACCTGCACATCCAAATTGCTAAACGGCTCATCTAATAAAACGACCGGAGGCCGAGGCGCTAAGGCTCTAGCTAACGCTACGCGCTGCTGCTGACCACCGGAAAGCTCATGAGGAAAGCGCTTTTCCATACCGAGCAGGCCAACAAGTTCGATTGAGGCGATCGCCCGCAGCCGAATCTCCTTTTTTTCCAGCTTTCCCCACCGCCATAGCTGCTTCAGGCCAAATGCTACATTCTCCATCACGTTTAGATGCGGAAACAGCGCGTAGTCTTGAAATACCACGCCTATGTGCCGCCGCTCTGGAGGAAGCCACATTCTGGGTCCACACACGGTCTGCTGGCCTAGCACAATTTCTCCTGACTCAGGCCGCTCAAACCCGGCCACTAGTCTGAGCAGGGTTGTTTTTCCGCAGCCAGAAGGCCCCAACAGCCCCAGCAGTTCGCCTTGCTTTAGCTCAAAACTGGCTTCACTCACAGCCGGGACCGCTGTAGTCATGAATCGTTTTGTAACCCCAGAGCAGGAGAGAACAGAAGAGGACATACCGCTATTGCGTATTAATTTCAATAATGCCTTCTTAGTGTAGGCGATCGCAGCCTAGAGTAATTCCTGATAAGTGGCCGCGATCGCCAACGAATCACTCCCAGCCAGCTCTATCTACAATCTCGTTCACCTCAGGGTTGTTGCGTCCATAGGTCACCACGTTCGTAGCATCCACCTTAAAGTCGCCTAGCTCAGAGACTACCGGGTCGAGCGCAACGCCATCGGCAACCGGATACTCGTTGTTGCTCTCAGCAAACACCTCCTGCGCTTCGGGGCTCACCAAAAATTCCATGAAGGCGATCGCATTCTCAGGATTAGGCGCACCGGCAACCAAGCCCATACCGCTAATGTTCACATGCGTACCCCGATCGGCCTGATTAGGAAAGAATAAAGCCGTCTTAGCAACTGCTTCCTGGTCCGCTGCGTCGTCCGACTTAGCCATTCGCGCCCAGTAATAATGATTGACAACGGCTACATCGCACTGGCCCGCTGCAACTGCTTTGATCTGGTCAGTATCGCCCCCTTCTGGGTCTCTAGCAAAGTTGCTAACTAGCCCCTTTGCCCATGCTTCAGTCGCCTCAGGGCCAATTGATTCGACCATTGAGCCTAGCAGAGACTGGTTGTACACATTGCTAGAGCTGCGGATACACACTCGTCCTTTCCATTCTGGGCTAGCCAAGTCCTCATAGGTCGAAAGCGCTTCTGGCTGCACATTATCTACGTTGTACACCAGCATCCTAGCCCGCGTCGTCAGGCCGTACCACAGTCCGCTAGGCTCGCGCAAATTCTCCGGCACCGTGCTGTCTAGCACCTCAGACTCTACCGGCTGAAGGATTCCCGCTTCTTGTGCCCGCCAAAGCCGTCCGGCATCTACCGCGATAAACACATCCGCTGGACTTTCCTCGCCCTCGCCAATAATTCTTTCAATCAGTTCATCTGGCTGCCCTTCTAGCAAGTTTACTTGGATACCAGTCTCTTCTGTGAACTCGTCGTAGAGCTGCTCGTCTACGTCGTAGTGCCGAGCAGAGTAGAGGTTCACTACTTGCTCAGCCTCTTCTGAGCCACCCTGACAGGCCGTAATGCCCAACCCTACCAAAAGAGTAATTCCACAGAGATAGCGCCTATTGATCTTCATTTTCGCTCTTTTTGTTGACAATGATTATTATTAAAGAGGCTAACGGGCTGATTGCGCAAGGTCGTTTCTATTACTTTATTGTTAGGAACGTTTGTCATTTCCAAGTTGACGATCAAAATCGGTTCGGCTATTTGCTGTAGAATTGTTTGGATTTGTTGAGCTTGGTGCCTCATGCCCCGTCGAAACGACCTCAAAAAGATAATGCTGATCGGCTCTGGTCCGATTGTGATTGGTCAAGCATGTGAGTTCGACTACTCTGGTACGCAAGCCTGCAAAGCGCTGCGAGAAGAAGGGTACGAAGTCGTCCTGGTAAACTCCAACCCGGCGACTATCATGACCGATCCCGATATCGCCGATCGCACCTATATAGAGCCGCTGACCGCGCCGCTGCTAGAGCAAATCATCGCCAAAGAGCGGCCCGATGCGCTGCTGCCGACAATGGGCGGACAAACTGCGCTCAACCTAGCCGTAGAGCTGGCAAAGAGCGGCACTTTAGATAAGTACGACGTAGAGCTAATCGGCGCGGACCTTGCAGCAATCGAGAAGGCTGAAGATCGCAAACTCTTCAAAGAAGCCATGATCAAAATTGGCGTCGGCGTCTGTCCATCCGGGCTCGCTGAAACGATGGACGAATCATGGGAAATTAATCAGCAGATCGGCTCTTACCCGCTGATTATCCGTCCTGCTTTTACAATGGGCGGCAGCGGCGGCGGCATCGCCTACAACAAAGAAGAATTCGAAACCATCTGCCGCTCTGGGTTAGAAGCTA
Source organism: uncultured cyanobacterium (assembly GCA_963772185.1). GTDB lineage: Bacteria > Cyanobacteriota > Cyanobacteriia > Phormidesmidales > Phormidesmidaceae > Phormidesmis. The sequence continues at coordinate 85,736 of CAVYWR010000004.1, read as the reverse complement.
GCCCCGTCTCTCAGATCTTGATTGAGCAGTCGCTCCTAGGCTGGAAAGAATACGAGCTAGAAGTCATGCGAGACCTAGCTGACAATGTTGTGATCATCTGCTCAATTGAAAACATCGATCCGATGGGTGTGCACACGGGCGATTCTATTACAGTTGCCCCGGCTCAAACCCTTACGGATAAAGAATATCAGCGTCTGCGCGACGCCTCGATCAAAATCATTCGCGAAATCGGTGTGGAAACAGGTGGCTCGAATATCCAGTTTTCAGTAAATCCCGATAATGGCGAGGTTGTTGTTATTGAGATGAATCCGCGCGTTTCTCGCAGTTCGGCTTTGGCCTCAAAAGCAACTGGCTTTCCAATTGCTAAATTCGCGGCCAAGCTTGCCGTTGGCTACCGTCTCAACGAAATCTCTAACGATATTACGGAAAAGACACCCGCTAGCTTCGAGCCTACGATCGACTATGTAGTGACCAAAATTCCTCGCTTCGCCTTCGAGAAATTTCCGGGATCTTCTTCTACCCTTACCACTCAGATGAAATCGGTAGGGGAAGCGATGGCCATCGGTCGGACATTTACCGAATCGTTTCAAAAAGCGCTGCGATCGCTAGAAACAGGCAGAGCTGGCTGGGGATGTGATGGCGGCGGCTCCGGTAGCGGCAATCGCCCTGAAAAGCTGCCAACCCTTTCCCAAGTTCGCAGCGATTTGCGTCGTCCTCACCCAGAGCGTATCTTTGCGATTCGCCACGCGATGAAGCTGGGCCTATCCGTTGAAGAAATCTACGAGCTGACCGCTATCGACCCCTGGTTTCTAGACAAGTTCGCTGGCCTAATCACCGTCGAGAAATTTCTCAGGCAAATTCCTCTGCCGGATATTAACAAAGCTCAAATGCTCGCCGTCAAGCAAGAAGGCTACAGCGATAAGCAGATTGCCTTTGCTACCAAGGCCAGCGAAGACACCGTTCGCGCTCATCGCAAATCGCTCGGCGTTATCCCCGTCTACAAAATGGTTGACACCTGCGCCGCTGAGTTTGAATCCACCACGCCCTACTACTACTCCACCTACGAAGAAGAGAGCGAAGTCCTTCCATCTAGTCGCCGCAAGGTCATGATTTTAGGGGGCGGTCCCAACCGTATCGGTCAGGGCATCGAATTTGACTACTGCTGCTGTCATGCCTCTTTTGCGTTGCAAGCCGACGACTATGAGACCATCATGGTCAACTCCAATCCCGAAACCGTTTCCACCGACTACGACACTAGCGATCGCCTCTACTTCGAGCCGCTGACCAAAGAAGACGTACTCAACATCATCGAGGCCGAAAACCCCGACGGCGTCATCATCCAGTTCGGTGGTCAAACCCCCCTGAAACTAGCGGTCCCTCTCCAAAACTATCTAGACAACGACGCGCCCGAACAAATCAAGACCAAGATCTGGGGTACCTCGCCCGACTCTATCGACGCCGCCGAAGATCGAGAGCGCTTTGAGCAGATGCTGCGCGAACTAGATATCCGCCAGCCCCCCAACGGTCTAGCGCGCAGCAACGAAGAAGCGCTCAAGATCGCCCAAACTATTGACTATCCGGTTGTAGTTCGACCCAGCTACGTTCTGGGCGGTCGGGCGATGGAGATTGTTTATTCTGACGAAGACCTGGTTCGCTACATGACTACCGCCGTTCAAGTAGAGCCCGATCATCCGATTCTGATTGACAAGTTTCTAGAAAATGCGATTGAGGTGGACGTGGATGCGATCTCCGATCACACAGGCGCTGCTGTCATCGGCGGCATCATGGAGCATATCGAACAAGCCGGTATCCACTCCGGTGACTCCGCCTGCACCCTGCCCACCGTTAGTCTTTCCGACGCCGTTCTTACCACCATCCGCGACTGGACCTTTAAGCTCGCCAAGCGGCTCAAAGTCATTGGCCTGATGAACATCCAATACGCCATCCAGGGCGAACAGGTCTACATCATCGAAGCCAACCCTCGCGCCTCGCGCACCGTCCCCTTCGTCTCCAAAGCCACAGGCGCACGCCTAGCCCAGATCGCCGTCCGCGTCATGTCTGGTAAAACCCTCGCCGAACTTGGCCTTACCGAAGAGATCATTCCCTCATACCTTTCAGTCAAAGAAGCGGTCTTACCCTTCAACAAGTTTCCCGGCACCGATACCCTGCTCGGCCCTGAAATGCGTTCCACTGGCGAAGTCATGGGCATTGACACTAGCTTTGGCCAAGCCTATGCAAAGGCCGAACTCGCCGCCGGACAGATTCTGCCGCAATCAGGCACCGTTTTTGTCTCTGTCAACGAGCGCGACAAAGCTGCCGTCATTCCAATTGCCAAAGAATTCGCTGAGATCGGCTTTAGCATTGTTGCCACCAGCGGCACCTATCGCACCCTCAAACAGGCAGGCGTAGCGGTCGAGTCCATCCTCAAGATTCACGAAGGCCGACCCCACGTAGGAGACGCCCTTAAAAATCAGGACATTCAGCTAATCATCAATTCACCGATTGGAGAAGCTGCCCAAGAAGACGATCGGATCTTGCGCCGTACCGCGCTCGACTACAAAATACCCACGGTCACTACCATCGCCGGTGCCAAGGCCACTCTAGCCGCAATCCGCTCGCTCAAAGACAATCAGCTAACCGTCAAAGCACTACAAGATCATCTAGCTAATTAGATGAAATCTAGCTAATTAGATGAATTAGCTAGATAAGGGACGTGCGTCTAAATAACATACCAATTGTGCAGCAGCTGAGAAAGAAGTCTCGGACATGACATATCTCTTTCTAATCTCTAACTTATTTATCGATCAGTTCTGGTTCTTCTAGGTCGGTTTGTATCCAACGGTCCGAGAGATGAATATCAGTTAATTCGAGCAGCTCAGGTCCGAGATTGTGATACTTGTGAAGGATATCAGCCGGATTCAACAAAACATCTCCGCTACCAGCCTCAATCTTCCGATCGCCAACGGTAAACAGCGCCCGGCTTGTACGAACAATAGAGAGTCCGTCGTACAGATAGACATGTCACTTCGGCCCAGCACCGACTTCTTCTGTTGCATAAAGGAGTACGGTCAGCCCAGTCGCTAGCTGCTTCCCCTCAATCAGCCCTTTCCAAAAGCGGCCGTCAGACGAGCAGTCTTGGCGGCGCAGCACCAGCGGTTCTACAGCAGTCTTATGATTGTCAAAGGAAGCGGTGTCATCCATCAAATTGTCCTCAAAACCTTTAGAATAAGGCATCTTTTGCAGCCAAGAATACGCCAAAGGCAGATTCACACTCTGTAGCGACACTCTTCCCTTCCACCTTCCTACTGCCAAAATGCTTTCCACCATCCAAAAGCTCGCCCACAAACTTACCCCTCGCCTAGTCGAAATTCGCCGCCATATCCACTCCCATCCCGAACTCAGCGGCCAGGAATATAAGACTGCCGCCTACGTCTCCGGCGTGCTTTCTTCCTATGGCTACCACGTTCAAGAGATGGTGGGTAAAACAGGCGTAGTCGCCGAGCTCAAAGGTAAAGCAGCGCCAGATGATAACGTTCTCGCCATCCGCGCCGATATGGATGCGCTGCCCATTCTTGAGAAAGCCGAGACCTCCTACATTTCAAAAAGTCCGGGCATTATGCACGCCTGCGGCCACGACGTTCACACCACTGTCGGCCTTGGCACCGCGATGATTCTTTCTGAACTAATCGATTCAGGCGATCGCCCTTTCCCCAGCACCACCCGGTTTCTCTTCCAGCCCGCCGAAGAAACCGCCCAGGGAGCCAAGTGGATGATCGCAGACGGCGTTATGAAAGATGTCGCGGCTATTCTAGGTCTTCACGCTTTTCCTAGCATCCCCGCTGGTAATATTGGCCTACGTCAGGGCGCACTCACCGCCGCCGCCGACGATCTTGAAATCATCATCAATGGTGAATCAGGTCACGGCGCTCGCCCTCACGAAGCGATTGACGCCATTTGGATCGCGGCTCAAGTCGTTACTCAGCTTCAGCAGTCCATCAGCCGTACCATCAATCCGCTGCACCCGGCAGTCATCACTATCGGTCAGATATCGGGTGGACGTGCGCCTAACGTAATTGCCGACCAGGTAAGGCTGACTGGGACCGTGCGATCGCTCCATGCCGATACCCACGCCCTTCTTCCCGGATGGATTACCCGCATTGCCACCGAAATCTGCGCTCTCCACGGTGCGACCTGCACAGTCAACTACACGCGTGGCTGCACCTCTGTACTCAACGATATAGACCTGACCAATCTGGTCGCTACCTGTGCTACCGAAGCAATTGGCGGCGATCGCATTGAGTGGATTCCCGACGCCTCTATGGGCGCAGAAGATTTCGCTAACTACACCGATCTTGTCCCTGGCACCATGTTTCGTCTCGGCGTTGGCTTTCGCGATCGCAGCGTCAACCATCCTCTGCATCACTCCCAGTTTGAAGTAGACGAAAGTTCTCTGACGGCCGGGGTAATCACGATGGCATACAGCGCGTATCGGTATTGGCAACAAAAATCTAGCCTTCTAGATGCTGCCAAATCAGCTGCTGCCGAATAAGTGCCTGCCAGGTTAGCTAACGCTCATGCCATAATCAACCAGTTAAAACTTACCTTTATTGATACCTATCTAATCAGCGATGACAAACGCCTATCCTACCCTGCCCGAGACTGACGTAGAAACGCTAGCGCAGCGCCTTGCCGCCGAATCCAAAACCCTTCAGCTGATCGATGTGCGCGAGCCACACGAGCTGGAGATCGCTAGCCTGCCAAATTTCGTTAATCTGCCGCTGAGTCAGTTTCCGGCCTGGTCAGAAACCATTCACGCTCAGTTTGATGCAGAGACTGAAACGATTGTTATGTGCCACTTAGGGATGCGCTCAGCCCAAATGTGTCAGTGGCTAACGGCTCAGGGATTTATCAACGTCAAGAATCTATCGGGTGGAATAGACGCCTACAGCCGTCGGATTGACCAGAGCGTACCGCTTTACTAGGGTGCGATCGCGCTCACTCGAGATTAAATCCCAAAAACTACCAACAGCATTTGTGATGGAGTGAATCAGGCGTGTCCGATTCTGGCACAACCTCTCAAGACAAAGCGGCTCTATATCGGCCTCTGTACTCAGCCAACCCCTCGGACTATCGACGACTCGGCCTCGTGGGACAGGGGCAGTTTGCTCAAGTGTACTGCGCGATTCATCGCCGCAGCGGACGGCTAGTCGCAATCAAACAGATTCGTCACTATAGAGCAAAAGCATTCTCAGAAGGTCAGCTAGAAAGCCAGCCAGGTAGCAGGCTAGAACAGATACAAGAAGCCACCTTACTTCAGCAGCTCAACCATCCCAACGTGCTGAAATGTCATGCGGCTTCTGAGCAGCGGTTGATTTTAGACTATTGCGAATTAGGGAATTTGCGATCGCACCTATCCACCGCCTTCTCTCCCCAGTTCACGCCCAGACACCTCCCTTTCTCTGTTGCTAAACATCTAATCAAAGACATTCTTCAGGGCTTAAGCCATCTTCATCAGCACGGCATCATCCACAGCGATCTAAAGCCAGAAAATATTCTGCTAACAATGCCCGCGCCCAACCGACTGACCGCTAAGCTTAGCGACCTTGGCTGTGCTCACTCCGCTAACCGGTCCAACCAGTCCAAAACAGATATAGGCTCGCCCTACTACGCAGCGCCAGAACGGTTTGACGGCTATTCTTCTGTTGCTTCAGACCTATATTCTGTTGGCGTTATGATCTACGAACTTCTAGTTGGCGATCGCCCCTTCATCGGCACTCACCATCAGCTTCAGCAGTCTCACAAAAGCCAGTCTCCTCACTTCCCCAATACCCTACCCGCCGCTATCCAACAGCTTCTATCAACAGCACTTCATAAGCAGCCCGGCAGTCGGTTTGCCAGCGCTTTAGAAATGCTAAATGCCTTCAAAGTGATAGAGTTTGCAGCAACAGAGCCTCAAGCAACAGATTTTAGCTCAGCGCAGGCATCTAGTAAAGATTCCGTATCTATCACTGAATCTCAAACCTTCGATCTAGCAACTACTGATTTCTCTCATAAAGCCAAACCAATCTCCGCGCACGGCATTACATCGCCCGTAGAGTCTATAACAATGCGACCTCAAGGCTGTTGTATTGTCACCGAAAAATCTCTTCATGTCCTGACGCCCAAGCGAAAGCTAATGTCCATAGCCCGGTTCAAGCAGCCTTGCTGGATTTCCGTTTCGCCCAACGGCAAATGGTTTGTCGCCCTACCCAAAAGAAACAACAAACGCAAAGCCAAGGGAATGATTGGCCAACTCTCCCATCTATCAGGCCATCAGTGGCGTCGCAACATCACGCTAACGGGCAAGCTGCTGATCACCTTGCTCTCTGACGTAGTGAAAGTTATTGCTATCGACTCTCGGTACTTCTTACGGCTTCGCAGCGCACCAGACTCTAGTAGAACCTATCTAGAATGCTTTACCAGACGCGGACAGTTCATCGGCGAGCTGCGGTTCAATCAGAGCATCACTCAAGTCATACCCACAGCCACACCCTACCAGCTAGTAGCCTCAGGGGACGATAGCGCCGTGTTGCTAATTAATCTCAAACCTTTTCAAATTAGAACCGTGCGTCTTCCTTTCGTACCACAGCGAATACATGCTTTGGCTTGGGGATATCTAATCGTAGGAGAGCAAACGACCGTACTAATTGATCGAGATGCTCAGCCGATCACACTACTCAAAGGACTGCCAAAGGCAAAGGCGATCGCGTCTTTAGACAACCATCACCTTCTGCTAGCAAATCATATGATCCAGCCATCTCTTTCAGTCATAGATGCTACCACCCTCAACTTAGGCATGATCTTCTAAAGAGTCTCGCAGGTAGTTGCTGATATCCAATAGATACTGCCTAATATTGTGATGGGTGTAGTCTGCGTCTGGATGTGCAGGTTGATCTAGCTGTTGGAAATAGGGGCGATCGCCCGTTAGCTTGGACTGCGCGATCGCTACTCGCCTAGCAAACTCATAGAAAACTGTTGGTTCAGCCAGCAAACTATCCACAATCTGAGCAAGCGCAACCAAAGGCGTATCTAACTGACGACTAACGCCAGCATCAGAGGTAGCCCAGAGCGTCAGCTCACTCGCTAGAACGCCTGCTGGGTCCGGACTGAAGGTCGTAATAAACTGCTTAATCTCATTAGCAGCCCTAAGCGGACGAGGAATAGCAGACTCTCCTTTCATAAAGCCACCGCCTTCTCTACCGATCGCCTCTGCGAGAGAAAACTTTCGGCCAGCGCGAATTTCTCTTTCTATCTCTTCTGTCCCAAGCTTTCCATTAGACAGTGGCTTAGGAACAGAGTTCGCTATGCTTTCTACCGATTTTTCAGGCTGCTGCGCTGGCCTATACCGCTCGGGTAAATACTTAGCAAACCAGCCTACTAACCGATCTAGTAAGGAAAACACCCGCAAGCACCTGCTATGAATCGCTATCAGGCCATCTGTAGCTGCGCAACCGGCTCGGCAGCGCAGCCATCTGCATAGAAGTCTTGAAGAACAGCAGCATACTCATCGCCTGCTAGCGTGTTCATATTGTGGTCTGCCCCACGCGCGATAAACAGTCGCTTGGGACCGGGAGTCGCTGCGTAGAGCTGCTGGCTAAATCTAACAGGCACATCAAAGTCGCGATCGCCATGCATATAGAGAACAGGCATCTGCAACTCACCCACTTTACTGAGCGAGTCAAAAGGTTCAGTTAACAGCAGCTCTATAGGAAAGAATCGATAGATAGACTTAGCCTCTACCGCGTCCTTCATAGTGGTAAAGCTGCTTTCAACAATCAGACGATCAATCTCGGGATGATAGGTAGCAAGATCGATCGCAACAGCGCCTCCCATAGAATGTCCTGCCACCGTGATGTTTTCAGGCGAGATTTTTCGGTTCTTAGTCAAATAGCTTAGAGCAGCCTGCGCATCAGCAAAGGTATTTTGCTCGCTAGGTAGCGGACCGCTACTCTGGCCGTAGCCACGATAGTCAAAGGCTAGAACGGAACAGCCCTGCGCATGATGAAAGCGAATTCGCTCTGTGTTGTAGCTAATATTGCCATAGTTGCCATGACAAAAAAGGACAACGCGGCAGCTAGAAGGGTTCGGAATCCACCAGGCGTGAAGATAGTTACTCTCTTCATAGTTGCTCTCTTCTAAGTGGCTCTCTTCTAAGTGGCTATGCTGATTTTTTTTGTTCTGGAATGTGGTTTGGGATGCAGTGTCTTGCTGCATAGGAATCCAAACGTCTTCATAGGCCAGTCCCACGTCTGCCGGTGTCCTTATAATACCTGGCAAGGGGCGGTAGATCAGCTTGGTCTGAATGCTGTAAAGAGCGAAGCAGGCTCCAGCGTAGGCTATTGCCGCAGCCCCCCCAGCTATTACTAAGGGTGAAACTTCTCTACTTGCTGCAGTAGCAAAAGAGTGATGAGGCAACAAGCTCTGAGAAAGTGACATAGTCAAGGAACGCGGTCTAAAAATGTGTGGTAGGACTAGTCTAACGTCAGGTCACCAACAAAAAAGGTGCCTGCGGGCACCTTTTCGTAACATGCACTCAACTCTTCGGGTAGAGATGAGCGCCGGTTTTCCAATATTTGCTTTTACTTACGTAGCCATTTAGAGGCGATCGCACCAATTGCTGCACCCACCAGCGGATTACTCAAAAACTTCAAAATCGCAGGCTGATCGGCTAGAACTTCCTGAAAAATGTCGGGATGCGCAGTATAGGCAAAAGAAGCCAGCTTACCGACATCATCCGCATTCATCTTACGCTCATGGCGAGTAGATAGGCCAAGCTGCTTTTCCAGGTCGCGATCGCTCAGACCTCTTTCTTTAAAGTGCTTCAGAAAGTCACGAGCCACATCATCACGCTCATTAGGCTTGATCTTGTCAATGGCGCTGCGTAGTTCCGGGTCCATTTGGGCCGCAGGCACCCGCTCAGGATGGAAAGCACGTTTGAGTAGGCCATGCCGCTCATCTCGAGAAGACCTATCTGCAAAGTCATCAAAGCTATTGTATTTCTGAGCTAAGGCATCATCACCACCGGGCTCCAAAATCTCCTTGTTACCACCCGCTAGATCTTTCATAATCTCGCGCTTGTACTTATCACTACTTGTAGACATAGGTCTCTCCAAATCTTCGTAAGGTGTGCTGTTGGCCCAGATACTTTCTCTGATCGAACAAATTTCTGATGCCAATTTCTTTGAGGCTAGTTATTAAAATCAGACTCTTTAGAACATTTTCTAGGGCCGTTTCTCAGACCGTCTTCTCTAAAGCGTCTTTCTAGAGTATTTCTCTAAGGCGTGCTGTACTCTACCTGGCCAGACTGAGAATCGTAGTCGGCAGTCAAGATAGGCGCTTTATCTGGAGCAAAGACAAGCACTTGCAGATCCTTGTTCGGGAAGCTCTTACGGAATCCTTGTAGTAAAGACTTAGAAAGATCTTTAACCTCACTAGGACGGACTTCTTCAGTAATGACAACCCCAAGCTGGTTGTTGTCTCTGACATAGGCATCCGAGACCAGTCCTTGAGCCGCACCGACAACCCAGTCACCGTACTCTTGACCCTTAGCAGAATTACCCCGTTCTAGCTGACTGTAGCCAACTGTAGAAGCCGCTGGCGCTTCGGTAGTCGCCGTAGAACACGCGGTCGTCGAAACAGTAAGAAGCAGCACAAGAGCAATAGCTGTAAGCCAGCGGCGGCTGCGTTGAAAGAAAGTCATAACGCTATTCAAAGGTCCTTTGCCTAAACAATATGTGACTATTGCATCACTAATATGTGCTGTTTGCTTGCCTCTGTAGAGAGATATTTGATTTTTCATTGTACTTCTCGAGAAAAATCTTCCCAGAGGATTAAAAAGGGCAGCGTTTTTACTTTGTAGCGCTGAGATCTGTTGTTCTCAAGAACTCTCCAAATCGCCGAGCAGTTTCTTCCGGTTTGCCATTCACGGGAAATAGTAAAACGCTGCCAACCTTTGGATTATTCGCCAGCGTCTCCAAACGATCAAACTGCGCATCAGAGATAGAGATTCCCTGATACTGTTCTACGTACTCTAGTTCAACGGCAAAATTATCGTCGTTATACACCTGAATGAAGGCTCTATCCACCTGCCAGTTCGCCCAGTCTGCATCAAAGTAGCGCTTTCCCCAGTACGGATTGTGATGGCATACATCAAAGCTCACCGCCGGATTTGCCTGCTTTACCGCTGCTCTGATCTCTTGCATAAACTGCGTGAGTTGCGCGGTGCGATCGCTTTCTCCTTCTAGCTCTTCGTGATAGCCCACATAGTCATCCCACTGCACCGCGTCTATATCGGGGTAGCGCTGTACGAATTCAGCAGAAATATCTCTAAAGTATTTTGCAACCGCTTTGTTCTCTACATCGAGTAGATAGTGATCTATACCCGGATACGTCTTGTCTACCCCCGGCACAAACCAGCCTCTAGCCTTTGCCAACTCAAAAATAGGGCTGTTCTTATCCAGCTTGATGCCCTTTTCAAAGTAAGCATGCACCTGCATTCCCTGCTGCTGCGCTTCGTCAATTAGCCAGTCTAGCCACGGGTCTTGAAACTGGTTTGGACAGCTCGAATAGCCTAGCGTCTGCTGCATCACCTCGCTCTGGTACATAGTGCAGCCGTTGCCCCACACGCCATGCAGAATAGTATTGATACCCTGCTGCTTGTAGTAGCGCACGCGATCGCGAATCATCTGCTCACTTGCCCGGTTCGTCGCCTGATACCGACTGAGGTAGATTCCCACCATCTCCTTCCCCGCCCAAACCTTCGGGACAACAGGCATGGGCTCATCAACAACTACAGGCGGTGGCTCACCCGAGCTAATCTCCGGCAGGCTCATTTGAATAATCTCCGGCGCAGTAGATTCAGCTAGAGCAGTCGGTTCAGCCGGATCAAAGTTAGCGGAATCTATACTGGCTGAATAGCCTTCGGGTTCGTCAGACGCTGTTCTCAGCTGCTCAAACACGCCTTTAAAGTCACCGTTCCTAGCCGTCTCAATATCTATACGTCCCAGCTTAGGCACAGTCCAAGCGCCTAAACCGATCAACAGTAAAAAGAATAGTGAAATACAGCCCCAGCCGGATTGATTTTTTGAAGACTGACTCTTTAAGGGCATCGCAGGTGCTGCTCAATCAAACGACATCTATATAGGAGGCGCTTTTAAGAAAGTGCCCTTCACAAGAGTGTCTGCGCCAAGAAACGCTCTAGAAAGTGCAGCGCCATCTGATTGCCTATGCCGTTAAAAATTTTGTCAAAGGCATGTTCGGCCCAGGGAATCTTGACCCAGACAACTGGGTTGCGCGATCGCAATATCTCTCCATACAGATACTCGCCATACTTAGCCTCGACGATATGATCGCGACCCCCGTAGAGCAACAAGACAGGCGGCAAGGTTTCCGGCGCAGCCGCTTTCACATAGGTGATCGGCGACGCTGCGGCATAGGCAGCAGGCTGCTCATCAGGCGAACCGTCCAAATAAGCTTCTAGCACCTGTCGCACATCTAATGGATCAGGCTGAGGCGGATTGCGATAGCCATTCGCTAGATCTACCGGACCGTAATAGGAGATAACGGCCTGCACAGGTTCAATCGGCTGGCCAGAGAGCGAGTCAGGCACATAGAATCCGGCTAGCATCGCTAGCTGCGCGCCCGCAGACCAGCCCAGTAAGGCAATCCGGTCACGATCAATCTCATAGTCATCAGCGCGATCGCGCACAAAAGCCAGCGCCGACGCAATATCCTCTAGCTGCGCTGGAAACTGATGCTGCGGCGTATGTCGATAGTCAGCCGCGATCACCACATAGCCTCGTCCTGCCAAAAATCGACCTAGCGCCTCATTCTCGCTAGAGCTACCCGTCCGCCAGCCGCCGCCATAGATCATCATCACCGCCGGATAGCGCCCTATCGCCAGCGGCTGATATACATCCAAAAACAAAGCCTCACCCGTCGGACTCGCGAACGGGATCTTAGTCTGATGTCGGACTTCTGCTTGAGGCATACCGCCAATGAAGTTGATCAAGCTAAATGCCGGAATTGAGGCTGCTTGGCTGGTAGGTCGGCTACTACTAAGCTGGTTTTCAGACGAACCAGCAAACGCCTGTTGTAGAGAAGTTTCTGCAAGTGCGATCGCTCGCGGCTGCTGCGAAAGTGGCAACGCGTTCAGCGCAATTACCAGCAGCAAAACGGCAACCACCATCCGCAAGGGCGAAACCATCAGCCACAGCACAAGCACTAGCGAGATAATCCCTAGCCCTCCTAGTAGCGGACTAATCTCTGGGGCACCTACCGCTAGCGGCAGTAAGAAAAAATTAGGCGCAGGCAGCACGATCCATACGCTTAGAAACAGCAGCATGCCTAGCGCTAGCCAGCTCAAACACTGGACCATAGACCGAACAACTCTAAAGAACCTGTAGCCGTAGTGGATTTTGGGGAGCATATTTTCATTCCTTGCGTCTACTACAGCGCTCACCCCTCTCTCGTTCCAATCATCAACCGACAAGTCAGCGCTCTAAAATCCAGACAAACCGCTCACCAGCAGTTTATCCCAGCAGCAACCAGTCCAGCGACAATAGCAAAAACCTAATCTTTGACAGTAGTTAAGCGGTAGCTTTGGACGGTATAGTTTTGGCGATATCACTCCCTGTAGGACATCAAGCCAGAAAATCAGCCCATGCCACCCCAGCAAATCCTCATCCCCGAACAGCACGACTTGGGTGGGTTTAGCGTGCATCGCAGCCTACCCCACCCAGAGCTGACGATGGTTGGACCCTTCATCTTTTTCGACCATCTCGGTCCTGCCGTTTTTCCACCTGGTGAAGGCGTTGATGTTAGGCCCCATCCCCATATCAATCTAGCCACCGTCACCTATCTATTTGAAGGCAGCTTGCTACATCGCGATAGTCTCGGCTTTGTCCAAGAGATTGTTCCGGGTGAAGTGAACTGGATGACCGCGGGTAAAGGCGTCGTTCACTCAGAGCGATCGCCCGACAGCTTCAAGCAAGTAGAGTCCACCCTCCACGCGATTCAAACCTGGATTGCACTCCCCACGGAATTTGAAGAAGTCGATCCAGACTTCTCCCACTACGCCGTCAGCGACCTGCCTACATGGACAGAAAACGGCACCACCGTCACGCTGATTGCGGGCAAATTTACGACAAAAGCGTCCAAAACCTACACCTCACCCGTGCAAGTCTTCTCACCCACTCTCTATCTATCCCTATCCTGTACAGCGGGTAGCCAGTTTCAGCTACCCTCAGACAGCCAGCAAAGAGCAGTCTACAGCGTCACTCCTGGCCTATCGATTAACGGGAAGCCTATAGAGCAGCATCGTCTCGCCATCCTTGAGCCGGGCACCTCTGTAGACATCAGCGCCGAAACAGAAGCTAGGGCTATGGTGATTGGCGGCGAAGCGCTAGGCCCTCGTCAAAAGTATTGGAACTTTGTTTCTAGCCGTGCAGAAAGAATAGAACAGGCTAAGCGAGACTGGAAAGCGCAGCGCTTTGCGCAAGTTCCAAAGGAAAGCGAGTTCATTCCCCTTCCATCAGAATCCGCCGAGACCCCATCTTCTCAGAACCATAAAAACACCTCCGCAGAGCCCCTCTCTTAGCTATAGCTTTCCGCACTTTGCTTGCTACACCACGAAAGGCTACACCCCTTATTCCATAACGCAAAGTGCCATAGCAAAGTGCGAATGCATCCGCGCTCTGCTATAAATCTTGCTCAAAGGCGATCGCTCATCTAGCTTTAAAGGAGCATAAATCTTGCAGAAACACCCGTCATATCACTGACGAGTTCATACAAAGGATGTTTCTGGAAGACCGTAATGAAAATTGCTCGCCCTACCACTTCCGCTCTGTCGGTTGTCGGTACGCCGCCGCTATCTACTAACCCGATCAGCATACTTGGAGCCGCCTTCGGTAGCCTTCAAGACGGCATCATCGTGGTTGATTCCATCAGTCAAATTCAACAAATTAACCAGCCCGCTGAACGCATCTGTAATTTACTAGATGTCGCAGGCAAAAACAAAGACGAATTACCGCCTGAAATCTGGCACGTCTGTAAAACTGCTCTCAAGCAGAAAGACGTGCTCTCGCTTCAAAAAGTGGGCATAGACGCCGATATCATCTTGCCAAAGCTCGGCATCATTCGAGTTCGAGTGCAAACTATCGACTTTGGTCAAACCACTTACTTCGTGATTGTCCTAGAAGATAGACAGCAAACCACTCGCAACAAAGCGCTTTCTGAAGCAGCCCTCTATGGTCTAACAGAGCGTGAAACCGAGATTTGGCAGATGCGGTTACGCGGCGATGCCTACAAAGAAATATCAGCCGCGCTATGGATTAGCGTTGACACCGTCAAAAAGCACATCAAGAATATTCATGCTAAGCAGCGAGTTCATCAAGACGAATTGGACTATGGACTAATGGCATGAATCGATACGAAAACTAGCAAGAGCTAGCGATCGCCGATCTCCGGCGCTGCCTGAACCGATGCAATCTCTGCTGTTCGAGCTAGAACAGAGCGCTGTAGCAGGGGCGTTCTAGCCACAGAGCTATTTGCCAAAGTCAGCAGCGGATTAGCCAGCACGCCAGAAAGCGCAGTCATGACAACTGCTAGTATCAGGCTCACCTGTAGTGGCCGCATTCCTGGCAGTGCCCAGTCGTTGTCTTCGTAGGCTTTTACCGAATCAGACATCTCCTGAGGCTCTTTGACCACCATCATTTTGACGACACGGATGTAGTAATAGATAGAGATAACGCTAGTGATCAAACCGACTAGCACCAAGGTATAAGCGCCTGCCTGCCAGCCAGCCCAGAAGATGTAGATTTTGCCAAAGAATCCTGACAAAGGTGGAATTCCACCCAAAGAGAGCAAACAAACGCTCAGACACAGGGTCAGCAGCGGGTCGCGCTGATACAGTCCGCTGTATTCGCTAATCTTGTCGGTACCCGTACGCAGAGAAAATAGAATGACGCAGGTAAACGCGCCTAGGTTCATAAATAGATAGATAAACAGATAGAAAATAACGCTGGAATAGCCCGCATCAGTGCCAATAATGAAGCCGATCATGATGATCCCAGCCTGCCCAATCGAAGAGTAGGCCAGCAGCCGCTTCATGCTAGTCTGCGCCAGCGCCACAACGTTCCCCAAGACCATACTGAGGATCGCCAGCGCCGCAAATACAAACCGCCACTGCTCGGCAACCATCGGAAACGCTGTCAGCAGCAGCCTAATAGCGAGGGCAAAACCAGCCGTCTTTGAACCCACTGAGAGGAAAGCCACCACCGGCGTAGGCGAGCCCTCGTACACATCGGGCGTCCACTGGTGAAAGGGAACAGCCGCCACTTTAAAGGCGATACCCGCAATCACAAAGACTAGCGCAATAATTAGGCCAATCGGAGCGGTCTCGTTAGCGGCTGATATTTGGGTAGCGATCGCACTCAAATTCGTCTCTCCGCCCGACAGACCATACAGCAAAGACATCCCGTACAAAAAGATCGCCGCACTCGCCGCGCCAATCAGCAAATACTTCAGCGCCGCCTCGTTCGAGCGCGGATCGCGCTTCATATACCCAGTCAGCAGATAAGACGAAATACTCAGCGTCTCTAATGCGACAAACATCGTCACCAGCTCATCCGCACCCGATAGGAACATTCCGCCCAGCGTCGCGGTGAGTAAAATCGCTAAAAACTCAGCCAGCGCAGTCCCCGAACGTTCGATGTAGCGAATGCACATCGGAATCGTCACCACCGCAGAAAGCGCAATAATCCCACGAAAGACAATGCTCAAATCGTCGCCGTTGAAGCTGCCCAAGAATGCAATCGGCTCAGCCGCGCCCCACTGAAAATAGAGATTGACTACTGCCGCCAGCAGACCCGTCATCGCCACATAGGGAAGCCATTTTGTTACCCCGCGTCCGCCGATGATATCGGTCACAATCAGCGTCATAATCGTGGCAATCACGATTCCTTCTGGCAAGATGATGCCCGCATTCAGCTGAGCGGCAATATTGGCAAAATCCATCAAGGTCGGCCCAAAAAACAGGCTAGGTAATGTTTTTCACTTGAAATCTTACCTTGTATCCTCCAATTCCCCACCTTCCTTTTGAGATTTATCCACCTGCCTTTCTGGATTCATAGGGATATCACCCCAAAAAATTAACAGCCGCCAGCGTACTTCAGCGCTAAAAGAGAGATAGATTATGTTTCAAACGCTCAAAAATCGGGGTAGACGAATCGAACACTTTTGGTCTATCGCTATATATAAGAGGTGACTCGAACCAGCGATGTAGCCACAGCCGATCGCATGTGGGAATGATTGAGCCAACTAGCTAGGGTCTGTACCTACCTAGATAGCCGTCTCCAGAGTCCTACCGTTATTCCCGTCCATCTCAGTTAGCACCGCATAGGTTGTATGTCTACGCTTGTCATCGTCGAGTCTCCCACCAAAGCCAAAACCATCCGCAACTACTTGCCAAAGGGCTACAAAGTAGAGGCGTCAATGGGCCATGTTCGCGATCTGCCCAAATCGGCAAAAGAGATCCCGGCCAAGGTTAAAAAGGAAAAGTGGGCGCAGATTGGCGTCAATACAGAGGCCGACTTTGAACCGCTCTACATCGTTCCAACGGACAAGAAGAAGGTTGTCAAAACTCTAAAAGATGCACTCAAAGGCGTAGATGAACTGATCCTAGCGACTGACGAAGACCGCGAAGGTGAAAGCATTAGCTGGCATCTGATGCAGGTACTAAAGCCCAAAGTGCCGATCAAGCGCATGGTCTTTCACGAGATCACCAAGGAAGCCATTCAAGCGGCCCTCTCCAACTGTCGAAACATTGATGACAAGCTAGTTCACGCTCAAGAAACTCGCCGCATTCTAGATCGGCTAGTCGGCTACACCGTCTCCCCTTTGCTGTGGAAAAAGATTGCCTTTGGTCTTTCTGCAGGCCGAGTGCAGTCTGTATCTGTACGCCTGCTAGTTGAAAGAGAGCGGGCTAGACGAGCGTTTAGAAGAGGTTCTTACTGGGATCTAAAAGCAGCGCTGCTAAAGTCTGGCCAAAAAACAGCGCCCTTCGATGCCAAGCTAGCTTCCGTAGGCGGCACTCGGGTCGCTAGCGGCAGTGACTTCGATGAGGCAACCGGTCAGGTCAAAGCGGGTCGTAACGTGCTTTTGCTCAACGAAACGGAAGCGACTGAGTTGCGATCGCGCCTAGAAAGCAGCCCCTGGACCGTCTCTGGCCTAGAAGAGCGCCCCAACACTCGCAAACCCGCGCCTCCCTTCACGACCTCCACCTTGCAGCAAGAGGCGAATCGCAAGCTAGGACTCTCCGCTCGCGACACCATGCGCACCGCGCAAGGGCTGTATGAAAAAGGCTTTATCACCTACATGCGAACCGACTCAACCAGTTTATCCCAGCAGGCGATCGCCGCCGCCCGCCGCTGCGTTGAAACCAAATACGGCAAAGAATACCTCAGCCCCAAACCACGCCAGTTCAAAGCCAAAAGCAAAGGGGCCCAAGAAGCTCACGAAGCCATCCGCCCCTCCGGTGAAGTCTTCCGTATTCCCCAAGAAACCAAACTCAAAGAGCGTGAGCTAAAGCTATACGACATGATCTGGAAGCGCACCGTTGCCACCCAGATGGCTGAAGCTCGCCAGACCAACATCACCATGCAAATCGAAGTCGACGACGCAATCTTTAAAGCCACCGGCAAACGCATCGACTTCCCCGGATTCTTCCGCGCCTATGTCGAAGGCTCTGACAATCCCGACGCCGCCATCGAGAACCAAGAAGTTGTTCTACCCGACGTCAAAGCGGGCGACTCACTCGACTGCGCCAGTTTAGAGGCCACTGGCCACGAAACCCAGCCACCCGCTCGCTACACCGAAGCCTCACTGGTCAAAACCCTCGAAAAAGAAGGCATCGGCCGACCCAGCACCTACGCCACCGTTATCAGCACCATCGTTGCCCGCCGCTACGCCGATTTAATTGGCAATAGCCTAGTGCCCACCTTCACCGCCTTCGCCGTCACCGAACTTTTAGAAAAGAACTTCCCCGATTTAGTGGACGTTCACTTCACCGCCAATATGGAGAAAACGCTAGATGAGATCTCCGTGGGTGATGCGGAGTGGCTCCCGTACCTGAAAGCTTTCTACGGCGGCAACGACGGCCTAGCCCATCAGGTAGAAGAGCGCCAGGACAACATCGATCCTACCGAAGCTCGCACGGTCGATCTAAACGATCTAGTCGCAAAAGTGCGCATTGGTAAATACGGTGCCTACGTCGAACTAGAAAGAGAAGAAGAAACCGTACGCGCTTCGATTCCCGACGGCGTCAGCCCAGCCGATCTAGACGACGAACAAGTCGAAGTGCTGCTAAAGCAGAAAACAGAAGGCCCCGAAAAGATTGACCTTCATCCTGAAACCGGCGAACCGATGTATTTACTCATCGGCCGCTACGGTCCATATGTTCAGCTAGGTGATATTACCGAAGAGAACAAAAAGCCCAAGCGCACCTCTTTGCCCAAAGGCATCAAAGCAGAAGATGTCACCCCCGAAATGGCGGTTGGACTACTCTCACTGCCTCGTCTGCTAGGCGTACACCCTGCCACTGGCAACAACATTAAAGCCAGCTTAGGCCGCTTTGGCCCCTACGTGGTTCACTCCAAAGGAAAAGAAGACGGCAAAGACGACTACCGCTCAATCAAAGGCGACGACAATGTGCTGACAATTAGCCTAGAGCGAGCCTTAGAACTACTGGCCCAGCCGAAAGCCACGCGCGGTCGCAAAACCGTCACCCCCATCCACGAAATCGGCAAGCACCCAGTTGATGAAGAACCGATCAACGTCTACGACGGTCCGTACGGTCCATACATCAAGCATGGGAAAGTCAACGTTTCTGTTCCTGAGGGTAAAAAGCCAGAAGAGGTCACCGTAGATGAAGCAGTCGCACTGCTAAAAGAGAAAGGCGGCGAAGTCAAGAAAAAGGCAACTAAAAAGAAAGCCACTACGAAGAAGAAAACTACTGCTAAAAAAGGAACCACTAAAAAGAGAGCAGCTAGCACAACAAAGAAGGCAACCACCGAGACAAAGAAAACTACTAAAACGGCTGCTGCCAAAAAGACAACTAAACAATCTACGACTGAGAAGATTGCTCCTGATGCATAAAGCAACGACAGCTAAATCTTAAGGTCAACTCAGAGGGTAGAACAAATGCAGCTAGATCGAGTTGTTCCGTTCGGACGCTCTTTTGACGAGTATGTCCGGATGTTCGCGCTAGATCAAACAGATTTAGGAAAGTCTATTCTGAGCGTGGCGGATGGTCCTGCTAGCTTCAATGCAGAAGGTACTGCAAAGGGTATGCAGATTCACTCTTGCGATCCGCTATATGCGTTTGGAGCAGATGAGATTCGCGATCGCTTCTACGCCGTTCTCGACAATATCATCACCCAAGTCGAAAATACCCCAGACAGCTGGGTCTGGAGCTATCACAACTCGCCCAGCGATCTTAGAAAGAACAGAATTGCCGTAACAGAACGGTTCTATGCGGACTACGAAGTGGGTAAGGCAGAAGGTCGCTATATGTTTGGAGAGCTGCCAAACTTAGGCTACAAAGCAAACAGCTTTGACTGGGCCTTTGCTCGCATTTTCTCTTCTTGTACTCTGATCGGCTAGACCTGGATTTTCATTTGAGCGCGATCGCCCAGATGCTGCACATAGCCAAAGAAGCCAGAATCTTTCCACTACTCACACTAGATCAGCAAAAGTCACCCCATCTCTTGCCTGCTATCGAGCATTTTCGAGCAGCCGGATATCAGTGTGAGATAGAAAAAGTTGCCTACGAGCTACAGCCCGGCGGCAACGAAATGCTGAGAATCAACGCTCTCTAATACTACTCACGCGTAACAGCATCTTCCAAACGAAACCGGGCAATCTGAAAGATTTCAGCAAGTGCCTGCTCTTGCTCACTTTCCACGCTATTCTTCAATCGATCTTCAAACGATTGCAAAATGCTTTCCACAGTATGACCTTTCACCGCCAGGATAAAGGGAAACTCAAACTTTTGCTTGTAGGCACTATTTAGCTGCTGAAATCTTGCATAGTCCTGTTCGCTCATTTGTCCTAGTCCAGCACCTGCCTGCTCTTGAACAGAAGCCTCCGCCATTACTGCACAACTCCCCAAATCAGGATGCGCCTTGATTAAAGCGAGCTGCGACGCCTCAGTATCAGCTTCTACCACATCAACCATTGCCTGATGCAACGCTTC
This sequence comes from uncultured cyanobacterium, assembly GCA_963772185.1. Taxonomy (GTDB): domain Bacteria; phylum Cyanobacteriota; class Cyanobacteriia; order Phormidesmidales; family Phormidesmidaceae; genus Phormidesmis. The sequence continues at coordinate 65,446 of CAVYWR010000004.1, read as the reverse complement.
AACAGAACTAAAAGGCCGCTTCTCCCACGCCTGCTTCGCAACAGACGGCGTCTCTTCAAAAATGGCTCCAAACGCTGTCACAAACTCAGTCTGACTCATCTGATTAACTGTATCGAGTGAATAGGACATCTGTTTTTCCTTTTATAAGTAGTGCTTCCAATTTTATCGTTGCTTCAGACGTTTACTTTTCAGCTTTTGCCTTGAGACTAAGCACAGCAATTCCAACAGTGACTAAAAAGACACCCGCACTCTGCTGTGGCTGTAGAGATTCTTGGAGCGTAATCCATGCAAACAGGGCAGTCAGCGCCGGGGCACTAGCACTAATCAGCGCTGTAAGTGCCGCGCCAATATAGCGAATACCGAAGTTGTTGAGAATATAAGCGACGAGGGTGAGACTAGCAGAGAAAAGTGTAGTCCAAAAGATAGGTGACCAGGCAGAGGAAGAAACCGTAATCGGAGGAGCGATCGCAAGTGAAAGCGTTGCCAATCCAGAAACGCCCACAAAGGTGAAAAGCGAAAAAGGAACAGGATGAAGCGGCAGGCGCTGGTCTTTCAAACACAGCTCGGCAAAGATTCCGTAGAGGCCAAAGCACAAGCCTGCGCCTAATCCATACCAGAGACCCAGCTTTAATCCAAAAAACGTACGGACAGTTTCTATACTCACGGAAGGACTAGCGTTCGTTAAAACGACACCGATGAAGATGACTGTCATCAGCGCAAGCTGATAGGGCCGTAGCTTTTGGTTGAAGCAGAATCGAGCAAGCAAAACTGTAATCGCCGGATAGACGAAGAAAGCTGCGATCGCCACCCCCGCCGCAATCTGACTCAAAGCGGTATATAGCAAAGTCAACCCGCAAAAAATGCAGACCGCACTGCCAATGGCTGCGCTGAATACTTTGGGCGATCGCGGCAATTGCTTTAGGGCTAAAAACGTATCGGGATGTAGCCAAGGTGCGATCGCCATTAGCAACATAGCCATCACTGCCATCCGAATCGCTAGCAGCATAATCACATTGCTCAGATCCGAGCTAATAAACCCACCAAAGGCAATCTGACCAAAGAGCTGACTGGGGACAAAGAAAACTCTAGAGACAACGTTTTGAGCAGCGAGAAATACCGCGCTCAGTAGAACAACACTGATGCCAAGAACAGCGGCTGAGGTCTTTTTAGGATAGGTCATAGATTAAAGCCTATCAGTTGAAATGGCAGTTGGATTTGATTACAGTGAAGTCAGCCATTAGTTTCACACCACTATGACAGCGCTCTCCGCTCCGCCCGATTCCGGCCAGACATTTCAAACTTTAATCAAAAGACAGCGAGAGTTCTTCGCAACCGGAAGAACAAAGTCCGTTGGACTTTCGGAAAGAGCAGTTAAACAAGCTAAAAGCGGCGATCGCAGCCCGACAGGATGACATTATCCAAGCGGCAAAAGATGATCTAGGTCGCCCGGAATTCGAAGGCTATTTCGAGGTAGCAGTAACCGCTGAGCTGAGCTACGTGCTCAAAAAGCTCAAGTCTTGGATGAAGCCGCAGAAAGTCGGTTTACCGCTGTCTCAGATGCCAGGATCTGCGTGGGTGCAGCCAGAGCCTTTGGGCTGCGTGCTGATTATTGGCCCGTGGAACTATCCGTTTCAGCTAGTGATTTCGCCCTTAATTGGCGCGATCGCAGCTGGCAACTGTGCCATCATCAAACCCTCCGAAGTTGCCCCAGCCACCTCAAAAGTAGTCGCCGAACTGATCGAATCGACTTTCGATCCTGAGTACGTCGCAGTTAGAGAAGGCGGTGTTGAAGTTGCCCAGGCGCTGCTAGCGCAAAAGTTCGATCACATCTTCTTTACAGGGGGCACACGCGTCGGTCAGATTGTGATGGAAGCTGCGGCCAAGCAGCTCACCCCTGTCACCTTAGAGCTAGGCGGTAAAAGCCCCTGCATCGTCGACAAAGATGTCAATGTAGAAGTCACCGCCAAAAGAATCGTTTGGGGCAAATATCTCAACGCTGGCCAAACCTGCGTTGCGCCAGACTATCTGCTGGTTCACGACAGACGTTAAATCGGAGCTTGTGGCCGCCTTGCAGCAGGTGATCAAAGAATCGTATGGAGAAGATCCGGCGCAGAGTCCTGATTTTTCTCGGCTAGTGAGCGATCGCCAGTTTGATCGAGTAGCGAGCCTAATTGAAGGCGAAAAGGTAATCGTAGGCGGGCAAACGAACCCAACAGAAAAATTTATCGCCCCGACCCTATTAGATGATGTGAGCTGGGATGCGCCAGTCATGCAAGACGAGATCTTTGGTCCCGTGCTGCCAGTGCTGAGCTATCAGACTATTGAAGAGGCGATCGCCCAGATCAACGCTAGACCCAAGCCTCTTGCCCTATACATATTCTCTCGCAGCAAATCCCTACAAGAGAAAGTGCTCTCTTCTACCTCATCTGGTGGCGTCTGCATCAACGATGTCTTCCTACACCTGGCCATTTGGGGATTGCCCTTTGGCGGCGTTGGCGATAGCGGCATCGGCGCATACCACGGTAAAACCAGCTTCGACACCTTCTCGCATATGAAAAGCGTCCTTAGAAAACCCTTCTGGTTAGATATAGACTGGCGCTATCCGCCCTACGCCAAAAAGCTAGACTTCTTCAGAAAAATGATCAGCCTATCCTGAATAAAACGCTCTGAATAGACCGCTTTATCCAGAAAGTCTTCAGGAAAAACAATATGACCAATCACGAAAAAATCAACTATATCGAGTTCCCCACCACCGATTTGAAGGCAACTAGAGACTTTTTTAGTCAGGTATTTAGCTGGAAATTTGAAGACTTCGGCCCAGAATATACTGCCTTCTCAAATGCGGGAATCGACGGTGGATTCTTTCAGTCTGACCAAAGTGTTTCTACCAGCAATGGCAGCGTCCTAGTGGTTCTCTACAGTGAAGCTTTAGAAGACACTCAGGCGAAAATAGAACAGGCAGGTGGCACAATTATAAAGCCAATCTTTCCGTTTCCAGGCGGTCGCCGATTTCACTTTACAGACCCTTCTGGAAACGAATATGCTGTCTGGTCAGATGCGTAATTGTTTCTAGGCAGTTGAAAATCAGCTAGCAACGCCAACTTGAGTTGGTAAGTAGCTACGCCACAGGTCTGAATATATCACTCGCTCACTTTGCCAGGGTTTATGATGTCCGCCGCTCCAGTGGATTGCCTTCATTCGCTTGGGGTCTTTCTCCAGTATTTTAGCCACCCAATGCCCCTGGCCATAGCCGCAACAGTTCCACTCCTTAGCTAGAGGAATGTAAGTATCTTTGAATACTAGGTTGAAGATAGTCTCATCACCTAGATGATAGAGCTGATAGCCGTTCTTCTCGTCTAGCGCTAGGTAGTGTTTCAGCAAGTCGTAAGTCTGCTCTGTCCAAAAAGACAAATCCGTTAGCAGTACGCCACTATTAAACGTACTTTTGAACTTTCGCAAATCGGCCCATACCTTAAACGGATTGCTGAAATAGAAGATAGCTGGAAAGAACTGTGGAACAGCGGCGAGATAGTTATTTGGGGTTAGTAGACTGCCTTGATCGAAGAGCGATCGCACATCCCCTAGCACAATAATATCCGCATCAAAATAGACCACTCGGCCTACATCCGGGAAAATCTCTTTCAAGAACAGTCTGGCGTACTGCATGTAGCGAGAAATTCGCCTTTCTGGTTTTTTCTCTTTAAACTTGTTGTCCAAATACTGCTTTAGATACGCTGGCGGCGAAAACTCTCTGACTCGAAACTCAACCTGATCAAAGCTATAGCGCTCTAAAAACGCTGCCTTCAGCTTCTCCTCAAAGAAAACAGTTTCACCAACCGGTACAACGATATTGAACCGTAGCAGATCCTGTTCAAGCTGATGGCGCGTATTGCTCAAAATCGAATTAACCACCACCGTTAACGGCACCTGAAGGGTGCGATTAATCGAAAAAGCAATATCAACAGTCATAAAAGGCCATCAGAGATAACGATTAGGGTGCAAACCGATCAAAAGGTTTGATCTCAGCGAGCGTATTGCTAAGCGCTGTATGAATCTGGCTATTAGTCGCCAAAATTCGACCGCTCTTAATATCAAACGGACTCTCATCATAGGCGGTAACTGTGCCCCCTGCCTCTTCTACCAAGATCACACCCGCCGCCACATCCCAAGGAGACAGCCCTCGCTCCCAGTAACCATCTAATCGTCCGCAGGCCACATAAGCTAGATCAATCGAAGCCGCCCCGCCTCTGCGAACGCCACGAGTAGAATGAGTAAGGTGACAGAATTCCGCATAGTTATTATCAATTGTCTCGCGGCGGTCATAAGCAAAGCCAGTGACCAGCAGACTATCGGCTAGGGTGCTAGTACTAGAAACGCTAATCGGCTCACGGTTGCAGGTTGCACCTAGCCCCTTAGCGGCTCGAAAAAGATGATCGTGAACCGGATCGAGAATGGCCCCAACCGCGGGCTGACCGTTGATCAAAAGGCCCACAGAGCACCCACAAAAAGGATACTGGTGGGTGTAATTCGTCGTCCCATCTAAAGGATCCACGGCCCAGAGTAGCTCATCGGTTTGTTTACCTATACTGCCGGATTCCTCAGCCAAAATGGCATGACTTGGAACGTGGCGACGTAGAACCGCTAAAACTTCTTTCTCAGCCGCTTTATCCGCCTCAGTTACCAGATCTCCAGGACGGCCTTTCTGTTGAATATTAGACAAATTTCCCCAGTAGTGCCGCAAGACTGCGCCTCCAGCAGCAGCCGCCTCAGTAGCAATATCTAGAAAGCGCTGAAGCTCGTCAGCAGAATAAGTCATTGCGTTAATCGTCATCGATTAGAATACCGGAGCGAGTTTTGCCTTTGCCAAAGTAGCGACCGAACTGGAGTTCATAGACTTCGTCTTCGTCCTGGGTTTCGACTTCTAAATCGCTACGAGGATAGCTAACGCAAAGTAGCGCATAGCCCTGTTCGCGCAGATCTGGTGATAGGCCCATTGCTTCAGGCTGATGCAGTTCACCCGACAGAACGCGAACAGCACAGGCGGTACAAGCACCGTTGCGACAGGCATAGGGAAGGTCAGCCGCTTGGTTTTCCGCGGTTTGCAGAATGTAGCGATCGCGCGGCACCTGCACGGTATACACAGTATTCTTCTGGCGATGATGAATACGAACGCGGTAGGTTTCAGCCATAGAAAAGTAGGAGTGATCGAGCCAGTTCTTTTAATGATCGCACGAATTGATCGCATCGTGGCTAACGGCGGCTGGTGCATCCAGTCAAACGGCCATCACTAGAGCGAAAAATCAGTATGGTATTCCCTCCGCTTTCTGCTACGATGGCAAAGCTGTAAGTCGTTGTCCTATCAGAGCCTAGCAGTCTTAAAGACTCTGGCGAACATCAGGAAAGCGAGCTAACAGCACAATAAAGGAGAGATGGCCGAGTGGTTGAAGGCGCAGCACTGGAAATGCTGTAACGGGGCAACTTGTTCGAGGGTTCGAATCCCTCTCTCTCCGTTTTTGCCTTTGTTTTTGCTTGGTCTAGCTCAGGACTGGATCAGCTCTTTGTCTAGCTTTTCTTTGCCTAGCGCGACTCCGCCGACGGTAATCATCATCATACCGGTCCACTGAATGATCGCTAGGTTGGCAACAGGCGTAAAGCTAAAAGAAAGAATTGAAGTCATCAGCGGCGTGAAGGCCGCGACAATAGCAGATCTAGGACCAATCGTGAGTAGGCTGGCATAGTTTAGCAGGTAGGCAACCAGCATCAGCGCGCCAATCAGCGCACCCCATAGAAACAGGCCCGCCCAGCCAATATTAGATAGCTGAAGCGGCTTAACTAGCAAAACAAAGCTGCTGAGAACAGCCACAGTAGAGAACTGCGCAATAGAAGTTGGAATCGGATGACACCGCTGCCGATAGCAGAGATTCGTTAATAGAATATAGAGACTCAGCGCCACGCTGGCCATCAGTCCGGTCCAGAGTAGCTCCGGCGAACCAGTCGCAAAGACAGGCTGTGCAATCAGTAGAGCGCCCATCGCGATCGCAATCAACGCCAGTATGCCCAACGGCGTTAGCGCCTGTTCTTGGCGTAGTACCAATCCCACTGGAATAGCCGTCAGTGGATAGAGAAAAAATAAGGCCGAGCCAATTACCGCACCGACTAGGCCAATGCTCTGATACAGCAAGATCTGAGAGAAAAATAGAGCGATCCCACTGCCAATCAGCGGCCACAGCAGCTGCTCACGAATGTAGAGCCAGTCTTGTAAATCATTCCAAGTCTCTCTATGTAGCTGTGGAGCTAGGACTAGTAAGCCTGGTACCACTATCAGCATCCTTAGCCACAGAAGCGCAGTAGATGGCACAAAGCCGCTGCCAAGCTGGCCAATATCGACTAAATTCAACCAGGTGCCGCCTTGAGCGATCGCACTAAACAAACAGTAATGTAAGGCCGCTAGGGCAGTTGCGATCGCACTTAGCACCAGCCCTCGATTCATCCTCGTAGCCAATACCGCCTGCCGTCCTATCGTCCTACTTCGGCGCTGCTGAGAAGTCGAAGGAGTCGGCAGATCGAGGATCCGTTCTCGATTTGCCGACGACAGCTCCCTCGCAGGTATCTCGCTCTCCCCAGGAAGCAACGGCCCAGACAGCAACGGCCCTGACTGATCTACGAGCGGCACTGCTGTTAGATTCTCATAGACAGTCTTTGGCTCATCGGCCACGCTGGTCCGCTCAGCTCCTAACCGCTCAGCTTCTATATTAGCGAGCTGACGCAGGCTTTGCGTCAAGGCAATTAGCTGAGTATAGTCTTCTCTTAGATCGGCAATTTTGTCCTGTAGCTGTTCCTTTTCAGAAGTCAGACGGCTTCTTTCAGTTTCTAGTTTTTCAATATCTTGGGCAAGCTGACTGGCGCGACTCTTTTGAGCGGCTGCTAGAGAATCCGCTAGTAAAGGACTAGCGGACTCTAGCGGCTGCGAATCGTCGCTATCAGACTCTGAGTTGACCGGCGGCATTAGTGATTTTCAGGTGTAGGCTGTGCTTTATAGCGCTTCTTGGCTACATTCGAGCAACGCACGTCGCCGCACGTCACATAGCCCGTTGGCACATCAGAGTTTCAGCCTATCAGCTGTAGCTCGACCAAGTGACCAGCGCTATAGTAGTCGAAACTCACCACCAGGGCGGCATGTTCCAAAGGTCATACTAGAGTCCTACCAGATAATCGACCCCTTATATTGGCGTTACGGTTACAAGCTGGGTAATTTTCCGGTGAATCTTTCCTCACACTGCCCCTCTTGACTCTACAGCTAGCTATAGCCTTTAGCCTAGAAGAAATAGAACGTCAGGAAGAAAGACTATGGCCCCTACTAGCATTTCACAAACAAAAAATTCTCAAACCGTCCGCCTGTACCGAATGGCAATGCCCGAGCATGAATGTCCTTGGGGTCTAAAGGCGATTGAGCTATTGAACGAAAAAGATATTGACTTTGAAGATCACAGACTTACTTCTAGAGTTGAAGTCGACGACTTCAAAGCAAAGCACAGCGTAAAAACGACACCGCAGATTTTCTTCGACGACAGCCGCATTGGTGGCTATAGTGACCTAGCAGACTACCTCGGCGCTGAAACTGAGGAAGAAGAATACTCGTACACCCCAGTGGTTGCAGTATTCTCGACAGCGGCTTTGGTAGCTTGGGCCGCAGCGTTAGGCATACCCGGTTTTATGGGCGTATCGCTCTCGATGCTGGCGTCCTTGAAGCTAATGGATACAGAGTCTTTTGCTAAGAGCTTTGAAAAGTATGACCTAATCACCCAGCAGGTAAAGCCCTATGCCAAGACGTTTCCGTTTCTAGAGCTAATGCTAGGACTAGGCTTCCTCTCGGGTGCGGCACCTGTCATCACAGGCATCAGCTCACTACTGCTAGGAACCAGCGGCGCAGTTTCCGTCCTTAAGGCGGTGTACATAGACAAGCTAAAGTTGAACTGCGCTTGCGTGGGCGGCAATTCAAAAGCGCCGCTAGGCACGATTAGCTTTCTAGAAAACGCCATTATGATTGGGATGGGCGTTTTTCTACTATTCTCTTCCTTTAATGGAACCCAGCTAAAAGAAGAAGCCCAAAGAATTTCTTCGGAGCCTATGAAAGTAGAGCTGTTGAGAGAAGATGTGAATTGCCGTTAGTCGTTTTTGCTAGATCCAACTGATTTGGGACTGTTTATCCCCACCGTCCTGCTTATTTCGATGACGATATACCTACTAAGCAAATCCGAAGTGACTAGCATCAAAATCCCGATCTAGTCAGGATTTAGACTATTCACTTCAGTCGCGTCTAATACGCGCCGTAGTAAGCCATCGCCACAAGCTGGCTACCTGCGGTTGATACCAGTCCAGAAAGGATTTGAAGCGCAAAGATAGCAATAATAGCTGACAAATCTAAGCCGCCAATCGGTGGGATGATGCCACGGAAAATGTTCAAATATGGGTCTGTTAGCTGTGAAAGTGTAGCAAACACAGAGTTAGACCAGTCGATATTGGGAAACCAGCTCAGCAGAATGCGGATGAAGATTAGCACCAAGTAGATGCTGAGGAATGTAGACACTCCTTGAACAATAGGAGCAATAATTTGTGCGAACATAGCTCTACAAAGGTGAAAGTCTAATAGGTGAACCAGCAAAGCAGGAATATAAGCAAAGGGTAACGCCTATAAAACGCAAGCTCTACGCAATTCAGATGTATTTTAACCGATCGGCCTGCGGTTGTGAGCGATCGCCCTATTCACTAAAGAATTAGTCCTAAAAAAAGCGCTCAAAACGAACAAGCATCAAAGCATTTCGCGTTCGGCGTGGCTCGGCTCAAATCTATCAGCCGTCTGGGGATCGACTTGGGCATCAAAAGGATTGCTGTTGACCTTTCCCATCTGTATGCGCGCATCCTCAATCGCCGTATTTAGCTGAGAGATCTTGTCTTCTACGCCGCGTCTGGCAATCTCCATCTTTTCCTCAGCGCTCGCACTGTCAAACCGGCGGCGGTCTTCTTCGGACATCTGGACAAACGTGTCAGTATCATTTTGGCGAAGGCGGTTACTCGCCAGCACACCCACAATTCCACCGATCACTCCGCCCACAAAGGCTCCGGCAACAAATCCGCCTGCAAAGTTGTTCTGACCCATAACTCTCCTTAGTTCTAACCTGTTTCTAGGTGCCAGTTTTCAAGTGCCAGTTTTCAAGCGGCAGTTTTCAGGTACCAAAGGTGCGATCGCCCGCATCCCCTAACCCTGGCACAATAAACCCGTTCTCATCCAACCCTTCATCAATCATTGCGGCGTAGATCCCCACCGCCGGGTACGATTCAGCAATCTTTTGTAATGCTGGTGGCGCAGTCACCACCGAAACGATCCGGACTAGGGCAGGATCAACCCCCCTTGCGGTCAGTTCGGCCATCGTCGCCATAATCGTACCGCCAGTCGCCATCATTGGCTCACTGATCATCACCCGCGTATTTGCCTCAAACTTTTCCGGCAGCTTGTTTAGGTACCAGGACGGCTCTAGCGTCTCCTCATTCCTAGCTAGCCCAATGTGATACGTGTGGCTATTTGGCACCGCACTTTGAATCCCTTCTACCAGCGCTAGGCCCGCTCGCAAGATCGGAATTACAACCACTGGCACTTCTGGATCAACAAAAGTAGCCGGGCAGGTCGTCAGCGGCGTTTCTATCGTCATATCCATAGTCGGGAGCCAGTCGCGCACAGCTTCATAAGCTAGCCAGCGGCCCAGTTCTGTCATCGCACTGCGAAAGACCCCTGAGGGCGTAGTCGCACTACGGACCACCCCTAGCCAGTGCTTAATTAAAGGATGGGGCGGGACATGAATGCGCAGTTGCGGGGACATATGCGAACGCTAGCAGCGAAGTGAGTAAGGACAAACATACAATCCCATCCATCATACTGCTACGGTTACTCTCAACATCGCTCCCTTAAAAGCTGCGTCACATACGCTACCCGGTCCGGCCTAGCCTGTATGGTGTAAGCTTCAGCTTCTAGCGTGCGCCGCGCGCCAGTGTATCGCATATAGAGACGAGAGGCCGGTACATAGGGCTCCAATCCCAAATTCAGTGCGCTCAGCATATCTGCCGGACCGCTACATAGCTGGACAGCATGAACTGCCTCATGCACCAGCGCTGGAATAGCAATTCCTAGATCAAAAACGACTGGATTGATCCAAACGGTACGAGTTGGAACATGCAACAGACCATAGGTGCCCGTTTGAGGCGGCAAGTCTAACACAACAGTAAAGTCGTGACTCTCTAAAGTCTGCCTTAGCTGGTCAAACTCAGCGGACTCGGATGACGCAGAAGGTGCCGAAAGCGAAGGCGTTTGCGCAAGTGCTTGTGAGGCGTCAACACCAGAAAGCGAGAGCCACGGGAAAAGAAAGAGTGAAAATGCTAACCCCACTAGCTTCATAGTGTTAAATTCCTTGGGTCGAATTTCTTAAGCCAGATTTCTTAGATTAGACGCCTTACAGTCCGAGTTGATTGTATGGATTAGCTATATAGCTTTTGTCACTTAACTGAGGTACAGCTTACAGGCTGAAAGCTCTATGTTGCAACGGGTCAAGCGACGCGCCTGTACCGAATGCATCCAGTACAGGCTATAGGCAAACCGTTCTAGCTAGCTGAACCAAAACAGCCCCCCAATAGTCAATACAGTGCCAATCAGTGCGATCCAGACGAATTGATTGTCGGCGGTGTTTACCTGGCTTAGATCAAGCGGCTCGGGTTCTGGATTTGGCTTGCGGCGGCGAGACTTTTTGGGCCGCTGTGCATAGCGAATTTGCTTATCATCATCCATGTTGGCCAAATCTGGAATCTTAGTGGTCCATTCTGGCTTTAGCTCTAGCTCAGGGGCTTCCAAGATATAGAGGATACGCTTGCTTTGCTGCTTGGTATCCAGGTCGGGATGCACAATCAGCTTGCGACACAGCGCCAGGCCTTCATCCTCTTTTCCACTAGCGATATAGGCATTGACCAGCCATAGCTGAATCTCGCCCCCTCGGCTACCAACGGGATTAGATAGTGCTAAAGCCGTTTGAAAACGTGCGATCGCCTCTCTATATCGCCCCCGCTCAAACAGCACTGGCCACTGGCCATCTCTGCATCCACCTGCACCTTCTTTTCAGCGTTGTTTAGTCGATTGAGCGCGAATCGGGTCGAATCATCAGCGCTCGAAGTGTCGGGCTTGGGGGACTGCCCTGGCTCCACAGTCATAGAAAATCATTAGATAGCTACCAGTCTTTATTGTATCGCGGTGTACTGTAGAGTTTCTGGGTCCAAGCGGTCTAAACGCTTAGCCTAATTTCCCAACTCGCGCAGGAGGTAAAGAATCTCGATGCTAATAGTTATTTCTCCCGCTAAGACGTTGGACTATGGCGGCGTTGACTATCCTCAGTTCACCCAGCCCGCCGTTCTAGAACAGAGTCAGCATCTAGTTGACGAACTGCGCAACTACAACCAAGAACAGCTCTCAAAGCTGATGAAGATCAGCGACAAGCTAGCAGATCTCAATTATCAGCGCTATCTAGACTTTCAGACTCCCTTTAACCCAGATAATGCCAAGCAGGCCCTGCTCGTTTTCAAAGGAGATGTCTATAAAGGCATCCGAGTAGAAGACTACGACGAAGACGATCTAGCCTTTGCTCAAGATCATCTCAGAATCCTCTCAGGGCTCTACGGCATTCTGCGTCCGCTCGATCTGATGCAGCCTTATCGCCTAGAAATGGGCACCAAGCTAAAAACCAAGAAAGGTAAAAATCTCTACGAGTTCTGGGGTGAGCAAATCTCTGAGCTGATCGATATCGAGCTGGAAAAAGAAACTGAACCCTGTCTAGTCAATCTAGCGTCAAAAGAATATTTCAAATCAATCAACACAGACGCGATTAAAGCCAGAATCATCAATATCGACTTCAAAGAAAACAAATCAGGCACCTATAAAATCATTGCCATCTACGCCAAGAAAGCTAGAGGACTAATGGTCGACTTTGTCATTCGCAACCGCATCGAAAATCCAGAGCTAATGAAAGGCTTCGACAGCGATGGCTACATCTTCAACGAATCACTCTCTACGACGGATAGCTGGGTCTTCTGTCGGGACTGAATATTCAAGCAGCTCCATCGTTTGTCTTTCTACCTATCTACAGGCTCTCTATCAGTAAAAGTAAGTAGGAAGAAGGATGCTCCGTATCTCGAAATCCTTCTAGTGTAAGAACACAATAAGCCCGTCAGCGGATAGCAATTAATGAGTACTGTGCAGATCGTATGGTTCAAAAAAGACTTTCGATTATCGGACCATCGCTGCTTGACGTTCGCTGCGCGAAAAGGCCCAGTTTTGCCACTCTACGTTGTTGAGCCAGACTACTGGGCTCTAGAAGACACCAGCTACAGGCAGTATTTATTCATCAGGGGCTGTGTAGAAGAAACAGCCGCAGCGTTAAGAGAATTAGGGGCGGTAATGGCGATCGCATCAGGCGATGTCGTAGAAGTGTTAAAGTCGCTCCAGAAAACGCACGGCAGCATCGAACTCTGGTCGCACCAAGAAACAGGTAATAACTGGACATTTCAACGAGATAAAGCCGTTAGAAAATGGTGCCAGCAAACAGGGGTCTCCTTTCATGAGCCGCTTCAGTTCGGCGTATGGCGAGGATCTAAGATAGACCGCGACCATTGGGCAAAGCAATGGGATGTGCTCATGAGCGAACCTGTCGTATCGCTACCAGAAGATATCTCTTTTGTAGCGCATTCTGAAGCTACAACAATGCCATCGCCCGAAGCACTAGGACTAGAAAACGACGGCATCACTGCACTACAAACGCCCGGCAGAAACGCCGCTCTCAAAGTTCTCAACAGTTTCTTGTACGAACGCGGTGAGAAATACCGTACCGACATGTCCTCACCCGTCACCGGGGAAAGCGGCTGTTCTAGGCTTTCTCCATATCTGGCCTACGGGACAATCTCTATGCGCGAGACCTATCAAGCCACTCACAAAAGAATTGCCGAGGTCGCCGCCATGCCGAAAGCAGAGAAGGGAACCTGGGCCGGGTCACTCTCTTCTTTTGTCGGCCGTCTGCACTGGCACTGTCACTTCACTCAAAAGCTAGAGCTAGAACCCGAACTCGAATGGCTGCCGATGGCCAGATCCTACACAGGCATCCGAGACGACGGGGACGATACGTCAAAGCTAAAAGCGTTTGCAGAAGGCCAAACCGGCTACCCGTTTGTAGATGCCTGTATGCGCTACCTTCGCGCGACTGGCTGGATTAATTTTCGCATGCGAGCCATGCTGATGAGCTTTGCTAGCTACGATCTGTGGCTACCCTGGCAGAAGAGCGGTGATATTTTAGCAAGACTGTTCACCGACTACGAACCCGGCATCCACTGGCCTCAAACTCAAATGCAGTCAGGCGTCACCGGCATCAACGCCATCCGGATCTATTCTCCTATTAAGCAAGGGTTAGACCAAGATCCAGCAGGCACCTTCACTCGCCAGTGGGTACCAGAACTCGCCGCCCTACCTGACAAAATTCTACAGACGCCGTGGCTAGCAACAGCAGACCTCTCGTATCCACCACCAATTGTGGAACATAGAGAGGCTGCAGCCCAGGCTAAGTCGAGACTGTGGGCAGTCAAAAAGACACCTGAAGCCAAGGCAGAAGCTGAGAAAGTATACGAAAAGCACGGGTCTAGAAAGAAGCCTCGTAGAAAAACTTCTTTAAAAAAGGCTTCGGGTCGAAAAGCGAAAAGCGCTTCAACAGAAAAAACAAACGCTCTAAAAGCGACGAAGAAAACTATAGAGAAAGTTGCTAAGGAGACTGCTCATGTCAGTTGATTTAGCCTTCATCCAAAGTAAAGGAGACCTAGCCGACCGAATCACTGTGGCTAACGACCAGCCTATTTTGACGAATGGTGCCTACGTCCTAGTGATCTTGAACCGAGCTTTGCGAGGCGAAGACAATCCAGTTATCGACGCAGCGCAGCATCATGCGCAGACACTAGACTTGCCGGTTGTGGTTTACAGCGAGCTAGATGAGCAGGTTGATTGGGCAAACGATCGGCTGTTCTTCTTTGCTTTGGGTGCGTTTAGAGAATGTGCGATCGCCCTCCAAAAACGCAAAATCCAGTGCGCACAGTCCTTAAAGCGAAAAGGCGAAGAAAGTGGTGTGCGATCGCTCCTTACTAGGGCCGCTGCTATCTACACAGACGAAGACTACACCTTCCGAGATAGAGCTAGATTAGACAACATTCTAGCGATCGCCCATCAAACCGTAGTATTTGTAGACGCCGCTAGACTCGTTCCTACTCGTAAGCTCCCAGCCGGACTCAAAACTACCCCTGCCTTCAGAAAAGCCCACGGAGAACTCAAAGAGCACTACGCGGAGCAACGAAAAGCGACTCCGGCAGGTAAACCAAACGCCTCGCAACTATCGCTACCAGGCGAACACAACTTCGCAGACTATAGCGATATCGATATCAAAAAGCTAATTTCACAGTGCGATATCAACCACAGCATTCAGGTCTCAGAACAGCACCCGCCTACCCAGACTGAAATAGCGTCTCGAATCAAAATTCTAAAAGAGAAAATTCTCGCTAGATACAAGTGGATTAGAAACAACGCCGCGCTAGAGCACTCCACCTCACAGCTATCGCCCTACCTGCACTTCGGCATGATCAGCCCGCACCAGATCCTAGCCGAAATCGAATCATCAGACGTACCCAAAACCTACACCTGGAAGTTTCGAGACGAATTCCTCACCTGGCGAGAATGGTCCCACTATCAGAGCTTCTACACTCCCAACCTGCATGAGTACGCAGCCCTGCCAGAAAAAGCCCAAAAAACGTTAGAAGACCATGCCGCTGACCCACGCCCCGAGCTGCGATCAGATCAGGACATCTTGAACGCTCAAACATGTGATCGCACCTGGAACGCCGCCCAAAAAGAATGGTCAAATACTGGATGGCTGCACAACAATCTGCGAATGTACTGGTCAAAGCAAATTCTGCGCTTTACCAAAACGCCGCAAGACGCCTGGGAAATGGCCTGCTACATCAACGATCACTTCTCTCTCGATGGCAGAGACCCTGCAACCTATGCCTCTATGCAGTGGGCCTTTGGCAATGCCAAAAAAGGCTACAGCGAGAAAGAGATATACGGATGGGTAGCCCCAAAGTCCGATCGAGCTATCTTAAAAAGAGACGGCATGAAAGAGTGGATAGAGCAGAGACTATAGTTTGATCATCCGCTAGACCAATTTCGAAGCGGTCTTCTAGGCGCAGCGCTTCACAAGAGGGTTTGAGTGGGTTGCAACCTGCCCAAACTGCTAGGGTTGTTCTTTTATTCAACCACTACCGGAAGTTACAAGCAGTGCCCGCCCAGAGAGACTCAACAGTCGCATCGGGCGCATCAGAAGATAGAATCCCTGATAGAAGATCATCAGTGTAGAATTCTGTGCCTAGCGTGGTTTCGGTAACCGTAGTGCTGTAGGCGGATTCTAAAGTCTCCCTTGGAGTGCCGATACCGATGCCTTTGTCAGTAGCTAGTGGCGTGTTCGCTGCGTTGTGCGATCGCACGCTCCATCCTACCAGCTCACCGTTGATCGCATTCAAGATGAACCCATTACCCCAGCTAGTAAACTCCATTGGACCCGCCGGACATTCCGCATTCATTTCTGCTGTGATAGCAGGCTGTCCTAATACTGAAGATACAGCAGCAGCGGCATCGTTCAGACTCTCTCCAAAATTCACTCGTCCAGTTCCTTCTGCCTGGGGCTCAACTAGCTGAAAACCCTCTCCATCGAGTGCAAGCGCGACCTCAGAAGAATTCACTTCACCAAGAGGCGACGGGCTAGTCTGGGAGACAGGACTGCTCTCTTCTGTTGTAGGTGCATCCGTTTGTGCCTCTTCGTTTGGAATAGACGTATCCATACAGGCGCTAGCAAGAAAGCTCACTAGCAGCCCCAGCGACAAGAGAGAACATAGTCGGTTGCTTTGTTTTGTCATAATTGTTGATCCTTCAAGCACTCTAAAGAGTAGGTATAGCAAAGCGCGGATGCATTCGCACTTTGCTATGGCACTTTGCGTTATGGAATAAGGGGTGTAGCTTTCGTGTTGTAGCAAGCAAAGTGCGGAAAGCTATAGATGTCTAAACTTACACCAACCGCGTCTCAACTTTCTTAGTGCATTCTTGTCAGCAGCTAGCGGATGTCGTAGCCAAACACATTCGCATCAGCTTCATTGAGCTTAATATCGTCTAGTCCGTATTCCTTCCAACGTAGGCTGACGAGCTCGGCTACCGTCGGGTCGGACTCTAGCTGTTCGCCCCACTCATGGTCGGTTTCTGGCGGTACTTTCGTCGTGGCGTCTATACCCATGCGGCTGCCTAGTCCTAGCCTTTCGTTGGCAAAGTCTAGCGAATCAAAGGGACTGTCCGGCAAGATAAAGACATCGCGGATGGGGTCTACTTTAGAGGTGACGGCCCAGACGACCTGACGCGGATCGCGAATATTGATGTCTTTGTCGACGACGATCACGAATTTGGTATAGGTGAACTGCGGTAGGGCGGTCCAAAAGGCCATCGCAGCGCGGCGGGCCTGACCAGGGTAAGACTTGTCAATAGAGATAATGGCGGCTTTGTAGCTGAGCGCTTCCATCGGCAGGAAGAAGTCGACAATCTCGGTGACCTGCTGGCGAAGGATGGGGGTATAGATGCGGTTAAGTGCGATCGCCATCATCGCTTCTTCTTTGGGCGGACGCCCGCTGAACGTAGTCAGGTAAATTGGCGCTTTGCGGTGCGTCATGCAGTGGAATCGAATCAGCGGCGCATCATCGGTAATGCCGCCGTAGTAGCCCATATGATCGCCAAAGGGACCATCGACTGTGGTCTCACCTGGAGTAATTGTCCCTTCTAAGACAAACTCAGACATTGAAGGGACTTCTAAATCAACCGTTTTGCACTTGGCTAAGGAAACGCCTCTGCCGCTATAAAGGCCAGCAAACAGCCATTCGGATAGGTCCACTGGAATCGGCGTGGCCGCTGCCAAGATAATTAGCGGATCGACGCCGATGGCGATCGCAATTTCTAAATTCTTCCCCCGCTCTGCCGCTTTGCGCAAATGCCGCGCCCCGCCCCGCACCGATAGCCACTGCACCGACATCGTATTCTGACTCTGTAGCTGGAGCCGATACACGCCGACATTAGGTACACCCGTCTCGCAGTCTTTGGTGATGACCAGACCCAATGTCACTACCTTGCCACCATCTTTGGGGTAGGGGCGAATCATTGGAATCGTAGTCAGATCGACCTTGTCGTCTAGCTTCACCACCTGCTGGCAGGCCGGTAGCCAGTCGCGAGAAGGCTTGGCTTTCACCACATCAAAGAGCACTTTGCCAAGATCGATTGCCTGGGAAATCTTTTTGGGGGGTTTGGGCTGCTGGAGCATACCTAGCTTTTTGCCCAAGACCTCTAGCTCTTCGGGGCGCTCCATTCCCATGGCCCAGCACACGCGCTCTACGGTCCCCAGCAAATTGACTACGACCGGATAAGAAGATCCTTTGACATTTTCAAACAGGACAGCCGGTCCCCCTGCCTGTAGCAATCGGTTGGCAATTTCAGCGATTTCCAAGTTTGGATCTACCTCAGTCGTTACAGTTCGCAGCTGTCCTCGCGCTTTGACTGTTTTTAAAAAATCTCTTAGATCCTTTGCCATTGTCCGAAATCGGAAGTCCTCTAATGAGCTATGACGGAATGTAACACTTCTAGTACCGGAAAACACTGCATATTTTATTAGTGTCCGCTAGCTAGCTGCGCCGCATCGGGTTTGTCATGGATAGCGAGTCGCTCTAATAGCGTTGCACTCGCCTCATTCATCCCGACTATCTCGACGCTAGACCCGTGCTGACGGAACTTCAGGACAACCTTGTCGATGGCGATCACAGCGGACTGATCCCACAGATGAGAATGAGTCAGATCAATGACTACATTCTCTATGCCTTCGTAGATATCGAAGGCTTCGCGAAAGTTGTTGGCAGAGACAAAAAATAGCTGGCCAAAGACATAGTAGGTGCGAGTTCTGCCGTCCTCGCTGAGCTGGTTTTTAATCGCGATTAGCTTGCCAATTTTGCGTGAGAAGGCGATCGCACTTAGCCCAATCCCCACAATCACACCTAGCGCCAAATTGTGAGTAATTACCGTCGTCACCACCGTCGCTAGCATCACCGCTGTTTCACTTTTGGGCATCCGCCGAAAGTTCGTCAGCGACGCCCAGTTAAACGTACTAAACGACACCATAAACATCACTGCAACCAGCGCCGCCATCGGAATTAGGCTGACCCACTGTCGCAATACCAAGATAAAAAAGAGCAAAAAGCACCCAGCGCTAAACGTAGAGAGCCGCTGACGCCCGCCTGATTTGATATTGATTACCGACTGACCAATCATGGCGCAGCCTGCCAT
This sequence comes from uncultured cyanobacterium, assembly GCA_963772185.1. Classification (GTDB taxonomy): domain Bacteria; phylum Cyanobacteriota; class Cyanobacteriia; order Phormidesmidales; family Phormidesmidaceae; genus Phormidesmis. The sequence continues at coordinate 46,962 of CAVYWR010000004.1, read as the reverse complement.
ACCACCAAACATACCTGTGACTAAGTTAGCGATGCCCTGCCCCCTCGCTTCCTGATTTTTATCGCTGTGGGTATCGGTCATATCGTCTAGCACAGAGGCCGTCAGAAAAGATTCCAGCAGGCCAACCGCCGACAGGGTGAGCGCCACTGGCAAAATGATTCCTAGAGTGGCAAAGTTCAGCGGCAAATTAGGCAGTCGGAGGAAGGGAAGCGTAGATGGCAGATTGCCCATATCCCCCACAGTAGGCAGAGGCATCTCTGTAGTAATCGCGATCGCCGTGATCGCAACGATGGCAATCAGCGGCGACGGAATCGACTTGACAATCGGAATTCTCTTAGTGAGCCGAGGCAGCCAGTAGATGATCGCTAGTCCCGCTGCTACCGTCACATACATCAAAATGCCGCCTGCCCCTTCAAACTCTGGCAGGCGAGCAATTGTAAACTGCTCTAGCTGCGCATTAAATATCAAGATCGCCAGCGCATTTACAAAGCCGACTAGCACCGCACGCGGTACATATTTCATAATGCGACCAACGCCCAAAGAGCCCCAAATCACCTGTAGCAGCCCAGTTAGTAAAGTCGCTGCCAGCAGATACTCCAGTCCGTGATTTTTGACTAGATCCACCACTAGCAAGGCCATTGCCCCAGTTGCCGCCGAAATCATACCGGGACGGCCACCCAAAAAGGCAACAGTGACAGCCATCGTAAACGAAGCGTACAGACCAACTTGAGGATCGACGCCCGCAATAATCGAGAAGGCGATCGCCTCTGGAATTAGCGCTAGGGCCACCACCACACCCGCTAGCAGATCGGCAGGTACATTCGAGAACCACCCTGAAGGTGGTGCCTGCGGAGCTCGGTTGATACGGGTATAAGTCACGTCAGGTTTAAAACTATAGGGATAAAAAGAATATCGGAGCCATTAGTCCATCGTTCATCCTATTGAGGAATGTCAATATAGGCAACTGGTCTTGTCTATGGATAACCGCGTCATATGGTCCTGTCGAGCCCATCGGGAAAATTCAGAAAACTCGATTTGCTCTAAGATTAAGAACTGGTTAATTAAAGTTTGTAGGCAGCTACTTTGATAGCTGAGCAAAACTGCTGCTTCCCTTCCAACCGCAGTAACCAAGCATAGAAACTGAGCATGAAACTATGACCAATCTAGTGAATCAGGACGCATTGAATCCAAATACCGAGCTACAAACCTCCAACGCACAAACAGCCGAGTTACAAACAGCCGAGCCCCGCCTAACTGCAAGCGAAATTGCTGAGGATAACGCCTTAATTGGAGGCTATGCCTATCAAATTATTCGTCGGCAGTCGAAACAGACATTTAAGCTGCGATCGCCCGTCCTATCCGACAGCGATCCTGAAAACCTTCACCAAATGAGAATAGGCACTCGGCGACTCCGCTCAGCGCTGCTGCTATTTGCCGACACGATAGAAATAGAAGGCATTACGCCAACAGCGCTTTCCAAATCAGTCCAAAAGCTGACTAAGTCGCTAGGGAAAGTTCGCGATATCGACGTCATGCAGCAGTGGTTTGTGCAAATATTAGAAGCTACCAACGCCCCTCAAAAAACAGAGAAAGAAACGGATAAAGAAGAGAGTCAGCAGACAACGATTACCTCCGGTCATTCCTTTAGTAAGAAGGAAAAGAAGGTGATCCAGGCTTTGCTCAAGGCATTAAAGAAACGACGGAAAAAGCAATTTTCTCGGATGGAGTCAACCCTGGGCGCTTCTCCCTACAAAAAGCTAGCGAAGCAGTGCAAGCAGTGGACTAAAAAGCCGAAATTTAGTCCAGTTGCACAGCAGCCCGCAGCCAGTAGCGCTATTCAAAAGATGATTGAACCATTAGCTCAGCTATTGCGGCATCCTAGCTGGGAGATTGCGACTAAACCAGTATCTGCTAAAAGTTCACAGCGACGCGTCCTCAAAAACCTCTCACTCGCCAATCTAAACCAGCAGCTTGATCAATACGGCAATCAGCTTCATGATTTGCGCAAACAGATCAAAGACGTCCGCTACCAGACCGAATTCTTCCGAAGCCTGTATGGAATTCACTACGCCGCCCAGATCAGAGAGCTACGTACGCTGCAAAGCATTTTAGGTCAGCTGCAAGATCAGCTAGTCGTCAGCGATTTTCTAGCAAAAGAACTCGGATCAGACTGGCCCGAGCGGCTACCTACCATCTATGAAGCTTTTCAGTCGTCTAGGTTGGACCTATGGCGACAGTGGCAGCCTCTACAGGAGAAGTATCTAGAACTGCACGAGCAATTAAAAACTCGAAAGGCTGTCGCTCAGACCGCAGCCTGATGGTTGAGAGGACCTTATCAGCTAATCGTTGGCGAGCTGACACCTAGCGTCTAGTCAGTCGGCTAAATTGTCTATGGCAATCATAAATTTCGTAAATTTGTGGCCACTCAATCAATCGGGACTTTTAAGATAAGGACAGTTTTAGCTACCTTTCCATAAAGGGTTTGTCGATGGATCAGATGATGCAGCTAGCGTTTGTTTTGCTAGCAAAGTTCGTGATTTGGGTGCGTCCGTTTTTGCCAACGATTTGCTTTGCGCTTGTGTGGGGAGGCATTGCGATCGCCACCTACAATCTTTTCACTGGACTACGTAAAGGCATCGAAAACGTTCGTCAGATGCATCGAATTCCCTGCGCTAACTGTCAGTACGCTACTAGCAGCTATCATCTCAAGTGCTCTGTTCACCCAGCGACCGCTTTTTCAGAACAGGCCATCAGCTGCCAGGACTTTGAGCCGGGCAACCTCCAAAACCTATCCAATACAGCCTACTAATCGGTTTAGCCGCAGGGCTTTTCAGCGCTGCGGCTCACGCGCAGTAGCTGCTATTTCAATACATCAGCTGGGTTTTATGAATATCAATAGAACTTCATAGCGTGCGATTGAACTTGCGATCGCATCTACTCAGGCGATTGTATGTTTTCAATTTTCATCTTGACTTACAACGAAGCGTTGGATATCGCTGCCTGTATCGAATCCGCTTCGCTCTGTGATGATGTGATTGTAGTCGACTCGTTTAGTCGCGATCGCACCCTAGAAATTGCCCAGAGCCTAACCGGTGAATACCCGCAGCTTCGGAACGTTCAGCATGCGTTCGAGAGTCATGGCAAACAGCGCACCTGGATGCTTCAGAATATCGAGGCCAAATACGACTGGGCCTACATTCTAGAAGCCGATGAGCGGATGACGCCAGAACTGTTTGCAGAATGCACAGCCGCTGCCAAGTCTGCTGAACATGCGGGCTACTACGTCGCCGAACGGGTGATGTTCATGGACCGCTGGATCAAGCACAGCACCCAGTATCCTCGCTATCAGCTGCGACTGCTAGACAAAGCCAAAGTCTGGTTTGACGACTACGGCCATACCGAGCGAGAAGTCGTGAACGGAACGGCTGGCTTTCTCAAAGAGACCTATCCTCACTACACCTGCGGCAAAGGGTTCAGTCGCTGGCTAGAAAAGCACAATCGCTATTCTACAGACGAGGCCAAAGAAACGATTCGGCAGCTATCGCAGGGGCAGGTCAACTGGCAGGCATTGCTCGGTGGCCAGTCGGAAGTCGAGCGTCGCCACGCGCTCAAAGATTTGTCTCTGCGCGTTCCGGGTAGGCCGCTGGTGCGATTTGTGTATATGTATTTTTTTCTAGGTGGCTGCTGGGATGGGCGGGCCGGGTTTACCTGGTGCGTCCTCCAGTCTTTCTATGAGTATTTAATTCTATTAAAGGTGTGGGAAATCAGGCATCAAGAAGCGAGCGATCGCGCCATTTCAGAATCACCCACTGCGGGCAATGCGGCCTAGAGACCTCGCTCTATAATGAACCTAAATTAATAAAGCGATATCTCTATCCCCAGTAGCCATGCCTTCAGTGCTTGCTTTTCCTGGAATGAACTTAAAAAGAGCTGATGCAGCACAGTAAGAAAATTCATAGCTAACCAATTTGGATAGCTTCCACAACTGTCCCTATGTCTGACTTGCTTATATAAGCAAAAGGTGAAGATAGCTACAGCTTCCTTGCCTCTCTGTTTTCTATGAATGCCCCATCTCCACTGACTCATACTCCGGCTAAAACCACCAAATGGTTGACCCAAGTCGGATTGAGCGCTTGCCTTTTGACACTTGGCGCGTGTGTTGCGCCGCCAAACGCAACCGGGCCAGAGGGTCCACCTGAGACTTCTGACACCGCGCCCACCGTGCAATCTGAAGAAATATCTGAAGGCCAGCTACCCAATGATTTACTGGGCATGTTTGATTTGAGTCAGGCGGCATGCAGCCCCTCCTCAATCACTCGACTGACTATTACCCAAGATCAGCTCGACTTTTACTATGGGTATGCAGATATTGATGCGGTCACGTTTCAAGACGGAGGCTATGACATTGACGCAACGCTCTACCACCAGGAAGGGCAAGTAGAGGTGCGCCCTGAGGCTGTCACCTACAGAATCGAGCCGAATCGAGCTGAGTCAGGTGAGCCGCCAGAAAGTATTCAGTTCGAAAATCCCTGGACTGGCGAGGCGGAGCCCTCGCCAATGGTCCGCTGTGCCACCTAGCTCTAGCAATCCGCACTTAGCTTAAACCACTATTAGACGAGTGGCCAGATCGAGTGGAAAGCACTATTCGATCGCACGTCCGAAGTAGCGCGTCGCCATGCGCTCAAAGATCTTTCACTGCGCGTGTCTGGTTGGCCCTTTGTCCGAATCAAAAGCCGCGACAGAACTAGGGCGTGTCATCAATTAAAAAGATGAAAAAACTGTTTGGCATTTCAGCTATAGCAAGAGCGCGGATGCATCCGCGCTCTTCTATACAATCTGCATGGCGCAAATGCAGTTTCCAACATTGAAATAGATGGTTTGTAGCAGGGTGCACAATCCTCCCCTAATCTGCCTTGATAGGTTGGCTGTTGATAGAGAAGTCTCAATCAGGCAGATGTCTGACTTCGCAATTATCAAGGACTCATTTGAGGATCCATTTAGTGTCCACACAAACTGATCTAGCCTCACCATCACAGAAGATATTCAACGAAGATCCGTTGGAGCCACGTCTGCTCACGTACCCACAGCTGGTGCTATGTGCTGTGGCAATTGGCATCGTTGGTGGCCTCGTTGCGACCTGCTACTACTTTGTTCTAGAAGCCATGATGCACGGCGTTTGGCATACGCTGCCAGAATGGGTCGAACCTCGCTTTCCTAGCTGGCTGTCGACCAATAATTACGTTTGGATTGCAACGACTATTGGTGGCTTTTGTGTTGGACTGGTGCTTTATTTTATGGGTCTGCCTGGGGAGATGGCTCAGGTCGTCGATAGCGTTCATAATCCTGGTCGGATTGATGTTCGCAAGACGCCAGCAATGGTCATTGCTTCGCTAGTTGCGATTACCTCTGGCGGTAGTGCTGGGCCAGAAGCGCCGCTGGTTCAGGTTAACGGTAGCTTTGGTAGCTGGCTAGGCGATCGGCTACGGCTAGAGCAAAGCAACGTGCGAGTGCTGACTTTCTGTGGTATGAGTGCCGCACTTGGTGCGTTTTTTGGCGCGCCGATTGGAGCGGCCTTGTTTGCATTAGAGATTCCTCACAGACGCGGCTTGGAATATTACGAGGCGGTTGCACCTGCTGTGATCTCGGCAATGCTCTCTTTTGCCGTGTTTAGAATCAGTACAGGTATTACTATTGGCGGGTTCTATCATTTTGAGTCGGTGCCCGAGCTGACGCCTATGAATTTACTCGAGGGGTTGGTCCTAGGCGTAATTGGTGCAGGAGTTGCGGTTATGTTTATCTACATCTTTCGCCTGGTCGGTCGGCTTCTGGAGCCGTTGGAGCATAATTTGGTTGCGCTAGCCACTCTTGGAGGACTCTGTATTGGTCTAATCGCTTTTTTCCTGCCTCAAACGCTATTTTTTAGCGAAGAGCAGATTCATACGGTTATTGAGACAGGATCAACTTTGGGCGTAACGATGCTACTGGTGATTGCAGTGGCCAAAATGTTTGCAATTAGCTTTACGCTGCACTCAGGCTTTCTAGGCGGGTTTATCTTTCCACTGTTTTTCATTGGGGCGAACGTGGGTCTGGCGATCGCAATTGCTGTTCCGCAAGTTCATCCTACGCTTGGGATGGTCTGTTTGATGGCAGCGGTTAATGTGGCCGTGACCAAAACCCCGGTCAGTACCAGTATTATTCTTAGCGTACTGTCGGGCACCGCGATGCTACCGGTAATTGTGATATCTAGCTTTACAAGCTTTATCCTGACGGGTAGTGTTGCTATGATTGGCACGCAGCGATCGCGTCAGCTAGATAAGGATCGCCCACAGGTCTGGGCCGACAGCAATTTGCTACCTAGCGTGCAGTGAGCCGAGTCTAGGCGTTAGCGTTCAATCCTGTAGATATCCGCCGATAGCATAGTCGGCACCTCGACAGCCGAGTAGGTTACTTTTCCTAGACTATCTATCATTCGATATATCAGCTTGTACAGGCGGCCTACTCCATTTCTAGGCTGAAGTGCACGCAGGAAAACTCTATTTGCTTCGATCACTTCATAGTCGTAGCCGCTGCCTTCTCCCTTCGCGCAGATAGGCTCGCTACAGACGATTGAATCTAGCGTGACAGTCATGCCGGGGCCGAACTTCTCAAAGCCTTCAATCTTGACTTCTATCATTTGGTGCCGGGGTGGCCACAGGACTGATGGCTGCGCGCTCAAGCGCTGATCCGGACGCACTGAAGTAATTGCAGTATTGAAGCGAATATCGAGTGTCTGCCTAGCAGGAGAATTCCAGCTGTCTTCTATGGTGTAGACGAAGCGACTGGTTTCCTTAGCGGTCTTAGCAGCAGGAGTGAAGCTCACTTCTCCTAGTTCAGCGCTGGTGAGCTGTTTCCCTGGGAAAAGTTGACTTCCGTCGGCTAATCGCAGAATGCCTTTTTGATCAGACGGAACCTCAATCACGCGGACGGTTGGCTGCGCGCTATCAGCAGTGCGAGAGGCGCTCTGAGGTAGGCGAATGTTAAGCTCAATGGCTGTTTCTAGCTCAGGGGCTGCTAGGGTGAGTGTCTTGAATGATTGAGAGATAGATGGACGCAAAGCAGCGTATAGGCTGGCTCTATCGTTGAAGACTACGTTGTCTTTGGTGCGAACGCTGCCTCGAATCGTAGTCCCTTGACAGAGCTCAATTTCAGCATTTGCTAGAATTCGTGACTGCGTTGGCTCGCTAGCGTTGAAGCGGACCTTTTGTTGAGAGATGATTTTCAGCAGAGCGTCTGTTCCTACCGTCGTGCCATTAAATACGATTGACTGCTGACTAGCGAGCAGGCTGTTTCCTTGAAAGTGCGATCGCCGAGTCGTTTGAATTGCTTTAGAGGAAAAGACTTTAATATTCGCAGCGCTAAGGATGCTCAGATCAACCGCACCATTCTGCGCAATCAGCGTTGCATTGTTGATAGTGCAGTCTTCCGCTAAAGAGGTATCCGCAGCGGACTCAAAAGAGATATCACCGCGATTGAGCACAATCACTATATTTTCGAGCGTGACACCTCTTGGAATAACCAGCGGGCCTCGCTCAATCTCGAACACTCTTGGACGACTCGCTGACTCTCCGGGGGAAAAGAGTTCACTCCAGCCTGCTGCTGTCCTTATCTGCTTCTTATGAGACCTCATATCTACGCGAGTAGGATCGTACCCGATTGAAGAGGTCTGCAAAAGGATATCACTGACTAAATCATGATGCTGTGGCACCTCGACCGACATTGCGTCTTTTTGTTGGTACTGTACAGAATCATCTGCTTTTACTTTTGAGATGGTGTCCCGATCAAAATCTGCTTGGGAAGTTGCGATCGCACTCAAATTCCCCGCTCTTTCCGTTTGGTCTATTCTCTCTGCGTCTAGTTCCACTTCTTCTGTGACCGCTTCCTCTAGTCCCTGTCTTGCTGGTCTATCTGTACTCAGTGATTGCATCCTAGAAGCCGCTAAGCTAGCCTCTGGAATCGCTACTAGGCGATTATTTGCTGCTGTCAGTGCCTCTCCACTGTAGGAACAGAATCTGCCAACAGAGTCCAGCTCTAATATTTGAGTACTCTCTAGTCTGCTACTGCCCGATTCTCTAAATAGAACCCTGCCCCCTGACATCAGAATCAGCGGTGGCTTGACCACATTGACACCCACAAAATCGGTTGCAGCAGCGCCAAACTGGTTAGTAACGCTCAGTCCGACGGTATAGCTGCCCTCATCTTGATAGATATGAGAAGCCACCAGCGTTTCACTTTCCTCTTTCGTCCCATCACCAAAGTCCCAATCAATCATACGAAGATCAGCCGATGCTCCGTCAGTGCGGCTATCACTAGGGCTATCGACATAGCCTCTAAACTCAACGCTACGTCCGACCAAGATGTTTTCTTTAGCTTGAACATTAATCGCTAATCTAGTCTCTGCTACAAAAATATCAAAAGTCTCAATAGCTGTTTTGGTGCCCGCTATAACCGTCAGCGTTACAGTCCAATCTCCACCCTCTAGAAAGGTAAAAGAAACCATCTGTCCATTTTTTTGCTCTGCCTCCTTACTAGTATTCTCATTTGCCCCGTCGCGACTATTGCCTCCAGCATCCTGACTGTTTCTTTTGAATTGCCACTGATAGGTCAAACTGTTTTTCTGTCCGCTAGTTGCCGTAGCGCTAAAAGCAACCGCTTCGTTCCTATTGATTTTATTCGAATAGGCGATACTCTCAATCTGCGGAATACTACTGATGGTGATAGGAATACTTTCTACTGCACAACCGCCTGTTTGGCTATCTACTGCTAGCGTGACAGTATAGGAACCCTCCTCTGTATAGATATGGCTAACCTGTTTGCCTTGGTCCTCTTTGCTATAGTTTTTCTTGCTGCCATCTCCGAAATCCCATCTGTAAGTCAGCGCTTTATCATTAGGATTATCGATAATGGCAGCGAAGCCTGTCGGTTCCCCAAGCGCAGCAGCCGGATTAGCTGATAGAGAGAGGATCTTCGAGACCGCTGGGACGACTTCAACAGGAATGTTACTATTGGTGGTGCTTCCTTTTTCATTCGTGATCTCTAGCGAGACCGTATAGCTACCGACTTGGCGATAGACGTGCTTCGGCGCAATCTTATTTTCTACTGTCGTGCCGTCTCCAAAGTCCCAGCGGATAGTGTGGGTGTTTAAAACATTTTCATCAGTAAAAGGACTGTTAAAGGTAATAGGGTAGTCTTGCAGGACTTCTTTATTATCTTTGATCGGACTGTCTGGGACAATCTTATTCAAAATAATCTTATGAACTTGCGCAGCGGTTGCCCCTGAAGAGTTAGAGGCGATTACACTAACGTAGTACGTACCGCTTTGAGCAAACTTATGAATTGCTTTTTGTCCGGACGTAGGACTGCCACCATCGCCGAAGTTCCAAATATAGTTGACGGCGCGACCAGCGATCTGATGACTAGTTGTCTGATTACTGACGATCTGGCTATCGACGACTGAATTGTCAATATCAGAGACCGTTGCTGCTGCCTCGAAAGCCACAATCCCCTTTGCTTCATCTAGAACGTGGCTTGTCAAATTAGTGACAACTAAAGGCATCGTCTCAACAATCGCAGTTTTTTCAATGATGCTGATAGTGCCTTTACCGTCTCTGACAATCAACCTAAGTGGATAGCGCCCCGCTATATGATAGCGATGCACGACCGTTCCACCTTGAATAGACGCGCTGTCGTCTCCAAAATTCCATTCGTAGATCAGATCATGTACGTTTGTGCCAACTGCTACGGCCGTTAGGTTCAGGCTTTTGCCCTCTTCAACAAAGATAGAGCTTTCGACAGGAACAATGCTTGAAGTCATGTATAAAAGAGTAGGTATCTATTGTATGGGCAGGTCTTTAGCACTTCATTGTCTAGCGGGTAATTCAGGTTAATACGATAATATTGTATTCAAAACGCTTCTATGATGTAAGATACAGAAGAATTCTCAGTGTCGAACGAGTTCAAAAGTAATTTCTTCCACATTTAACTTCTTCCGCACTGATGATCCTACGGTCTTATTCTTTAGGTATGTTTCCCAGCATCTTCTTTGAGTATGTTCCTGGAGCTACCCCAATTAGTCCATTTCACTGCCTCTCTAGCTTAGCTATTTTCACCAAAGTTGTTTTACTGAAGCTCGTTTCACCTATTTATTTGTCTATTATCTAGAAAAACGCTTCAATTAGTTTGGTGAATGCGCTAATATCATCTACTGAAACATTTGATTGTAAGAACATTTATGTCTGAAACCGTTTTACCCCAGCTACAAGCAGTTATCTCTGACTTGGAGGCTGAAGAATCTAACCTGAGCGCACAGCTGACTGCCATTCAAACTAGAAAAGACGCTGTTCTTTCTGTTATTGATATGTTTGGCGGATCTGATAAGACCTCTTCTACTCCGAGTGCGCCTGTCGCTGAGCCTACTGATGAAACTCTAGAAGTAGTGTCTGCTGCTGAATCGCCTGCTGCTGAATCGCCTGCTGCTGAATCGCCTGCTGCTGAATCGCCTGCTACAGAGCAAAAAACCACTACCACTACAAAGACAAAGACAAAAACAAAAGGAAAGGCCAAGAAAAAGGACGGTCGAACGGCTGATTGGCAAAAGTACACGCTACCAGGTGTAGGCGATCAGCCAATGCCAGAGGCAGTGAAGCTAATTCTGGCAACTAAGCCCAAAGAAGACTTCAAGATTGCAGAAGTTATGTCAGGGCTCTTTAAAGAAGACATGCCTAAGAACCAGTATTTAAAAGCTCGTAACCGAATTTCCAACATTTTGTCGGGCGGTGTTCGTGATGGCGAATGGTTCAAGGGAGCTAGAGGTGCTTACCGATTGACTGAGGGCTAAACTAGCCAGAGCGATAAAGTGCCGGTGCGCTACCTTCTCTTATATCAAAACAGCCTGGGCACATTGTGTCCAGGCTGTTTTGTCTGTGTTCGGAATGCTTACTTGAGGATAGAATCAGCAGAGGTCAGCGGTGAATGGACTTAGTCAATCGCATCTTTGATATCATCTTTGAGATCTTCGCCTGCTTTTTGAACAGCGGCTTCTGCCTGTTTTGCCTGGCCTTTTGCCTGAGCTTCCTGATTATCTACCGCCTTACCTACCGCTTCTTGGACTTTGCCTTCTGCGTCTTTAGCGGCGTTTTTTATTTTATCGTCGAGACCCATAATGAGTATTCTCCAACTGGTTTGTTAATGTCTCTAAATGCTAGAAAATGTATCTGAGCGTTATCCTCTACCTTTTGATGTCTTTTGTCCATCAAAAGGTAGATCTACTGGTGAGCTGAGGCTGGTTGCTAGTGCGATCGCCCACACAGAGTTCTTTGCCCATCACCATCCCTAGGCGTTCCCTAGCCAAGCGCGTTTGTGTCAGTCTACATCAGACTATTCTAGAAAGGCTCTGTTCTTCATAGCGCTACAGTATGCTCAGTCGACTTATCCTTTTGTTTCTAGTGATGTTAGGGGGTGCCGGACTCGCCGTTCAAAGTACTTGGAATGCTCGACTACGGCTGTCGACAGGCTCCCCAGTGCTGACAACAATCGTCTCGCTAACCGTCAGCCTGATAGCGCTAGTGCTGCTGTGGGTTAGTGGCAGCGCTGAAAGAGGTTCGCTCCCTGCGTTTAATTCTGTTCCGATTTGGGCCTGGTTAGGGGGGGTGTTTGCCGCTTACTATTTAGTATCTTCTTTGGTTGCTATTCCTAAGCTTGGCGTTGCTTCTGTTTTTTCGTTGGTTATCGCCGGGCAGGTGATAATGTCACTGATTTTGGATACAACAGGAGCCTTCGGCGTCACTCAAATTTCCCTGAGTGCTTCTCGCATTCTAGGCACCTTGCTACTGCTAGCGGGTACGATCCTAATTCAAAGATAGAGATAAGCTACCGCTGAATCTCAAAGCGCTCGAACGATTGAACTGGTCGCTTTTCAACTTCAACAGCGGTCACTTTTGCAGATGGCGGCCCGTCGTAAAACCAGGTTAATAGCTGGCTTGTTTGGGTGCGATCGCCCACAATAAGCGCCTCGACCTGTCCATTTGGCAAGTTTCGCACCCAGCCGACTATCTCTAACGCCTCTGCTTTTTCTCTTGTACTGTAGCGATAGCCAACGCCTTGAACTCGGCCTGAAACGAGTACTCGAAAGCAAACCATAGAAATTCTAGATAGGGGGATCATAATGCCAGCGCTCTAGCAGCGGCTGCCAGCGATCGCGCACTTGCTCGATCATTTCTGCTGGAAACGCATAGTCATTCTTTTTGTAATGCTTTTGCGATTCTAGGTAGCGCTGAAAGTAGGGCAGATCTATATCCCATCCTGACAGCTCAAGCTGAGCGTATATGCTCTCTAGCTGCTCTATAGGACTTGCTTCAAAGGTTTCAAATCGCACTTCAGCAAAATCTTTTTCCGGTAAGGCGGCAGTGTCTTCTAGAACGGTTTCTATCATCTTTGGATAGCTTTCTAGCACAATCTCATCTACGGGCACCTGATCGAATGTCTGTAAAGCCAGCTCCTGAAACAGCTTGTCATAGAAGTTGAGCGTAGAGCGATAGACAACGTACGGATTGCGATAGATATGGATAAATTTTGCTGCGGGCCACAGCTGACGCAGCCGCTGCACCCTGGCTGTATAGACAGGGTTCTTGATCAATAGCTGCTGGCCTGGGTTTTGTAGCTGAAGCTTCTTGCAAAAGAGCACCATCGCCTGCTGCCAGGCTTCAATTTCTGCGTCGGTGCAGCCCTCGAAGAAGATTCCAGCGTTGAAATGCTTGGTAAACTGCTGCGGAAAATAGAGCCCTTGATAAAAGGATAGTAGCTGCATGCTAGCAAGCGCGATTTCATCTTCTTGAGGCGAATCTGGATTGACCGGCACCCGATCGATGAAACGGTCTTTAGGCAGGGCGCTTTCTAGAACGGGTCGAAGTGCATTACCCAGAGTGAGAAAGTCCCAGGGCAGCCCGACCGCGAGCGGTGAGGTGTAGGCAAACTGCGGCGACTGACTAAGGACGCTGTGTAAGAAGGTGGTGCCGCTGCGCCAGTGGCCAACAATGAAGATGGGCGGCTTGCTCGGGGGGTAGGGCAATCTTGATACCTGCCACCGCTCAAAAGCTGAAAATGGAAAGCGGGCGATCGCCGTTGCCCAGATTATTGCTAGGTGTAGCGGATAGCGCCCTGGCCCATTCTCACGTAGTAGCGCCAAGAGCGTTTTGAGATTGGCACCCATTAGCGGATGCAGGATACGAGGCTGTGAGCGAGATTGGGTAGAAGGCACAAAAGATAAGAGGTATTCGCGGTTCTATAGAATATCGACATTCCCGGTCGATATTTCGAATCGATATTTTCTAGAGTACCGCCTGTGTAATGTCGTGCCGTAGGGGCATAGCACGCTATGCCCCTACGGCACGACGGAAGGAGCCGCAGCAGTTTAATCGACCACAAAATCAACCAAACAAACTGCTAAACGATCTAGCCATGTTCTTCGGCTGGAGTGAATCTTCCGCTGCGGTTGGCTCATAGCCACAGTGCACCATACAGTCTACACACTCCGGCTTACCGCTTTTAGCCCCATAGTTATCCCATTCAGTTTCCTCTAACAGCTCCCTAAAGCTCTTGTAGTGACCCTCATTGAGCAAATAGCAAGGTTTCTGCCAGCCTAAAACGCTGTAGCTAGGACTGCCCCACGGCGTACAGTCGTAGTCCTTTTGTCCTGTCAAAAAGTCTAGGAACAGCGGATTGTGATTGAACTGCCAGCCTTTTTTTCCATCGTTGTAAGGCGCTAGAATCTCTCTAAATAGCGCCCGAGTCTGCTCTTTTCTAAGGAAGCGATCCTGGTTAGGTGCCCACTCGTAGCTGTAGCCCGGCGAGACCATCATGCCATCCACCCCAATCTCGGTTAGAAAATCAAACAGATCTTGAATTGCTTTAGGATCGGTCCCTTCGAAGACAGTTGTATTAGTTGTGACCCGAAATCCTCTGGCTTTGGCCGCGCGAATAGCACTGACTGCCGTTTTGAAAACGCCTTTGCGGTCCACACACTCGTCGTGCAGCTCCTGCAACCCGTCTAGATGAACGCTAAAGCTGAGATACGAGGATGGTTTGAATTTGTCCAAACTCTTCTCAAGCAGCAAACCGTTAGTGCATAGGTATACAAACTTTTTACGTTTGACTAGTCCTTCTACAATTTCTTGAATCTGAGGATGTAGCAGTGGCTCACCTCCTGGAATTGACACAACGGGCGCGCCACATTCCTCTACGGCGGCAAAACATTCTTCTGGTGAAAGGTTTTGCTTTAGGATTTCTTTAGGATGCTGGATTTTTCCGCAGCCGGAGCAGGCGAGATTGCACCGAAACAAAGGCTCAAGCATAAGAACTAACGGGTAGCGCTTGCGCCCCTTTAGACGCTGAGAGACCAGGTACTGTCCAACTGAAACGGCCTGCTGTAAATGAATTCCCACTCTGTGATTTACTCCTCTAGATGTTTTCCGCTATCTTACATACTTAGCTGCAATAGCTATGGTGACAAATTTTACTTCGGAAAAATTAATTAAGCATTAATTGTTTTGTAGATAAAGCATCGCATATTGGCGGTGTACTGCTGGAGTGTGGCTGCATCTGTACTCTAGTTTGTCATTTAGCCCGCAGCATATAAAGGCTACAGCCATTGCGAATATATCGAGCTAAGTGGCTAAAGCTAAACATGAGGAGAGAACTGTATGCTGTCTGTTGATCCCGCGCTGGCCTTGCTAAAGGCGACTAGCCGCACCTTTTTCATTCCGATCAGCCTTCTACCTGCTGGACTAAAAGAAGCTGTCGCTGCTGCCTACCTATGTATGAGGGCTATCGATCAGATCGAAGATCACCCTGATATGGACTTTGTTTTGAAGTCCAAGCTGCTTAGACAGCTTAGTCTAAATTTGCAAGCAGGTACGGAGGATTCAAGCCCAGCCGATTTTGCCAGAGGGTTAGAGACATTTGATGCAGATTTGGAGGAGGTCACTTTAAGAATTGGCGAGTGGGCGCTGCTAGCACCAGCAACTATCTCGCCGAGAATTTGGGATGCAACAGCGGCGATGGCCGATCGGATGGCCTACTGGGCAGAGCGCAACTGGCTGATCGAAAGCGAGGCGGATTTAGATCGCTATTGCTTTAGCGTGGCGGGCTCAGTTGGCCTGATGCTGTCGGATCTATGGGCCTGGCACGATGGTACCGCCAGCAGCCGAACGGCGGCAATTGGCTTCGGACGGGGGCTACAGTCTGTAAATATTCTGCGAAACCACGCTGAAGATAAGACTCGTAGTGTCGAGTTCTATCCGCCCGGTTGGACAGATGCTGATATGCAGCAGTACGCTCGGCGCAATCTGGCTTTGGCTGATGCCTATACCGATGCGCTGCCAAAGGGTCCGGCGCTAACGTTCTGTCGAATTCCTCTAGCACTAGCGCACGGCACGCTAGATGCGCTTTCCCAGGGAAAGGAGAAGCTGAGCCGAAGTGATGTACTCTCAATTGTTGGCCAGATTACGAAAGGTCAAATTAAAGGCCAAACTGCTGCGACGATTGCAAGATAGTTTGCATAGATGACTTTTACTTCTTTTCGCGATCGCTTCAACCTTTCTCGCTTAGCCATTCAAAATGCTTGGCTAACAATCTGCTGTTGGATTGCGATCGCGACTATCGGCCTAATCGCCTTCGGCTCACTCAAATACGCCCTTTTCCCTGATATCACGTTTCCAGTAGTCGTCGTCAATGCCACGCTGACTACAGAAACTGTGGATATACAAGCCGCAGAAGCTAGAACAGTAGAATCTACCGAGTCGCTATTAACCACACCCATAGAAAACCAGCTATCCGATTTAGAGGGACTCAATCGATCCAGTTCTTCTACGTTTGCTGGGCGAAGCGTGATCACTCTAGAGTTTCGAGTCGGGACGGCGCTAGCAGAAACCACAGCGGCGGTAGAGCAAGCGGTAGAAGCCGCAGAGCTGCCATCGGCAGCTACTTATGAGATTATTCCGCTCAATTTGAATGAGGCAGCAGCCGTCAGCTATGCCCTATCGAGCGATCGCCTGTCGCTAGCAGAACTCGCAGATCTTGTCGATGCCGAAGTTCTGCCTACCTTAGAATCACTACCCGATGTACTGCGAGCGGACTTGCTTGGAGAAGAGCTCACTCGGGTGAAATTCGACGCTCAGACGGCGCTGGCTGTGCAGGTAATCAAGCAGGCAGATGCTAATACGCTAGAGGTGGTAGAGCGGGCAGAAGCGGCCATTCAAACGCTGCGCTCCGACCTGCCGCAGGTAGAGTTTGTCCTAGCTGCAACCCAGGCAGAGTACATTCAGGCCGCGACGCAGGCGACGGTGAGTTCTTTGGTGGGCGCGATCGCGATTGCCATCCTAGTCATCTTCGCCTTCTTGCGTAGCTGGCGAGCCACCCTGATTACGGCGCTGGCGATTCCACTATCGCTGCTCGGCACCTGTATCGTCATGGCCTATTACAGGTTTAATCTAGAGACGATTACGCTGCTGGCGCTAGCGTTAGTGATTGGCATTGTTGTCGATGATGCCATCGTCGAGCTAGAAAATATCATCCGACATATCGAGATGGGCAAAAGTCCTCGGCAAGCAGCGATCGCGGCAACCGAGGAGATTGGTTTGACGGTATCGGCTTCTACGCTGACAATTGCAGCCGTGTTTCTACCAGTGGCTTTTATGGGTGGAACGGTAGGACAGTTTTTTAAGCCTTTTGGGCTGACGGTATCGGCGGCGGTGCTGGTGTCTTTGCTAGTGGCGCGGACCTTATCTCCGGTGCTGGCGGTCTATTGGCTAAAGCCGAGGCAGTCTGTAAGCGCGATTCAACAGGGCTATCAAGATGACTTACGCGCTGATGCCGATTCGAGTCACAATCCGTCAGGAGCTTGGCTAGAGCGAGGCTACAGCAATCTACTGTCTTGGTCCTTGACACATCGTTGGAGCGTTGTCGGCATTGCGATTGTCAGCTTTATTGCCGGGATTGCGATTATTCCACTCATTCCACAAGGCTTTATTCCTCAGCTAGATCGAGGGGAGTTTTATCTAAACTACGCGGTGGATCTGCCCTCACTGCCAGAGGCAGCGCCCGGTCAGATTCCACCAGGTTCGGAATTACCAGATCCGGGATTGCCGGGGACCGATCCCCTATCTGCTACGTCGATCGACTCTAGAGTTCAACTGCTAGAGCAGACGCTTTTGGCGGCTGATGCGCTCGAAGAATCTGTTTTCGATTTGCCAGAAGTAGAGTCAGCCCTGACAACTGTGGGCGATCGCGGCCAGCCAAATCAAGGGCGAATCTATGTGAGATTAGCGGGCGATCGCACTCGCGACACGGTGGCTGTCCAAGCAGCACTGCGGCAGGATCTGCCCGAGCAAGATAACGTCACTACTAGCGTCGAAGATATTCAGTTTGTCGATACCGGTGGGGCAAAACCTTTGCAAGTGGCGCTGCTAGGAGATGATTTAGCAGCGCTGACTGAGAGTGCGATCGCCGTACAAACAGAAGTCGCCACCCGCCCCGGTTTTGCTGATGTTCGCCGTTCTGGAGAAAACAACAGCGCCGATAATATCGTCGAAATCAACCATCAAAACGGACAGCGAGTCGCCTTTATCAGCGCCAACCTAGATGAAGGACTAGCGCTAGGTGACGCCACTGACCGGGTGGTAGAAATTGCCGAATCGATCATTCCACCAGATATTAGCATTGGCCTAAGCGGAGACTCGGCCCGAATTGGAGAAGTGCTCGGCAGCTTTGGCAAAACATTGGTACTGTCTGTCGTTTGTATGCTGGCCGTCCTGTTGATTCCGTTTGGTCGGCTGCTAGAGCCTGCTGTTGTTGGGCTGACCCTGCCGCTTTCTGTCGTCGGCGCGATGCTGGCGCTACTGATCACCCAGAGTGATTTTGGTCTAGTCTCAGTGTTGGGTTTGTTGTTTTTATTAGGGCTATTAGACAAAAATGCCCTGCTAATTATGGACTACGCCAACCAGCTCCGACGAGCCGGAATGCAGCGCACTAAGGCGATTCTGACTACTGGACAGGTCCGGTTACGACCAATTTTGATGACGACTGCTTCGACTGTACTGGGCATGATTCCGATTGCGCTAGGACTAGGCGCTGGTTCGGAACTACGTCAGCCTCTAGCCGTGGCGATTATTGGCGGGCTGCTCACCTCTACGCTATTGAGCCTAGTTGTGGTGCCAGTACTGTACAGTTTGTTGGAAGATGGATGGCACCAGTTAAGTAGAAAAGTGAGCAAACAAAAATAGACCATGCAGGTATTTTTAACAGGCGGCAGCGGATTTATCGGTGCAAACGTGGTTCGGCTGCTTTTACGCAAAGGCCACTCCGTTCGAGTGCTAACTAGAGAAAACAGCAGTCCAGACAACCTTAAGGGTTTAGAAATAGAGAAAGTTACAGGCGATCTCAATGACTTAGATCTTCACGAAAAGATGCGCGGCTGCGAAGCGCTATTTCACATCGCCGCGCTCTATTCCCTCTGGCAATCAGACAAAGAACAGCTCTATCGCAGTAATGTAGACGGCACTCGCAACTGTTTAGCTGCCGCCCAGAAAGCAGGCGTTAGGCGAACGGTTTACACCAGTTCTGCGGCGGCAATTGGCCTTGGTCCCAAAGGAACGCCAGTTGATGAAACTCATCAATCCTCAGCTAGTGAGCTCATCGGCCACTACAGAAAGTCGAAGTACCAGGCAGAACAGGAAGCCTTCAAAGCTGCTAGAGCTGGTCAGGATATTGTGATTGTCAATCCCACTTCTCCGATCGGTGAATGGGACGCACGGCCAACGCCTACCGGCAATATTGTTTTGCGCTTTTTGCGTCAGCAGATGCCCTTTTATTTAGACACCGGGCTAAACGTAATTGACGTACAAGACGTTGCCAAAGGTCATCTACTGGCATTCGAGAAAGGTCAATCTGGCGAGCGATACATCTTAGGTAACCGAAATATGAAGTTGAAATCTATGCTCGATATCTTGGAAAAACTAACGGGCGTGAGTGCGCCCGAAAAGTCAATTCCCGTGGCTGTACCGATGACCGTAGCCTGGATAGGAGAAAACGTGTTGTCTCGACTAGGGAAGACACCAACCGTTCCCTTAGACGGAGTCAAAATGGGTACTAAAACAATGTATTACGATGCTTCGAAAGCGGTAAATGAGCTGGGCTTGCCACAAACTGACATTGCAAAGGCGCTACAGCGCTCAGTAGACTGGTATAGAGCAAACGGATATGTGGATTAGAAAGCAAACGCAATCAACCCCCGCCTCTTATCCAAAAGAAGCAGGGGCTGATGCCTGTTATTTATTCCGTTGCCATCTTCGTACAGGCTTTTCTAGACCTGTTGTGACAAATCAAAGCGCGGACACGTCAACAGTAGACGGTACCAGCACGCTGTCGATCACGTGAATCACACCGTTGCTCGCCATCACATCCGGCATTGCAACAGTCGCATCGTTCACGCTTACGGTATCGCCATCTACAGCAATGTTTACTTCTTCACCCTCAACGGTCGCAACCGCGCCAGGTGTAATCTCGCTAGAAGGAACTTCAGCAGGCACGACATGATAGGTCAAGATCTGCGCTAACACTTCTTGGTTTTCAGGTAAGAGTAGACTGTCAAGCACGCCTTCAGGCAGGGCTGCAAAGGCTTCGTCCGTAGGTGCAAAAACGGTAAAGGGACCTTCACCACTGAGGGTTTCTGCTAGGCCAGCAGCTTCGATAGCCGCAACCAAAGTATTGAACGAGCCATTAGCAGCGGCTACATCTACAATAGTCTCGCTTTCAGTAGTTGTTTCAGCGGTATCAGCAGGCATTTCAGTGTCAACCGGTTCAATCGGCTCGGTGGTCTCTGCTACTTGACTATCACAGGCAACGGCCACTGGCAAAATCATCAGAGCAGCGGCAATGCCAGCGAACTTGTTGAAAGACTTGTTAGAAATTGAGAAACGCATGTATTTATCATTGGAAACTATGGACAATAGAGATTTCGGACTTTTGCTGATTTATGTACCGAAGTCCTAAAAAATTGAGGAACACAGCAACTGTTAACCAAAAATCTCTACAGTCTTTAGCGTAGGAACAGAAAATGACCGTTAGCCTACGTTTTGGTGACGAAACTGTAATAAACTATACATTCTGTCCAAGGGTCTATTCCTAAATGAGTAGGCTACCTATAGAACAATTCTTAGTCGCTTCAAAGAGAGGTCAGTCGCTGATGCGTGTGGTCGGCTTCTATTCTTTGAGTATCGTTACAGAGTCGATTTTCTAGTGTGCGAATCCCCCCTTTCATAGATGGATCTAATTGTCTTTCTGTTCAAATCTTCTTGGAAGTCACTGTCCATTGCACTTCTCACAGGGATTGTCAGCGGTGGCTGTAGCGCGGGTTTAATTGCACTTATTAGCAAGGCTGCTGTGCAAGAAGGTGAGCTTTCGGGCGCGATCGCTCTTTTCTTCACTGCCTTAGGCATCGTCGCCCTACTCACAGCAATGCTTTCTCGCATTCTATTAATCCGCTTTTCTCAAGCGGCTGTATTCGAGCTACAGATGCGGCTGAGTCGGCAGATTTTGGCCACTGAGCTAAAGCCTTTGGAAACAATTGGACTGCCTCGGCTGCTTGTAGTGCTGACAGACGATGTGCAGGCGATCGCATCTGCCGCAGGCGTTGTCCCTATGTTGGTAATCAACACCGCTAGCGCCGCAGGCTGTATGCTCTACATTTCCTGGCTGTCCTGGCAGGTACTTGCGCTAGTCGTCGTATTGACGCTAGTGGCCTCCATTAGCTGCCGGTGGTTTCTAGTCGCTGGCTGGCGCGGATTGAACCAGGCAAGAGACCATCAGGACAGACTCTTTCAACATTTCCGAACGCTGATTGATGGAATCAAAGAGCTGAAGCTGCATCCGGTTGGACAGCAAGATTTTCTAGAAGCGGATTTGTCGCAGACTGCGCTGCAAGTACAGAAGGCCAACGAACGGGGCATGAGCCAGTTTGCTGTGGTCGATAGCTGGGGAAAGTTTATCTATTTCTTTGCAGTTGGCCTAATTCTCTTTGCTTTGCCCCGCTGGATTGGCATCAGCCCAGAAACCCGCTTTGGCTATCTGCTTACCTTTACCTACGTGCTAGGTCCGATGGAAAGCCTGGTCAACAAAATCCCGTTCCTCAGCCGTGCCAGCATCGCTCTCAAGAAAATCAAATCTTTGGGTCTAAGCCTTAATCACGCATCGCCAACCGAGAGAATCAAAGACTCAGCGCTTCGACTCCGCCCAGCCCCAGGCTGGCAGACGCTTTCACTTCAGGGAGCAACGCATACCTATCGAACCGACCAGGGCGATCGCGAATTTACCCTTGGCCCCATCGATCTCACCGTCCATCCTGGCGAACTGATCTTCGTCATCGGTGGCAACGGCAGCGGCAAATCAACGCTTGCCAAGCTGCTAACCGGCCTATATCACCCAAAATCTGGTGCTATCTATTTAGACAATCAGCCGATTACTGCGGAAAATCAAGATTGGTATCGTCAGCACTTTTCTGTTGTATTTTCAGACTTCTATCTATTCGAGCGGCTACTTGAATTTGGTGATAGTGACAACGACCGCAAAGCCAAAGCCTATTTAGAGAAGCTTCAGCTTGCCCATAAAGTCACCATCAGCCAGGGCAGATTTTCTACCACTGCGCTCTCACAGGGCCAGCGCAAACGACTCACTCTACTCAGCGCCTATCTAGAAGATCGTCCTATTTACCTATTCGACGAATGGGCCGCTGATCAAGATCCTAGCTTCAAGGACATTTTTTACACTCAGTTTCTCCCCGATCTAAAGGCGCAAGGAAAAACACTTTTCGTCATCAGTCATGACGACCGCTACTTTCACCTAGCCGATCGCATCATCAAACTCGACTACGGCAGCGTCACCCTCGATCAAGCTCCCACTCCTCAACTACATGCACAGTAAAATTCACGCCGTATTAGTTCCCGCTGGCGCTGAGTACAAAGCTGTAAAGCGAGGCTTGAGCAAAGTATTGAATCCACCGCAGCTAGTCGCGATTCCAGCTGGACCCCAGGGGGTGAAAACATTCTTGAACAGTTGGGAAATGCCTGATCTGCAAGGGAAAGGACTGTTGCTAATGGGTTTGGGGGGAAGTCTTTCGGTAGAACATGAAGTGGGGGAGGCGATCGCACTTCACACAGTCTGGAATGCTATTGATGAGAAAGCTCTTGCCTGTGATCCGGACACAACAAAGGCGGTTGCGGAACGATTAGGGATAGCCAGTGGGATTGGCGTAACTTGCGACCATGTGATCACATCGGTGAAAGAGAAAAAGCAGTTAGGCGATCGCTACAACGCCGATGTAGTAGATATGGAAAGTGCTGTTCTACTCGAGGAACTCTCTGTTCCGGTGGCGATTGTGCGAGTAGTTAGTGACGATTGTGCGGGTGATTTGCCGGATATTAGAGATGCGATCGCTCCTGACGGCTCGCTAAAGCCACTACAAATGACATTCAGCTTCGTGCAAAAGCCGCAGGCTGCTATCAGATTAATTAAAGGATCACTAACAGGACTTAGAATACTAGAGCGGTTGACTTTCAGGCTCTTCCAGTTGCCTTAGCTCTCACAGGTCAAAGCAAATCTCTAAATGCGACAACTCGAGTAAACCCAAGAAATGCTAGAACGCATCTATGTCGGTCGCCGCTTCAAGAACGGTACCGAACACCTCGGAAAACCTATTTGAGTTGTATATAAAGACAATCACCTGAAAATAATTCTAGAAATCAATATGATCCAGATTCAACTAAGCCTACCTGAAAGTGCCTTTTCTGCCCTTCGCAGCAGCCCAGACGAGTTTGCTCAAGAACTACTTATTAACCAGGGTGAATCTAACGACAGCGCTCCAGATCATCCAAACCCTTCCCGAAGCTCAGATCAATGAAGTCCTTCACTTTGCCGAATTTCTTCACCAGAAGCAACTGGCCACTGCTTAACCGAGTATCAAACGTGCTGAAGCAATTCAGCAGATGAGAGGTTTACTGAAGACCGACCAGCCTGCACCTACTGATCAAGAAGTGGCTACTTTTCTAGATCAACGGCGAACAGAAAAATACCTTGCATGAAAGTCTTAATCGATTAGAGCAGTAGATATTCGAAAAGATAGATAGGCTACCCAGCGTTGACGGCGACAGCTACTGGTTTTTCGAGAGCGGCCTGCATGTATCCTAGCCACTCAATCAGACTCTCTATCTGTTTTTCAGGCTTCATTACGCCTAGACCACGAACGGTGACTTTGCCGGGTGCGTAGACGAAACGCGATCGCAAATGATCAGGCACCTTACCATGTAGCAGTTCCCACGCAGGCTTTTCCATTGGCGTCTCTAATACGACATGCTGTTTGTCTTCAGCCCTAATTCGTGAAAATCCCAGCGGCTTGGCAATCTGTTTGAGTTCTAGAACCTTGACTAGCTGACCAACTGCCGATGGCAGAGTGCCGTAGTGATCGTTCAGGTCGGTTACTAATTCCATCAAATCTCGCTTCGTATCCGCGCCAACTAGAGAACGATAGACGCTCATCTTTTGGTCGAGGTCGGGAATGTAGTCAGCAGGAATAAAGGCAGTCACCTTTAGATCGACCTGCGTCTCGTCTACCTGCGGAATCTCCTGACCGCGAATTTCAGCGATTGATTCTTCTAGCATGTCCATGTACAGATCGAAGCCGATTACTTCCATCTGACCTGACTGCTGAGCGCCTAGCAGATTACCGATGCCGCGAATCTCCATATCGCGCATGGCGAGCTGATAGCCCGATCCTAATTGAGTGAATTCCTGAATCGCCCGCAGTCGCTTACGGGCTTTGTCCGACAGTTTGTTTTGCTTCGGGAACAGCAGCCACGCATGTGCCTGGATGCCAGAGCGCCCAACACGGCCTCTAAGCTGGTAGAGCTGCGAGAGGCCAAATTTCTGCGAGTCTTCGATGATGATGGTGTTGACTCTAGGAATGTCGAGCCCTGATTCGATAATGGTGGTACAGACCATCAGATCGGCGTCGCCGTTGCTGAAGGTGAGCATGGTGGCTTCGAGTTCACCTTCGGGCATTTGGCCATGTGCGATCGCCAGTCGAATCCCCGGTACCGCCTCTCTGATCCGCCCCGCCACTTCCTCAATCCCTTCCACGCGCGGCACCACATAGAAAATCTGCCCACCGCGATCAAGCTCCTGACGAATCGCAGCTCGCACTTTCTCAGGATCGTATGGCGATAGGTGAGTCTTGATCGGACGGCGAGACGGCGGCGGCGTGGTGATCAAACTCATTTCCCGGACGCCAGAAAGCGCCATGTAAAGGGTTCGGGGAATTGGCGTCGCGCTTAGCGTTAGCACGTCTACTTGAGCCTTCATCGCCTTAATTTTTTCTTTTTGGTTCACGCCAAAGCGCTGCTCTTCGTCCACGACTAGTAGACCTAGATCTCTGAACTTGACTGCTTTACCCAGTAGCTGATGCGTTCCTACCACCACATCTAGCTCACCGGAGATCAGCCGCAGCATAATATCTTTGCGCTCTTTGGCTGTGCGGAAGCGGTTTAGCAGTCCGATCTGAATAGGATAGGGGGCAAAGCGTTCTTTGAGCGTGTGATAGTGCTGCTGGGTCAGAATGGTTGTAGGCGCTAGCAAAGCCACCTGCTTACCCGCAGTCACGGCTTTGAAAATGGCGCGGAGGGCAACTTCGGTTTTGCCAAAGCCGACATCGCCACAGACTAGGCGATCCATCGGGCGATCGCTCTCCATATCGCGCTTCACGTCCTGGGTTGCTTTGAGCTGATCGGGCGTAGGGTTATACGGAAAGGAGTCTTCCAATTCTTGCTGCCAGGGCATGTCCTCTGGGTAGGTAAAGCCCTGCATCTGCGATCGCTGTGCATACAGTTTGAGCAGATCGACCGCCACCTTCTGAATTGCTTTGCGGGCTTTTCCCTTAGTCTTCTCCCAGGTTTTGCCCGTCATCTTGTTGAGCTGGGGCTTTTGCTCTACCGAGGTGCGATAGCGGGAGAGCGATCCCATCTGGTCAACGGGCACGCGCAGCAGTCCGTCAGCGTACTGAATGACCAGATACTCGCGGGTCTCCTTATCGACCGTCAGACTTTCTAGCTTTAGAAACTGACCGATACCGTGGTTGCGGTGAACGATGTAGTCTTTGGGTCGAAGCTTGTTCGGATCGACTTGCTTGGAGGCGGCGCGGCGGCGTTTGCGGACGTAGCTAGGGGTGGCGAGGGTGTGCTGGCCAAAGAACTCACGATCGGTGACGACCACGATGCGGAAGGTGGGCAGGATGAAGCCTTCGAGTTCAGCGAGACCTGAGTATTTGACCGCAACGGGGATGCGCTGATTTTGCAGCTTGTCGATGGCTGGATAATCTTTGGGGTTGGGAATGAACTGCGCGGGGCAGTCGTGCTCTTGCAGCAGGGCGACAGAGCGGGAAGGCTGGGCGGAGATTAGCCAGGGGAAGAATTTGCGATCGCGTTCCTCTTTCAAAATATCTGCTAGCTTGCCAAACTGATGTGGCAAAATCGGCACCGGGCGACTAGCCAAATTCAGCCCAACGCCGTCCTCGGCAATTTCAGATAGCTCGATTCGCTGAAACAGGCTGATCTCTTCTATTGCCTCAGAAAATGGCCGATGGATTTTGGGCAAACCGCTTTCAGGAAGCTGAATTTCCGTATCGGCCTCGAACGTTTCTTTTGCCTCATGCCAGCGATCTTCGACCGTCTCAACCCAACGCTCAGCGTGGGCCTGACACTGCGCCGGTTCATCGAGTACAACTAGCGTGTCCTCTGGCAGATAGTCCAGCAGCGAAGTGGGCTCGAAGGCTAAACCCATAAATCGGCGGATGCCCTCGACTCTGCCTGTAGTGATGAAGGCTTCCTGCGCCTCTTCGGTCAGCAGATCTTCAAGCAGTCCTTTTTCTTCTAGGGCAGACGAGATTAGCGGACCGTAGTCGGTCGTCGTCAGCAGCAGCGTGTCAATTTTGTCGAGCGATCGCTGATTGGCCGGATCAAACTCGCGCAGCCGCTCTAACTCGTCGCCAAACAGCTCCATCCGCACGGGCAGCTCAGCCGCCACCGGAAAGACATCAATAATGTCCCCTCGCTGACTCCACTGCCCTTCAGTTTCAACAGAAGACACCTTCTCGTAGCCCAGCTTGGCCAGACTTAGACCCAAATCTTTTAGATTCAGCTCCATGCCCAGATTAATTTCCAGACAATACGGACGAAACGCCTCAACCGGGGGGAGGTGCGGCTGTAGCGCTCGCTCGGTGGCAATAATCGCCATTGCGCCCAAGTGCTTTGATCCCGGCGGCAAATTACTTGCATCTGCCTTGCCGTTGATCAGGTCAGAAAGCACCTGAAGCTGACCCCAAACCAGCTCTGACTCGGGATCAAATACGTCGTATGGCGAGGATTCTGAGGTGGGATAAAAAGCGACTGTACCCCAGCCCATCGTCTCTAGCTGGGCTGCCCATCGGCCTGCTTCTTCTAGCGTAGCGGTGACAACTAGCAGCGGCTTTTGCTGAGCTTGGGCTAGCGCTGAACTGACCAGTCCTTTGGGGAGTCTGGGTGCGCCGGATAGCTGTAGGGTTTGCTGCTTTTCTAGCTTGGTGACCAGCTCCTGGCCAAGGGGTGAGCGTGCGATCGCACGAGTAATCGAAGAAAACGCCATGAAAAATTAACTCAAAGAGCAAACCGACAGCAGTTCTAGAGCGCTGCCAGTCCTTATTCTAAAAGGCATCGCTCGATTCTGCGTGTACGGTTTGCTCACAAGCAAATAAGCGCTGTCTTGGCTGCTACCGAACACTCACCTTCAAGCCTGCCGGATCGCTAGGACTGCCTTCGATCTTCAGCTCGCGCTCATTCGCATCCAGGTGACGCACAATTTTATAGACATTTTCTATTTTGTCTTCTGCGCCCATTTTTTTAACCAGCTCATCTAGTGAGAGCGCGGTCCCGGCTGTCTTCAGCGCTTCTTTGACACTTGTTTGCAGCGATAGGACATCTGCGGCGGCTTTCTTTCCAGCCTCTACACCAGGCTGATGATAGGCATTGATATTGACCAGGCTGGCATACAGACTGACTGCCCGCTCGTACAAGGCAATCAACGCACCGACCATCTTCGGCGACACCTCGGGGATTGTAATGGTGATCGAATCGCGATTGTTTTCAGAGAGGGCTCGGCGCGTTCCCTGCAATAGACCGGATAGATAGTCGCCTGAGGTTACACCGGGCTCGACATCTACGGAAGGGCCTTCGCGATCCTTTAGCACTTCGATCAAAGTCGCAAAAAAGTTGGGAACGCCTTCTCGAAGCTGCTGAACGTAGGCGTGCTGGTCGGTCGATCCCTTGTTGCCATAGACGGCGATCCCCTGATAGACCGTATTGCCATCAAGGTCTTTTTCCTTGCCTAATGACTCCATCACTAGCTGCTGTAGGTAGCGGCTAAACAGCAGCAGGCTATCTTTGTACGGCAGCACCACCATGTCTTTTTCGCCTGTGCCATTACCAGCAAAGTACCAGGAGAGCGCTAGCAGTGCGGCTGGATTGGTGCGCAGATCGTGGACGCGGGTGGCCTCGTCCATTTCTTTAGCGCCTGCTAGCATTTCCCGAATGTCAATGCCCTGTAGCGCGGCTGGCAATAGCCCGACCGCAGACAGCTCAGAGGTTCTACCGCCTACCCAATCGTGCATTGGAAAAGTCGCTAGCCAGCCTTCATCGGTGGCAATGTTCTCTAGCTTGCTGTCGATCCCGGTAACCGCGACTGCATACTTTGCAAAAGACAGTCCCGCTTGCTCGTAGGCCGCTTTGGATTCAACCATGCCGTTGCGGGTTTCGGGCGTGCCGCCTGATTTGGACGTGATGATCACTAGAGTGCTTTTGAGGCGATCGCCAATCTCTTCAAACACGTGATCGATCCCGATCGGATCGGTATTGTCAATAAAGTGAATGTTGATATCTGGAACGGCAGGCGCTAAAGCTCTAGAGACGAACTGCGGACCCAGGGCCGAGCCGCCAATGCCGACAGAGAGAATATCGGTGAATTTGGGCTGATCTGGAGGGGCGATTTCGCCGCGCGAATCTTCTCAGCAAAAGATTCTAGGCTCTCAAGCGTTTCGACAATATCTTTCTTCAGCTCTTCAGAAGGGGCTAGCTCAGGCGCGCGTAGCCAGTAGTGACCGACCATGCGTCCTTCGTCTGGGTTGGCGATCGCCCCTTTTTCTAGCTCATCCATCGCCGCAAACGCCTGCTCAAACTTCGGCATTAGCTGCTCGGCATAAGGATCGTCAAAGCTCATGCGACTGACATCTACGTAGATGCCCAATCCCTCATGGTAATAGAGCCAGTCCTGATACCGTTCCCAGAGTGCTGCCAATTCCATGATCTCTATTCTCTCACCGCGTATATATTTCTTAACTTGTCTTAAAGGGACTTGTACTTGAAGTTTGGTGCGCTCAACCGTGACCTGTACAACAAAAGTCGGATGTGACAGATTGAATCGGTTGACTGGCTGTCTGAGCGAGCCCTCAGCTTTAGCAGTACCATCAAATCAATGTATCTAACGCTATACCCTTACAAGCAAGAAGCCCGAATGAATTTAACATTCATGCGTCTTGTAAGTCTTAACGGTTTAGAAACTTTTGCACGGTTCTATCCGCTCGCTAAGATATTAGAGCGGGATTAGCGCCAGTCCCTAGAAAAACGTTCAAACAAATTTTGTCTTCCTATGATCGCCCTTGATTTTGCCAGTTGCGTTAGCTTCGCTAGCTTGAGCACTGCTGGTGTTGCTTCGAGTCTGACGCTGGCTGGGTTAGAAAGCTG
The DNA here is from genome assembly GCA_963772185.1 of uncultured cyanobacterium. Classification (GTDB taxonomy): domain Bacteria; phylum Cyanobacteriota; class Cyanobacteriia; order Phormidesmidales; family Phormidesmidaceae; genus Phormidesmis. The sequence continues at coordinate 18,061 of CAVYWR010000004.1, read as the reverse complement.
GTTAGACAACGCTGCTTTTGTCGTGCTGTTTGCGGCGATGCTGGCCTACTGGAGCGGATTAGCGTTTGAGCAGGTCAAGGCTTTGCCGATTATTGGCGGGGCGGGCATGGCGGCTGGCAATTTGGCGATGGCGGCGCTGCTGACGGCTCGCTGGATTGAAGGGGGCTACTTTCCACTGAGTAACCTGTACGAGTCTCTATTTTTTATTGCTTGGGGGATCACCGCTGTCCATTTCGCGGCTGAAAAGATGACTGACAGCCGCTGGGTCGGGGCGGTGACTTCTCCGGTCGCGATGGGAATTGCTGCTTTTGCGGCGCTGACTTTGCCCGATACGATGCAGGTCTCTGAGCCGCTAGTCCCAGCGCTAAAGTCTAACTGGCTGATGATGCACGTGAGTGTGATGCTGCTGAGCTATGCGGCGCTGATGGTGGGATCTCTGATTGCGATCGCCTTCCTCATCGTCACCCGTGGCCAAGCGGTAGAACTCAAGGGTAGCTCTATCGGTACAGGAGGGTTTCGCGATCGCAAGTATCAGCTAAAGCGAGCCGCTAATTCTCTGACCATAGACCAGGCCGCAGAAAATGCGGTTACAGAGCAGATCATCACCGCTGGTGGTAGCACAACCGGAGGCAGCACCGCCGTTCTAGCCGCGCCTGCTAAAACTGCGGTTACCGAAGAGACTGGTGCCGAAAACACTGCTGCTGAAAAAACTACGCTCTCGTTCCAACGGCTAACGCTCGCTGATACATTAGACAACATCAGCTATCGCATTATCGGCTTGGGCTTCCCTTTGCTGACTATTGGCATCATTGCGGGCGCAGTCTGGGCAAACGAAGCCTGGGGCTCTTACTGGAGCTGGGATCCAAAGGAAACCTGGGCGCTGATTACCTGGCTGGTTTTTGCTGCCTATTTGCACGCTCGGATTACCAAAGGATGGCAGGGTAGAAAACCCGCGATTCTAGCCGCATCTGGATTTGTCGTCGTCTGGATTTGCTATCTAGGCGTGAATATCTTGGGCAAAGGACTCCATAGCTACGGCTGGTTCTTCTAGAGTTCTCTGACTGAATTAACATCAACTGCATCGATAGATAGCCTTCAGCTGATCGATGTTCAACCCGAAGCGACCGTGATAAGCTCAGCCCTTATTCCACGGTAACTTTCATGTCATCTGCGTCTACCGCTATGAAGTCTCAGGTCACGCTCTTAGCGCTTTGTCAGGCGCTGGCGATGACAACCAATACCGTTTTGATTACTACAGCCGCTTTAGTCGGCTACGCGCTCGCCGCAGATAAGGCACTGGCCACCCTACCGTTGGCAGCTCGACAGATCGCGACTATGCTCGCGACCATTCCGGCCTCGATGCTGATGCAGCGGATTGGGAGACGCAGCGGATTTTTGGTCGGAAGCGCTATCGGCGTAGTGGGCGCAGGTCTTAGTATCTACAGCCTAATTGTGACCAGTTTCTGGCTGTTTACGCTGGCGATGGCCGTTCTGGGATTTGCCAATAGCTTTGTTGGCTACTACCGATTTGCAGCGGCGGATGTAGCGGATGAAGCCTTCCGATCACAGGCGATTTCGTGGGTGATTGCAGGGGGAATTATTGCTGCTATTTTGGGACCGTGGTTGGCGAACGGTTCTAAAGACTGGTTCAATAGCGAGCTGTACATTGGTGCTTTTGTTGCTGTTCTGGTTTTGCAGCTGCTATCTACGCTGCTGCTGTACTGGCTCCAGATTCCACGCACTGCCAAGCAGACAAGTGCGACTCATGCGCGATCGCTATTCAAGATTGTCCGCCAGCCCAAGTTCTTTGTTGCAACCATTGGCAGCACTATTAGCTATGGCGTAATGGCGTTTGTGATGACGGCAACGCCCCTAGCGATGACGGCGAAAAATCACAGCTTTTCTCAGTCGGCGTCTGTAATTCAGTGGCACGTTTTTGGCATGTTCGGCCCAGCGCTAATCACCGGCTGGCTGATCAAACGGTTTGGCCTGATTACTATCATTACGACCGGGGCACTGATGCTGCTGGCCTGTATGGGGTTGAATTTGGTCGGGACGAGTTTTTGGCACTTTGCGATCGCGCTTCTTCTCCTCGGTCTCGGCTGGAACTTTATGTATGTCGGCTCTACAACGCTGCTGACAGAAACCTACACCCCAGAGGAGAAAGCGCAGGCGCAGGCGGTCCATGACTTTGCTGTGTTTGGCTTTGTGGCGATCGCCACCTACTGCTCCGGTCAGATCTTCTACCGATTCGACTGGGCCATGCTCAACCAGATTAGCTGGCCGCTTGTCCTGATGGCTCTATTCGCCGTTATCTGGCTACAGCATCATCAGACGACCAGACGATCAGCTAGCTAACGGTCGCAAACAGCGCGTCCATCGGTTGCGCTACTGCCGCTTCGGCGGTCACAATCTCGACTACTTTATTTTTTGCCGATTCGTGCTCTAGCGCGTCTACGCAGACCTGCGCCACCTTCACCCGAGGAATACTGCCCTCGAATAAGGTATCCGCCGCAGACATCACAATCGCCTCCGCGTTGTTTTCCTCCTTCAGCCCGCCTGGGCGCACAATCGTATAGGGAACGCCACTTACTTTTAGATAGTCCTCTGCCTGCTTCTTCCAATACAAAATTCCCCAGAACAGGTTCAGCGGATGGAAAATCTTAGACACGCACAGAGACGACACCATCACGAATTGCTTAATTTCTGCTGCCTTAGCGGCGTCTACTAAGTTCTTGTTGCCCTCGTAATCCACCTGATAAGGACCGCTAGGATCAAGGCTAGGCGCTGCGCCTGTAGCACTTACCAGCACATCGCAATCTACTAGAGCCGCCGTCAGACTGGCCTTATCAAGTACATTACCGACGACCTTTTCGGCTTCTGTGGGTAGCTCTGAGTTGGCTTTGTTTAAATCCCTTACCAGCGCTCGAACTTCAATTCCTTTCGCCAGCAATAGCCCTACAATATGGCTCCCAGTTTGTCCTGTCGCTCCTGCCACTAATGCTTTCATCGCCAAAGCTCCCTTCTAAACTCGTGCATGAGCGCAGTATAGGCGTTTAAGCGTAGCAACAGGCACTGTCTTAATGGTGAGCTGGTGTCATATTGATCAGTAGATCAACGAAGGCGATTGAACGCTATCAGTAGGTACGGTTAGAGCGACGTATCCTGATATGACCTTTTAGACTGGTTTTGTGCGAATAAACACGGGCACGTACAAACACTCGCCTGACAAAACCCACCCGTACAAAACAAGTCTGACAGTCTCCTGCTATGTCTCCTATTTGTTTTTTGCAACTAATCTATGCAACTTCCTTCTAACGCACCTTCTCCGCAGTCAGGCTCCCAATTTTTTAAGGTGGGTGCTAGTCTGATTGAAGGACAAAAAACTTCAAAAACGAACGTAACTTCTCTTAAAGACACTTTGCATTTTCAAGGCAACTACATAGGCCATATGGAGATGTATGCAGATGCGGCTAGCGTAGCTAGGTATCTGGATGCTCACCAGGAATGGTTTCCCCGATGCGCGCAACCAATGGCAGTAGAGCCCATCGGTAAAAATGGCTATGGCCTGACTGTTGGCAAGTTCAAGAGCCTAAACCACGTTGTAGAGCCTAAGATTGGTTTGCACCTGCTGCCGCAAGAAGAGGGCGTCTACCGGATAGAGACCATTCCTGTGCCTGGCTACAAGCCCGAAGGTTACGATGTCGATTTTCGTGCGTCTATGACCCTATGCGAAGGGGCTGCTGAAGACATTCCTGACGATATTAACGTCGAAAAATCTACTCACGTAGAATGGGAGCTTAACCTCTCTACGTGGGTGGAGGTGCCTCGCTTTGTACAGGTCTTACCCGACAACTTGGTCAAGGCTTCTGGCGATCAGCTACTCAATCAGATCGTTCGCCAGGTTTCTAAACGACTGACTCGAAAAGTGCAAAAAGAATTCCATACGTCGATGGGGCTACCCGTGCCATCTCCGCAGAAAAAGCGTTTCTGGCAGCGTTAAAGTCCAGCCCTTTTCAGAATATTCAAGGCTGATCGCTGTGCTTCTCGGCGATGACCTGATGGCTATAGCCTGTACCTGGTGAATCCTCTTCGAGAAGGCGAAGCCTACGGTACAGGCGCGTCACGTGACCCGTTGTCTTGGTGAGCATTCCCTATCTTAGTAGGCGTTCCCTAGCGCCGCAAAGCGACGCGGGTTCCTACCGCTAGCGCCGTACGACAACGCGGGGTTTTACCGCGGGAACACAAGGCTTGTAGCCTACAAACTGTACTTCAGTGAAGTGACCAAAGCTATATTGACTCGTAACCTTTTCAAAAGATGGCTTCTGGTAAAGTATCCATCACTAACTGAAGTAGCCGCTGCGCGTTTTGCATCTCTTCGATCTACTAGCGATGCAAGGAAGCGCCTTCGTATCGTGGCTGTAGGTACGTGATTACGGACGAGCTGTGGCAATCCCTAGACGGACTCTATCAATGGTACGAAGCTGATCCATTGTGACGACTACTCTGCCATGACTGGTAGATTCGTCAGCGCGGATGGTGACTAGGATGGGATTCGTAGGGGCGATCGCATTCACCTCGTCTGCCAAATCCTCTAACGCCACAGCCTCATCGCCTAAGAACAAATTCCCCTCAGACGTAATCACCAACGTGATGTCTATCTGATCTTGGGGGGTTGCGGTCACTGCCTGAGGCAAGTTGACTGGCAAGCCTTCGGCCCTAGTCAAATACAGCGTAGACAGTATAAAAAATGCCAGGATCGCAAAAATCACGTCAATCATTGGCAGAATGTTGACGCTTGGGCGATTTATTTCGTTGTCATCGGGTAAGCGCATCTGTGTGGGTCCGCCGCTTGACCGTTCTAGTAAGAGAATCCAGCAACAAATAAGACTACCGTCAGGACGCCCACTAGAATCATGAGGGCGGTGCCTGCATCCCAGCTACCTTTCCAGGAATAATCTTTCTTACCGTTTTGTTCAGGCATTGCTAATGACCGTTGCTACGCCATATAGCATAGCGTCAGAGGGAAAGAGTTTCTATCTTCCAAAAGAAAGGCGCTAGTGCAGCTTCTACAGCAGCGACATTTGCTCTCCCTGGTGGGCGTAGTAGAACTGCTCTACTCCCCAGCGGCGGTACATCGGCAGCTTGCGCTTGAAAGACAGACGGCTTTCTACCTGGGCAATTTCTAGCTTTTGCTGAGCATCTTCTTTTCGACAGTTCAGTATTTTGGCGGCATCTTGCAATCGAATCCACTGCTGACCAAAGCATTTGAGCAGGGTTTCATCATCCTCGTTTTGAATCTGAGTGAGGAGAATTTCTGCTAGCAGCCAGCAGGCTTTGGTGTCTGCTTCGGCGCGGTGAGAGGTGCTGATATCGAAGTTGAAGTGTCTGATCAGATTTGGCAAGCTGCGAGAGGGCAGATCGGCTAGCAGCATTCTAGAGAGAATAACGGTACAGAGCTTTTGCAGCGGCGGCTTGTAGAAACGGATGCCAAGGCGTTTGTATTCAGTGCGCAAGAAGGAATAGTCGAAATCCAGGTTGTGAGCAGTGAAAACGCGATCAGCTTCTAGCAGCGGCTGACATTTTGGCCAAACCTCCTCGGGTGGTGGGGAAGGATAGACCATCTCTGGAGTGATGCCAGTAATCTTGGTGATGTATTCAGGGATTTTGACCTTGGGGTTGATTAAATAGCTTTCCTGACGCTCTAAACCATCGGCAAGACTGGCATGGAGAACGGAGACTTCAATTACGCGGGCATTGTGTCCAAGGGCTCCTGTGGTCTCTACATCGACGACGGTGAGCGGGGACTTGCTGACCTGGCGATAGTAGCTGAGCAGCTCGCTAGAGAGCAGCGCGGACTGGCCTTGGAACTTTGCGGCGTGGGCAACCATGAAGGAGAAGTAGGAACGATGAATGATGAACGATGAAGTGGAGAGGCAAGATGTATTACTGCTGGGATAACCTTTTCACATTTGCACCACCTATCCTTTCGTGAATTTTGGCGAGCCGCTCGGGAATGGTTTTGGCATGAGGGCTATTTTTGAGGCTGTCGGTGAGATCGAATTGGCTGAGATTGGCGGCTTTGTTGCCGGGGAACCAGTGGCTGGCTCCGCCGAGCAGGTTGTAGCGGGATTCGGCGTATTCGACCATGTCGAAGGCTTCGACGAGGTTGCCGAGCCAGAGGGCGATCGCAATGTTGATATTGCCAGGGGTTGATTGTAGATCGGGAAGGCCCTCTTGCCAGGTGCGATACCAGCGTTCGCCAAGAGTTGCGATCGCCCGTTTCTCTAATCGTTCTAGAATAGGCGGCAGCACTTCGTCTGCTTGTTCAACCAGCGGCAGCACTTTCATATGCTCATCAAAATCAGAGGGCTGCGCTGCGCCTAGACTCAGCGTATGCACCTGCGGATGGCTAAGGCAAAACAGATCGTTGAACACCATTGGACTGAGTGGCTTGCACAGCTCTACGAGTCTTTGCGGTGGACTGTACAGATTGCCGCCTTTGTTAGAAGGGCTGATGATGAAGACGCCCATATCGCGCTGAGCAGCGGCTTCAATCGCTCGCCAGTTGTCCTGAAAGATGTAGTACCAGTGAATATTCACATAGTCGAACAGGTTGCTTTCAATGGCGTCGACAATCACTTGGGTGGGTCCGTGGGTCGAGAAGCCAATATGACGAACTTTGCCTTGCGCCTGTAGCTTTTTGGCCGCGTCAATGCAACCGCCCGGACGAACGCTGTGGTGTAGCGTTTCTGCATTGTTAATGCCGTGGAGCCCCAATAAATCCAGGTAGTCTAGGTTTAAATTGGCTAGAGAAAGCTCAACGGTTTGCGAAAATTCGTGGGGGTTGGCCTTGGGTGAAACTTTGGACTGAACAATCAGCTCGTCACGCTTGAAGGTCGGTAGCACTTTGCCTAGCTGAATTTCTGAAGTGCCATAGCCTCTAGCGGTTTCGATATGGTTGATGCCAAGTGCGATCGCCCGTTGGATAGTCTCGTCTAGATTGTCTTGGTTTTTCTGAGGAATATCTTTTGGCGGTACGTCTTGCCATGAGTGCTGATAGCGCATGCCGCCACAGGAGAAGACGGGCATCTGTAGTTCGGTGCGGCCAAAGCGACGATAGAGCATTCGAAAAAGTGCGGTGGTGAAATCAATTCAGCTTTGATTGTAGTCAATTAGCGCTGCAAATAAGGCATAGGGTGAATTGTCAAAGACGGTTTTGGTATGCAAGGATTTTTGTACGTCTTTTTGTTGTAGTTTTTGTTGCTAGATATGGCTATTCCTGTTCCGTCTCGTCGTAGTGGCTATCGCACTGGTAGCGCCAGCGCCCCGCTCATGGTTGAAGTTTTCTTTGATCTGGAGTGTCCTTTTTCTAAAAAGGGCTGGAACAACGTGATGAAGGTAAGAGATGCCTACACTTCAGAGCAGATTTACTGGGTATTTCAGCCAATGTCGCTGGGCAACCATCGTCAGAGCTGGGATGCGACTAAAGCGGTGATCGCAGTGTCTGATACAGACACCCGAAAGTTCATCGACTTCGTCAGCTACCTGTTTAGTCGGCAAGCAGAATTTGCCAACGAAGCTTGGAAAGACAAGACCCAGACAGAGTTCCATAAATTCTTGGCCGAGTGCGCTGCTGAAGCCGTAGGGCAAAAAGATGAAAGGCAGTTCCTCGACTCGTTGAACAGCGAAGAAGTTTACGCTCAGGCCCGTATTCCAGCCCGCTTTGCGACGATCAAAGGGGTTTGGTCCACGCCTACATTCTTCATCAACGGCGCAGAAGCAACCGAGCTGTCCTCTAGCTCTAGCCCGCAAGACTGGCAGTCTATTATCGATAAGCTTCTATAGTTGTCCAGTCAGCAGCCATCTAGTCAGCAGCTATAGCGTTGGTCACTTGACTGAGGTACAGTTTGCAGGCTGAAAGCCTTATACTACAACGGGTCAAGTGACGCGCCTGTACCGAATGCATCCGGTACAGGCTATATCTGGTCAGCACCTAGATCTAAAGCCAAAATTGGTATCTTCTGATACCATTTCCTCATACTTTCATCACTATTGAGCCATAGCCTCTAGAGATAAGAATCAAGCAGGGTTCTAATCGCAATTTAGGAATGGCATCGATGGTTACTTCACTTCAAAGAAAGATTTACACACTTGACTCTCTACGCGATGAAGTAAGAGAGCTGGTGTATGGCAAAGTTGTTGATCGTCAGCAGCCTATCTATGTGCTGTGTCGCCATATCCCAGAGTGTAGATGGCAGTGCTTTGAGCTGGAGCTAGCGGAGCACGAGTTTTTGCAGCGCGATCGCATCATTGATTTACTCAGCCAGGAGCGCTGGGAAACAGACACCTGATCCTGATGAATCACTTTCGTCCTCATAGATTCTTCAAAACTAGCTGCTAGAACGGAGGTATCAGCAGGTTTTCCAGGAGGCCATCATGTTTGAAAAAATATTGGTTGCACTAGATACTAACGAACACTACGAAGCGGTATTCGAAGCGGCGCTCGACCTTGCGCAAACAACCCAAGCAGAGCTTCTGATTTTAGGCGTACTTTCGCCGGATGGCTCAGGCGATCTATCTTCGATGGCCTATCCTAACCTAGTGGGCTATCCGTTTACGATTCCTGAATCGGCTTGGAGTGCCTATCAAGAACAATACGAGATTTGCAGAGATAGAGGGCTAGAAGTGCTCTCGCACCTACAGGGCCGTGCGGTGCGTATGGGCGTACAGGCCCAAAGTTCTCAAGAAGTTGGCGATCCAGGTACAGTGATTTGCGATCGCGCTAGAGAAGAGAAAGTCAGTCTAGTCGTCGTCGGTACACATGGACGCAGGGGACTTGGCGAGTTTGTCTCTGGCAGCGTTAGCAGCTACGTCATGCACCGCGCGCCCTGTTCTGTCTTGATAGTTCGTGCTCACTCTGCTGATACAGAGACCGTTAAGCACGAGGAAGATACTGAGAATTCAAAGGTTACCGAAAGCGCCAAGCTAGCTACTGGGTAGGCGCGAGAACTTCGAAACCCACATGAGGCTTAGTTGAGTGATGAGTTGTTGTCTTTGCTGTAATAGTTGTTTGCTTCGCCACGTTCGCCACGGCGAGATGCGCTGGTTTTGCCCAAGTTGTTGGCAAGATATGCCTGACTGTGAAGATGCTTTCACAACCAGTACGTTTAGTCACGCTTTATTGAATGGGACTCTACGTACTGCTAGAAGTCAAGTCTTGCCTCAGCGCGTAATGTTGCATCCTTAGTCGCAAGCCACAGCCAGTCACGTTAGGGAGAGAACGCTGCTTCGGCCCTGAATACCTTATCTATCAGAAACAACTGTCGCTTCTAGTGCCACTTCAAAGACGTCTTCAAACCACGCTTTCTTATAGTCAATATTCCACAGCTCTAGCTCACATTCGTTGTTTGCATCATAGGGCGTGAGCTGTAGGGTAAGCGTTCTACTTTTAGGATCGAATGTGGTGCTGATAGCGGCGATCGCATGGCTACGCGCTCTATCTAGGGCTACGGCAATTCGCAGCATTGCTCCTAGCTGGTCTACTAGCTTACGTTCAGACTTACTCGGCAAGTTGTTGTAATTTTCGTGTCGCCTTTTAGGCTGGCTTTTACGATGATAGCGGGCGATATTGCCAATAATTTCTACTTCAGCTTCGGTAAACCCTAACAGGCCGCCGTTGCGAATTAGGTAGTAAGAGTGCTTGTGATGCGCTGAGTGATTGATATAGTGACCGCTGTTATGTAGCATTGCTGCCGCCCACAGATACTCACGTGCTAGCGGTCCTAAATCATGCAGTACGCCCTTAGTCTGGTCAAATAGCTGGGTTGCAAACTCGGCGACCGTATCGCCATTAGCCCGGTATTTATTCGCTAGTTTCCTAACGGATCGATCGCGCACCGATTCTTGGAAGGCCATCCGGTCTTCGATTAGACCGTTGATTAGCATCCAGTCCACGACAACGCCTTCTCGCAATGCCCTTTCGCAGATCCGGAGCTGTGAAATCCCCAACAGCTCCATCGCCGCCTGTAGAATAATCGCCCCCGGTACAATAATCTCAGCGCGGCGATCCGACATGCCTGGTAGCGCTAAGCGCTCTTCATAGGCCATCTTACGCAGCTGACTTATCCAGCTCGTGAGCTCGTCATAAGTCAGCAGATAGCCGTTAAGCGGGTCCGGCGTTACTCCCGTTTTGTCTACTGCGGCCAATATTGCCAAACACTCAATTGTTCCAGAGGTGCCGATCATCTTTAGCGGCGTCTCTTCGTGCTCTGTTCCGGCGAGCACGCGCTTTAGCTTTGTTTTTAGCGCGTCGGTTGTCGGCTCTAATACACCTCGAACATAAGCCCTTAGATATTCAAACTCCTTCTTACTAATCGGATCGGTTGAGATGAACCGAGCGCTTAGGCGCACCGCTCCAACCTTACTACTGCTCAAAAAGTCGTAAGCACCTCCTCTACCCGCAATAATCTCTGTAGAGCCGCCGCCAATATCAACGATGATATGGGGAGTGCCTTTTAGCTCCATAGTGGAGATCACGCCTAGATAAATCCGTCTGGCTTCCTCATTTCCAGAAATCAGATTGATCGAAAGGCCCGTTTCTGCTTTTACTCGCTCAATAAATGTCTGACCGTTGCCAGCTTCACGTACCGCACTGGTCGCAACGGCGATCACATCGTCTGCTTGGAAGCTCTCGGCAATTTGCAAGCACCGCTTTAGTGAAGCAATTCCTCTTGCCATAGCTTCTTCTGTCAGGTTGCCAGTCTCCTCGCAGAAGTCTCCTAACCGGACAGTGTCTTTCTCTTTGCCAATAATATTGAAAGACGGTAGGGTGGTGTCAATTTTGGCAATCACCATGTGGATAGAATTGGTGCCGATGTCTATAGCGACAAGTACCAAGTCCGGGCGATCACCCTGTCGTAACCGCTCTCGCAGCGTAGGATTCAAGACGCCTTCTATTTCTGTAGACAGCCGTTCACCCAGCCTGTTGTCCGATTGATTTGAGCTTGTCTCAAGAGCTAATGGCTGAGTTTCAACAGTATTTACCATCAACGGTCACACGACTATCAACTGCGTTCAAATTCCTCATCCATACTACAGTCCAAGTGCTTGTCGAGATAGATAGATCCGCTAGCTAGCCATGAATTTTTCGCGAATTTCTTCGGTCCGCTTCCGGTTCACGCCCAGATCAGACTTACCTAAGCGAGCGGCAGTACGGGTATGAATGACCGATTCACCAGCAGGCGCGTAGAACTCTACGTCATCGACAAAGCCCATTAGCTTGCTAGAAAATTCTGCATACAGATAGTCGTCGCTGACGGTGTTGATAGTAGAGCGCTCCATACTCTCAATAATTGCTTTGAGTTTGGCGATCGCATCTTTGGCAGAGCCTGTGTAGGAAAAAGGCGCGATCGCATGTTCAGCATCATCTGCTGGCGCATAAGAACACACGCAGTTAGGCGTACTCGGACAAGCCTTTAGCTGACCGTCTGACACGCCTAAATCCGTTGGCGGCGTACCTGAAAAAGAAAACAAACCCATAGCAGACCCCTTAAAGTTTTTATAGCTTCTTATACCAGTAGATTACTACCGCCAGTAATTTACTACCGCCAATAGATTACTGCCGCCAGTAAATTACTACCAACAGAGCGCTACCGCTGATGTACTGATGGCAGTTTATACCAAGGCAGGTGCGGATACTCGTGGTGTTCCCAGTGATAGTCAAAATGGTAGCAGCTAAAGAATGACAGCAGCGGTGAGGCGTTGCTGCTATTCGCTCTATGAATGTTGGTATGGCCTTCATCAGGCCGTCTGTGGGGGCGATAGGTGCCAAAGTAAAACAGCTGCCAAGAGCTGATAGCCTGTGGCAGCAGCCAAAACAGCGCCGCGTTGAGTACAGGCACACCCAGCCACAATACCATTGGATAAAAGAAAGCAGACATTCCCCAAAAGATTGTCCAGCCCTGACCGCCTTGAATATAGACCCGCATGAATTTGAAATACCAAGGCCAAAAGCCGCCCGGATAAAAGTCTGGATCGGTGCTTTGCGCCGGAGTACGATGATGCTGATGATGACATGCTCGCATCGTATCGAAGGATAGAAAGCTATATATCCGTAGGATGATTCGCCCCGCCCAATCGTTCGCTTTTGGATAGGCTGGCATTAGCGTTCCATGCATGGCGTCGTGCGCCAGGATAAACAAGCCAGTGTGCAAAAACGAGCGAACTACAATAGTCGCAGCGACAGCGACAGCCGACAGGGTTCTAGCATCAGGTAGCATGAATAAACTGGCATAGGCAGTCAATACCCACAGCAATACAATCAAAGTGGCGATCGAGATAGAGACAAAAGATTCTCTAATCAGGGCAGCAGGCAAAGATTGGGCAGTCATGCAGTAAGGGAATCTATAGTGTGCTTGTGAAATCGTGTGCTTGCGAAATAGCGTGCTTGCGAAATCGGCGTACTTACGGGTTTGCAGGTAAGCTTGTGAGATTTGTATCAAAATGTTAAGTCGTCTTCACCTTACAGTAGCAGGGTGCGTAGATTCTGGATAACTATCTATTGACTGACTGATCAAAATGGTTACCTGCACAGCAGCCGCTCACTGGTGCAAAATCCAGCTAACATCAAGGCGATAACAAGCAACCATTCCAAAAGGCGATGCAAGGATTATCTTCAGAAAAACTGCAACAGCTCTACCAAACGTTTCCCAATCAGTTTGAGAGCGTGATATTGGGCACAGCTAGTCCAGAAGCACAGCCGCAAGCTAGCTATTCACCCTGCGTGATCGACGAGGCCAAAAACATCTATATATTTGTCAGCGGCTTGTCTGCACACACTCAGAACCTATCGACGACAGGAAAAGCCAGTGCGCTATTTATAGAAGACGAATCAAGGACGACTCAGATGTTTGCTCGCAAACGGTTGAGCTATGACTGTGCGGCGGCTTTGATAGCTAGAGATAGCAAGCAGTGGAGCGAAATTGTCCAAAAATTCGAGACTCAGTTTGGCAGCATCATCGAGCTGATGAAAGACCTGCCTGACTTCCGGATCTTTCAGCTACAGCCTAGTTCAGGTCGCTTTGTTCTAGGATTTGGCAAAGCTTACGATGTTGACCCAAACGATCTAGATCGGCTAATTCACAAAGGCGGATCTTAACCTGGCTCATACGGCAGGCCATAGAGAAGGTGGTTTGAGAAGGATAGTCTTACGCTTCTGCTGCGTCTTCTTCCCAGCAGTCTACAGCCAGCAGATCGCCAATAGAATCTTGCATTGTGAAGTCAAAGGCTTCTAGTTCAGATTTCCAGTGCGTCCATTTGTCGCCAAAGATAAAGGCAATTTTCCACAGGCTATCAGTGGTTTGAATTGCCTTGGTATCGACTAGCGATCGCACTTTGCGCTGAAATTTGACCATCGGATGATTGGCTAATAGCTGGCCGTCCACCTGACTATTGAGTGAGACAGCAGCAGTTGATTGAGTTGTCATAAATTTGGGTTCGAGAATACTTTAATTCAGAAAAATTGGGATTTGGGGAGCTAATAGTAGAAAGAAGCTGCCTATTAAGCGACCTTTTTGTCGACTATTTCGGTAACTACCAGGAAAGAGGTGCTGTACGTATAGCTACGCCTCTTTGCCACTAGGGTTACTCCCTGACTTTTTAGCGGATTTGCCTTTCTGCTGATTCGCTCTTGGACTAATTTCACATTCAGATTTTCACATTCAGACACGTAGCTTCCGAACTGGTCGCTACAAGTTATAGCGAATAAGTGAAACCTTTTCTCACGCAGTTTACCTTTTGCAAGAAAAGATTATCGGAACTAGAAGCCTAGATCATCTATCCTTAGACGTCTATTGAGCGCTAGTTCTCTAGCAAGCGCTTGAATGATGAGAATTTGAAGCCGTTAGCTAGGCTGTTGGCTTTTAGGGTGTAAAGTGGTCTTTTCCGCTTCAGCTTGCCTACTATAGCAAAAATTTCCCCAGAATAGGTGAGTGTATCTATCAACCGTATCGATAGCGAAAGCTTCACGCTAGACTAACCTTAGTCCAAGGCTCTTAGTTTAGCCGTGGGCTTCTGCTTCAATGCAATACTTACCGCACTTTTTCACTTACGCTTTTCCTTATGGTGGCTTCTCAATCCCCTTCGCAACCTATCTCTGCATCCAACGCAGCTTCAGTAGCCTCTCCGCTGAAGCTGCTGCGTACCGATGAATCAGAAAAACTGGAGCGGATTCGCCACACTTTCTCTCATGTGATGGCGATGGCAGTACAGCGCCTCTTTCCGAAGGCACAAGTCACCATCGGTCCCTCTATTGACTATGGCTTCTATTACGACTTTGATGCACCCGAACCATTCACCGATAAAGATCTAAAGTCCATTAAAAAGGAGATGATTAAAATCATCAAAAAAGGACTGCCCGTTATTCGTGAAGAAGTCAGTAGAGAAGAAGCTAAACGCCGCATTGAAGAGCTGGATGAACCCTATAAGCTAGAAATTCTAGAGCGACTAGAAGAGCCCATCACGCTCTATCATCTAGGCGATCAGTGGTGGGACTTGTGTGCGGGGCCTCACATTGAAACAACTAAAGATCTTAATCCCAAAGCCTTTGATCTAGAGAGTGTAGCCGGAGCCTACTGGCGGGGGGATGAAAATAGAGCGCAGCTACAGAGAATCTACGGCACCGCTTGGGAGACACCCGAAGAGCTCAAGGAATACAAGCACAGAAAGGAAGAGGCCAAGCGTCGCGATCACCGCAAGCTAGGAAAAGAGTTAGGTCTGTTTGTTTTTTCTGATGAAGTGGGTCCGGGGCTACCGCTGTGGACACCCAAAGGCACCGTGCTTCGATCGACATTAGAAGACTTTTTGAAAGCGGAACAGGTCGCTAGAGGATATCTACCGGTTGTAACGCCGCACGTAGGCCGAGTGGATTTGTTCAAGACTTCAGGCCACTGGCAAAAGTACCGCGACGACCTATTTCCGATGATGGGTGACAGTGAGGATGAGGGCTTTGTGCTAAAGGCGATGAACTGTCCTTTTCATGTGCAGATTTATAAAAGTCAGCTACGTTCTTACAAGGAGCTACCTGTTAGACTTGCCGAGTTTGGCACCGTCTATCGGTTTGAGCAGTCAGGCGAACTAGGCGGACTGACGCGGGTGCGCGGCTTTACTCAAGACGATGCTCACTTGTTTGTCACGCCCGATCAGCTAAACGACGAATTTCTAAAGGTGGTTGACCTGATCCAGACAACGCTGCGAGCGCTGCAAATGGATCAGTCTTTCCGGGCTAGATTGAGCTTTCGCGATCCTGAAAACAAGAGTAAGTACATTGGCTCTGATGATGCATGGGAAAAGGCGCAAAGTGCTATTCGTCAGGCGGTAGAAACGATGGGTATGGACCACTTTGAAGGGATTGGCGAAGCGGCCTTTTACGGTCCGAAGCTGGACTTTATTGTGCGTGATGCGCTCGATCGGGAATGGCAGCTAGGCACCGTGCAGGTCGATTACAACTTGCCAGAGCGGTTTGATCTAGAATACGTGGCAGAAGACGGATCTCGTCAGCGTCCGATTATGATTCACCGCGCCCCCTTTGGTTCGCTAGAGCGGCTAATTGGCATTTTGATTGAGCAGTATGCCGGAGATTTTCCGCTATGGCTTGCGCCTGAGCAGGTTCGCTTGCTGCCGGTGACAGAAGGTCACTGGGAATATGCTGACCAAGCGGCGGTAGAGATGCGAAAGCTAGGTGTGCGGGTTGAAGTCGATAAGAGCGGCGAACGGTTAGGCAAGATGATTCGTAACTCTGAAAAGGCGAAGATTCCGGTAATGTCCGTGATTGGCGACCAGGAAGTGGAAGGGAATACGCTCAGCATCCGCACGCGAAAGGATGGGGATGTGGGGGCGATCGCCCTCACCGAAGTATTAGACCGTATAGAAACTGCGCTCCATACCCGCAGCGATTTCTAAGCAGCCTGCCTAGGTTGAGTCTGTAGCGCTAAGATGTGTGCTCTTCGTCGATGTGCGCATCAATACCTATACAATGGCGAGAATTGTCTAATCCCCAACGCGACTTGGGATATTTTCGTGCCCTCTTCTGTCACAGTCACCGTTCCTGCCACTACCGCTAATATCGGTCCTGGATTTGACTGTCTAGGCGCTGCCTTCACGCTCTACAATCGCTTTCACTTTACGCCTTTCACACCGCTTTCTGACAGTGAGTCATTTCAAATCACGGTCGAAGGCACTGAGGCGAGTCGAGTGAATACTGGCGCTAGCAACCTAGTCTATCGGGCCTATCTCAAGTGCTATAAGCGCCTTGGTAAACCTGCGCCGCCGGTTCATATCAGGATCAAGCTAGGCGTTCCCCTGTCGCGAGGATTGGGCAGTTCTTCGACTGCGATTGTCGGTGGCATTGTCGGCGCTAATACGCTGGCGGGTTCACCCTTGAACGAAGCTGCCCTAGCTAAACTGGCCAACGAGCTAGAAGGACATCCCGATAATGTGGTGCCAGCGCTGTTGGGAGGGGCTCGGCTAAGTGCGATCGCCCGAGGTCAGCTACAGATCTGCGATCTGCCGTGGCACGAATCAGTCGTACCCGTAGTGATTATTCCAGAGTTTGAGCTATCGACAGTAGACGCGCGGCGAGTGCTGCCAGGTCAATACAGCCGTGCGGACGCAGTTTTTAACACGGCTCACATTGGTCTATTGCTGCGGGGGCTGGCTACAGGGAATGGTGATTGGATCGGTGGAGGGATGCGCGATCGCATTCATCAGCCCTACCGTAAAAAGCTGATTCCTGGCTACGACGACGTGCGCCGCGCCGCGCTGAGAGCCGGGGCCTGGGGAATGGTGATTAGCGGAGCCGGACCGACGCTGCTGGCACTGACTTCACCCGATGCCGCTGAGTCTGTTCGCGAGGCAATGGAGATGGCATGGCGATCGCAGGATTTTGCCTCTCGGGGTTATTGTCTGGGTCTAGATACGAGGGGTGCGATCGCTGAAGCTATTGGTTGATAGAACTCCTGTGACGTCAAAGCGTGAGGCATTTTAGACATTCGTAGCGCTACGCTAAAGGGAACTAGAGAAGACTTGAAAGCTTGTATCGCATACGCCGCTGACCGATATTAAACTGTAAGTACCTCCATTCGGAAACATCATGGTTGCTAGCCCTATCACCTGGACAATTCAAGATCTAGACGCCATGCCCGACGATGGCGGCTGGAAACGTTACGAAATTATTGATGGAGAGCTATTCGTGACCCGTGCGCCCCACATTCGCCATCAAGGTGCTGCTAGCAAAATCAACACTCGGCTCGAAGCCTGGGCAGAAGAAACTGGGCTAGGTAATTCATTTCAAACGCCGGGCGTCATCTTTACTGAGGTTGACGCAGTTATCCCTGACGTTGTCTGGGCCAGCAATGAGCGCCTGGCAAACGGTATTGATGACTCTGGGCATTTTACAGTCGCACCAGAGCTGATTGTCGAGATCCTTTCATCAGGAGAAAAGAATGAGCAGCGAGATAAGAAACTAAAGCTCAAGCTGTACTCTTTGCACGGTGTACAAGAATACTGGATTGTAAACTGGCGACTAAAAGAAGTTGAAGTCTATCGACGTGAGGACGCGAGACTTCAGAAGGTGAGTACGCTGCTAGTATCAGACACGCTTACCTCGCCGCTACTGCCAGGATTTGAATGCGCTGTCTCTGGAATTTTTTAGGGAAGGTGTCTTGCTGTCTCTAGGAAAGTGTTTGTCTAGCTGTCCTAGTCAAATCGCAGAGTTCCTCGAAAGTTGGCCAGCTTGCTTGCTCAAACTTTTCATCCGCTCGTAGCCATAGTAAATATTCGATATTGCCTGCCGGTCCTACTGTATCTGACCAGGTGAGCCCTCGATAGTGCCAGCCTAACTGCTTAGCCGCCTCAGTCACTTGCAAAATAGCACCTGCTTGATCTCTCGCATCTCGTACGACGCCTTTTTTGCCAATCTTCTCTCTCCCTACTTCGAACTGAGGTTTGACTAGTAATACCGCTTCTCTCGGAGATGCTAATAAAGACCAAAAAGCAGGCAGCA
>CAVYWR010000003.1:0-130214 GCA_963772185.1 uncultured cyanobacterium | reverse complement strand
GGCGGTGCTGGCTTCGGCATTGGTCCAGTGAACGGAATTGTAACAGCGGCAATTTTATACGGTGTGCTGCATCGGGTGATTTTTCAGCCGATCCGAGAGTACTAGAACAGTGCTAAAGCTACGTGTTTGATGACCTTAGGCAAAGTGGCTGTCATTGCCTGGCTAGTTTCTGACCAGGCTGCTGGTATTACAAGTTCTTTGATTGATCTTGCGGTTGATAGATAATAAATCAAATAAACAGGACCTCTATTTAACATGATTAAAGTTAGCGGTTTACCCATTCAAGTGACTAAATCTGAGCTAGATGAGCTATTTTCGCCCTACGGCGCTATTCTAGTCACGGAAGATTCTCCTTCTATCGAGATGCAAGGTTCTGAAAGTATTGCCTATGTATCTCTAGATCAGAACGAATCAAAAGCGATTAGAGAACTGAGTAATACGGTATGGCTCGGTACTAATCTCCTCTATCTAGATCCAATTCGAGGAGAACGAAGACTCGGTCAAATCGGTAGCGGTGGACAGGGTAACCGGGAAAGCGGTACTCAGCGAAGTGATAGTCAAGGAAACAACCAAAGTAAGGGCTAAAGAATCGCTGACTCTTGAGAGTTATGTTGCTGTATCAGAGGTTGCGGCACAGCTGTCCTGCACCTTCTGATCGGTTTTCTAAATAGTAGCGAATATGGCTACAGCCTTTCTCTGATAGCTTTTCTAGACTGATATCTGAAATCTTCCACAGTAGGACAGTGCTATCTGAGCTAGCTGAGGCCAACCACTCACTATCAGAACTGAAGCTCACTGCCATCACGCTGCCTTGATGACCGCTGAGCGTTGTAATTAGCGTGCCATCCGAGTGCCATAGCTTGATAGTGCGATCGCTACTGGCTGAAGCAATCATTTTTCCATCCGGGCTAAAGCTAGCCTGTAGTACCGCAGCGGTGTGCCCACCCAGCGTTGTAACCGGGGTGCCATCGCGCTGCCAGAGCCGCAGCGTCTTGTCATAGCTAGCAGTCACGATCTTTGTCCCGTCAGGGCTAAACTCAACTGACTCAACCGAACTGGTATGTCCGTCAAGTCGATGAGTCTCTTCCCCGTTCAAATTCCAAAGTCTGGCGACGCTCTCATCGCCTCCTGTGGCCAGGCTTTGTCCATCTGGACTAAAGGCGACGCTCAAAACTCTGTCGTTATGTCCCTCTAAAACGGCCAATAGCTCACCTTCTAGATTCCAGAGTTTCGTCGTTCCATCCGCGCTGGCAGAAGCTAGTATCTCTCCCTTTGGGTGAAAGTCGGTAGAGGTCACTCTGTCTTTGTGCGCTGCTATCACCTCAGGCTCGAACAGGGTTGACTGAGGCTGTTTACCGGTATCTCTATTGATATTTCTAATGTTCCATAGACCGATGGTCCCATCATCTCCCCCACTCGCTATGACCTGGCTATTAGGACTAAAGCTAATGGTGTTTGCCTGCGTGCGATCGCTCGCTAGTGCTAAGAGTTTCTGGTCTGCTCGGTTCCAGATCATGGCTGTGCCATCGGCGTTAGCGCTAGCGACGTATGCCCCGTCCGGACTAAATTCGACATCTAGCGCGCTGCTTTCTGACGCTGCCAAAACAGTCAGCCAGTTTCGAGCTACCTGCCAGAGTTTCAAGCTACCATCATTGCCAGCGGTTGCTAGGACCGTTCCGTCTGGACTGAGCGCGCCATCAGGAATTGGGCCCTCATGCCCTGGCCAACTATCTATCAAACGACCCGCCTGATTCCAAAGTCTAATGACTCCGTCTTCGCCGCCGGTCGTGATAGTTTGTGCGCCTTCACTAATACTGACGCTCCAGACCTCTCCGGGATGCGGTAGCGTCTTGATCAGCGCTCCGTCAAAGTCCCAGATTTTCGCAGTTCTATCTAAGCTGCTCGTCGCAAAAAAGTGACCATCAAGACTAATCTCTATATCAGAAATACCTTCGGAATGGCTAGCGATCGTTTTTGTTAGGGCCTCACCGTTTTGGTTCCACAGCTTTACGATGCCATCGTCACTAGCCGTCACCAGATTGCCCGTAGGGCTAAACCCTACCCGCCGGACAATGTCTTGATGTCCTGCCAAGGTGCTTAGCAGCTGACCGTTTTCTACTTGCCAGAGTTTGATGGTGCGATCGCTACTCGCTGTGGCAATCACACCATCCGGGCCAAAGCTGACGCTGTTCACAGCATTAGCCTCATGCGCGTCAATCATCCAGATTAAACTGCCGCTACTGTCCCAGAGTCGAAGCGTGCCATCGTAGCTACCTGAGGCGATTAGCTGCGAATCAGGACTAAAGGCAACGCTCATGACTGTTGCAGTGTGGCCGACTAAGGTCTTGAACAAGCTGCCATTTCGTTTCCATAGTTTGACGGTGTTGTCGTAGCTACCAGTTACAATCATTTGTCCGTCTGGGCTAAAGCTAATGCTTTGAATAGTGTCCTGGTGATCTAAACTTTGGTTCTTTTCTCTGACCCAGATCACGGACTGTATCAACGTTTTTAGGGTGTCAGTTCGAAGCTGATTGTCTCTACGTGCCAACGGCAGCCGCTGCAAGCGCTCACTAGCCGACAGCGCATCTATTAGAGCGGCAGAAGCGCTCCGATTCGCTGTGAAGTTAGCCTGAGAAGACTGTGACAAGGCTCTGATCTGTCCTATTGCTGCCTGCCGCCACTGATATCCAGCAAAAGCGGCGAATCCGCTTAAGCCCAAGACAAAGATCAAGACAGAAGCGGCTAAGCGACGCTGACTGCGCCTTCTTTTTCGCAAGCTCTGTTGAACAAACGCCGTCTCTACTTTGTTCAACCAATTGTTACTCTTGCAGTCGAGGGCACTTTGCTTTAATACCTGTTCCAACACATCTAGATACGGACTATCGCTCCAGAGAAACTTGGATCGGCTACGTGATGAAGATTGGCTACGTCCTAAAGGCTGGTCACATGCTGACCATTCCAAAGCTACTGGCGTCAACCGCCGCTGTAAGACCAGATCTTTCTCTTCTGCTAACCAGCTTTGTAGTTTATCCCACCCTCTTACTAGGGCGTCATGCGCGGGCTCTACATAGGAGTGTCCCTGTGCATCTTGCCCTTTCACTAGCAGTCTAGCAGCGCTGAATCGCTCAATCACGCTTTCAACAAACTGCTGTTTTTGCCCGGAATATTCCAGTTCAAATAGAGGGACGCGGCGACGAACTAGCTCACCACCGCCAAGCGCTACCATCCGCAACATCGTATGGCGAATAGCCTGGCTGTAGATCTGATTTTGGCTAACTAGAGCCTCATACTCCTGGCTTGCTCGCTGCGTCAGCGACTGGATAACGCCACCCAAGGCTTCGTAATCAGTTTGAGTCAGCGCTCTATCAATAATTGTGCCGTTGCGCTGCGCTATCTGCTGACGCTTGAGATATCTCAAATACAGCTCGCTCAGAGCGAAAGACAGCAGCGGCAGAGCTCCTGGCATTTCTGCGACTTCGTCAATTAGCTGGGTGACTAAATCATAGTCGTCTGACTGGAAATACATCACTCGCGCTTCAGCAGGCTCCTCAATGGCTTCGCGCAGCTCAGATCGGGTCATCGCTGGAACGATAAACCGGCCTCTTTGCCAGTATCGTTTCAGGACAGCCTGACCTAGTCTCCCAGAGAGCCCAGAGAGCCCAGGAGCAAAAATCAGGCCCGTTTTCCTTATTTGTGGCTCGAAGTCGGAGCGTACAGTCAAAACAATTCGCAGCCGATCTGACTGTCTCTCAACAGCCGTTAAAAGTTGTTGAACAAATGCCTGACGTTCCGTTTTATCGAAGCAGAGTGTAACTATCTCTTCGGTTTGATCAACAAAGATTAGCAGTCGACGGGTGGGATTCTCTTGAGCCCACTTCTGAATACTTTGCGCTAATGTCTTCGCTGGATTCTGCGTCTCTATTGCCGATAGACCTGCTGTGACCAGAGTCTGGTTAAGCGCCTGAAAGGGGGCTTCTCCAGGTCTAACCGGCGGTAAAACGTACCACTGGCTCTCTTGTTTTGCTGTGGTGTCCTGCTGTAGAGATGGAATCAGTCCGGCTCTTACCAAACTTGATTTCCCTACACCTGACGGTCCTAACACCACCGTAAAGGAATGCATTTCTACAAAGCTTTGTAGCGCCTGGGTCAGCTTACTTCTCCCAAAGAACAGCTCGCTGTGCTGCGTCTCAAAAACGCTCAGACCTCGATAGGGATTGCGTGATTCATCTAAGGGCGGCGCGGGTGGAAGATTTAGCTGATGCCCTGGCGTAAGGAATATGAATTCGCCTTTGTCGTGCTTTGTCATCGGGTGGATGCCCGGCGTCTGACAGCGGTTGCGAGCGGTGGTGGCGACTTCGATACGGTTGCGCAGGTACAAATACAGCTCTGTTGCGGTGATGACACCATCGCCGCCTAGCTGGCTGGCAGTCGCTAGCGGATAGACATCGGCTTTACCCTGAAGTGCTTCTATCAAGGCTGCTGCAAAAGGAGAATGCTGACCGACTTTGACCTCGCTCAGTTTCTAGGCTAAAGGTGTCTAGTGCTGTTTGGTCATGGGCTGCTGATGTAATAATTTGCCAGGCTGGATCTCTGGATAAAGCGATCAAAGCGTTCTTGATGAAGGGTGCCGGGTTCGACAAGGGTAATGTTGCGGCTACTCGACCAGCGAAAAGTTCCAGCAAAGCAGCAGTCTAAAATTCCTAGAAAGTGCCGACAGCAAAGCTGGTGTAACCTATCGTGAATTTCTGACATCGACAGATAGCTGCTGATATCGCCTAGTCTGGCGTCTTGGGGAATGAGATAGCCTTTGGGTCCGTCTTCGCCATCGAGCGCGATGCCATGCCCGGCAAAGTAGAACATCAGGCGGTCCTGCTTGCCTACTAGTTTGGGCAGCTGCTTTTCAAACACTTCGACTCAGGCGATCGCGCTGAGCCTGTTCATTTAAGTGCAGATAGACCTCATAGCCGTGCTGATCTTGCAATATTTTAGCGACGGCCCTAGCATCAGCAGTCGCAGTCTGTAGCGGTGAAATACCCGATTGGTAGCGATCGATGCCAACGATCACAGCGAGGCTATGGTGAAATTTCATATAGAGTTCGAGCCGCGTAGACAGTAGTATGCTGTTCTAAGGATAGGACGATGCGAGTATGGGATTTGAACGCATAATTACGGTGGTCGGCCCGTAACGATACTGCTTGCAGTGATTTGCCTGTGGTAATCAGTCGTCAGTTCAGAAGAAGACAGGCTATGGACCCAATTAGAATTTTGATTTTGACCGCAAATCCTGCCCTATCTGGGCACGCGCCCTTACGAGTGGACGCAGAGGTCCGCCTCATTGAGGAAGCTTTGCAGCGCTCAAGGTATCGCGATCGCTTCCAAGTAGAGACCAAGCTAGCGGTGCGAACGACTGACCTGCGGCGATCGCTACTCGACTATCGTCCACAGATCGTCCACTTTTCAGGACATGGCACTGGAGAGATGGGTCTAGTCCTAGAAACGGACACCGGACAGCAGCAAATCGTTCGCACAGAGGCACTCACTCAGCTATTTGGCGTGTTCGATACTGGTGAAATTGAGTGCGTTTTACTCAATGCCTGCTATTCAGAAGTTCAAGCAAATGCCATTCATCAGTTTGTTGACTGTGTGATTGGGATGAACCAGCCGATTGGTGATCAAGCTGCGGTAGAGTTCTCTGAAGGGTTCTATGATGCGCTAGGTGCAGGGCGGCTCTACGATCAGGCTTTTAAGATCGGCTGTAGTGCGATCGCCTTAGCAGGCAGCCGAGACGATTCCATTCCGGTACTGAAGTATCGAAAACGGCCAGCGGCCCTCTCAACCGTGCACTCATCAGCCACGCCAGAAACGACAGCGGCACAGACACCGCCTTCTCCACCAGATCGGCCCTCTCAATCTCAGTCAATTGGAAACATCACCATCAGCGGCAACCACAATCCTTTCAACGCAGTGCAGGCGAGCGGTAATGTCGCAATCAGCCAGAGTCAAACGCAGTCTGACACTACTAGTAGTCCCTCGATGCAGGCAGCTATTGAGGCGGTTGATCGGCTAAAGCAGGCGATCGCAGCTAGTGATGACATTGACGAAACCGAACAGGCAATGGCTGCTATTCCTATGCAAAAGCTAGCGGTAGAATTACAAAAAACGCCGCCTAGCTGGAGTGCGATCAACAAAACGGCAGCGACTCTACAAAAGACTCTAGACGGCACAGCGACGCTCGCTCAACCGATGGCAACACTGATCACTCTGTTATCCCAAGCGGAGGCAAGCTAATTATGGTCTCCCGACAGCCTAAATCTAGCAAAGAAACATACAGCCAAGAGACATACAGCGAAGAGCTAAGCAGCGAAGTAATGCCAGACCAAAGCCAAAGCGCTGGCGACATAGGCGTTGCCGGTGATGAAAATGCAATGGCCTTTGTCAATGCGGCAGGGCAGGCCACTGTTGATCAATCGCGTCATCACATCATCAACAACTATTTCTACCGAGAGATGGTTGAGGCGATCTCTACCGACGCTGATGCTGACCTTGAGGATCTACCCTGCCCCTACCGAGGATTGTTCCATTTTGGCCCCGATGACGCGGAATTCTTTTTTGGTAGGGAGGTATTTGTAGAAACGCTGGTAACTGCTGTTGAACAGCGGACGTTTGTTCCGATACTGGGCGCATCAGGCAGCGGTAAGTCTTCTGTTGTATTAGCCGGACTAGTGCCGCGTTTGCAGAAGCTAGGCCACTGGCAGTTTACTCACTTTCGCCCTGGCGAAGATCCTTTCTATGCGCTAGCCGTGGCCCTAGTCCCGCTGTACAGCCCCGATCTAGACGCGACCGAGCGGATGGTTCAATCTAGACAGCTAGCTGGCCATCTGCGATCTGGCGATGTCAAGCTGATGGACGTAGTTACGACAATTCAGCGTCACTACCCCAGCGATCGGATCTTGCTAATTGCCGATCAGTTTGAAGAACTCTATACCCTGGGGGCGACAGAAGCTATCCGCCAGCAGTTCCTTGACTGTTTACTGAACAGCTTGCCGAGCACCTCAGCTCACGGGACTTTTCCGCTGGTGATGGTTGCCACCCTACGCGCCGACTTCTTGAGCAATGCCCTTTCCTATCGTCCCTTTGCCGATGTGCTACAAAAGGGCGATATCAAACTAGGGGCGATGAATGCATCAGAGCTAGAGCAGGTGATCGAACGGCCTGCACAGCAGCTAGGCGTCAGTTTTGAAGAAGGGCTAGTTAATCGCATACTGCAAGATGTCAGAGGCCGAACCTGGCAACCTGCCGCTGCTCGAATTCGCGCTGACAGAACTTTGGAAACAGCGAAACGGGCGACTATTGACTCATCAGGCTTACGAAAGTATTGGCGAAGTCAAAGGCGCGTTAGCTCGTCACGCAGATGCTAAGTACAACAATCTAGACCCAGAGGAGCAGGCCCGCGTACGACAGATTTTTGTTCAGCTAGTCCATCCTGGCCAAGGCGCAGAGGACACCCGCAGGCTGGCAACCAAATCAGAACTCGGCGATACGAGCTGGGCGCTGGTCAAACAGCTAGCAGACGCTCGCTTAGTCGTCACTGGGCTAGACACCACTCGGCAGCAAGAAACAGTCGAAGTTGTCCATGAAGCGCTAATTCGTAATTGGGGACAGCTACGAGAGTGGATGGAAACCGACCGCGAGTTTCGTGTGTGGCAAGATCAGCTACGCGCTTCTATGCAGCTGTGGAAAACCGCCGAGCAAGATGAAGGAGCCTTACTACGCGGGGTTCGCCTAGCCGAAGCAGAAGAGAAATTGGATGCTCGCAAACAAGATCTAAGCGCAGAAGAAAGAGACTTTGTTCTAAGCAGCGCTGCTCTGCGCGACCATCAGATACAAAAGGAAAGAAAGCAAATAGAAAAGGAAAGAAAGCAACTGTCGAACTTTCGATCGTTAGCCGCTTCTTTCTACTTCTATTGCTGCGATCGCAATCATTGCAGGAATTGTCGCTTTTCATCAGTCCTACGTTGCCAGGAGAAACGTCAGAATTGCTGAAACTGCGCGTCAGGCAGAAGCCGAACAAACTGAGATTGCTACAGGTGCTAAACAGCAGGCAGAAAATCAAGAAGCGGTTGCAATTAGTCAGTATTCTCAAGTTCTCTACAACTGGAACAAAGACAAGATTGACGCGCTGATTGAAGGTATTCGAGCGGGCGTTGCGCTAAAGCAGGTCGCTAATATCGAACCAGAAGCCGAAAATCAGGTCAAAATTGCCTTGCAGCAGGCGGTCTATGGCATCAGCGAACAGAATCGCCTACAGGGCCACGACGGCGGCGTCCAGTCTGTCAGCTTTAGCCCAGACGGCCAGATGCTAGTGAGCGCTGGACGTGATAACACTGCCAAACTGTGGCGACCAGATGGACAGCCGCTGCTAACGCTTAACGGCCATCGTGATGTCGTGTGGAGCGCCAGCTTTAGTCCGGACGGTCAGATGCTGGCTTCGGCTAGTCGCGATCGCACCGCCAGACTATGGGATACGACAGGCAAAGAGCTACAGGTACTCTCAGGCCATAGCGGCGATGTTTACAGCGTGACCTTTAGCCCAGATGGCAGGACCGTTGCTACCGCTAGCGAAGACGGCACCATCAAGCTGTGGGACATCACCGGAAACCTACGACAGACTTTTACCGGGCACGAAGGGCCAGTCAATAGCGTCGCTTTTAGTCCAGATGGCCAGACACTGGCTTCAGCTAGTCGCGATCGCACTATCAAACTTTGGTCTGCAGACGGAGAAGAGCTGCGCACTTTAACTGGCCACACAGGCAGCGTACAGGGCGTTAGCTTTAGCCCTGAAGGCACTGAGCTAGCCACCGCCAGCGAAGATAAAACGATCAGACTCTGGACCCTAGCAGGCGAAAACACCCAAACGCTAGAGGGGCACACAGACATGGTGTGGAACGTCATCTATAGCCCGGATGGCAAGACTATTGCCTCGGTCGGAAGAATAAACCAGGTCAGACTCTGGCAACGAGACGGTCAAGCGATCCAGACCCTATACGGGCACGATGCCAACGGCGATGTCTGGGATGCTAGCTTTAGCCCCGATAGCCGCATGCTGGCAACTGCGGGCCGCGATACCACCGTCAAACTGTGGAATATTAATAGAGAGAAAGTATCTATTGATGAAGACATCCTTACCATTCGGGGGCATAAAGGTCTGGTCGAACAGGCAAAATTCAGCCCAGACGGTCAGTCCATCGCCTCAGCTAGCTGGGATAAAACAATCAAGCTATGGAATCTAAAAGGTGAAGAGCTGCAGTCCCTACAGGGCCACAGCGACGATATCTGGGACGTGAGCTTTAGCCCGGATGGAGAAACGTTAGTTTCTGCTGGACGCGATCGCACCCTCAAGCTGTGGAATCGTCAGGGAGAAGAAACGCAAACCATACAAGGCCATACAGACGGCGTTGAGATCGCCGTATTTAGCCCTGACGGAGACACAATCGCAACGGCTAGCTGGGACCGCACCGCCAAACTTTGGGACAGGCAAGGCCGAGTCCTACACACCCTGACAGGCCACAGCGCCGCGCTCGAAAGCGTTGATTTTAGCCCCGATGGCCAGATGGCCGTAACCGGCAGCTGGGATAAGACCGCCAAGATCTGGAATCTGCAAGGACAGGAGCTACAGACCTTGACAGGCCACAGCGCGCCAGTCGAAAGCGCTAGCTTCAGTCCTGATAGCAAGACCGTAATTACTACTAGCTGGGACAATACAGCCAAACTTTGGACGCTAGCAGGCAAAGAGCTACAAACGCTAGAAGGCCACCGAGGCTGGGTTAGAGACGCCGCTTTTAGCCCTGACGGAAATCTGATTGCCACCGCTGGCGTTGACCAGACCGTTATACTTTGGGAAAAGAACAGCGATGATCGCTTTCAACTTTCTAGAACGCTATGGGCTCATGGTGCTTCTGTAAACAGCGTTGATTTCAGTCGAGACGGTAACTATCTGGTGTCCTCTGATTCTTCTGGCAGCTTAATTGTGGGCGCGGTTAAATTAGCGCCAACGCTAGACGATCTCCTAGAGAAAGGATGTGAGTGGGCGCGAGGCTTCCTAGCCAATAGTCCCTACGTTTCAGAGGCTGACCGACAGCTATGTGAGGGAGTCTAGAAAGATAAATAGTACAAGGTAAAAGATAGTAAGAGATTAGAGAGAATTGAGTAACTTAGAATCTATTCAGCTAATTCGAGGTCAATGGATATTCAGCGATGACGGCATTGTCTCGAATGGCGCGATCGCGATAAAAGGAGAAAATATTCTAGAGATAGGCGGATGGGAGGAACTGCGCGATCGCTATCCCTCCGCCTCAGTGATCGGATCTTCTCACCACGCTGTCTTACCCGGACTAGTTAACGCCCACCACCACAGCAACGGGGTGCCCAACTCTCTGCTTGGCATAGAAGACGATTTGCTAGAGCTTTGGCTGTATTCTCGTAATGCGAAGCGATCGCAGGATTCAAAACTGCGAACCTTACTGAGCGCTGCCTACTTGCTTAAAACAGGGGTGACGAGCGTTGTCGATGTTGCCAGCGTCGGCGGATCTGTAGAAGATAGTCATCAAGAGATGCAGGCTTGTCTGAGCGCCTATGAACAAGCCGGTATTCGAGTCGCGTTCACCCCCGGCGCTAAGTACGACAGCTTTCTAGTTCATGGTAAAGATCAAGACTCCGCCTTTCTATCTACGCTACCGGCTGAGCTACAACAGAAAGTGAAAGCGCTCTCACCAATCTCTCAAGGACTATCGTCAGCAGATTACTTGGATATTGTCAGCGACGCGGTTAAACAATACAGTTCTCATCCGCTTATTGACATTTGGTTTGGTCCACCCGGTCCGCAGTGGGTAGGTAATGAGCGACTAGTCAAGATTGTTGAAAGGGCCAATAGTCTAGAAACGAGCGTTCAAACTCACGTTTTAGAATCTTTTTATGAGAAAGAGCTAGGCCCAAAGTTTTACGGGGAGTCTGTAATTACCCATCTGCACAAGCTAGGCGTGCTCAGTCCGCAGTTTTCGATGGCCCACGGAGTATGGGTGAACGAGTCCGATATCGGGATACTGGCTGAGACCGGAGCCTCCATTAGCCATAACCCAAGCTCGAATCTACGGCTAAGGGCAGGCATTGCCCCTCTATCTGCTTTGTTAGCAGGCGGTGTGACTGTTGGACTAGGCATGGATGGGACTACCCTAAACGACGATGAGGATATGTTTACTGAGATGCGGCTGGCAATGCGGTTAGCGCGATCGCCTCAAATCAAAGACAGCGTTCCTAGCTTTTCTGATATATTCCAGCTCGCTACATCTGGCGGCGCTAAGCTGTTTGGCAAGCAGAACAGCATCGGCAAACTCGCACCGGGATACAAAGCGGATATTGTTCTATTGGACTGTGAGTGTATGAGCTGGCCGTGGATCGCGCCAGAAGCCGATCCGCTTTCTGTGGTGATGATGCGATCGCGCCAGTCGTATGTAGATACCGTTTTGATCAATGGCAAAGTGGTACTAAAAGACGCCCAGCCAACAGGATTCGATTTTGCAGCCGTAGGTCACGAGCTAGCCAACCAGCTAAGGGCAAAGCCAGACAATGCGGAGTATCGAGCCCTTGCGAAAGCCATCAGACCCTACATGGTTGGGTGGTACGGCAACTGGTCTGTTCCCGAACTTGATTCGTATACAAAGTTCAACTCCAAATGCTGAGAGTGCCAACAACAAAGAAAACAAGCGAGTGATGGTATAGCAAAGCGCGGATGCATACTCTTCAAGAAGGCGAAGCCTACGCACTTTGTCTGGGTAGGCGTTCCCTAGCGCCGTGCAACAACGCGCTCTTCCTACCGCTGCTTGGCTAGCTATTTGAAACCCCAATTATAGCAAAGCGCGGATGCATTCGCACTTTGCTATGGCACTTTGCGTTATGGAATAAGGGGTGTAGCCTTTCTAGGTGTAGCAAGCAAAGTGCGGAAAGCTATATTAAGCCCGAGTAGTTACTCCTATTCTTTATTCTCCATACCTAAAGCGCCAGGTGAACCCGCTAGCGTCTTCTCTGGAGAACAGGTAATAACCATGATCAACAATGTCAACACATAGGGTGCGGCATTAAACAGGTAGTAGTAGCTATCGATTCCGATTGATTGAAAAGCGGGTCCAATGGCCTGTGTCCCACCAAACAACAGTGACGCCCATAGACACTGAATTGGGTTCCATCTGGCAAAAATCACCAGCGCCACAGCCATCAATCCCTGCCCGCTAGAGATTCGCTCTGTCCACACGCCCGGATAATACAAAGATAGACAAGCGCCGCCGATACCGGCTAGAAAGCTACCGGCCATGATGCTCAGCATCCGCACCTTGAAAGGAGAGATGCCCATTGCCAAAGCTGCCTGTGGACTATCGCCAACGGCCCGGATATAAAGGCCCCAGCGAGTGGAACGAAATAGCCAGTGAAGGAAAGGCGCGATCGCAATCCCAATCAAAAACAGCGGACTAATCTGTAGCGCCGATTGAATCTGAGGCGAATCACTCCAGCTTCCCCAGTCAAAAGTAACTAGCTGCGGAGCCTGCGGCTGAATGAAAGGCTTACCAAAGAAGAACGCTAGCCCGCTGCCTAGAATAATCATCGCGATCCCAGTGGCAACGTCATTCACTCGCCGCTGCTGAGAAAGCCAGCCGTGAACTACGCCTAGCAGCATACCGGAGAATCCTGCCGCCGCTACTCCTAACCAGGGAGCCCAAAAGTCTCCTACTGCTGGCGCACTCAGATAGGATACGCCGTAGGCAGACATTGCCCCCATCAGCAAGGTGCCTTCTAGTCCAAGGTTGATCTTGCCACTTTTTTCGGTGATGCACTCGCCCAGGCTGACGAAGAGAAAAGGAGCGCTGCCGCGTAGCGTGCCAGCTAGAATGCCGATAAGGAGGGTAAGCATTGGAAGGATGAAGTAGAGGAATAGGTTGTGGGGATAGGGCTACTTTGTTGTTTCTTGGAGTTGGGGAATCTTGCCGTAGAGGGAGTCGCTAAAGAGGACGCATAGGAAAACAATGCCCTGGAAGACAAGGACGGTGGCGTCGGGGAGATTGTGCGATCGCTGTAAAATGCCGCCGCTAGCTAGAATGCCGCCTAGTAAAATGGCGACAAGTATTGTGGCCAGCGGGTTTTGTCTAGAGACGAAGGCAACTAGAATACCGGCATAGCCATAGTTAGAAATCAGCGACTCGTTGAGGCGTTTTTGGACAGCGGCGACTTCGATTACGCCTGCGAGTCCGGCAGCTGATCCGCCTAAAAAGCAAATGGCAAGAGTAAGTTTGCCTACCGGAAGACCCGCAATTTTGGCGGCTCGGATATTGCTGCCGGTGACTCTCGTAGCAAAGCCAAAGGTGGTTCTCTGGATCAGCACATAGGCAATGACGCAGATAATCAGGCCGTAGAGCAGGCCGAAGTGAATCCGGGTGCCAGGGAGTGTGCCTAGCCAAAGGGTGGGATCGAGTTCGGTGGAGGAGGGTTTGGTGACGAAATCGGCGTCGCGCAGCGGGCCTTCTACTAGGTGCTTTAGAAAGGCGATCGCAATGTAGTTCAACAGCAAAGAGCTGATCGTCTCATTCACGCCGCGATAGTGTCGCAGCGCGCCCGCTATCACAATCCACAGGCCGCCAGCAATCATCCCTGCGATCGCCATCGCTAGCTGCACGACCCCTGCCGGTAGGTCTCCTGACGACGCAGCCTCACCCGGACCCAAGCCCACCAAAATTGCGCCGAGTCCGCCCATTACCAGCGCCCCCTCATTGCCAATAATGACCAGACCCAGACGGGCGGGCAGCAGCGTACACAGCGCGGTCAACATCAGCGGCGACGCTCTAATCAGCGTATTTTGCCAGGCGCTCCAGCTACCAAAGGCGGCCTGGTAGATGGAGCCATAGACACCAATTGGATTCGCACCCGCTAGGGCGCAAAATCCGCCAAATATCAGTAGCGCCACTAGCAGCGCAGCAACCGGTAGAACAATCACTTCTAGCGATCGCCGCCAAGCAGATCCCCTGACATTAGTCGAAGCTTGCGGTAAGGGCGATGTCATCAGCTACCCGTACTGCCCTTGACGCCTTCGATTAGCCAGTCCATTTTCTCTAGCTCGATGTTTTGTTGTTCGTACTCCTCACCCGCTGCTAAGACCGCGCCGCCCTTGTTGTCGCCCAGTTCGCCCTTGTAGATAACAAGTTCCCCGTCAACCAAAGCTTGCTTCGCCGCATCTCCGTCCGCCTGGGCCTCCTCGGTGACTGCCGGACCATAAGGCGACACCTTACAGAAATTTTCAGCCAGTCCTCCGCGCAAGATGTGCTCAATATCTCCAGCCATCAGCGTCTTTCCTTCGACAAACTGCTGACCCAAAGAAGTATAGATACTCTCCCAGTCCCACTCAGCGCCAGTCAGGTAGCCCGTGGGTGCTAGCGGCGCTTGATTCGCATGGTAGCCAACCGTGTACAGCCCTCGCTTCTCAGCCGTTTCCATCACAACTTTGGGACTATCGACGTGGCAGGTAATCACATCAATGCCCTGATCGGCCATGCTATTGGTTGCTTCTGCTTCCTTGACCGGCTCGGCCCAGCCGCCAGTGAAAGACAACCTGCGTCGTCGCTGCTGGGTTGACTGACTGAGCGCCCAGCGTGAAGCTATTAATATTTCGCAGCACTTGAGGAATCGGAATTGCTGCGACAAATCCTAGCTGCCCGGTTTCAGACATTCGCCCGGCGACAACGCCGCTGACATACTGGGCCTCGTCGATATAGCCAAAGTAGCTGCCCACATTGTCAGGATGAACGCCCGCTTGATAGAGACCGCCCGCATGAAAGAACTGCACCTCCGGGAATTCTGCGGCCATCTCTAGCATGTACGGGTCAAAGTAACCAAACGAAGTAGGGAAAGATCACCGTCGCCCCGTCGATTTCGATCATGCTGCGCATGGTCTCTAGCACGGCTGATGTTTCAGGAACGTTGGCTTCCTCAATAATTCTGATGCCTGGTACAGCCGCCATTGCCTGCGCCCCTTCTGCGTGAGCCTGGTTGTAGCCAAAATCATCCTTTGGCCCCACGTAGATAAAGCCAACGACCACTTCTCCTTCACTGCCGCTGTCTGCCGCTGAACTCGCCTCCCCTTCTGAAGCGGGAGAGCAGCCGCTGAGCTTGGTCGCTACGCCAAAAGCCGTGGTCGCTAGCAGGCCACGGACAGCCTGTCTCCTAGAGATCCGAATAGGACGTGACATAGAGCAAACTCCTCAAAAAATAAAACAAACAGGGCGGCAAATATAGAGGTGATAGTATCGGATTCAGCGTTGAGCTGTCTACGCTGGTCTGCAATCGATAGCACTAGCGGGGTCGATTGCATACTCTAGAATTAAAAATATACGTATTTTGTTTTGTATCGCAGACATCAAAACTGAGGAGTCTAGCTAATTCTTATGGTGCAGACAAAGCCTGAGCTGAAAACCTTTGACGACTTTCTTGCCGCAAGTAAGGAAGTAGAAGGTCTGTGCGAACTCACCAACGGAGTACGGTATTGTTCTTGACAGAGAATGGATACGAAGAGACTGTTTTTGTGGGCGATGTCGTTATTAAGTCTCCCACGTTTAAAGAATGGAATCTGAAAGCAACCGAAATGCTATCGGCGTAAGCAGGTTAGCGTTTGGGACATTCTAAGGATTGACAGTTTGGCAAGTCCAGCTTGCTTCGGCTTTATCTTTGGCTGAGTCTTTGTCTGAGCCCTTAGCTGGGCTCTTTTCGGCTAGAGAGTAGATTATTCGATCCTGTGGCTCGCCTCGTAAAGAGAGATAGTCTACTGCTTCGGGCACTAGCAGAAGCGCACAAAATGTATCTGGAGGCGTCTGAGCGTCCGGTGGCGGTGGGCTGAAGTCGCTTTGCTCTGTACGGATGGCTTTAGGCTGTGGCCAGGCAAACTGGAGCCGAGCGTTGTCTGAGATCTTCTGCCAGAGCTGGCGACGGGTTTCGGTCAAAATTGCTGTCGGTGTGTCGGCGGTGATAGTGATTAGCTGGCCGCGCAGTCGAAACTGTTCGCGGGTTTTGGTAAAGTACCAACAGGCTTCTGCCTTAGGATGTTGCTGAATTTGGTCTATCTTTTCGCTGCGGCGATCGCAAATAAACATCAGCTGATTAGTCTCGGCCTGAAAGCCTCTAAAGACAACCGTACGATTAGCAGGCCATCCGTCTGAGCGAATAGTGGCTAGCTGAAGGAAGCGACAAAAGGGCTGGGCCCGGTTGCGGTGCAGGGCTCTAGAAAGGGGCGATCGCCAAGGCGCAAGCTCAAAAGGCGCAATACCAGAAGGGGCCAGATCAGAAGAGGCCAAAGAAGGCAGATCAGAACTAGACACGAATTCGCTATATCCTACGTTTAGCTACATCCTATGCAAAAATTGCAGCAGAGGAGTGCCCGATTCAAAGACCGTGGTTATTCCCAAGTAATTTGATATAAGTGAGAAGGCTCTAGCGCTGAATCTACAACTGCCAGAGCTCTTGGAAACCTACAGCACCTATGAGTATCTTTACGGTTGTTTTTTTGGCAGCGGGCTTAGCCCTGTTAGTTCTAGGCGCAGACTTGCTGATTCGAGGTGCTTCTAAGCTGGCTACCACAGTTGGGATTCCACCTTTGATTGTTGGTCTAACGGTGGTTGCTTTTGGCACGAGTGCGCCAGAGCTAGCCGTCAGCCTAAATGCTAGCTTGAACGGACAGGCCGATATTGCTTTGGGCAATGTGGTCGGTAGCAATATTTGCAATGTGCTGCTGATTCTGGGCATATCGTCGATAATTGCGCCTTTGGTGGTGGCAAAGCAGCTAGTGCGGCTAGATGTGCCTATTATGATCGGCGTGTCGGCGCTGGTTATGTTTTTTGGCTTCGACAATCAGATTAGTCGCTCTGATGGCCTGATTTTGTTTGTGGGTGGACTGGCCTATACTCTCTTTTTGTTGCTGCAAAGCCAGAAAGAGAAAAGTCCGATGCTTGAAGATGGGCTGATCTTAGATGAGACGCGATCGCCCTCAATTAAAGAAGTCAGTTTGAACGCAGGTCTATTTGCCGTTGGTACGACAATGCTGGTGGCAGGCTCTCACTGGCTAGTAGAAAGCGCCGTAACGATTGCCACTTTCTTAGGAGCGAGTCCGCTGATTATTGGCCTAACGGTGATCGCTTTTGGCACTTCACTCCCAGAGCTCGCCACCTCTGTGATGGCGAGCTTTCGAGGGGAGCGAGATCTAGCGGTTGGTAACGTGATTGGTAGCAACATTTTCAACATATTGATAGTGCTAGGTCTTACCAGCGCCGTATCAGAGACTGGTATCTATATTTCTAACTCAGCGCAGAGGTTCGACATTCCAGTGATGCTAGCGGTGGCGATTATGTGCCTGCCGATTTTCTTTACAGATAATCAGGTGTCTCGTAGAGAAGGCGTGCTGCTGCTGGGCTACTACGCGCTGTACGTAGGCTATCTAATTGCCAACGCTACGCATCCAGACTCGATTTGGATAGGTTCAATTAATTTGATTGTTATCCCGCTGACGCTTTTGATGTTGAGCCTGTTAGGCTGGCGCACCTGGCTGACGTTTCGACGTAAGCGCAGGGAGAGGGAAAGAGCTAAAGGCTAGCCTTTTGTCTGGGAGATGGCTTTAGGAGATAGCTTCCTGCAAGGATGGATTGAGGCTTTGTGCTAGATGGAGCGGATCGACACCTAGCAATGTTCGCTTTTCGCTAGCGTAAATGGCCGCTTGAGAATGCCACCATACGGCTCCTAGCACAGCGTTCAAAACGGCGGAGTCCAGGATGTCGGCAGTCGCTGGTTGGTCGCTGCTGGCTCCTTTGGCTGCGCTAGCTATCAGTCCGCCCATCAGTCCGGTCAATACGTCGCCGCTGCCGCCTCTTGCTAGAGCAGGTGTGCTGTGTGGATTGAACCATAGCTGGTCGGGGGAGGCGATCGCACTTCTCGGCCCCTTGAGAAGAATGACCGCACCGCTATCGATCGCAGCCTGATGAGCCCCAGTTCCCGGCATAGAAGATTGCTGATTCGGAAACAATCTTTTGAACTCTCCAGCATGAGGCGTCAGTACGGTCGGCACTGGCCTAGATTGAAGCCTTTCGACAGGAGTGTGAGCCAGTAAATTGAGGCCATCAGCGTCTAGAAGCAGGGAACACTCAGCCGCTAAAACGGTTTCTAGCAGAGACGGAACAGTAGGCGTTAGGCCAGGTCCGAAGGCGATCGCATCGTATTTTTTCAGATCAAGCTGCTGAGGAAATCTCGCAATTGCGCCTTCGTCAGTCTCTGGGCATCCGATCAACAGCGCGCCTGGTAGCTGTGGCAAGAGCGCTAGGCGAATGGATTCTGGGACTGCCAGACTCAGCATGCCAACGCCGCTGGCGATCGCGCCTAATCCTGTTAGCAGCGCTGCTCCAGCGTAGGTTCGCGACCCGGCAACTAGCAGCAGATGGCCTGCGGTGTATTTGTGAGCGGTGACAGAACGATTGAGCGGTAGGTGTGCGATCGCCCGTTCATCAGTCAGTCGCTGCACTACTGGCGTCTTACCAAGTACTGCCGCAATATCCGCCAGTGGAATATCAAAATCAATTAGCTCAATATCACCCAGGTAGGCCAGCGCTTTCTCCTGCATGAATCCTCTTTTCCACAGGCCGAGACAAGCTGTGTAGCTTGCTGCGATCGCCACACCCATAACTTCGCCCGTATCGGTATGAATGCCAGAAGGCAGATCAATACTAAAAACGGGAATCTGTTGTTGGTTAAGACTCTCAACGTCAGCGGCAATTCTGCCCTCAAGCGGCCTAGCCAAACCAAACCCAAACCAGCCATCAACAATTGCATCGCAATCCATTAAGCCATCTAGATCATCAACAAAGGCAATTCCTATGACTCTTGGCATAGCGAGTATGCTGCTCTGTCAACGGCTTTAGACTCGCAAAGGGCTGATAAACTCGCACTTCGTAGCCTAGAAAGTACAGTTCTCGTGCTACCACTAGCGCATCGCCACCGTTGTGTCCCGGTCCAGCTAGAATCCCAACAACTCCTGCACTCCTTCCAACACGATCTACGAACCATTCGACAAAGGATTGAGTGATCCGCCCAGACACCTTTTCCATCAGTGCCTCTACTGGCATGCCGCCATCAAAGATCCGCTGCTCAATCTGCTGCATCTGCTTGGCAGTGACTATGTAGTTTTGAATGGACTGACGAGGAGACATTGAGTTTCTTTGAACCTGACAATCGATGTACTTTGTATATCAATTGCTGGGTGCGTTTGGCGATTGTCTTGGTAGTGAAATGTCCAATTTCAAGGAGGCGAGATTCTTTTCAATAGTCTCTGTGACAGATAGTCTCTACGATAGGCTGACCTCCCAGATGAAAAATTGGACTATCTGAGATTATTCCTGCAATTAGTCAGGTTTACTTATAGCAAAGCGCGGATGCATTCGCACTTTGCTATGGCACTTTGCGCTATAGAACAAGGGGTGTAGCCTTGCTATGTGTAGCAAGCAAAGTGCGGAAGGCTATAAGTAGTCGGGTGAATGTTAAAGACTAATATCCCAACGAAGTTGTAAGCTTATGCATCAGTGGAAACTGTTTCTATCAAGATTTTTGCTCGGGCTGTGGATGGTACTGTTTAGCAGCTATCTCTTCCTAATCGTATTCGAGACCCGTACCATCAATGCCGATAGCCCGATTGTAGAAGTTTCTCTCGAAGCTATGGGTTCGGTCGATGAAGTAGCCATACCTGGACGCATCTTTACCTGTACAAAAGTCGACTTACAAGATCAGTGCCAAGCGAAGATTCAGGGCCGGCCATTGGTCTTGACGCTGATACCCAACGAATCCGACGGGTTTGCCAGTAGCTGCAAGGCAACCTACGGCGGGCAGCCTGTCGGCTGCTATAACAACGACTTTAACTTGGGAGCCATGATTCAGCGGGCTTTTCAAATTCGAGACATTGGGTTAGATACTCAGCAGCTCAAAGCCGTACGCAGAAAGTACTGGGGACTCAATACGCTGCTAGATATTGGAGAAGTACGGCTACTAGAAATCGGGACTGGCCTAGCGATCGCCTTCAGTACAATCGTTGCTTGTTTTGTTTGGGTGCGCACAGAGCCCCTCAATCCTTCCAAAAGATACTACATGCTTAGAGTAGTTACACTATTGGCTAGCGGTCTTGGCGTTGGGTTTGTGAGCTACTGGTCTTTTTTACTATTACTCTTAAGCACGGGGTTCGCCGATTGATCTTGCCATCTGCCGCTAGTGAGCGATCGCCAGCTAGCTACTTTTGTCTTCGTTGTAGCTAGAAATGCTTTCGTATACGCTCTTAGGAAACGTCAGATCCTGATAAATATTGCCTGCATCTGGATCTTCAGGGTCCGGCACGATTTGAAAGTCTTGTTGAGACTGCCACTCTAGCAGGCTATCGCGGCTAGGCGGGCTGTATTGCTTGCTAGTGACCTGTTGATAGAGCGATCGCGCCTCCTCTTCACTAAAGTCCTCATCCTTTCGAAGCTGATCAACAATCTCCTGCTCATCCGCAAAATACTGTGCCACCATCGCAAACGTCAGCCGTCCATAGTGGCCAATATCTTTTCCGCTATCTAGCGCCTCTAATATGTGGGCCATCGTATTGTTCTTTCGCAGGTCTTCTACAGGCATATCAAGAAAAGAGTAAATATGTACTATGTAATTATTGCGTTTTGTATCCTGTTTGGAATCTGTCTTACGGATGGAATTAGGGATAGGCAATTGGCAGAGGTTTGTTCCTCCTGACAGTGACTGTATCTAGGTGTTGCTGACTCTAAAGCTGTGGACCAAAGTCAAACCATGGAGTCTAGAAACAGATAACTCTAACCTCCGGAAGATAGCTGAATT
Organism: uncultured cyanobacterium; assembly: GCA_963772185.1. Taxonomy (GTDB): domain Bacteria; phylum Cyanobacteriota; class Cyanobacteriia; order Phormidesmidales; family Phormidesmidaceae; genus Phormidesmis. Next base: position 109,274 of record CAVYWR010000003.1, on the reverse strand, counting down.
TATACGCGGCTATTCAATAGTTAATAGCAGTTGCCCTCAAGCGCTTCTGGCTTCTCATTTTGCTGCTTGATAATCTGCATCCTTATCTTCTTTTAGAGGCGTTCTCATGGTTTCAAATATGATCTCACGCATGGCTGTGTTGCTACGGCAGGTGATTGCGAAGTCAGCGCTCGTTCTAGCTGGTGTATTTGTCTCTCTGTGTCTTATGCAGACCTCCTTACAGGCTGCGCCGCTGCAAGGAAACGCCTCAACGCTAGCAGCAGACAGTGCAGAAATTGCCGATTTAGAAAACATTTCCCCCGCAGAACTAGAACAGAAAAGAGCAAAGCGTCGTCAGGCCCAAAGTCAAGCTTCTAGAGCGGCTGATCAGGAAAATACTGGCTCAGTAGCCGACCAGCTCAATCTAGAAGAGATAGTAGAAGACAATGTTCTACTAGGAAATGAGCCTGACTCAACCTCTGTTGAACCGTAACAGATCTATCTACGCTGAACACGTGCGAAGTATCATCCCTAGCTATTACTCTGTAGCAAAGCATCCATCCATTTCTTCTCGCTTTCTGATAGTGCAGGCTTCACTGACTGACTATAGTCAATTGCCAGGTGATACTTCGCCCGTTTGTAAACTCCCTCTAATAGCTTTTGCAAGCCACCGATCAGCGAACTGTCGTCTGGTTTTAGCGGTAGCAAAAAAGGTGGAATACTCTGCTGCAAGCCAAACTCGTATAGCTCAGCGCGAGGTCGCAAATCACTTCGACTAACCAAAATGCTATAGCATCCCTGCCGCTCTATTCCGCCTTGAGGCGATCGCACACCTGCTGCGCGGTCGCAGGCGCAAGCAATACGCCATTGCGATAATGGCCCGTTGCTAGCATCACGTTTTCCACGTTGGCCAGCAATTTGATCACTGGCGCTGGCTGACCTACTGGGCGAGGTCGCAATCCGCTCCAGGTTTTGATAATGTCAGCTTGTGCTATGGCACGACAAAACCGCGCCCCTCCCTGCTGCAAATTCTTTAGTCCCTCAGCTTCTGCTTTCAGTGGCACGTTACCATCAGGAAATTCTACCGTCGCTCCGAGCCAATAGCGATTCTCTCCTAATGGAACAAACTGAATATCATCGCCGTTGATGACTGGTTGGAAGGCGCGATCGCCTCCTCCTATCTGCAAACCACTTTTTAGCTGAATCTCCATCGCCTGCCCTAGCACGGGCATTAGCGCCAAAGGATCTACAGATAGCTGCGATAGTGCAGCCGATCCTAATCCTGCCGATAGCACTACCCAGTCAGCCTCAATCTCTCCCTGAGTTGTTTGAATGCCTCTACATTGAGAGCCGTTCATTTCCAAACTAGTGACTTCAGTATCGAAGAGAAAACGAACGCCCCGATTTTCGGTCGCAGAGACTAATGCCTTGGTGAGTTCTGCCGGGTGTATCTGGGCGTCCGCAGGCGAATAGATTGCTGCGGCTACAGAGCGAATTTCGGACTGGGTGCGATCGCCGATCTCAACCTCACTCTCTAACTCGATGTGCGGACATTTTTCTTTTAGCTCAGTAGGCGACCAAATCTCCAACGGCCAGCCTTGCGCAGCCCGCTTCTCTTTTAGCGTTTGCCAGCGCGGCAGCTTCCCTTCATCAAAGCACAGACTGACAATTCCCCGATCGTTAAAAGGAACAGAAAACCCCTGCTGTTGCAGCTCATCTATCAAAGTTTGATAGCGACGAACGCTCGCTTCACGCAATCGCCAGGTTCGCCCTTTCACCTTGTGACTGATTATCCCCATCAGCACGCCCAGCGCTGCTCCTGTAGATCCCTGTGCAGGCTGCTGCTGGTCCAAGACACAGATATCCGCTGTCGGTATCTGAACGCTGAGTTCATAGGCAATCATCGCACCGACAACGCCACAGCCAACAACAACAATCTTGGGTTGCATAATTATCTATCCAATAAAAAACAGAGGACAATAAAACGTCCTCTGTTTGCTTATCTGTCTACCTAGAAGATCGCAACAGCTTACGTTCAACAGGGCTAGTCAGGAAATCTATGCGTCATCGTCAATATTCTCTGCATCTCCACCCAAGGCTTCAATCGTATCTTCAGTATCTCCGTCTAGCAGAACTGGTGTACGGACCATGTCTTCTTCTTCAGCGCGAATTTCTGGCTCTTCTGGGATGGTTGTAGTCATTTCGAATACGCTAGGTTCTTCTGCCGCTTGTTCAATAGCCTCTTGGCGAGCGCCCTCAGGCACGATGCTTAGCAGCGCTTCAAAGTCGCCAACGAACTCGCGATACTGAGTGAGTGCTTCGCCGTAATTACGCTCTTGGGAGGCTTCGTCTAAATTTTGTAGATGGCCTAAAATTTCTTCAGAAAGGGCCTTGGCTTTGGGCTGGTCTTCGGACAGTAGCTGACTAGATAGGCGCGATAGTTCACTGCGGAGCTGACCGAGGGGACCGTGAGTGAAGTTATCAACGTTGACCCAATTGTCTTTTTCGATGTAGTTGAGCAGCTCAGGGAAGCGATTGCGTGAGGATTCTAAACGACTGACGTAGTTGGTCAGCTGGGCAATTTTCTCAGGGGTGTATGTGGGGGCTACAGCCTCGGGGCCGCCGCCACAGCTCACCAAGAAGGTGGCGATCGCAGCTAGCAAAATACCAACGACTGCTTTATAACGTCTCATGGGTTGGAAACCTCGGTTCGTATGAAGTGCGTCTTTTAGTGTAAATCAGCGCGTCCGCTTCTCAAATGGGCTGAAAGGGAGAAATTGATGGGCTGTGGCTGCTCTATGAGAAGAGGAGAGTGGCTCAGCGCCAGAGTCTATCTGACATTCGGCAAACATCGCGCATCTGAGGGCCATCGTGTATGCGGATAATATCTGCGCCGTGGGCGATCGCACAGTCCACTGTCGCCGCCGTCCCCCAGACTCTATTCTTTGCCTCGGACCGATTTAAGATCTTACCGATGAAGCTCTTGCGCGATGTACCGATTAAAATTGGACAGTTTAAAGCCTTTAGCGCTTCTAGCTCTTTGAGAATGGTAATGTTTTGCTCAGCGGTTTTAGCAAATCCAATTCCAGGATCAATCGCAATTTTCCTCGGGTCAATTCCTGCTTCTACTGCTTTATCTGCCTGCTCTGCCAGGAATAGAACGATTTCTCGCATCAGATCGTCATAGTCAGTCATCTGCTGCATGGTTTCAGGTTTGCCGCGCAGATGCATCAGGATGATGGGCGCACCAGTCTTAGCGGCTACTCTTAGAATGTCGGGTTCGTAGGTGCCGCCGGAAATATCGTTGATAATGTCCGCGCCAGCTTCTAGGGCGGCTTGGGCAACTTTGGCTCGGGTAGTGTCGATTGAGATCGGAATCGTACTGATTTTGGGATCGCTTTGGCTACGGATGGCTTTAATGATGCGGAGGACGCGATCGCATTCCTCTACTAGCGTAGTCGGCTTCGATCCGGGCCTGCTAGACTGTCCGCCAATATCCAAAATATCTATGTCTGCTTCTACTAGCGCTTTGGCCTGAGCCAGCGCCGTTTCAACAGTATTAAACTCCCCCCCATCGCTGAAGCTATCGGGCGTTACGTTTAGCACACCCATCAGATAGGTACGGGCTCCCCAGATGAACTGGCGATCGCGAATTTGCCACATGGTTTCGGCCTGCGCCTCTGCTTGACCTTCGGCAATGAACAGCCGAGCCAGTCTGTCATAGGTGCCAGGGCCGAGGTATTCAGGATGCGATCGCCCCCTTCCGTATGTCCATACCGGCGTCCAGCCTCTGCCGGTATCTTCTAAAATGCGAATGTCCTTGAACCAGCTACTAAGCGACGACTTCATCGAATTCGCCTGCTCTAGCGCATCCGTCCACCGCTCAAACGCCTCCTCATATCCGGGCGTTACTACTTTGAAAGCCATCGCTAATTCCCACACACTCAACAACGCAGCGCCAACTACCGTTCAACCTGTCGTTCAACCGGTAGCGCAAACTGCCAGTACAGCAGATTTTATCTACTCGCCGCCCCCGACTGCCAAAACTGCCAGACGAATCCTGGTTAAACCCAACCTTGGCTATCCAGTCGCGCCACCTGTGACTGTCAGCATGAACGTACTAGGCAAGGTGTTGCAAGGACTGCGAGAGGGTAACCCTACTGCTGAAATTTTGATTGTCGAAGGCGTTTGTTCAAAGGTATCGCTGAGCGAAATTGCTGCGAAGAACGGCCTGTCTGCTTTACTGAGCAAAGGCGTTCGATTGCTCAACGCAGACGAGTTAGAGTGCATCGAGTATCCCAACTATCACCCTGAACCGGTTCGATTCAAAACGATGTGGGCTCCAAAACTGCTGCAAGCAGTTGACTGTCGTATTTCTGTGAGCGCTTTCAAAAAAACTCACCTAAAAGGCAGAGATTTAATCTCCGCATCGTTGAAAAATCTCTATGGTCTGTTCCCTAGAGAAAAGTACAGAGCCCGCAGTCCCCACTCACGCGGCCAGCTGCATCGTCCGTCTGTGCCACTGGTTCTGCAAGATGTGTATTTCACCATCGGGCATCTGTTTGACGGTGGGGTGGTGGATTGCGATCGCAAGTTCGTCAGCCACGACTATAAACCCGACAAAGGCGACAGCATTGACATCGGCCAAGTCATCTGGGGTAACGATCTGCTAGAAGTCGATAAGATCGCCTGCCAGATTGGCACAAGAGGAAGAAGCTGCCTACCTAGAGCCTATTGCTAAGCTTCGGGACGCTCATCTTCAGTCTGGATAGTAATGCCATGAATACGCTCTTCGGCACTACTGATAACCTTTTGCGCAGATAGGATAGCAGACTCAGCTTCTTGCCTTCGTGAATGCTTCAGCAGGCGTGAATTCTGCTAGCGCATCTGGATACCGAGTAGAAATGTACAGCTTATCTAGCGCTTTTGCATGACCAACAACGTCTGCAAAGAACTGCTGTTCCTCCTCAGGAAAATTCTGAATCAGCTTCGTGGAGTGCCCCCAAGGATCAAGGTCTAGAAAAAAATCAACTGCCTTCAAAGATTTCTCTGCCGCCTGCTGAGCATAAAAGCAAGCCTGAGCGAATTTACCTATCTGCAATAAACCAGCAGCTTCTATAGCTTTCCGTACTTTGCTTGCTACACTACGGAAGGCTGCACCTCTTGTTCCATAACGCAAAGTGCTATAGCAAAGTGCGAATGCATCCGCGCTTTGCTATACATCATCCTCAGCTTGTCTATGCCAACGCTCAGCCTCTTGTTTCAGCTTAGCTCCGCTCATACAAAATCTTGCCCTCCCTCAATAGCTGGGCGATAAACGGTCTATGTTGACAGCGTACCAACTCTCCTGGTGTATATACGATCACATCCACCGCCTGAGGCGCGTCAGGTAGTACGCTTAGCACCTGGCCGATCCTCTCTAAAGGACTAATCTCGCATTGCCATACCATAAACAAATCGATATCTGATCGGCGCGTAGCATCTCCACAGGCCCAAGAACCAAACAAGACGATTCGTTCAGGATCAAACTCGAGGCGTAAACGTTCTGTTGCTTCATTCAACCACGGCTGTATTTTCTGTATCCCTTGTATCATGGTCAACAATGATTCACAGCTAAATCATACAGCCGCTGAGCAACGTAGTTAGCCTACTTCCGTAATTCCTTTCTTTCCCTCTAAACATGCTCGAACTTCACAGCCACACGACCTGTTCCGACGGCAGTCTCACTCCTACCGAGCTAGTGAACTTTGCCGCACAGAAAGGAGTCAAGGCACTGGCCATCACCGATCATGACACGATGGCAGGCTGCGCAGAGGCGACCGAAGCGGCAGAGTCCCTGGACCTAGAGATTGTGCCTGGCTTGGAGCTAAGCACTGTCTACAACGAGCGCTCAATGCATATTCTTGGCTTCTACCCAGACCAGGCCAAGCTTGCCGCCCCGCTACAAGAACGAGTAGAGGGGCGAAAACGTCGCGCTCGTAAAATGGCCGAAAAGCTGGCCGAACTAGGCTATCCTATCGAGCTGCCTGACATGACTAGTTCCCTAGCCCCCGGACGCCCCCATATTGCCAACGCCCTTAGACAAGCAGGCCACGTCAGCTCACACAACGAAGCCTTTGACCGCTTTCTAAAAGACGACGGTCCTGCTTATGTCCCGTACGAAAAATTCACGGCTCAAGAGGGAATTGAACTCCTACTGAGCTGTGGGACAGTGCCTGTATGGGCTCATCCCTGCATTTTTCGTGGCGGTACGGTGGAGACTGTCTTGCCAGATCTAATTGCAGCTGGACTAATGGGAATAGAGGTTTATCATCCGACCCACAGCGTCAGCCAAACACGCAGACTAGAGGAGTACTGTCAGACCCACAATCTGCTGATGACTGGCGGCAGCGACTATCACGGACCCAAGAAAGAGAAAAATCCTGACTTTAAAGATATGAACTCTTTAGCAGTTCCATTAGAGCTGCTCGCGCCTATTAAAGTCGCGGCCAGCAGCCTTAAGTAGATTAGCTCTTGGTGACTGTGAGTATAAGGAGCATTCCTGATAACTTCTAAGCTGCTTCCGTGCTGTTAGAGGTAAACTTAATAGAAATTCCGACCGCCCGAAGCATCGAAAGCAAACTACTCAATGTAGGATTTCCGTCCTCTGAAAGCAGCTTGTACAAGCTCTGTCTATTGAGCTCAGTGATATTCGAGAGTATTCCCACGCCTCCATGAGCTTCTGCGACATTTCGCAGCGCTAGTAAAAACTCCTTTGTAGACCCTTCTTCGATAGCTACAGATAGATACTCCGCCGATATATCAGGATCTCTTAGCTACTCAAACAATAACTCATCATAGTCTTTAGTTGGCATCATCTTGACAGCTTTCGGCTCGGCTTCCATGACGGCGATATTGCATACATACAATATCGCCGTCAATAGTTCACTGTACGAGTTTTGTCAGGTTTCTAGCCCGCAGCGAGGTAGCCGTTGATGCTGGCCTTACGACGACGTAAGTGCTTGAGTGCCTGCTGTTCTAGCTGGCGAACGCGCTCGCGGCTAATACCCATACGCTGACCGACTTTTGCCAAAGACAGCGGGTTGCCGTCTGCTAGACCAAAGCGCAGGTTGATGACTTCTTGCTGCTGAGTGGTTAGCTCTGAGAGCATTCTGAAGATATCAGAGCGAAGCGACTGCTGCACTGTGTAGTCTTCAGGGGATGCGCCGTCGTCTTCCAACAGATCTTGAAGCTCGGTGTCTTGGTTGTCACCGATGCGAACGTCTAGAGAGATCGGCTGTCTGGCAATAGAGAGATACTCTCGAACCTGCTTGGGTTCTAGCTCTAGCTCTTGACCGATTTCGGCAGCGTTTGGACTGCGGCCTAGCTTCTGAGAAAGCTCGCGCTGGACGCGCTTGATTTTGTTGAGCTTTTCAGTGATGTGGATGGGTAGGCGGATAGTGCGGGCCTGCTGGGCGATCGCACGAGTAATCGCCTGACGAATCCACCAGTAGGCATAGGTCGAGAACTTGTATCCCTTCATCGGATCGAACTTCTCAACGCCGCGTTCTAGACCCAGTGTGCCTTCTTGAATCAAGTCTAGGAATTCTAGATTGCGCTTTTGATACTTCTTCGCCACAGCAACAACCAGGCGTAGATTCGCCTCGATCATTTTGCGCTTAGAGCGCTGACCGCGACGCATATGGCGATCTAGCTCAGCTACGGTTATCCCAGCTGCCTCAGCCCACTGAGCGTTAGAGATTTCAGCTTCTTCAGTACTGGTTTCTTCAGTTTCAGGCAGTTCAGCTGCTAGCTCATCTTTAATCGCTAGCAAGGCCATCATCTTCTGAACCTGCTTGCCCAGTACGATTTCGTCCTCATGACTTAGCAGAGGAACCCGGCCAATCTCATGAAGGTAGGCTCTAACCGCATCTGTTGTGTAAAGTGGCTTTGCCTTGCGGGTAGCTTTCTTTTTAGTCGTTTTCTTTGTAGAGGCTTTCTTTGTCTGTGTTACTTGCTTGACTTTTGTTGCCGTCTTATTTGTATCAACCATGCTCTTCTCCTGAACGGCTCGTTCGTTAATAGCGTTTCCTTGCTGCGCCTTTTCGAGACCTTGCTCTTTATCCACTGCTGCGTTTCTAGCCATAGTCCGGGGCCTCTACCAAAAAAAAGAATGTCTTTAAACTACAGGGCTAGTCAGTTAGCGTTTTCTTGCTCGCTCCGTCATAGAAAACTGCTTGACTGACCGCTATTGACACCGCTGAAGTGAGTAAACCGCTTACTCGTAATCGTTATGACTTTAGATTAACATCTTCTTCAAGCCTTTTGTTATACTGCGCGTATTCCCGGTGGACGCCGTATTCTAAATACGTACAGCCGACTAATTTAGATACGTATAACCAAGTTAACAATCCCATTAAAGAGAACGCTGAACCTCAGGTTAGAAACAACTGAGAGCGTTTACACAGTGAGTTTTGCGTCTCCTGCACTAATCTTTTATATGATGCCAAAGCTTACGCAATAACCGGGTGGTAGTTGTACAGTGTAATCACCGAACATGTTCTAGAAGATGAGCTTCTCGAGGATACGTGTGAAGATATCGGCAATAGACCAATATCGTACGTGTCTTCGATTCGAGGCACCTCTGTCAGTGGGACTAAACAGTAGCAGTAGGACTAAACAGTAGAGTTGGCCTACCTTAGGCACACTTGTTACACCTGTCAAACCTTTTCACCTCTACTAGTCAAGTTCATCCGTTAAGATACTTTTGTAAGTTTGGATACGGTACCGCTGAATCGTTGGCAGAGGCAGTGCTGTATGCAGCTATTGAAATAGGCACAATTTGAGGAACTCTTTTGTCGGGTCTTTTACCTTAAGTAAGTTTGTGAAAAGGCTCTTCTACCCTTAGAAATATCAACTTTGGGTATAGCAGACCGCTTGGAGATGGCAAAAACTCCTTTAACAACACTGTAGGAAGTGAGAGTTCCTAAACAGAGTAGGTTGTGTTCTATAGTTTGTACCAAATGCATACTCTTCGAGAAGGCAAAGCCTACGGCACACGTTAGGCACTTAACCTATTGCTCAGCCGTAGCTCTACGCCTGATGGCCGATTTTGCTATCTGACTGAATTGCTCATTACTGAATTGCCCGTTACCGAATTGCCCACTGTACAGCGGCCTTAGCGTGAATAGCTGTTGTATCGAATAGCGGCACGGTGCTGTCCTCTGGTTTAACTAGCAGCCCAATTTCTGTGCAGCCAAGAATGACTGCTTCTGCGCCTGCGGCCACTAGGTTCGCGATCGCCGTACGAAAGCGATCGCGAGAGGCCGACCGAATTTGTCCCAGACACAGCTCGTCATAGATGATATTGTGAATAGCCTCGCGCTCTTTCCCATTGGGCACCTGAACGGCCAGTCCATGTTGATGAATCAGCCGATCCTTGTAGAAGGCTTCCTCCATTGTGAACCGGGTACCCAAAAGGCCAACGCGGTGAAGTGAATGCTGCTTGATTTCGTCTGCGGTCGCGTCAGCAATATGGATGAGGGGCACCGTGGTCGCCAGGGCGATCGCCTCTGCAACCTTGTGCATTGTGTTCGTTGCTAGCAGTATGCACTCTGCCCCGGCTAGTTCGAGCTGCGCGGCTGCTGTGGCCAGTATTCTGCCGATGTCGTCCCAGGCTCCTTTGTGCTTTAGCGCCACTAGGTCTTCAAAATCAACTGAATACATTAAAATCTTGGCTGAATGCAGTCCGCCCAATTCGGCTTTGACTGTTTCATTCAGCAGCCGGTAGTACTCAATTGTCGATTCCCAGCTCATTCCGCCAATCAGACCAATAGTTCTCATCAGCGCTTCCCCTGGTCTTTTGGATAACCGCTCTTTTGGGGCCAACTCTCTCGGTACCAAAAAGTGCTGCCAGCAACTGTAAGGATTAGCGCAAGTCCACCGCCGATAACCGCTAGCTGAGGGTTATATCCACTACGACCTAAAGTTTCCATCCATACGCCTGAAGTGGACGACGAGCCAAACCGATCAATCGCTGCGGGCACTAGATAGATTAAAGAAGCGCCGACAATCAGCCAACCCGCTGCGGACGCTAGTAAAAAAAGGGTCTTGGCCGTAGATTGGCTCTGTGAAGGAGCTGGCATGGTAGAGCATAGGAAGAATAAGAAAAATCTAGCACAGTCTCTATCCTGTTCATAGGTGGCGACAAAAGGTTGCTTACTGCTCACGGACGCAGAGAAAGAACGAAGCTCTGGTGATGATGAAAGTCTGCTGCGGGCCTAGGATGGGCGATCGCCCAAAACGTCTGCTCCCCTGTCTCTAGCAGAATGACTGCACTCACCCCTAATCGCAGCGGCTGATCGGTGCTGACCAGCGGACTCACGTCCATCGTTAATCTCAGGCAGAGGCTCTCTGTCTGTTTCTTTATGTCAAAGGGTAGATAGAGAGATAGTTGATTCTTCTTTTAAGCCCTTGCCGGTAGCCGTCTAGAGCAAAGATATTCCAGTCTCTAGACGGTGAGAGATTGAACTCCCAGTAAGGTGTATTTGCGGTTGGATTGAGAGTATCAGTCAAGAAAAACTCGAAGCAGGTCTGCTCCCACAGGCGATCGCGTCTGAGTGGCCCTCCGAGTGTGGTGATGCGATCGCTACTTTCTCCAAATTCCCACTAAGCAAATAAGTAATCGTTAGCTGAGTGCCTTCTAGTGTCACCGTGCCGCTAACCGACAGCTCAATGTCTGCGGCGATTGGCTCAAACGGCTCTAGATGGAAGATCTCAGAAGTCATTTTCGCATTGTCTCGATCATGGCCTTGAGCGTATCCGCCTGAGCCTCAATACTCTCAGTTAGCTTAAACTGCACTAGCGCTCTATTTAGATTATGAGTAGGATGCTTCACCTTAAAGTAGATATTTCCTGCTAGGTAGTCAGTGAAAAACCTCAGCCCTAGCTCAAAGGCAATCAGCCGAATCGCGTCGTATATATAGAGATAGTCCTGCTCGGTCAAAAAGTCATGCGCTAAGGAGAAGTAGCCTTCTAGCATCGACTTAGCCATAGTCGAGTCAAAAACAACCTGCTCCCAGTCTTCCGTCTCCTCACCCAGCCGATTGCAGCTAGAACGTAAGCAGTCACCAATGTCATAGTGAATCAGTCCTGGCTGTAGCGTATCTAGATCAATCAGACTCACTGCCCGACCGTCTGTGCCCAACATGATGTTGTTGACCTTTGGATCGCCGTGGATAGGACGCAGCTGTAAATGTCCGTCTGCCTTAGCCTTTTCTAAAACGTGGGCCCATGCTTGCCTAGCTTCTACAAACTCTATGCAATGATGAATTGCCTGCGACTGAGCGGAGTTACCCATAGAGGTCGCTTGATACTTTCTCAAAACTTTTCCGTAGAATTCTAGGTAAGTTGGTGTGACGTGAAAGCTTTCTATCGTGTTAGCAAGCCTTTTGACTGGTAGATCGCTAATCAGACGATGAAACATAGCTAGGCCGTAGCCAACTTCTCGGGCGTGGGCCAGAGTCTCAATTGTTTCGAGTACCTGAGAGTTTTCAATAAAGCTAATGGCACGCCAGTAGTCGCCAGTCTCGTCCTGCCAGAAGTTCTGCTCGTCTACCGTTGGGATAATTCGCGGCGTTTGCCAGTAGAGCGATTGCCCACCTGCTCCCTCACGTAGGTGCTCGCTTAGCACCACCATATTTTGAATCACATGCTCTGGCTGTTGAAACACCTGAGCATTAATCTTTTGTAGTACGAATCGTGATGGCTTCGCAGGATTTGTCGTTTCTGGCTCGACGGTGACTAAAAACGTACTGTTGATATTACCGTTTCCTAACGGCTCGACTGTCACTACCTCACCGCTGGCTACAAACTGAGAGGCTAGCTTTTGTAGTTTAGACATCAGTTTCGATCCTTACAGCGTGAAGACCCTAGAGAAGGTCATCAACTATCAAACAAACTATTAGAGCGAACTGGAGTTTAGGCTTTGCGCTTCCTCAGGCGTTTGGGGAATGTGAATGCCGCATTCCTGTTTGAGCCCATTAAACCGGGTGGCGCGTCCGTCGGCATCGTTGGCGCTGAGCGGTCTGCTAGAGTGCCAGTCGCCTACGCTAACGTAGCCTTGCTCAAAGAAAGGATGATAGGGCAGATCGTGCGCTTTTAGATAGTTGTATACGGCTTTGGAATGCCAGTGCAGGATAGGCAGCAGCTTGTAGCGGCCTGCCTGCTCATCTACGCGGTTTAGGGTTTTGCGGTGGTCTGTCTGCTGCGATCGCAATCCTGTCAGCCAGGCCCGTGCGTCCAATTCCTGCAAAGCCCGCTCCATTGGCTCTACTTTGCGGATCGCATCATATTGATTGAACGCTTCTACCGTGCCGACTTCCCACAGCCGCCCATACAGCGCCTCCATCCGCGCCGGGCTCAGCGGCGACTGATACACCTTTAGATTCAGCGACAGGCGCTGCGTTAGCTGCTCAGCAAAGCGATAGGTTTCTGCCGGTAGATAGCCGGTATCAACCCAAATCACCGGAATATCGGGAACTACGCTGGTCACTAGCCCCAGCATCACCGCCGACTGAATGCCAAAGCTCGTACTCATCACCAGCGTGTCGCCAAACGTCTGGACGCCCCATTCAATCAGTTCAGTTGCCTCAGCCTGGTCGAATTTTTGGTTAATTGCCTTTAGCTCTGTTGAAGTCAGCGTCGGGGCAAGTACAGCACTGGTCATAGATGAAGATGTCCCAGAGAAGATGTCGTAGAAAAGATGTCACACAGAAGTTCTAGAAAAGCAATCCTAGATCTCTACAGCTTAGTCGAGCGCTAGCTGCTGGTACAGCTTCCCATGTACAGTCAGCTATGATCAACTTTGTCGGTACATATCTACAGCTTCTGCCAAACCGATTGCAAGCTTTGCTTTAGTCGTTCTCACCCGAATGGCCTAGCACCTCACGAATCCGATAGATCGGTCGTCGCTGCGACTCGTGATAGGTTCGCATACTTAGCTCAGCGAGCAGGCCAAAGCTAAAGAGCTGAATGCCGGAGAGCAGCAGCAGCACAGCCAGTAATAGCAAAGGCCGACTGCCGATCGCCTCGTTGAAAAACAGCTTTAAAAAAGTCAGATACAAACCTAAGCAAAACCCAACTGTCATTGACGCAATCCCAAACGGACCAAACACATGCATTGGACGGGTTAGAAAGGTCTTCATAAAATAGATAGTCAGCAGATCCATCACGACCCGCAGCGTCCGGCCTAGTCCGTATTTGCTCTGACCAAACTGTCTAGCGTGATGGCGCACTGGAACCTCAGTGATGCGCGCTCCCTCGATGTAGGCTAGGGCTGGCAAGAAGCGGTGCAGCTCGCCGTATAAGTGCATATCTCCTAGCACCTCCGCTCGGTAAGCCTTAAGCGAACAGCCGTAGTCGTGCAGAGGCACGCCCGTCACCCGAGCGATTAGGCCATTCGCAATTTTAGAAGGCAGCAGCCGCGTCACCGCGTTGTCTTGGCGCTCTTTTCGCCAGCCGCTGACTAGGTCATAGCCTTCTAAAAGCTTGTGATAGACCGTTGCGATATCGGCGGGTTCGTTTTGCAAATCCCCATCTAGAGTCACAATCACCTTGCCTCTAGCCTGGTTGAATCCAGCCGACATCGCGGCTGACTGCCCGTAGTTGCGACGTAGCAGCACTACCTGAAGGCGACCGGAAGCAGGTTGTTCTAGAGCAATATTGCGTAGCAGTGCCACCGAGCCATCGGTAGAGCCATCGTCTACGCAGATCAATTCACTGGTAACGTCCATGCTGTCTAGCACTTCAGTAATACGCGCTACTAGCATCGGAATCGTTTCTACTTCGTTGTAGATAGGCGTGACCACAGAGAGCTCTGGCCTATCGGAACTGGAAGAGTCCAACCTATGACTAGTGGTCGCACCGGGTAAAAAAGAGGCGGATGGCAGTTCGAGTGGAGAGTTGGCCATAGCAATTATTTTAGGAAAGCAAACTAGTGAGAAAGCAAACCTGATGTCATAGAGATACACCACTATGCCAAAACAAGCCCTGGCCTGTGACGAACTCCATTGACAGCCGTTATACCGCTCTGGTGTGCGAATCATTCGGCACGTTTGATTATTCAGGTTTCAATCATCTGAATTTTCTAGATGCGCTTAGCGGACCAATTATCCAGACGATACCTGCCGCGCTCACTTCTGCCAATACGCTGACCAATCGATAGATAGCCACACTACTCAAGATTACGGCAGCTGAGAACTGGGTATCTAGCAGCGAGATTGCGGTTGCTTCAAATACGCCAATTCCACCCGGCGCACCTGGCATCACTAATCCTAGCAGCCAGGCCAAACTGAACGCGGCCAGTAGCGCCTGCATATCTACAAAGCTCAGCGGCTGAAAAGCTAGCACAATAGCGATAAATCCGAGCGATCGCAAACCCACAAACCCAATCTCTCCTAGCAGCGGCCAGGTTGGATAGATCCGCAGCAGTGTCGCATCTTCAGCCTTGTCCTCGGGCTCAAAAGCCAGTTTCTGAGCCCTGGCCTTAGCCCTCCCCAAAGTCTGTAGAACTGGATTAAATAGCCAAGGATGCACGCTAATGACCGCCGCAAACAGTACAGCTAATCGAATAAAAGAATATCCGTTTAGCACCGTTAGCTGGCCCCCGGCCACACAGGCTAGAATTACCGCTGCTACCACCATCAGCAGCGGCTCAACAATCACGCCCAGCACAGCTACGCCCGTAGGTGCTCCTACCGCGCGCAGCGCACTCACTCGACCGACAAAATGCCACACGTTTCCGGGTAGGTATTTCGCGACGTTAGTTTTCAAATACACTGGCGTACTCCAAACCCCACCTAGCGGCTGGCCAAACAGGTTTAGAATCCAGTGCCACACCCAGCCAGACCAAACGTGGGCAACCAGCGTGATAGCGAAAGCCAGTCCTACCGCAGACAGCGCCTGACTAGTCAGCTGAATTTTGGCGACCTCCTGCCAGTGGTCTTTGAGCGTCTTGGCAATAAAGAGGAGCGTGCCGCCTAGGATTACCCAACGTATGTAAGGCTTTAAACGAGTGAGCAGTGATTTGACTGGCATGTTCTGGCTGGCATATTCTGGCTAGCATATTTGACTGCTCAAATTCTTGCGCAATCTATTCTTTGGTAGCTTACTCCTTGAGTGTTTAAAATGATGCTTTGGAAACTGCCCTGATCGTCGCCTTGTTTTGAGCAACCCTAATTATCCGCTGCTCTACGGTTTCAAAATCCCTTAGTCGAGGTCAACTTTCTTGCGCGAAGACTTTAGCTGCGATCGCTTCGCTTTATTCTCTAGCCGCCGCCGTTTTACGCCTTTACTTGGCTTGGTTGCCCGGCGCGCCTTCGGCAATATAGCCACCGACTTGACCATCTGCTGTAGCCGACTGAGCGCATCTGCCTTGTTTCGCTCCTGGCTACGGTGCGCTTGTGACTTGATCACAATTACGCCGTCTTTCGTCAGTCGTTTATCTCGCAGCCCCAACAGTCGCCGCTTGTAAAAATCAGGTAGAGAAGACGCCCCCACATCAAAGCGCAGATGTACAGCCGTCGCCACCTTATTCACATTCTGCCCGCCTGATCCTTGAGAGCGAATGGCGCTGATCTCGATCTCGCTATCCGGAATCGAGACCATATGAGAAATTCTTAGCATCGTTCGTTACTGCTGATTGTGCAACTGCTCAAACTCTTGCCAGCACAGATACATTGCCCGAGGCACGTGAAAGCAACCCTTCCATTTTCCGCCCTTGAGTGGCAGCAGCACCTCCCCACGTCGATTGAGATAGCCGTACCATTCTCCAGACTGCTCATCTGGAAAATGACTCCAGGTGTAGTCGTGCACCTTCTGGTACCAGCGCCAGCAGTCTTCTCTTCCGGTCAGGCGATATGCCATCGCCAGAGCTACCAGCGTTTCTAGATGCACCCACCATAGCTTTTGATCCCATTCCAACTGCTGGGGTGGGTGCCCCGCAGCGTCCATAAAGTAGTAAAGACCGCCGTATTGCTCATCCCAGGCAAAGTCAAGAATATTCAGCACTACCGCTATCGCCTGATAGATGAGATGAGTATCTTGTTTTCTCTGCGCGATCGCCATCATGAACCACATTGCCTCAATCCCGTGCCCTGGATTGATCAGCCGCCCCTCATAGCAGTCCACATGCGAGCCGTCGCTGGCCACGTGCTCATACATTAGCCCTTTCTCTTTGTCTAGGAAAGTACCCATCACCTCGCTGACCGTTCTATCCAAGACCGGCTCTAGCTGGGCGTCGGCTAGTAACCAGTCCATCTCCAGAGATAGGTTAGCCAGAATCATCGGGACCGCTAGCGACTTTAGCGAACGAGTGCCCGGATATGCCTTGTTGTATTTGCCTTTGGGGTTTTGCTGTCTGCGCAGAACGTTGTCGTAAGCCTGAAGCGCAATCTCTTTGGCCTCTTCGCTGCCAGAGGCCAGAGCGTATTGGCTGAACGCCATCGCTGCAAAGCAGTCTGAGAAAATGTTGTAGGGTTGAGTCAGCGGCTGTCCTTGCCGGGTAAGCGAAAAGAACCAGTTTCCATCCGTGTCTCTGCCGTATTTAGACAGAAAATCTGCACCGCCTGCGGCAATCTCTAACCAGCCATCTTGCTTTTCTACCTGGTTGTACAGCATAGAAAAGGTCCAGATCTGTCTATTTTGTAGCCAGATGAATTTGTCGGTGTCATAGACTTCCCCTTCGGCATCGAGACAGGTGAAGTAGCCACCGTATTGAGTATCAACAGAATATTTTTCCCAAAAGGGAATGACATCGTTGAGCAGCGTGGTTTGATACAGATTCGCCAAATCACGGTAGCTAAAAGTCATTTTTCACGCAGTAGGGCACAATCTAAGGGCTTCCGGAGTGTTGCCTCCAGCATTCATTTTTCAGATTACTTGGAACATCCCATTAGAGGCACTCATCTAAATAACTAACCAACGTTCATTTCGGACTGGTGTATGGGGCACAATCCGTTTGAAAAGGACTCCTCTACAGAAAGCGCCCTTAAGTACGTACGCCCTATTGCCGGATTTAGTGCCTCTGCCTCTGTAAAAGAATCTAACAGAGACTGAATCATCTTCTCGCTTTCTTCACGCTATTACTAGTTTTCTACAGGCATATTGAATGAAGAGTAGAGAGTGAAGAGCCGATCAAACGACATTTCGTACCAAATCCTACCAGACAATCAGTTGACATTCAGTCGGACATTTCTAATGCAAACAGATAGCCGTACTCACAACAGGGTCTCTTCCTCGACTGGGCGGAAAAATACGCTATCAAGTGCAATGGCGATCGCTTCAGCCGTCGGTCTGATTCCGCTCGCTAGCGAAAGTGCGATCGCATTTCCAGAAGTGGCGAGCAGTCAACCCCTACCTTTACCGCAGCAGGTACCATCAAGAGTCGCTCAGAGCGCTGCCGCACTCGACCAAGCGCAGGCGATCGCCCCGCAGGTGACTCAGCTACAGCAGGCTACCTTCAGCCAGAAGTCATCTCTAGCACCCTCAACGCTAGCGACCTCATCGCATCAGCCCACAGCGACTAGCGAAGATGAGAATGGTAACTGGCGGTTGCTCTACGCCACTCAGGCGAATACGCCCCAGGCGAATGCTACTGTGCAGAACGTCATCGCACAAATTGTCGCAGAGTCGGCTCGCGCTCAGACCTGTAGAAACAGCGCTTGCCGTCAGCTGGCATATATCGACTCACAGATTTCTTCAACCGCTGAAAAAATTCAACACTTAGAAAAACAGATAGACAATCTATCCGCGCAGTACGGACAGGGAGATATCAGCGCTTATCAGACTATCTTGGGCGATCGCCTGCTAGAAGTCTCCAGTCAGCAGCAGCAGCTTGTCATTGAGCTAGATCAGACTCGTCTACGAGCCGAGCAGACTAAAACCCAGCTATCTTTTGCGAATGTGACAGCCGATATTGCTGAGCAGATTCTAAGCAAAAACGATGACTATCAAGCGCTGTGGAACCAGCTAGAAGCTGTCGAGGCAGATATCCAAAAGGAATACGCGCAAGTCAACATAGATGGGACTGCACTCAATCAGCTCTATAGTGACTATCAAGATCTGCTGAAAAGAACTCAGACAGGAGCTCAAACAGCGCTTAGTCGTCATCTGGCAGCAAAGCTATCAGCTGTTAGTAATCAGATCTCGAGTATCGGCGATCGCGCGCCTCTCCAGACCCAAGCGCTCGAAACGTTGGTCTTTGAGACCCACCAGCAGAATGTTCAACAGCTCCGCAGCGAGAAACTAGCTGTTATCGAAGCTGAACTAATCGATCAACAGCGGCGTTTGTCTGAACGGATTGGTGAGTATGAAAGCTTGCAGCGTGAGCTGAGTTCTGAGCGAAGAATGATCGATAACTATCATTCAGAGCGCAATCGGATTCTAGCGGAGTCATCAGCGTTAGAATCTGCTAATCCAACCGCTTCAGCTTCGCCAAAGTACGTTTCTCAATCGCTGCTCAACGCACGGGCGCTGCTGCCGATGCTACCTAGTGGCAGTGTTGCTAAGACACTTCTAGGTATCGCGATCGCCGCTAGCCTAGTTGCGACAGTCGCTCACCGCAGCTCGGAGAAAAAAGCTGCCGTTCTAGGCAAGAGAATTCTTGAAATCATCCCCGCAAGTAGCCGCACAGCAATCTCTCCAGTAACCCAGACTCAAAAAGTATCCTTAGCAGACATTGAAGAGACTCAGACTAAAACGCAGATTGCTCAAGTGACTAAAGTCACTCAATTCATAGATTTGTCTAAACCGCTACCAGCACAAGAGGTAAAGCCCACAAAGCAGTCCTTCTGTGTGGTTAACGATCTAGGAGAGTTTGAGATTTCTGAAAGCGCTGCGTTGTCTCTAGACGAAGTGCTAGCCGAGATCGAAGCAGATAGATTATCAGCTGATATTAAGGCAGCTACTTTTGATGAGGCTCTGAAAAATCTGACCACAGAGAGTCTCTTTTTAGAGTCAGATAACCATAGCGTTGCGCCCGTTAAGCTTCCAGTAGAAGAGATTGATTTGTTTGTAGAAAAAGCAGTCGAGTGGGTCTTAGAGGATCTGGGCTTGGCGATTCCTGGTGCTAACGCCGCAGTAGAAGACGCTCATCTGCTAGCCGTTGCGTAGTCAGCAGGAGATAAGCGAGCGCTCAGCCTCTAATCAATGCGCCTAATTAATGCGGCTTGCGTTGGCTAGCGATCTGCGATGACTATCTATTTTAGGAATCGGTGTGGCGTAGCGCGATCGCTTGTCTTCGTACATCAACTGGTCGGCTTTTTCCCATGCCTGTTTTAGGCCAGTTTTATGCGATCGCTCTGCTATACCCACCGAAGCTTTGATATTCGCGTTCTCCAGCGCTGTTTTGGTCCGCTTTAGTAGGGTCTCGCTGGCATCGATCAGGCCGCACTCCACACCAATAATGCCAAACTCATCCCCGCCAAGCCGTGCGACTACATCAACCTGACGCGCTACCTGACGTAGAATCTTAGCTGTGCGCTGAAGCAGCAAATCGCCCGCTGCGTGACCTTCACTATCGTTCTCCGCCTTCAGTCCATCAAGGTCGACTACCATGATCGTCGTTGGATTGCCATATCGGCGACAGCGTTCTTCTTCAGCATTCAGCAATCGATCCCAAGCCCGCCGGTTGTAGAGCTGAGTGAGCGGATCGGTTAGTGCCTCCATTTGTAGGCGTTCTGCCTCACGGGCGGTCTTTTCGGCGCTTAGCTCTAGCTGGAGCACTGTTCCCAACATCTTGGCTAGCAGTTCTACGAGATCTTTCTCCTCGACTAGCGATGCCGACTGAGGCTGTGGATCGATGCCGCATAGAGTGCCAAACAAGCTACCATCTGCGCGAAGCAGCGGATAGCCTATATACGCCTTAATTTTCACCAGCTGCCCAATCTCCGCTAGCTTGTAGGCAGGAATTAGATCCGACTGGGGCGCGATGCAAGGTCCGTTGCCCTCAATCATCTCAGAGCAAAACGAACTAGCCCACTGAAATACGTCTCCTGGCGTTACATCGTAGCCGTGATCTTCGCTGTGCAACACAATCCAATCATCGCCCTCTTTACGAGTCACCATCCACAGAGCAAACCCAAAGCGCTGATGTAAAAAAAGCAAAACAGCACGACTGGTGGCGGAGAAATCACCAAAGGAGATGTCATCTATCTTCGTTGTCTTATTCATGTTTTGTGTTCATGTTCCATGACCTCTCTAGTTCTTTCAATCGCTGTCGCAGTCTATGTTTTTCTTTTCACAGAGTAATTACTGAGGCATGTTTATTCTCGCCAGACAGACCGTCTAGCTTAAGATTTTTTTCATATTTTTAAGCTTAAGGCGTTTCTGTTTTCTTTCAATACCCTTTTAGATGGAGTTGAGCAATTACTTACGGGCTTTGTCTACTGTCTGGCTTCCCAGTGTCTGCGCTGATAGCTCTTGCTGATGCGGGCTCCTGCTGCTGACAGAAAGAACGCGCTCATCGGAGTGACTACAGGCACCCAGCCGCCTGCGTGAAAGCAGGCTAGGCTGACTAGGTAAATGCTCAGCAGGCCGCCTACACCAAACGCTATCAAGATCGGCCCTTTCTGAGTTATGACCATCAGCACGCTGCCTGTAGCTGTCAATGAGATAATCCAGGTGATTTCTGCCCATTCTGGCCAGTCCCATAGCAGGCGATCGCGGTCAATAACTGCCGATAGAATCTGACTGGCGACCTGGACATGGACTACAGTTCCGGGCATCTCCGCTTGAGTGCTATCCGTATTGTACGGGGTCAAAAACAGGTCTCGTCCGCTCGCTGCTGTCATGCCGATGAAGACAATCCTATCTCTGACCAGGTTGCCATCAAACCGATTGTTCAAAACATCTACAAAACTCACGGTCGGTGCTGCCGCCTGTGATGAGCGATATTGAAGCGGGATTTGGTAGTTTTTTATTCGTCATATTTTGATAGCCGCCAAAATTCTTAGACATATTGTTGAAGCGCACATCTGCTAGCGTCAGAACATCGTCAGCAGCGGGTGTGATGCGGTTGACGTGCTCTAAGTATCGCAGGGCCAGCTCTGTTCCCAGAGAGAAAATTGGATCTGTTGTATCATCTGCTAAGGAGCTATCGGCAGCCATTCCTAGCATGGCTCTTCTGACCCGAAAGTCGGGGTCGATCTCAATATTGATGAAACTGCGCCGTGTGATCGCGGATGTGTTTACTTCCGTTGATAGCAAGCTACTACTGTCTTCATTTTCATTGAGCTGAGTGACAGTCACTACATTAGGATTGTTTAATCGCTCTCTTAACGCTTCTGTTCCTGGTTCGTGTGGAACCTCGTGGTCTAGATTTATACCGATGCTGATAGGGTTGTGCTGTTGTAGATTGTCAATTACCTGGGCAACTGACTCGTCAGAAGGATATCTGGTTTGGAGCGATCGCAAGTCTTCTTCTGTAACTTCAACAACTAGCAGCCGCTCGTCTGGTCCTTTATCTGTTTGAGCACTTACCCACCTATCCCACACAGACAATTCAGCAGGCATAAACGCGCCTGCCTGCCGCAGTCCCAAGACACAAGCGCTGGTCAACAGCGTAGAGATTAGCACCGTTAGCCGCTTGGCACGGTGGCCCATTTTCCATCGCACAATCACCGTCTCAGCTTCGCTATCCCAGTTCCTTCTAGCAATTGAACCCGGTTCTAAAGCCGTTTGAGCGGTCGCAAGTTCGCCCGGTAGCTCGTCTAATCGAGCCAAATCACGCTGGACTTCTTCTACGCTCTGATAGCGCTGATAGATATAGTGGCGGGTCATCTTGGCTATCAGCGCGGCTAGCCCTGGGCTCACCTGCGCATACTGCTGCCACTGGGGTTCTAGCGTATCGGGCGATTCGGGTAAGTCATTGGGCGATCGCCCGGTCAATGCGTGAATGATCGTCATACCTAGCGCGTAGATATCGCTGCTGTAGCGCGGCTTGCCAGAAAGCTGTTCGCTAGGCGTGTAACCCTGAGTCCCGATGCCAATTGTCAGCGCTGACTTTTCTTCTGTGTGTAGCCGAGTCCGAATCTGTTTGACCGCGCCAAAGTCAATTAACGCTACCTCGTCACTATCTTTGCGACAAATCAAGTTATCGGGCTTTAGATCCCGATGAATTACCCGGTGACTGTGTACGAACTCCAATACGGGCAGCACTTTCTCTAATAGCGTAATTGCCTGGACTTCGCTAAACTTTCCCTTTCTTGTAATCTCTTCTTCTAGAGAGCAGCCATCGATAAATTCTTGAACTAGATAAAACTCTCTTCCTTCTTCAAAAGAATCTAGCAGTGTAGGAATATGGGGATGAGAGCCTAGCTTCTCAAGCGTATTGACCTCTGTTTGAAATAGTCGCCTGGCTACTTTGAGAAAGCTCTTATCCTGACTGGCTAGCTGAAGCTGTTTGACCACACAGGGGGCACGTTGAACGGACGTTGAAGCATCTGCTGCCGAGATATCTAGGGCTAGATAGGTTTGACCAAATCCACCAGAGCCTAGAATGCGCGTCAGCTGATAGCGGTCAATTAGAGTTTGTCCCAGCATATGCCCCCGCTGCTGCTCTGTCGCTGCCTTTTTGTCTGTATTTTACCCAGATAGTGGCTTCGACTCTGCCTGGGTTAGTAGCGGATGTACAGAGTGACCTGGCCGTCAATAGTCTGTTCTTGACCTAGAACAACGGTGTTAGCCGCGCTATCAGCTAACCGACTTTCTAGAGCTGCGGGTCTAGGGGCAGGGGCACTGACAGACCCGATAGAGATATTGACAATCTCTGCGCGTGTGAGTCCTAGCGTGCCTAAGACGGTATCGGCCTGCTGCTGTGCGTCTTCTACGGCGCTCGCTAATGCCTGCTGTCTGGCGGCTGCGATCGCGTCGTCTTCTGCAACAAAGCTGACGCCGTTGATCTGGGTTGCACCCTGGTTGACGGCTTCATCAATCACTGGGCCAGCGGCTTCGGTAGGGACTCTAAAGCTGACGGTGTTGGTCGCCTGGTAGCCGGTCAGCGTCTGTCTGTTGTTGGAATAGTCGTAGCGGGGATTGAGTGAGATGCCGCTGGTTTCTAGCTTTTCTACATTGTCTTGCGATCGCAGCCATTCAATCACAGTCGCAGACTGTGCTGCCGCTTGCTGTTGCGCTGCCTGCGCCGTTCCAGCTTCTACGTTTACGCCTAGATCAACTTTCGTAAACGTCGTTGGAATTGAGCGCATTCCCACACCAGTCACGCTCAGCACCCGCTCTGATTGATGAACCGGGCCACCGCTTATCTGCGCTGCTGCTGATTGCGGGCGTACGGCGCAGCCGACAACTGGAACAAAAGTCAGTACTGCTAGCGCTAACGCCCAGCTCCGGTTGTTCAGTTCTCTAGATTTTATTGACCAAAGTTTCATCACAGATTTCCTCAATATGTTTGCCTGCCGAGCTGTAGACAGCTCATTACAGAATACAAACTATAAACGTAAGGAAAGGAGCAGTTTCACTTTCAGCAACCAGATCAAAAATTAGGTCAACAACCAGATCAAAAAACAGAACGGGTTACTTTCTTGCCAATCGCTTCTTTTCGCGGAGTAGAGCCACTCTTAGTCCCAAGTAGTAAGCAGCTAAACCAGCCACTATTCCGACAATGCAAGATCCCACCATCAGCGCAGCAGTAGCAGACATGCCCATGCTCATCCACTCGTCCATACCAGCGGTAGCAGGCGGAATCACGATATCGTTGGGCAGTCTCAATAGCCAGCAGCCGACCTTGAAGTTCAGTGCGAAGATGGGCACATAGGTAAGCGGGTTGCTGATCCAGGTACCCGCAGCAGCCATGATTTTGTTACCGCGCACTAGAGCCGCGATCGCCACGCCGATAATTGTCTGAAAGCCCAGCAGCGGAAACGATCCGGCAAATACGCCAGCAGCGATGCCTCTCGCGATCGCTTGGGGACTGCCCTGCATCCTCAAAAAGCGAATGTAGAAATAGCGCAGCAGCCGTCGCCAGTAGGTTAAGTCAAATCTTTTTAGCACAGAGTTCTGAGACAGTCGCTTTCGCTTTGTCGCTCGTTTCTCGATTGGGTTGGTCTTGGGGAAGTTGCTGTCTGTATGGCTGGGCGGGTCTTTCCATCAGGGCCAAAGACTCTCTGTGCGTTGAAGGCTCTCCACGCTCTGCATTCGATGCCATATTCGATGCTGGTAGCGATTTTCTGCCGTCAGCAGCATTAGAATTTTGCATCTGATTTTGCATAGCGTTTAATGTCTCTGCCTCTAGCTTACCTTTCGGTCCCTTCCAGGGTCGCACTCTGCCTAAACCTTTGGCAGGAGACCAGAGAGATATCTGTCTACTAAACTTATTCTAACTTGGCACTTCCAAGCGTCTACCGAGTGAGCGATAAATTTGCCGTGGTTTCACGGATAGGCGGTGCTGCCCCATACTTTGATCTATTCCCACGCGTTTATTTGACTATGACTCAGGCTATTGCCCAGGCTGAAACTATTGTTGCGATCGCGACTGCTATCGTCCCCCAGCAGGGCAGTGTCGGCATCGTGCGGCTGTCGGGTTTTGATTCGATTGCGATCGCCCAGCAAATCTTCCACGCGCCTAGGCAGCAGCAGTGGGAAAGCCATCGTATTTTGTACGGACACGTACGCAGCGACCAAGCCATCATTGATGAAGCGCTGCTGCTGTTAATGAAATCGCCGCGCTCTTACACTCGTGAAGATGTAGTCGAATTTCACTGTCATGGCGGCATTATGGCTGTTCAGCAAGTCCTACAGCTATGTATTCAAAGAGGGGCTAGGCTAGCCCAGCCGGGTGAATTTACACTGCGCGCCTTTTTGAACGGGCGATTGGATCTCACCCAGGCTGAAAGCGTCGCTGATCTAGTCGGCGCTCAGTCGCCTCAGGCTGCGCAAACGGCGCTAATGGGCATTCAAGGCAAGCTAGCCAAGAGCATTCGCCAGCTCCGCAGCCAGTGCCTTGATGTACTAGCAGAAGTAGAAGCGCGGGTTGATTTTGCCGATGATTTGCCGCCGATTGATGAGGACGAGGTGCGATCGCATCTCCAATCCATCCATCAGCAAATCGCTCAAATTCTCTCTACAGCGCACAGAGGCGAACTGCTGCGCACCGGGCTAAAAGTTGCTATCGTCGGCCAGCCCAATGTCGGCAAATCTAGCCTGCTGAATGCCTGGAGCCAAAGCGATCGGGCGATCGTCACCGATCTACCTGGCACTACTCGCGACGTTGTTGAATCACAGCTCATCGTCGGTGGCATCCCGATTCAGGTCTTAGATACCGCCGGAATCCGCGACGCCACTAACGAAGTTGAAAAGATCGGTATCGAACGATCCCTCACCGCTGCTCAATCTGCCGATCTGGTCTTACTCACCGCAGACGCCACCCTTGGCTGGACCGAAGCCGAACAAACCCTCTACGAAAAAATCAAACACAAACCTCACATCATCATCGCCAACAAAATCGATCTACTCTCCCCTTCCTCCAGGGATCAAGCAGAACTAAGCGCTCGTCTCCCACAATGGCCGAGCGAAGTTGCAGCCACTGTCTGTACTGCTGCTGCTACCAGTTATGGCATCCCTGACTTAGAGGCCGCCATTCTCAAAGTCGCCAACGCTGGCAACCTTACCGCTGCCAATACCGACTTTGCTATCAACCAGCGCCAGTCTGCCGCCCTTACCCAGGCCGAAGCTGCCCTTTCTCAAGTCGAACAAACTATAGAAAACGCATTGCCTCTCGACTTTTGGACTATCGATCTGCGTACCGCCATTCATGCGCTGGGCGAAGTCACCGGAGAGGAGATCACAGAATCTATGCTCGACGAAATCTTCAGCCGCTTCTGTATCGGTAAATAGTGCTAAGGCTGCACGAGACGGCGCGCTAAGATAGGCTTATATCTAACGTCTTGCGCTAGCAGCATTCCGCCCGGAGACAACCCTATGACTGCTCTAACCTTGCAGATGCCTAGTTCGACAAAACTCTCAGATGAGCAGTTTTATGAGCTATGCCGCATCAATCGCGATATCAGAATCGAACGCAGTGCCAATGGAGAACTTATCCTAATGCCCCCTACTGGAGGAGAAACTGGCACTCGAAATGCGGGTATCAATGCGCAGCTCTGGATATGGAACGAGAGCAAAGGTCTAGGCAAAGTATTTGACTCTTCTACCGCCTTTAAACTTCCGAATGGAGCCGACCGCGCTCCGGATGCTGCCTGGGTTCAGATTGATCGGTGGAACGCACTGACCCCGGAGCAGAAAGAGAAATTTCCGCCAATCTGTCCTGATTTCGTCTTAGAACTTCGCTCCAAGACGGACTCGCTCTCACTCTTGCAAGCCAAGATGCAAGAATATATGGACAACGGTGCCAAACTTGGTTGGCTAATCAACAGACAAGACGCTCAGGTCGAAGTTTACAGTGATAGCCAAGAAACGAAAGTTTTAACTCGGCCCATGACGCTTTCAGGCGGGTCTGTTCTACCTGGCTTTGAGCTGAAGCTAAAGGGTATTCTTTAGCCTGTAATTTTTCTTTAGAAGTTTTACTTTCACTTATGTTGCGTCTTACCGAAGTCAAACTGCCGCTAGATCATACCGAAGCAGATCTGAAGGCGGCTATTTTACAAAAGCTGAAAATTAGTAGCGCCGATCTACAAAGCTTTTCAGTATTCAAGCGTAGCTATGATGCCAGGAAGAAAAACGCTATTTCGCTGGTGTACGCGCTTGATATCGAGACGCCAAAGCAAAAGCAGTTGCTAAAGCAATTCAAGAAGGCAGGCCGTGTGTCCCCTACTCCGAATATGGACTATCGGTATGTTGCTAAAGCGCCAGCCGACCTAGCGCAGCGGCCAATTGTAGTCGGCGTGGGTCCATGCGGTATGTTTGCGGCGCTGCTGCTAGCGCAGATGGGATTTCGACCAATTGTGTTGGAAAGGGGAAAGGCGGTACATGAGCGATCGCAAGACACCTTCGGCTTTTGGAGCAAGCGCAAGTTCAATCCCACATCCAACGCTCAGTTTGGAGAAGGTGGCGCGGGGACTTTCTCCGATGGCAAGCTTTACAGCCGGATTAAAGACAACGACCATCACGGGCGTAAGGTACTCAGCGAGCTAGTCGCAGCCGGGGCAGTTCCAGAAATCTTATATATCAGTAAGCCGCATATCGGCACCTATCGCCTAGTGAAGATTGTTGAAAACATTCGCAACAAAGTGACTGAGCTAGGTGGAGAAATCCGGTTTCAGAGCCGGGTAGAAACCATCGAAGTAGATGTGGAAGGAGAGAATCGCAAGGTTCGCGGCGTCACCTTGGAAAACGGAGACTTCATCGCTAGCAATCATGTCGTACTCGCAGTTGGCCACAGCGCTAGAGATACCTTCGAGATGCTGCACCGGCAAGGCGTCTATATTGAACCGAAGCCTTTTTCTGTTGGTTTTCGCATAGAGCATCCGCAGCCGCTAATCGATCAACAGCGCTATGGAGAGAACGCTGGACACCCTATTCTCGGGGCCGCAGATTACAAACTAGTTCATCATTGTTCCAACGGTCGTACGGTTTATAGCTTTTGCATGTGCCCGGGCGGTCAGGTCGTGGCTGCGACCTCTGAAGAAGGACGGGTGGTCACTAATGGCATGAGCCAATACGAACGCAGCGGCAGAAATGCTAATAGCGGTATTGTTGTTGGCATTACGCCAGAAGAAGACTATCCTGACGATCCGTTAGGTGGAATCAAGCTCCAAAGGCAGATAGAAACTCGCGCGTTTGAGCTAGGCGGCAAGACTTATGAAGCACCGGGCCAGCTAGTCGGAGATTTTCTAGTAGGGAAGCCTTCAACAGAGTTTGGTCAGGTGAAGCCGACCTATCGACCGGGTGTGCATCTGTGCGATTTAAGCGAAAGTTTGCCGGAGTATGCGATCGCCGCCATTCGCGAAGCTATTCCTGCCTTTGATAAAAAGATCAAGGGATTCGCGATGAAAGACGCTGTGCTAACAGGCGTGGAAACTCGTACTTCTTCCCCCATTCGGATCAAGCGCGATCGCCACTTCCAAAGCCTGAACACCCAGGGGCTGTATCCTGCCGGGGAAGGCGCGGGCTATGCGGGCGGCATTCTCTCAGCCGCTGTGGATGGCCTCAAAGTCGCTGAAGCTGTGGCGCTGAGCATAGTAGCAGAATAGCTAATCTTCTGAAGGTGCTGGCGTGCTGGTATCTAGCGCGGTGATCATCTGGACTAGACCGTCTACTAGGCGATCGCGCTCCAAAGGCAGAATTTCACTGCCGTGCAGCACATTTTGGACCAGCAGATAGTGAACAATTGAACCCACAAAAATCCGCGCAGCTACCATCGGATCGCTGAGCTGAAGCTGTGTCTGCGCAGCGAGATAGCGGGCAAAGTTTTCTAGGATGGGTTTTTCGATCTCTTGTACAAATCGCTTTGCCAATGAAGGAAAGCGCTCTGACTCTCCAATAATCAGCCGCATCAGGTTCCTAAGCGCCTGGTCCTGACTGAATCCATCGGTGACGAATATGGCAATCTGCCTTAGCACTTCGCTGGGCGGACGATGAATTTCGGTAGCCGATAGTAGCTGCTGCCGCATCTGCTGATTGCGTTCGGTTAGCTGCTGCACCAGCGCAAAGAACAGCCCTTCTTTATCTTGAAAGTACTTGTACAGCGTCGGCTTAGAAACTTTGGCCGCTTTGGCAATCCGGTCCATGCTAGCAGCAGCATACCCTTGAGTTGTGAACACAGTCAGCGCACCCGCTAGGATCACTGCTGCTTTATCTGGGTTTTGACCAGCAGACTGATCGGCTAAAGGGAGAGATTCAGACAAGGCAGCAGACTGGGCTGGACGGTTCACTCAAGATAGCTCCATAAGATTCTTCTCCAGCATGACAGACACGCTTAGCGTTTGCATTTTTGCAGAAAAATATTGACTTTACTAAACGGTTTAGTAGTATAGAAGTAGAACACTGTTTTGCGTTGGTGCAGGTCTCGCTTTATGAACACAAGCAAACTGAATCTGGACAAACTCAGCTGCGATGCTACAAGTTCAGGTGCCTTGAGACAGCAATCTTCAGCCGCAGACAAGCCCTCGAACGGATGGGGGCTGCGACGCTCGCGCTGGGGTTTAATCTTGGGACTTTTCTTATTCGGCGCAGGGGGCATGATTAGCTGGCGCATCTGGCAGGACAGATCAGCGCAGCAAGTAGACGCAAACTTAGAGGTCGTCGCGCCTGAAGTTACTACGGTGACTGCGCTAGGGGCTTTAGAGCCAGCTGGGGAGCTAGTCGATGTCACCCCGCCGACGTCGGTGCAGGAAAGCCGGATTGGGGAGCTGCGGGTTAAGGAAGGTGACTTGGTTAGTGCTGGCCAGGTGATTGCGGTTTTGGATAATCGCGATCGCCTCCAAGCAGCCCTTCACAAAGCCGAGCAGCAGGTAGAAATTGCCCGCGCCAAACAGGCCCAGATCGAAGCAGGTGCCAAATCTGGAGAGATTCAGGCCCAGCTCGCAGAAGTCTCTCGGCTAGAGGCCAGTCGGGCTGGAGACATTGCCGCGCAGCAGGCAACTATTGCTCGCATTCAGGCCGAAGTTAACAACGCCCGCGCCGATTTTGAGCGCTATGAGTCTCTCTATCAGCGCGGTGGTATTTCAGCCTCAGAAAGAGACGCGCGGCGACTGACGCTGACCACTGCCGAGCAGCGATTAGCCGAAGCAAGGGCAACGCTATCGCGCATCCAGACTACTAGCCAGCAGCAGATTTCGCAGGCCAAAGCCAACCTAGACAGCATTGAAGAGGTGCGCCCGGTCGATGTCTCTGCGGCTAGAGCTGAAGTCCAGTCGGCGATCGCCGCCGTTACCGAAGCCCAAGCAAACCTAGACCAGGCAGATGTGAAATCCCCTGTAACTGGACAGATTATCAAGATTCATGCCCGTCCGGGCGAGACCGTTGGTAGCGCTGGCCTAGCCACCATCGGCCAAACGCAGCAGATGATGGCGATCGCAGAAGTCTATCAGGACGATATTCGCAAGATCGAGATCGGACAGTCAGCAGTCGTGACCTCTCCAGTGATTGCTGAACCCTTGCGAGGCAGCGTAGAACAGATTGGTCTACAGGTAGAGCGTCAGGATGTCGTCAACGAAGACCCGGCTGCCAACATCGATGCCAAAGTTGTCGAAGTGCAGGTGCGACTAGATCCAACAGATAGTGAGAAAGTTACTGGACTCTCGAACTTGCAAGTCACCGTCACTATCGAAACTGAAGTAGGCTCTCTATTTGAGAGGATGTAGAACTATCATGCTCAACTCACTCAATCCAATCAAATTACTGCGAGCGCTACAAAATCGAACGCCGCTAGGACTCAAGCAGCTAAAACACGATCGACTGCGGCTGTTGACCGCGATCGCCGGTATCACCTTTGCTGATGTCCTGATCTTCATGCAGCTTGGTTTCTCAGACGCGCTCTACAAAACCAACACTCAATTTCCCAGGCAAATTCAGGCCGATCTTGATCATTCTCAGCACCGAAGCTAAGAACTTTGGTCGACTGCGAACGTTCTCTAGAAGACGACTCTATCAGGCATTAGACGTACCGGGCGTTGCCAATGCCGACGCGCTCTACATCGCCACGAAGGAATGGAAGAATCCGCAGACGAGAGAGAAAAAGTCAATGCTGCTAATCGGGCAAGACCCGACTAGACCCGCGTTCAGCTTGCCGGAAGTCAATGAGAAACTAGAAGAGATTAAGCTACCTAATCACGTTCTATTTGACCGGGCCGCTAGAGGAGAATATCAGGAGGCGATTGCCCAAGTTATGGCAGGCGACCTGGTCACTACAGAAATCGGTCTGCAAACGGTGACTATCGTAGGCTTGTTTGAAGTGGGTGCGTCTTTTGCTAGCGATGGCGCAATTATCACCAGCGATCAAAACTTTCTCAGACTATTTCCTAGACAAGAAGCGGGCGTAGTGAGTATGGGCCTAATCGAGCTAGAGGCAGGAATAGAGCCTGAGCAGGCAAGAGCCGAGCTATCAGCGTATCTAGGGGAAGATGTGCAGGTATTCACGCATGAGGAATATGTCGAATTTGAAGTGAACGATATCAAAAGCGATTCTCCTATTGGTTTTGTTTTTGGCGTTGGCTCGGCAATGGGATTTATTGTTGGTGTGGTAATTGTCTATCAGGTGCTTTCTACTGATGTGAACAGCCATCTTGCTGAATACGCTACGTTCAAGGCGATGGGCTATCGCAACAGTTACTTACTCGGGGTCGTGTTCGAAGAAGCCCTAATTTTGTCTCTACTGGGGTTTTTCCCAAGCGTGCTGGTTTCGCTTGGGGTCTATCAGCTAACGGCGAGGGCGACTGCGCTAGCGATTTCGATGCCAGTAAATCGAGTGTTCTTAGTATTCTTGCTAACGTTAGTAATGTGTAACGCTTCGGGTGCGATCGCCACTCGCCGCCTTCAAGCAGCCGATCCTGCTGATATCTTTTGACCTGCTTCTATCGCACTTTTTATACAGGACAAGGTTGTGAAAACTTCACTCGCTATTTGCGTTCAACATCTCGATCATTTCTTTGGCGCTGGGCAACTGCGCAAACAGGCTCTGTTCGATATCAATCTAGAGATATCCACAGGTGAGATTGTGATTATGACCGGGCCATCCGGCTCAGGAAAAACAACGCTGCTAACGCTAATCGGCGGGCTCAGATCCGCTCAGTCTGGTAGCTTGAACGTTGTTGGACACGAGATTGCAGGCGCTAGTGAAAACGAGCTGGTCCAGGCAAGAAGAGACAATGGCTATATCTTTCAGGCGCATAATTTGCACCAAAGTCTGAGCGCTGTGGAAAATGTGCAGATGGGCCTAGAGGTACGCGGCAATCTGACTAAAGCCGAGCGCTACGAAAGAGCCGCAGAGATGTTGGGGAAAGTGGGGTTAGGCGATCGCACCACCTACTACCCAGCCGATCTATCAGGTGGGCAAAAACAGAGAGTTGCGATCGCCCGTGCCCTAGTCAGCCAACCAAAAATTGTCCTCGCCGATGAACCAACAGCCGCCCTAGACAGTAAATCAGGCCGAGACGTTGTCGAAATCATGCACGATCTTGCCAAACAGCAAGGCTGCACAATCTTACTTGTCACGCACGACAATCGCATTCTCGATATCGCCGACCGCATTATTTATATGGAAGACGGTCACCTTGCTAACCAGCCTGAGCTTGTAGAAGCAAACTGAGTGAAGACTATTATATACAGCTATGATAGAGGCGGACTAGAGGCTTTGTTGCACGAATATTATGGAAGCCTTGATGTATAAAAGTTCTCAATAAGTCCTGCTAATGAGAAAACCCTGACTCATAAGGCTTTTAGCATATTGGTGCAACAACGCCTCATAGAGTCCAAAGCCACGCGATTTGACTGCTTAGTATCTACACGCACGCTTTCGACAAAGGGCAAAGTCTTTCCAACAAACTCAGAAGTTGAGGAAAACATCAAACCTACAAAGGTGATCGCAATCAATATTCCAGCGGTTTTAAACATATCTTGAGCTTTTTCGCCTTCAGTTACCTCTAAGAAGTTACTCAAATCATACCGGGTGTGTGGCCTCAGGGTAGAGCCACGGATAAAACAACAGGGTGATATGAGACATCATCGATCTGATCTCTTCTTTCTTCGATTCTTAAGTGCTTAGGGAGTAGCTGATAAATAACGTCCCATCCCGTAGGGGCGTAGCATGATGCACAACTGGTATGTTATTTGGACGCACGTCCCTTACTGTGAGTATATTGAATCACTGCGAGTGAAACGCATACAGAAAGTTAGTCTTCAAGCGCGCTGATATCTAGCTGAGTCACCGTCTTGAAGAAACTGAGTAGCCGCTGTTTGATTGCGTTCACACCATCTGCTTGGTCTGATTCAATATTCAGCGGCAGCACCGGATCGTGCAGCGACAGCCGCAGCAAGAACCAACCCTTTTCCTCTGTGCAAGCAACTCGAATACCTTCATAATTGTCCGGCACTAGCTGCCAGCCAGCCTGCTCTTCTACAAAGGTCTGTAGTTGTTCAATGACTTTGTTTCCATGTGACTTAAAATCTTCTGTCAGAATTTTAAGACGATACTCCTTGCTCTCGGCAGGCTCTTGCAAGTCTGCAATCAGATCGGTAATCACCTTGCCGGAGGCTTTAGCAATGGCTAGCTCTACAAGCAGCTTACTGACAAGATACGCGCCATCGTCTAGAAAGAAGTTCTCCTTCATCGCACCGTGGCCAGAGGTTTCAATCGCTAGCCAGGATTCTTGACCTGCTTCATTCAGCCGAATTGATTCGTTGATAACATTCTTGTAGCCGCGCTTGAATCGATGATGCACGCCGCCTAAGCTCTTTATGAACTGGGCTAAGCCGTCGGAGGTAATCGAATCGGTCACGATTGTAGAACCGGGATGTTCTCGTAGAACCACCGCTGCAATCAATGCAATCAGTTTGTTCCGATTCAGCTCGTTCCCCTGCGGATCGACTGCCGCAGAACGGTCTACGTCTGTATCAAATATAATGCCAAAGTCGGCTTTGTTCTCTAATACAGCGCTTCGGATCGCTGCCATTGCTGCTTCGTTTTCTGGATTGGGGATATGGTTAGGAAAGTTTCCATCTGGATCGAGAAACTGACTGCCAGTGGTGTCAGCGCCCAAAGGCGCTAACACTTTACTCGCATAAAAACCACCTGCTCCATTGCCAGCATCTACAACAATATGTAGTCCTTTTAGCGGCTGATCGTAATTCTCTGCGTGGTTTACGCTTTCACGGATTTTCTGTACCAGTCCGTTGGAGTAGACAGAAATAAAGTCTCTTTCTTCGATTTCTCCTTTGGTCTGGGCAGACGAAAAATTGTTCTGACTAGCAAGGGTGAGAATAGCGGTAATGTCAGGTTTGTTCAATCCGCCCTCAGCGGTAAAGAACTTGAGCCCGTTGCGATTGAATGGGAGATGGCTGGCGGTGAGCATGATGGCCCCATCGCAATGATAGCCGTCAGTGACGGTGCTCATGAACATGGCAGGGGTGGATGCGATCGCAAAATCAAACACCCTCGCGCCCAAGCTCATCATCCCTTCTGCCAGCCCGTCTCGCAGCGCCGGACCCGACAGCCGACTATCTCGCCCTACCGATACGATCAGTTCTGATGCGGCTTTACTCAGCTTAGTCGATAGCCAGCTCACAAACGCCTGCCCCAATCGATAAGCTACCTTTGGGGTCAGGTTTACTGGCTCACCCGCAACACCTTCTAAGGCCACGCCTCGGATATCAGACCCATTTTGCAGTTGCTGCCACTCACGAGATAATTGCTGCGTAGCCATGATGGTTTCTATTTGTTTCCTTACTTAAATGACTACTTGAGATAGCTCTAGGCTAGGCGCTGAGCGCTAGCACCGGGCGCGGGGGCACCTCTTAGCATTCCTTCAGTGCTCAGGTCTTCATCTATCTCTTCCCAATGGATACCATAGCCACCGCCGCAGATTTGCCAAGCGTTGCGCTGTGCCACAGATGCGTGCAAAAGCCGTGGATACCAAGAGAGCGGCACCGTAATCGTCCGGCCATCCATCAGGTCAGTACTGATCGTTTCTTCTGTGAAATGGACTGCCTTCACCCTTTCATCTACTCGAATCGCCAAAGTATCCATTCCACGCCTCCTTCATCTCAATTTGCTTTTCCTGGACTATCTTCTGCAACTTTCTAAGCTCTTTTGCATTAAAACCAATATTATTAGCTAGTTCGACAGGGTCTAGCCAAAATTTCGCGCTTGAGCTGTCCCTATCTATATGAATATGAGGCGGCTCGTTAGGCTCATGACTATAAAAGTAGCAGCGATAGGGGCCAATTCGCAGAATTGTAGGCATTTTAGAGTTTCGGCATTTGAGCGTTGGGATGCAAGCACACAATTCTAAAGCTAATATCGTCGGTGCGGCTGTGGAAAGGGTAGGTCAGGCTGTAGGCGGAACGGCAGTTGGTCGGTAGATAGAACCAGCTACCGCCTCTGAGCGATTTCTTTTGACTGGAAAAGCGGCTGCTGGTGTTTTGCGTGTTGAGCGGCTCGCTTTGAAAAGAGTGCCAGCCGTCTAGGCACCATTCCCACATATTGCCGTGCATATCGTAGAGGCCGAAGGCGTTGGGAGGAAAGCAGCCGACTTCGGTGCTGTTTTCTCGGTAGCGGCCTTTGGGGCCTTTGCCGTAGGTGTAGTTGCCGTTGTAGTTGGCGATTTCTGGGGTGAGGGTTTCGCCAAAGGAGAAAGGGGTGGTCGTCCCGGCGCGGCAGGCGTATTCCCACTGGGCGCTGCTAGGGAGCTGATAGGCTCGCCCGGTCTTTTGTGACAGGCGCTGACAAAAATCTACCGCGTCTGTCCAAAAGATATTCTCAATCGGCTGAAGCGGCGTCCGCGTTTTTCTATGGGAGGCGGTTGCCCGAGGAGAAAGCGGCTCTCGCTCCATGATTGCCCACCACTGAGCCTGTGTAATTGTGTATTTTCCTATCCAGAATTCTTTGATAGCTATCTCGCACTGCGCTGCGTCTGAAGTCTTCTTATCTAAAGCACTTTCATCTTCGCCTACCGCCGGACCCATCAGAAAGTGTCCCGCAGGAATGCGTACCATATCTAGCGTGACATTTTTGCTGAGTAGCTCGGTAAAGTAGGTCGCCTTACGCCGAGGCTTCTTGACTGAATCTCCTTTCTCGTTTACCTGTAGCGTTTGAAAGGTGAATGTGGAAGGTGTAATCTTCTCGGAAGATCGACTCTTTACTCTTTTAGAACGGACCCATTCTCTAATAGGAAGTGGTTTGAGCGGCAGCGGCTGAACTGCAACAGATTTTGCGGGCGTGGCTCTAGAAGCCGTTTGAACAGGCGCAGGGCAAGGTGAAACCGACCAAACCGGCTGAAGCTGATTATCTTCTTTGGCGTAGGTGCGACCGGGCGGTAGATTGCTAAGTGGCTGGATCGAAGCAACTGGCCGGGTGTCGGGCGCAGGCGTCTTGATTGTCAACGTAGGCGGAGCAGGCTGACTAGGTTTGCTTAGAATGCGTGCTCCTATAGAGCGAACGTCCTCATCTTGTAAGCTGAGCAGTCTCTGTAGCTCTTTTAGATCTTTGATCGCTACTTCTGTAAGTGGATAGGCGCGGGCTTTCTCTGCTTCTAATGCTCTGGTATACAGCGCTAGATGGCGCTGTCGCTCTTTGTAGGGCTGCAAAATTTCGTCTTCGATTGCTCTGGCCTGTGCGGCGTTTAGTCCTAGGCGCTGCCGCCACTCCATCAAGACAGCTTTTCCGGCTGGGCCGATATCGCCGTCGCGGACCTTTTGTTGCACCTGCTTTCGATAGCGCTGCTCATTGTTGAGCTGGACTCTGGCGATGATGATATCGTGCCCTTCTTGCCCATTGAACATGGCCGGTTCCATCGCAGGCGCAGCGACTTTGATCTGCGTTTTGACATAGTCGTGCAGATTCTGCGCAGAGATAAAGTCTTGGCCATCTAGGGCCGCGCCGCCTGTTTTGAGCCCTTCGATCAGATAGCGCGTATAGATAGAAAGAGATTCTCCTTCCTGTTCTAGAGCGTAGCGCGACGAGGTGGATGAGGTCATGACGCACCACCCTTTGCCGCCAAAGTGAGAGGCAACGTCTATGCTGCTATCGTTCATGGCTAGGAAGCCATCGGCAAAAGCAGCGCCAAAGCAGCAGTCTAGGATAACAACTTTGCGCTCGGCCCAAGAGTTGCTGAGTTCTCGCCTGAGAAAATGAGCTTCTACGGCGGTGCCAGCGTTGGGACGGCCACTTTCAAATAGTTCGCTCTGGGTGGTGGTCAAATAGAAGTCACCGCTCATGTCCTTGATGCCGTGGCCCGTGAAGTAGAACAGGACCATGTCTTCTTTTTTGAGGTGGGCGAATACTTCGCAGATACGCGATCGCATCTCACCCACGTCTGGGTCCATCAGCGCCTCC
Source organism: uncultured cyanobacterium (assembly GCA_963772185.1). GTDB lineage: Bacteria > Cyanobacteriota > Cyanobacteriia > Phormidesmidales > Phormidesmidaceae > Phormidesmis. The sequence continues at coordinate 72,301 of CAVYWR010000003.1, read as the reverse complement.
ACCTGATCGAAGCCGCCAATCTCTGGATTGCGCAGCACAGAGCGCATTGCCGCCACCCCGTTGGTTGGGCAACGCAGCGATTTTAGGCCCATGCCATAGTCATCGACTCCAATTAGTAGCGCAACTTTCTTTGCCATGATTATTCGGTATCTGTTGTAGATCGCAAGACCCAAATATGTTTGTTTTTCTATCTGGCTGTTCTTTGTTTGGCTGTGTATAGCCACGTTTACTGCGTAGACTTCATCTTCTGCGCAGCGGCGACCAATTTGTCAATCACCTCGTCAAAATCATCTGGTCGGATGTTCTTGGCGTCTATCTTCTGGACCTGACCATCCACCTCAATCGTCAGGTCCATCGGCGTTCCGGCCAATCGGCTAAATACCTCCTGGCAGGCTATACGCAGTCCGTTTCCAGGAATTTCAGCCGTCAAAATGCTCCATAGCCAGTCCGCCCCCATCGCGCCTTCTGGCGGACTGCCGTCAGCGACTCGACTGACGCTTTCAACAGCGTCTATCGCTTTTAGCTCTCTAAATAGTTGCTGCGTAAAAATTTCTTGCTGTGAATCTGGCATGCCTTGGTTGGCCGTCCGCCAGTCAATCGTTAAGCAAACAGTATCTGTCATGATGCGAGTGTCTATGTAAATGCTACCTAATTTCAATTTTCTTTGATACTTCGACCTAGTAGCAGTGAGCTTGTCCCAACTTCGCGAAATATTTATGTTCCAGATGCAGAGTACGTATCTAAGAACACTATAGCAGAGCAAAAATCCTCATACGGCCTGAAGTTGACGTATTGTAAAGTAGGATTTATGTATGGGAGAATACAACCGAAAAAGTCCGAGCAAATACGGATCTCCGGTATAAAATAAGACCAAGTAGAAGGAGTGACGAATCAGAAAGGCCAGGAAAAGTACAAATACTTACTACAGCTCTGTACATATGTAAGTACGTACAGACGAGCCGGATGGATGCACAGGAATCGAGATTTTTCCAAAGTGGCAGATCACTCGAACTGTAAAAAGGTCACACTAGCCTCTGGTAGATTGTCGTAGCGCTTTGCCGTTGTTTCTATCTGTTGTAGCTGGCCTAAAGCGCGACTACAGGGAAAGCCGTATTTCGCCTGCACCCGATCGCTGGCAATGGTTAGCGCCTCACGCGATCGCGCCACAAAATCAGCCAGTGAGTAGCGCTCGCCCGACTCAAAATATTTCTGAACAACTAGAGAAGGAGAGTAGCAGACCTCTTGTTTGCCGTCTGGCCACTGAATTTTGAAGTTGATTTCGGGCATGAGGATTACAAGAAAGAACAGAAGAAGGAATAGGGGATTGAGAGAAGACGAACGTAGCGCCTAAGCCGCACACATCTCAAAGTATAAGTCGAGGTGCAGTTTGGCGGAGCGCTGCCAACTGTAGTGATCTAGGATAGCAACTGCCTGCGCATTCAGGCGAGCGGCGACTTCGGGGCGAATAATCTTTAGCATGGCAGCGGCGATCGCATCCACATCAGCCGGATCGACTAAAATCGCCGAGTCCTCTGATAGAAATTCTGTAAACGGCGCTTGGTTCGAGGTGACGACAGGCAGACCGGATGCGATCGCCTCTAAAACCACCAGTCCCCAGCCTTCCTTGACAGACGGAAATACAAACGCATCCGCTTGCCGATAGAGCTGAGCGAGCTGCTGATCGGAGACCACTCCTGGCAAGATCAGGCTATCTGCCAGGTCGTATTGATTGACTAAGGCCATAAACTCGTCTCGGTAATCTTGATAGTCGAACAGAGTCGCCCCGCCTACGATTATTAGCTGGGCAGTTGGGTGGGTTTGGTGTGCGATCGCAAATGCTTTTAGCAGATTGATCGAGTTCTTTCTAGGTTCAATCCCACCGACTGTCATGTAGAGCGGACCATTGTTTCTGTTGCTTGTACCACGGGGCGAAAACCGCTTACTGACGCCATTGACTACCCGATGCGCGAATATTCCGTACTTTGTTTCTAGCTCTTTCTGCCACAGGTCGCTGACACATAGACAGCGATCGCTGTTGAAAATCGATTTGTGCTGACAGTCTTGCAAGTACGGACTCTTGAAATCTTCTATGTGATGCACCGTCCGCACGAACTTCGTCAGATAGCCGCGCTCTTTTAGAACAGAGAGCGCATTCGCACTCAGACAGTCCTGCGCATGATAGATATCGTACTTTTCGGCGTGCTGTTCAAAGAAGCTGACAAACTCTGCTATTCGCTGCTTTACCAACACATCCGTATTGCCTTTGCACTCACTCGCGGGCACCGCAAAGGTCTGCAAAGTCGACCGCTCGATGGAAGCCTTCACCGCTTTTATCCAGTGCAAAGACGTGGGGAGAGTGGCCGAGTTCGAGCAGCGCCTGGGCTAGCTCTAGCGTGTGGACGACGCTGCCTCTGGGCTTGGTCGAATAGGTGAGGAGTGCGATCTTCAAGTTATGGGGGGCTAGCGCCTTCTATTCAATGGTTGGTGCTGATGCTTATCCTTTTTATATCATCGAACGAACTGGGCAGAAGCGAACGAATTGCAGTTAGAAACTATGGCTCGCCACGGAGGTCGGCAGATCGCTGAAACCCGCATTCTTTCGTCGACCTCCGTGGAGCTTCACAGGGCAAGGGTTTTGGCGATTTTCGCAGGTCCGGGAGCACTCTGGTATACTCAAAAAATAGACCTCCGTGGTTTAGCCTTCTGAAGTTTGCTCTGTGAGGGGCTTTCAAAAGGGGTGTCTTTACCGAGCCATTGAGTTCGGAATAGTTGGAAACGCTAGCGTTGCACCGATTACAGGCATCGCGATAAACTATATCAGCTTTACCGAGCCATTGAGTTCGGAATAGTTGGAAACCAGATCCACGCTAGATCCATACAATCGTTATACAGCGATGTTCTTTACCGAGCCATTGAGTTCGGAATAGTTGGAAACTAGGTGCAAAATCGCCGTATCTTTAAACGCTACCGTTGCCTTTACCGAGCCATTGAGTTCGGAATAGTTGGAAACAATAGGTTGCCAGCGTAGCGTTTAGCGTTGCTGATCGCTTTACCGAGCCATTGAGTTCGGAATAGTTGGAAACAGATACTCCAAAGCTGAATCACTAATATGAATCTCTATAATCCTTTACCGAGCCATTGAGTTCGGAATAGTTGGAAACTTTTTAGCGATCTGGACTTGCCATTCGATAAACCACTTTACTTTACCGAGCCATTGAGTTCGGAATAGTTGGAAACCTGATGCAGTTTGCCGATTAATCCCAGTGACAGTACCCGTGTAAGCTTTACCGAGCCATTGAGTTCGGAATAGTTGGAAACGTAGCATCCAGATCTCCCAACTGCTGACTGCTTGGTAGTTGCTTTACCGAGCCATTGAGTTCGGAATAGTTGGAAACGCACGATTATCGCACTTGCAATATGATCCAGCGACTATTGCTCTTTACCGAGCCATTGAGTTCGGAATAGTTGGAAACCTTTTCCATGAACGTCACGAACAAAGACTGATTCATACGGCCAAGCTTTACCGAGCCATTGAGTTCGGAATAGTTGGAAACTGGCTTGAACAGGCTGAACAACAGGCTGCTGATACAGCTTTACCGAGCCATTGAGTTCGGAATAGTTGGAAACTTTACAGTTGTATTAACCTGATTGTTTAGTACTTCTTCTGAAGCTTTACCGAGCCATTGAGTTCGGAATAGTTGGAAACGTAATCTTAGTCATCAGCAATTCTTGCAGCTTCGAATCCACTGCTTTACCGAGCCATTGAGTTCGGAATAGTTGGAAACTGCAGACACTCCTGACCACCACTGAAGTGCTGTCATTAATGCCAACACTTTACCGAGCCATTGAGTTCGGAATAGTTGGAAACTTTCCACCCGTTGCGTGAGCACGGTTGGCTATGTCAGTGCCTTTTTACCGAGCTATTGAGTTTGGAATTGTGTAAATATGTGCTTTGCCGTGTGCCGAACAGCTGTGGCGAAGCATGTATCTACGCTCTTACTTCAAGCTCCTGAACATTCCTTATAAACCCTCACGCATTTCTCTAAAACGCACTCCGGAAAATTCACCGACGCGCTATCTACCCAAGGACCAGCAGTCACTTCCAAGAAAGGCATTTCTTGCACCACCGTTTGCATCGGCTCTAGCACACTGTGAATCACCGCTAGCGGCGTCAGCATAGAACCACAGCACTGGTGCCAGTCTTCAACTGCCTCAGCCAGACGGCTAATCACGATGTAGTGCGTACACTCTTCTAGCAGCGGCTGCTTTTCTGGCTGGGGCAAACCTCCCATATCCACCAATACGCAATCGCTTAGCTGTCTCAAATTCTTCACGACCCTGGCATGATGCCGATAATAATCTGGAATCAGCTCGGCTGTCTCTGGATTCTCGTGAATGCGAAACTCGTTGCGTCGCACAAACTGTTCCACCATTGGCGTGTTTGCTTCATAGGCCCAGTTGCCTTCACCATCCCAGCTAGCCCGGTGCAGATAGGTCTTGCGCTGTGGCAACCGCCGAATTAGCTGCTGACGTAGCGCATTGGAGAAAACGCTTTTGCCGCTGTTGGGTGGGCCGACGATGGCGATCGCACTACAAGGCGTCTGATTCTGCTGCACCGCGATCAAATCACCGACCGCAGGCACCGCTACCCGGCTACGAACAACAACAATCCCACCCATCGGTCCGTTGTAGCAACCGACCCAAGGTGCAGCCCTGCAAAGATCCGCCAGCCGACCATAGAACCAGTTCGGCAAAGCGCCATACAGCACTACCTCACGGTCTAGATCCAACTCTTCAGGCAGTCTAACGGTCGTTAGCTGTGCGGGCAAAATAGGCTGCCACGGCGCGGCCTGCGTTATGCTCAGCGTTTGATATGTGTCGCCCAGATCTGTGCCACTCGGATCTGTACCACTCGGATCTGTACCGCTTAATGCTGTGACTTCAATCTGAATCGGTGTTTGCATAGAGGATTGGGGGGAGCGCGATCGCTAATACTTCACCGACGGTCACCTGCTGCGAATGCGTTGCGACCACTACACCGCCGCCGGAGTGGGCGATCTCTTCACCCAAGCGCGGATCAAAAGTAGCAACCCACGCGGCAATGTGACAAGCGTGAACCAGATAAGCATAAAGCCAGGTCGGTGCTTTCCCTTCGATTACGACTCCCTGTGACCAGATGATGTTGCCAGGTAGCGCCAGTTCCTTTAGATCGGCAGGCGCAATGATACCGTTAGCGGCTGTAATGCGCACGTGCAGATGCTGGTAAGGCGTGCCTGCAACCGTTTTGTGAGAAATCACCGTCAGCTCGATAGCTGCCATCGCAATCATCCTAGCCATGAATAAATTTAGCTATATCCTAGCGCCTGTTGGAAACTAGCCTTTCCAGCAGACGGCATAATGTTCATGGCCAAAGAGACCAGCAGTCCAAACCCTCAAAACTCTCAAGCTGAAAGACTATGGCAACTATCGCCTGGACTGAACCCGCCCATGTGTCGCTTCTACAGTGGCTAGCGAAGGGACCGCTGAAGCACAATCTACCCCAGGCGGCTCGGCTGTGGGTGTGGCTGCATCTGTTCTATGGTGCTGAAGACCAGCGCCTGTCGCTGCCTTCGACTTTTACCTATGCCGACTGCCGAGCTGCCCTATTCACCACTTCTCACCCCAGCGGCGATAAAATTCCGTCCCCGCATGACGAGCGCTGTCCCTGTCAAAAATCTCTGGCCGCCTGGTTGTTCTCTCCGCGTATAGATACCGCGTCTTCGCAGTGGCAAACCTGGCAAGATGAAAATAAAGAAGAGGTTAGTCAAACTATTCAGCAGTGGATCGGGACTTTGCAACAGGCGGCGGTGCAGCCAGAGGCGATCGCAAATCTACTAAAAGACTGTCAGCCCTTTGCCGTGACCCGTCGTACGCTTTCTAACGATCTGAAGCGACTGCATCAGCTCGACTGGCTGCGACTCACCGAAATAGGATACCAGAAGGTCCACGACTGGCCGGACTATCCCACTGCACTAATGCCGCGCGAAGTCTCCTTTCTAACCCAGCCAGATCTAGCAGAAATTGCTGCCAACCTCTCAGAGAAAATCGGCGATCAGCGGCGTTTCTTTGTGCATACAGACTATGTGGTACCGCAAGCGGGTCATGACCGAGTAGAAGACTGGCAAGCCGAGCTAACAGAATTGTGGCAACAGACTCCGGTGCCGCCAATTCAGCTTCGCTACTGGAGCGCGGCACTGCTACAGCGCTGCGAAGTGGTTGTGTGCCCGGTTTGCATTTACTACTACAGGCGGGGACCGTATCTGTGCGCTTGGGGGCAGGTGCCGGGTGGGGCTACGACAGACTGGCGCAACTATCGACTAGACAAAATTCATCGGATTACGCCTCTTAGCTGGCAGGATCAGGCAGTTCCAGCCGCACTGCGACAGGCATATCAACAGCATCGGCTACCCAACCCCGAAGAGATTCAAATTCGCATGAGTGAAGCCTGGGGGTTTGACTACTATCAGCCCGCAGAGCGGCTGCTGGTCCGCTTTGATACCGAATGGGATGAGCGCTATATTCGCAATTCGCTACGGCACAACACTTTTGAACATATTAGTTATGAAGCAGCGCGATCGCTGATCCAACAGCTACCCGTTAAATCGCAAAGCGATCAGCTACTCTCTCTTCTGGCCAAACGCTCTCCGGAGGACGCTTACTACCAGGCGCTCTACCGCTGCAACGATCCGAACGTGCGTCAGCGGCTACGGGCATGGCGTCCGCATATCGAAGTGATACTGCCCTGGACGCTGCGGCAGAGCTTTGCCCAAGAAGTAATGAAAGAGAAAGCATTTTATGAAATGCACTGAGATCTACCCTGTCGCTACGCAGGCGCAATAAAAAACAGATGAAAAGAAGAAGCCTGTACAACAATACACACGCTAACATGCTGGGAAAACGATTTGAAAGAGCTTTAGTTTATGCGCTGCGGCTGCATCGACATCAGCGCCGCAAGGTGACGGGGGCTCCCTATATCTGTCATCTGCTGGCCGTGGCTGCGATGGTGATAGAGGCGGGTGCTGATGAGGACTGTGCGATCGCCGCTTTACTGCACGATGCGGTAGAAGATCAGGGCGGTAGCGACACTCTGCTGGCTATTCAGCAGCAGTTTGGTCAGCGGGTGGCAGCGGATGTCAGCGCCTGTAGTGCGCCAAGCCGAAGGGCCGATCAGGATTGGCGATCGCACAAGCTTGACTACCTAGCGCAGATAGAGGCGGCTCCTGTAGCTGTCAAGCAAATTGTTCTGGCAGACAAGCTGCATAATGGTCGCTCTTTGCTGTCAAATCTCTCGCAGTTTGACCCTAGCGTTTGGAGAGAGTTTAGCGGTAGTCCGTTAGAGATTGTTTGGCTATACCAGGCGTATCATCTGCTGCTAAAAGACAATGGACTATACCTAGAACCGCTAGCAGAAGTCATTGAGCAGCTAGAAGCCATCACAAAAGGTGTTTGATATCATCTCACTCAAAGTTGAAACTTTTACGGCACGAAGGCTTCGTGAATTTGCTAGCGAAAGATTTAGTTTTTATAACAGCATTCGGAAAGTCGCGGATTTGTCTGCATGATGAATCCGTGCAGAACGTATTCAAACTTCTTGGTGGTGGAAATACCCTTTTCCAGCGCCGAGTAGGATAGCTTCAACCTGATCATAACTATTACATTGCTTAACGCCCATGAGCGATCGCTATACCGCTATTACCTTTGCCCCGGTGCAAGGCTTTATTGAAAAATCTCGTAAGCTACGAGATCTCTACGGCAGCTCTTTTATCCTATCCTATCTAGCCAATCAGGTATGCGAGACCGCTCGCGTCTACTTCAACTACGAGAGTTCGTCATTCGAAGATCCTGTCATCTCACCTGCGCAGATTGACGTGACTCAGGGCACCCCTAACCAAATCATTATTCGCGGCGAATTTCCTAGAGACCAAGCACAAGCAGCACTAGACCAAGCCTGGGCATTACTAATCGTTAGCTGCCAGCGCTGGATCAAAGCTAACGTTCCGACTAAACCAGACGGCGAGAGCTGGCCGAACTTTTGGGATCGGTCCTGGCGAGAGTGGAGTAACCACACCTGGGAATTCTTCTGGGCAACAGGCAATAGCATCGATCAGGCTCGCCATAATTTGAACCAGCAGAAAAATGCTCGCGCCTGGATCGGCATCAACTACGTTGGCGAAAGCTCTACCCTGTCAGGGCAAGATTCTAGGGCATGGCCTTTCTTAGGTCGCCGCGCCCCCCACACGATTGCCAAAGCCGACGAGGAACAACAAGTTAGAAACTTCTATAAACAGCTTAGCGCAGCAGTAGATGACAAGGGCGCAACAATCACGCCAGAAGAACAACTCAGTATTCCTGAGCTGATCAAGCGGTTAGTGACAATAGATGAGGTAATTGACTCATCCGCTGGGATTGAGAAAATACGTTCATTCAAGGCGCTGCGGCGCTGGAGCGACACGGATGAAACCCTACCGGATGATGCTGAGAGAGACAAACGGTGGACAGGCTGGTTTCAGGGCGATGGAGATCGCGCAGGTGACTATTTGAAGCGAGCTAGCCAGCTAGGTGCTGATCCTGAAGTGGTGTTGCATACCTTTAGTCGTGAAATGCGCGAGTGGGGATACCGCTTGGAGCAGGATCTGCCGCCGATGAGGTTATCAACTAGGCCGTCAGCGAACGAAACGACGGAGTCAGAAACAGCTAGACCAAAGCTCAGAAAGGACGGGCGAATTGTCTATGCGGGAGGAGACGACTTTCTCGGCATTCTCTACCGCAATCCACCTTACGACGAGCTGCCCTCTCAGGAATGTTTGGACTGGTTCTACCGCTTTAAATCGGACGTTTGGGGTAAGCACAGACAGCCTATTACCGTCAGCGTTGGCTTTGTTTGGGCCTCGCCACAAGTGCCGCAGCGAGACGTGCTGCAACACTGTCGCATTGCTGAAAAATCCGCAAAGACTAATGGACGCGATCGCATTGCCCTACGCATTCTTTTTGGCAGCGGCAATCATCTAGAGTGGCACTGTCCCTGGCGGTTTTTATCCCTGTTGCAAGATTATCGCGATCGCGACGGTGGCTCGAACTGGACACATATCTACAACGATGTTGCCACGTTAGAAGCGCGTCATGCCTTTAACAGCAGCCATTGCGAAACCGCCTTATCTCTATTCAAAATCTATTTTCGTCAAGCAAAAACTAGTAAGGACGCCGATAGACAGCAGATATACGACTTTCTTTGTGCACCCCCAAATCCTAGAAGCCACATGCTTTGGGAGCCAGATCTTAGGAGCAATGTGCTTTGGAATATCTACAAAGGTGGCAAGACGCGCTACGACCCAGAAGGAGAACATGTTTCTACTGGGATTTTGGGTGATTGTCAGCGGTACGAGAAATTAGACAACGGCCAGCCCAGCAGTGCTAGTTCCAGCAGCACAGTACCTGACAATCTAGATATTGACGCCGTTCACACCGCGCTCACTGCCTGGATCATTAATCTCGCAAAGGTAGGCTTTCAGCTATGCTCAAATACTTAATCGCAATAGAGCCGCTTGGCTTGCTATACGCTAGTGCCGGTCGGTTCCTTTCACCAGAGAACCTAGTGGGTCGCTCTGGTAGTCACTTTCCCCCCAGTGCCGCTACGCTTTCAGGCTTGCTCGCTGCTCACTATGGCAACGACAAACTTCAGTCTCTACAAGTTGCTGGTCCTTTTTGGGGTGAGTGCGACGTAGTGGCTTCCAGCACGGAGCAAAACTTTTATGTGCCAGCACCCTTCAACTGGCTAACAGCGAACAGCCAGCTAGAACAGAAGCTATTCTGGTATGCCGACGAAACGCAACCAGCAGGTGGGCAGTGGCTGAATGCTGGAGGTAAAAGTCCACATGGTAAATACAACAGCGCCACCTGGGTCGCGATCAAAGACTGGGACGCCCCGCAAAGCTTTAAACCGGGTCCTTGGGAGTTCTTGCCTCACCTCCATCCACGCTTGCGGCATGAGGAGCGTACAGTCGCTTACTCAGAAGCTGAAGACAATGCGCAAGGCAGCTTGTTCTTAGAAAACAGTGTACAGATGCATCCAAATACCTGTTTGGTATATCTCTCTAACCTAGCGGTGCCTTCAGGCTGGTATCGCTTTGGTGGGGAAGGTCACATGGTTGATGTGACTACCTACCCTCTTAGTGACGATATCCAAACGCAGCTTAGTGAACCTGTTGGAAGAACGTTTGCACTGATCGTCCCGGCTGCTTGGGGCTCGAATCGGCTGTCCTATCGGTTTCCATCGGCTTGGGAAGACAACGTTGAAACAATTTTGACTAAGCGTCCGGTGCCCTTCCGCTATCGCTTAGGCGGTCCACCCGACAAGCCCAAGCGTCTCTCTAGAGGCCGCTATGCGGTTCCATCTGGCAGCATCTATGTGCTCAAAACGCCTTTAGACAAACCCTGGTACGACTGGGATGACGAGTGGTTCCCTAAAGAAGGACCGCGTTTGAATCGGTGGGGCTGTGGTCTGTCACTACCGCTAAAGGGCGTCACCAGATCAGCCGCCGAGCTGCTTGCGGCAGCAGCCATTGAATAAGTAGATTACTTAACCTTTATCTTGATCGAATCTATTATGTACAAGAAAGCTTACGGAATTATTGAAACGCTCGCGCCTTTACATGTGGGGGCAAGCGCTGGAGAGGAGACTGGCAACCTCAATCTGATTTTTCGCGACCAGTTCACGCAGACGGGCATTATCCCCGGTAGCTCTATTCGCGGACGCTTTCGGGCGGATATGCGGCAGGGGTCGGAGCAGGATAATAGCGGGGAGTGGTACGGCCATGAAGCGGTGAAAGGAGAGACGGATAGCACGACGGAAAGTCAGGTGAAGTTTGAATATGCTTCGATTGTTTGGCTGCCGGTGTTTTGTCCTGGGCAGCCGGTGGTGTGGGTGAGCTGTCCTCGCTTGCTGAGGCGCTATCAGCAAATTTGTCATACCGATATGGAGCCCGCTGAGCGGCCAAAGCTGCCCGAGCCCTACACCGCTGCGAAGAGTCTGATGGGTAAGCCGATTGGGACGGGTAAACCTGTTCTATTTTTTAATCTGGGCTTTTTGGAGATTCAGCATTCTGTGGAGACTGATGAGCTGGAGCCCTGGATTCCAGCAGGGGCTAGCATTACGGCGGATAATGTCGTGGTGGTGGGTGATAACGATATTGCGATGATTCACGATATGGCGCTGTATCGGCAGAGTAGAGTCAAGCTAGATAAGGAAGAGAAGAAAGTAAAAGATGGTGGTTTTTTCAACGTCGAGGCGTTGCCAGAAGGGACTCTGATGGTGTTTCCGATCGCGCTGAAAAAGCAGGGATGGCAGCCGTTTGGTCCTGAAAAAACCTCTGAGCAGCTTTATTTTGGTGGACTGGAGTCTGTTGGGTTTGGTCGTTGTAATGTGAGCCTACGAGGAGAGTATGCGTAATGTCTAAGAATAAGTACAACAAGAAGAAGGGCGGTAGCGCTTCTAAAAAGAAGGAACAGAAGGTTCCAACGAACCAAGCGCCAGCGACAAGCAAACAGACGGCTCCGAAAGTAGCCCAGCAGACGCACTGGCAGTCTTACGGACTAGACCACATTGCCCAAAAACTGGTGCTAGATGCGCTATCGGTTGATAAAGATTGTCTCAATCAGAGTCACAAAATGCGGGTGGCCGTCACCTATGGGCTAGAGCGCTTTTGGGGGGAGCATCTGCGGCTGCGAAATAGTAAGAAAGAGAGCGATCGCGCTAAGTCAAACTATTGCAAAGCGACCTGGGATGAGTTTGTTGATGTGATGAAAAAAGCGGGCGTTACCATTCCGAATGAAGCGGTTGTGGCCAACGATGCCGCGAGTATCAGGCAGATGTCTGAGGCGTTGTGGGCTCTAGATATGGAGGTGCAGCGGGTGTCACTAGCGGTGCTGACTCAGCTTTGTGACTGTATTGTTTGGTGGACTCAGCGCTACAAGGGAGTAAATTCATGACTGTCCCAGAAGCTTCTAAGAAGGTGCCGTTTATGTACCGGGCACAGGTGGGCGGGCGCTGCCAGCTTCAGTATGCGGCCAGCAGCGATGCGAATGCCTGGGCGGATGAGTGGACGGCTCAAACGTTTCCGGTAGCGCCTAGCTTTTCAGATGGGGTGCGGGTGTCGAAGCCCTATCAGTTTATCTGGCGCTTTGTGACGAATGGCGGGCAGGATGATGGGATTGTGCGTCCGGTGATTGGGGCGAGGGGATGGCCGTTTTATCCAGGGAGCAGTATGAAGGGACTGTTTCGGCAGGCTTGTTCGCCGGAGCAGGCGCGTCTCTACTGCGGCGATGCGGAGGATATCAGGCCGGGGATACTGCGCTTTCATGGGGGCTATCCGACGAGTACGACCTGGACGGAGAACCTGGTAGATATTGTTCATCCGCAGCAGGGCTGGCAGGTGAAGAGCAACCGCGATTCTCATAGCGCGTTTACGCAGGTGTCTTTGCACAAGCCGGAGTTTGTGTTTGGTATTTCTAGCACTCGCGGCGACCAAGAGACAGATTGGGAGACGGTTTGGCAGATCTGGGAGAAGGCGATCGCATCGGGAATGGGCTGTCGGGTCAGTGCGGGCTATGGGCAGGTGTCGGGCGCAAAGGGCGAGCTGCTGTGTCCGCCTGTAGGATTGCAGGGTCAAGGGCAAGCACCGAAGCTGATTGACGATGTGACTGGAGAGTTTCGCCCTAATGTCTTTCGGGCGGCGGTGCGCGGCCATGCGATGCGGATTTTTGGCGGGCTGACGACGGCGGAGCAGGCGGAACAGTTGGTGAGCGTGCTGTTTGGTGGGATACAGGGAGGCGCGGTGGTTGGTCTGGTGGGGATGGCGTTTGAAACTGAGGATCTGGAGATAGGCAGCTATGGCGGTGGACCGTATGCGCAGCCGACCTATGATGTGAAAGGGACGCTGCACTGGCTGCTGACGAGACCGATTACTGATGAAAAAGAGAGAAAGTCGCTGGCTTTTTTGAGTGAGTCGCTGACCCGGTTTGCGATGGCGTTTGGTGGCTTTGGTAAGTCTTGGCGACGGGCGGATCACAGGTTGTTCTATCCGGAATATTATGAGCAGGGGCGCAAGCCTTTGATTGGCTGTCATTGGGAGTGGCATGGCGATCGCGCTTTGGTGCGAGAGAATCGGGTGCGGCGCTTGGCGCAGGTGGCGGAGCTGATTGAGACGGTGCGAGGGGCGGCGAGGGACTGGATGCAGACGCAGGGCGTGTCGGCGGGGGGTGAGTATGCGTCGGCGTGGCGTGAGGCGTGGCATCCGAGCCGGGTGCAGGTGTGGGGCCGGGTGGCTGAAGATGCTGAGGATAGTGAGGCGATCGCGTGGCTACATGGGTCTTATCAACGGGGCGATCGCACGCTAGGAACAACGGAGCAAACGATCAAGCAAAGCTCGGTGACGGGCAGTCTGGGTCAGATTGGGCGGCTGTGGCATCGGATGTATCCGTGGGTGAATGTGACGCCGAATCCGGATGCGCCAAAGCGACCGAATATTATTCATACGAATAAGTTCTTTGAGCTGTTGACGCTGTTTCCGGATGATTCTGTTGAGTCGCGGCGGTTTGTTGAGTATTTGGATACTGCTCAAGATGAGTTTGAGCAGCTTTGGCCAGCTCGCTGAATTGCTAGCGCGGGTGGGTAGGTGTGGATGAACGATGGCTGTAAAAAGTAGCTCAAAGCCGCTCTGTTTATGGCTTTGGGCTTTTTTGCGTGGAAGGGAGGTTCGCGCAGCGGCTGAAATGGTTGCTGGCTAATGGTTTGAGGAATTTTTATTGAAGTTGTTGATTGGCGTATGTGTGAGGCAGACGGGATAATGGGGAGGTTCGCGCAAACCTGTGTTGTAATAGTTGAAGGCTGGGGGTTTGAACCTCCTGCCGTCTCACCAGCCCTCCGAGGCTGGAATAGTTGGAAACTACGGATTGGATCTGCAAAGTGTTACGAATGACATAGTCGTCTCACCAGCCCTCCGAGGCTGGAATAGTTGGAAACAGATCGATCTAATGCCGTGACTGTACAGCTCATGCAGTCTCACCAGCCCTCCGAGGCTGGAATAGTTGGAAACAACTTGACTTCTCGGCCCTACTAGCTGCCAGCCGATACCGTCTCACCAGCCCTCCGAGGCTGGAATAGTTGGAAACTTCTGTTCGTAAAATCGCCTGAGCACAATTGAAGCACGTCTCACCAGCCCTCCGAGGCTGGAATAGTTGGAAACCTGCACAGTCATTGATAGCTTAAAAGCATTCAAAGTCTCACCAGCCCTCCGAGGCTGGAATAGTTGGAAACGCCTGCGTTGTGATTTGCTCGTACACAGGAGACAACGTCTCACCAGCCCTCCGAGGCTGGAATAGTTGGAAACATTCAGCGAACCTTTCGCTAGCAAAACGACAGCAGCGAGTCTCACCAGCCCTCCGAGGCTGGAATAGTTGGAAACCCTATCGTGCAGTAGGGCGTACAGTCCGGGGGTCTCACCAGCCCTCCGAGGCTGGAATAGTTGGAAACAGGAAACTGTAGCTCGAATAGCCCGTATGAGCCTGTCTCACCAGCCCTCCGAGGCTGGAATAGTTGGAAACATTCCTCCGTGCGACAGCATTCGTCTCACCAGCCCTCCGAGGCTGGAATAGTTGGAAACGATCCACATTGTACGTCGCGATCTCCAGTCTCACCAGCCCTCCGAGGCTGGAATAGTTGGAAACGCTATTGCATGAAGATCAAGCCCGTAGAGTGGCGTCTCACCAGCCCTCCGAGGCTGGAATAGTTGGAAACTTCATTAGCGACTTGAACACCCGTGGAAATGCGCGTCTCACCAGCCCTCCGAGGCTGGAATAGTTGGAAACGCCTATGGTGGCCTTACAGCGCTCTGCCTGTACCGTCTCACCAGCCCTCCGAGGCTGGAATAGTTGGAAACACAGTGCAGCGTAGTCGTCATAGCAGCTAACGTGGTGTGTCTCACCAGCCCTCCGAGGCTGGAATAGTTGGAAACGACTAGCAGGTTAGTGCCGTGCTTGCGCTATGTCCAGCGTCTCACCAGCCCTCCGAGGCTGGAATAGTTGGAAACTGCCATAGGCGCATGATGCAGGCGGTGGCAGCTTGTCTCACCAGCCCTCCGAGGCTGGAATAGTTGGAAACTATCACTGTATCGAGAGCGTATCGCACAGCAGCTGGTCTCACCAGCCCTCCGAGGCTGGAATAGTTGGAAACTCAGCGTCAGATCGTAGTCTTCCATCAGATAGTCATCAGCTTCTCGTCTCACCAGCCCTCCGAGGCTGGAATAGTTGGAAACGTTCTTATGCCTAGCAGTATGCGATCGCCTACAGTCTCACCAGCCCTCCGAGGCTGGAATAGTTGGAAACGTCTCTGTTGGCATATCATGCCTAGATCTGAGCTAGAGGTCTCACCAGCCCTCCGAGGCTGGAATAGTTGGAAACATCAAGACCTGCTGAGTCACGCCTTGCAGGCAATGCGTCTCACCAGCCCTCCGAGGCTGGAATAGTTGGAAACAGTTCGTACATAGCCGCTCGTAAATCGTCGGCATCTGAAGTCTCACCAGCCCTCCGAGGCTGGAATAGTTGGAAACATTGATAGCATCAGGCTCGCTACCGAGTAGTCTCACCAGCCCTCCGAGGCTGGAATAGTTGGAAACTCGGCTTCGTACATTTCGCTGTGGGCTCAGCTTGCATTTGTCTCACCAGCCCTCCGAGGCTGGAATAGTTGGAAACGTAGCGAGGGTGAGTGAAAGCTTTTATCGATGCACTGTCTCACCAGCCCTCCGAGGCTGGAATAGTTGGAAACGTCAATCATTACCCAGTGCTCGCTGTCGCCAGATCTCAAGTCTCACCAGCCCTCCGAGGCTGGAATAGTTGGAAACGACTGGTGACCCAATGGCTGAGTTCGAGAGACTTAGGTCTCACCAGCCCTCCGAGGCTGGAATAGTTGGAAACCATACTGAGTGAGCAACGCTAAATTGTTTATCAACTTGTCTCACCAGCCCTCCGAGGCTGGAATAGTTGGAAACCGACCATATGACAGACGATGGTGAACGTTCGCAGCGCGTCTCACCAGCCCTCCGAGGCTGGAATAGTTGGAAACAACTCCGAAGTCATCCAGATCAGCGTCGGATAAGGTCTCACCAGCCCTCCGAGGCTGGAATAGTTGGAAACATCTCACCTGTTCTGGGGGCTGATTTCAGGCGAACCGTCTCACCAGCCCTCCGAGGCTGGAATAGTTGGAAACCACTGTTCTACAGTGAATGTATTGTCCGGGGTCTGCTCGTCTCACCAGCCCTCCGAGGCTGGAATAGTTGGAAACAGCTCTGTTTTCACTTGGTGGATGACATCGCGATCGCAACTTTATCGAGCCGCTGAGTGTACGCGGGATACTCGCTGGCTGAGCGAAGTCGTTCGCAGAGCGTCTCCGAAGGAGTTAGCCACAACCCAGCCGGACTTCGACTTCGCTCAGCCCTCGATTTTCCGCTCACGCTAAATACGCCACTGAATAGGCAGACAGCCACTCGGAAAACTCCCTTTCCAGCAGCAGGTACTATAGGCGAGTCACCCCTACGGACCCCTGCGGCGATGCGCAATCCAATCATTGAAGTTCTAACCGATCCGAGAAAGTCTTTTCTAGCAAACTTTGTGATCGGGACGTTAATATTCACTATCGTCTCCGATGGGGTCTCGGAGCTGTTTTGGCAGTGGATAGAAGGCTGGGCAAAGACGCAGCCCTGGGCAAGCGAGTCTCTGTTTCAACTGTACGTGAGGGTTTTGCTAGTGCTGCTGTTGCTAGCGGTGATCTACTTTACTAGCATTACCGACTGGGTGACGGAGCGCATCAAGGGATGGATGGTGGGGCTAGGGCTACTGGCAGAAGAGAAAACCGCCAATGTCGTGCCGCTGAAGCGGACCTATCCGGGGCTGATTGTGCTGATGAGCTCAAAGTCGACAGACTCGCCAGCGGAGGCGGCGATTCGCCATCACTTGCAGGGGGCAGACAACAACAAACTGAAATACTGTTGGATTGTCTGTACAAACAAGACTTGGGAACCTGCGCGGCAGATGGTGGACCGCCTGAAGCAGTCTGGCGCTGAGGGGGTCAGATTCTACTACGGTAGCGATCCGGTAGGAGAGATGACCGCAGGCGCTGAGCCGCTGACGCTGCTGATTCCAGATGAGAAGGTGGACGATCCTAATCATATTCGCGAGCTGGTAGAAGGGATCTATGTCACCGCTGAGAATCAAGGATTGGCTGAAACGGAAATTATTGCTGACTATACAGGCGGCACGAAGGGGATTACGACAGGACTGATATTGGCCTGTACGAAACCTGCGCGATCGCTCCAATATATCTCTCAGATAAATTACCCGCAGATCCTGGCGGTGCAGATTGCCTACAAGCTCAAGCCGCGTAAGCCTGCCCAAAGCTAAGCGCGTCTGACCATGACAAAGCAAGTGAGCAGCAGCCTCAGAAAGCGATTTCTGGCGATGGAAAACTTTGAGCTGGCTTGGGATAAAGTGGCTAGCAGCGCGGGTTGCGCCGGGGTCGATGGAGAAACGGTAACGGCCTTTGGCCATCGTCAGGAGCGGGCGCTGCCACAGTTGCGAAAGGCCGTGGCAAGGGGTACCTATCGACCACTGCCGCTAAGACAGCTCTTTGTGCCAAAAAAGGGCAACCAGTGGCGCGAGCTAGGAGTGCCTGCTGTAAGAGATCGCATTGTTCAGCAAGCATTATTGCAGGTGTTGCATCCGCTGATGGAAGCTGAGTTTGAGCCCAGTAGCTTTGCCTATCGACCAGGGCGATCGCACCTGATGGCAGTGCGGCAGGTGGCCAGGTGGCGAGACCAGGGCTACGACTGGGTGCTAGAGGCTGATATTGTCAAATATTTTTCTAATATTCAACACAGCCGAATGGTGGATGAGGTCGCAGAACGGTTGGATGCGCCTTGGGTATTGGCGCTGGTCAAGGCATGGATGGAAGTGGGCGTGCTAACAAAAGGGGGAATCTTGCTGCCCCAAAAAGGGATTCCGCAAGGGGCTGTGATCTCTCCTTTATTGTCCAATATCTATCTGGATGATTTTGATCATCGTCTGGCAGTGACAGGCCATAAGCTGGTCCGGTTTGCGGATGATTTTGTGCTGCTCGCTCGTAACCAGCGGCGACTGCTGGCAGGAAAGGCGGAGGTAGCGCGGCTGCTAGACGAAGCGCATTTGCTGTTGCATCCCGATAAAACGAGAGTCACCCAGTTTGATAGCGGGTTTCGGTTTTTGGGGCATGGCTTTGCGGGTGATGTGATCGTGCCGCTGAAAAAGCCTAGAGAGAAGCGACAGGGGGCGATCGCGCCAGCATCAGATGTACGGCTGGTACATGCAGAGTCTGGGTCTGGTCCAACTGAGATGCAGCAGGCACTGCTAGCAGCGCTGAAGGAGACAAAATCGCCCATCCCGCCGCCGCTGTACGTTGCCCTGGGTTACAAGGTGCGATCCGCGTCAAAGCCTGGCCGACGAATTGAGATTACCTCGAATGAGCAGATTTGGAGAAGTGGCATGTCGAGTTTATATGTGATGCAGCAGGGGGCATATTTGCACAAGCAGCAGGGACGCTTTGTGGTGAAGCCACCACAGGGAGAGCCGCTAGAGATCCCAATTCGAGAGGTGGAGCGAGTCTTGTTGTTTGGATCGGTGCAGGTGAGTACGGCGGCGATGAGTACCTGTACAGAGCTGGGCATTCCGGTGATGCTGCTAAGCCAGCTAGGAGACTATAAGGGGCATATCTGGAGTGCGGAATCGCCCGATCTGGTAGTCGAGATTGCGCAGTTTGAGCGGCGGCAGGAGATGGCGTTTAAGACGGCGATTTCTGGGGCGATCGTTCGGGGGAAGCTGTTGAATTCTAAGCAGTTGTTGCTACGGCTGCGGCGGGAGGACAGCGATCCGGCGGTGCTGGGGGCGATTTTGCGATTGACCGATACTATCGCGGCGCTAGATCGGCTAGCCGATACGCTGACGCTAGAGCAGATTCGCGGCTATGAGGGGTTTGGCGCGGCGCAGTATTTCGCGGCGTTGAATCATCTGATTCGCAATCCGGGGTTTAGCTTGCCGCAGCGGGCTTTTCATCCGCCGCCAGATCCGATGAATTCGCTGCTGAGCTTTGGCTATACGCTGCTGTTCAATAATGTGTTTAGCCTGTTGATTACGGAGGGGTTGAATCCTTACCTGGGCAATTTGCACGGAGCGGAGCGAACGAAGCCGTATTTGGCGTTTGATCTGATGGAGGAATTTCGCTCGCCTGTGGTAGATACGCTGGTGATGAAGCTGGTGAACCAGAAGGAGATTCGACCGACTGATTTTACCTGGCCGACCGATAAGGGGGGCGTGTATCTGACGGGTCCGGCGCGGCGAGTATTTCTAAAGCGGTTTGAAGCTCGAATGGGGATGAAGGTATCTCATCCTGATATGAAAGATGCGGTTTCGTATCGGCGAGTTATTCAGTTGCAGGTGAAGCGTTATGTCAAATCTTTGCTGGGCAATCAGCCTTATGAAGCGTTTCGGCGAATTATTTAGGGTTGTCTGATGCGTCTGGTACGTAGCGAGGGTCCGCATGGTTAACTGTTGAATAGGATACAAAGTCTCTAAGCGATTTGGTTTAGGGGCTTTGCTTTGATCTTGATACGGGTTCTAACATGCTGGTTTTGGTCGTTTACGATATCCCAGACGATAAGCGTCGCAACAAGCTGGCTATTTTTCTAGAGGGGTACGGGCGGCGGGTACAGTATTCGGTGTTTGAGTGCTTTTTGGATTTAGCAGAGATGCGGAAGCTGCATCAGCAGGTAGCGAAGCGGGTTGATGAGGCTGAGGACGATGTTAGGTTTTATTGGATTACGGCGGATGCGGTTTCTAAGGTATTGACGCTGGGTAGCGAGCCTCCAAAAGAGCCACCGGAAACGTACATCGTGTGATGACCGTTTTGCCACGGACTTACTGATAGAAACTATGGCTCGCCACGGAGGTCAACGGATCGCTGAAACCCGCATTCTTTCGTTGACCTCCGTGGGGCCTTACAGGGCAAGGGTTTTGGCGATTTTCGCAGGTTAGTGAGCACTCTGGTATACTCAAAAAATAGACCTCCGTGGTTTGGTCCTCTAGAGCTCGCTCTGTGAGGGGCTTCCAGAAGGGGTCTCTTTACCGAGCCATTGAGTTCGGAATAGTTGGAAACTGATCATTTGCTGCAACTCGTCAGCAGCTGTATAGCATCGACACTTTACCGAGCCATTGAGTTCGGAATAGTTGGAAACTATGCATCAGCGTAACCTTGAATCATAATTGAGCATTATCGTCTTTACCGAGCCATTGAGTTCGGAATAGTTGGAAACTAAACTAGTCGGAAAATAGTCATGCGCACTAACTTATCAGTGAGCTTTACCGAGCCATTGAGTTCGGAATAGTTGGAAACTTGACAGCATCAGTAACCGTCAGAGCTGCTAGTGGCTGCTCGTCCTTTACCGAGCCATTGAGTTCGGAATAGTTGGAAACGTAAACCGATGTCAATAGCTAGCCAGTAACTTCGAGCATTGCAGCTTTACCGAGCCATTGAGTTCGGAATAGTTGGAAACCACTTGCCTATCAGCAGTATCTCATGCGTTGAACTCAATCAGTACTTTACCGAGCCATTGAGTTCGGAATAGTTGGAAACTCGTCAGTCATTCAGCAGCATATGATCTACTGCAATCTTGACTTTACCGAGCCATTGAGTTCGGAATAGTTGGAAACTTTCTAGTGATTTCAGTTGCTACCGATCAATCTTGACGATGCGCTTTACCGAGCCATTGAGTTCGGAATAGTTGGAAACGCAGTCGACTGTTGCAACATCGCTCACCGATATCAATGTAGTCACTTTACCGAGCCATTGAGTTCGGAATAGTTGGAAACTCTTAGCTAGCGTTCTAGACGCTGTAATCAGCGGATATCAGCCTTTACCGAGCCATTGAGTTCGGAATAGTTGGAAACCTCAGCTACAGCTTGAGTAACGATTGTATCAAGCTCTTTACCTTTACCGAGCCATTGAGTTCGGAATAGTTGGAAACTACGCAGATGAAACATCAGGTGTCAACTGCGTAATGTCGCATCACTTTACCGAGCCATTGAGTTCGGAATAGTTGGAAACATAACATCGTAGCATTGCTGTACCGAAATGTAGCGATACTGACTTTACCGAGCCATTGAGTTCGGAATAGTTGGAAACTAGTCAACTGGCCATCTAGTTAGCTGCAGTAGCACAGAATCTTTACCGAGCCATTGAGTTCGGAATAGTTGGAAACTAGTCCCAGCAGCTGATATTGTGTGCTTGCTAGAATGTACTTTACCGAGCCATTGAGTTCGGAATAGTTGGAAACTTCAACGATGCTTGACGCTTACTGTTATGCCTACGCTACCTTTACCGAGCCATTGAGTTCGGAATAGTTGGAAACTTCAGACACCTCTGAGCTTGTCATACTGTAGAATCAATCACTTTACCGAGCCATTGAGTTCGGAATAGTTGGAAACGCGAGCATTTGACTTGTGCGACCATGCACGATGTTGCCTTTACCGAGCCATTGAGTTCGGAATAGTTGGAAACACAGACCGTCAGCTGACCTGCCGTCTAAAGTTGTCAGCTGATCTTTACCGAGCCATTGAGTTCGGAATAGTTGGAAACTTGCAGTAGCTATCTGAATGTACGATAGCACTGTATACGCTCAGAACTTTACCGAGCCATTGAGTTCGGAATAGTTGGAAACTGAATAGTAACGTAGTGCGTCAAGCATTGTCTGAATTTGTCTTTACCGAGCCATTGAGTTCGGAATAGTTGGAAACCCACAGCGTTCGATGACGTAGCTCAAGCGGACTTCTACGCTTTACCGAGCCATTGAGTTCGGAATAGTTGGAAACACAATATGATCGCCACCGAGCATCTGCTTCCAGGTCAATTGCTTTACCGAGCCATTGAGTTCGGAATAGTTGGAAACGCGAGTTTGAGGAGCCAAGGCTTGTCAATCTTGTTTAGCCTTTGCCGAGCCATTGAGTTCGGAATCGGTATCACATCCACAGCGGGACAATTGAAAATGATCTGCTGTGGATGTAATCAAACTCTGATGACCGCTAATATTAAATACGGTTCTCACTGTGCTTACAGCACACATTAATGCGATGACAGCCACCCTAATCAGACCTTCGACCATCTTGCCCGAAGGCATTTGTATTCGGAAGGTAAATGACCTGACGCTATTCAAATTTACAGATCGGCTAGGTGACCGTATGCAAGAGCTACTAGACAAAAAGAAGGCCGATACCCTAGCCCCTGACGAATTCATAGAATTAGAAACGATTGGTGAGCTAGATAACATTTTCAGCTACATCAACGCCGCTGTGAATATTGCCACTACCCAGAAATTTTAAGCACAGCGCCTCTGTCCGCATTGATGAGTGATGAGAATTCCAAAGCGAAGCAAAACAACAATAACGTGAGCATCTAAGTCACTGATTCTGGCGTTCAATTAATTTAGCTTTCTGTTTTTCCAGAGCTTTGATCTTTCTTTTGAGACTGTTGAGTTCTCGGTTTATTTTTTGTAGTTGATGTTTGACTGCTTGTTCTTCTAAGTGTTCAGGTCCATACAGCTCGCAAACTAATGATTTCAGCTCACTTCGCAATAGGCGAAAATATGGGTTTCCATGCGCATAGTTTTCACGATATTGCAATTTACCTGACTTCATGGCATCCAAGAGCTCATCTTCTGTCAGACCAAATTCCTTGCAGGCATTTTTATGGCTTAATGCTTCACCTGGTTTATTCCACAGAGATTCAGACACTCTCAACCATCCTATTCTAACTTTATCGAATCCAGCGCCTGAGAGCAGCGACAGACTATAAGGGTTCGAGGAGCTCTACAGCGATCATCTGTAGAGCTAAACAAAAACTACTTGACTCACTTCAAAAATCAGCCTATCGTCATTTCTAGGGCTGCGATCGCCATTGCAGCCCAGAACCGACAGAACTCAACTTTGCAGAGCGCCATCGGCAGGTGTAACGAGCACCGTACCGACGGCTAACCCCCAAGCTGATCAAGGCAGTCTGGAGGCTAGGGTTACTTTAAACCCTAAGCCACCCCGACGCACTTCATTTTTGCGGGGTGGCTTTGCTCTTTTGAGTTCTGGTTTCCTTCAAACAACAGTACAAACTAACCGGAGACCAGATCTCATGTTCATTTCCCCCGATCCGGACGCCGCTGCGTCCACAGTTCCACCCACCCAAAATCACCCTGATCCAAAAATCGAACCCACCGCCGAACCCATCCGGCACATGCTCTTCGGCAGCCCCAGCGCCGTTCGTACCACCATCCGGGCCCTGCACAAGCTCGGCTACGCCGAACCCAACGACTGGAGTCAGCCCATTACCACAGGCAAACCGAACGAGGTGATGGCTATCCTGACCAAGCGGCTGAGAGTAGAGTCGTAGCAGCGGCGTTACTGACCCACCCCGACCTCCGCTACGCTCCGGCCACCCCTCCGGTGGAGGGGATTTGTCCCGGCTGTGTAGCATTTGGGGGTTGAGATCCGCCACCTCCAACATCACCCCCTGAAGTAACTCCCCTCCTCGGAGGGGTGCCCGTAGGGCGGGGTGGGTCTCCTGGCACTCCCAAACCCCGTTAAAGACCGCGTCAAATCCCAAAATAACCGCTCTTCATCCCCTAACTGCAACACTACCTCCGCACCCGATCGCACTCTGCCAACCGTCCGACAAACAACCTCATCAACAGAAAATAGCCGCTCGACGGCTACAACATTCTCAACCGCCACACTCAACAAAAAACCATAGCTAGGAAAGCTCGTCAGCCACCGCGTCCACCCCACCCCAACCGGACGCGGCACCCGGTCCAAATCCAGCCGCGCCCCACAGCCAGACGCCTCACACAGCATCAGCAAAGTGCCCGCTAGCCCGCCCATGCTGATATCCTTCCCCGCACTGCACAGCCCCGCATTCGCCAGCTCACCTAGTCTTGATAGCTGCGATCGCAACACCCTCGGCTCAGCCGCCGTCGCCGCATCCCAAAAAGGATAGTCGCCATGATAAGCCCCCGCCATATTGATCGCCACCATTAGCACCTCCCCCGGCCTCGCATCAAAGCTAGTCATCAGCCGATCCGCCCGGCCCAACACCGCCGCCGCTAGCCCGTCATAGTCACTGTGGCAGTTCGTATGGCCCCCCACAATCGGCACCCCGTACGCGGCGGCGGCGGCCTGCATCCCCGCCCACACCGCCTGCGCCCGCGCTGCCGACAGACTCCAAATCGCATCCACAATCGCGATCGCACTTCCCCCCATCGCCGCAATATCCGACAGATTCACCATCACCGCACACCACCCCGCAAACCAAGGATCGCGCGCCACCAGCTCCGGCCAAATCCCCTCAGCCGCTAACAGCAAATAGCCCTCCCCATCCGGAATCGCCGCACAGTCATCGCCCAGCCGAATCTGCGAGCCGTCCACCCCCTGCACGTACTGCCCAATCGCCGCCGCCGCCGTCTGGATATCTTGCTTATTCAAAATACTGGGGGACGATTGCAGAAAATCAACAATCTCCAAGAGCGTCTCCATGAACAGTTAGGCCACCTGAAGCAGCGGCAAAGCAGGACGCGGCTGATCGGTAGGCGGGTAGTGCTCCAGGTCCGCCTGCATTAGGTGATGAGGCCGCTCTAAAATCTCAATTTCCTCCAGGCTCTCCCAGTGCAGCCGGGTAAAGAAACGCACATTCTGCACTTGAACCGTCGCCAAAAAGCGATCGCATCCCCAAGTATTCGCCGTCGTCACCGCCTTCTGAATTAGCCCCTTCCCAATCCGACCCACCCGGCGAAAGTCCGGATGGACGCCCAGCCTGCCGCCGTACCACAGCCGAGGAGACTGCTCATAGATTCTGACCACGCCAACAATCTGATCTGGTTTGTTCTCTTCGTGCGCGATCGCCACAATCGGATAGGCGCGCTGGTCAGTAGCATCGCGATCGGTCGTTTCAAAGAGCTGTTGTTCCTCGCAGAAAATTTGCGATCGCAGCTCGAAATACTGTGCGATCGCGTCAGGTGACAGCGCCAGCTGAAAACTATAGGTTCTTTTCGCCATCACTTTCTCCTAATTCTCGAAATCTTCACTCCTCAAAAATCGAAAGCGCCGAGCACGCACCGCACTTAGCACAGCCCGCCTTCATCTCACTAGAGCGCAAATTCGCCCGCTTCAGCATCTGCCCAATCTGTTGATACAGATCGAACATCAGCTGACTATCGGGCGGTGGCGTTTGGGCCAATGGCGTTCCCACGATTGGAACAAACGGCACCACAAAGGGATAAACTCCCAAGTCAATCAAGCGCTCACTCACCGTCAGCAAAGTCTCCTTACTATCCCCTAGTCCCGCTAGCAGATAAGTACTCACCTGCCCCCGGCCAAAGACTTTTACCGCCGCCGCAAACGCCTCAAAATAATAGTCAACCGAGACTTTTGCCTTCCCCGGCATGATCCTCGCTCTCACGTCAGGATCGGCTGCTTCCAAATGCATACCCAAGCTATCCACACCCGCTGTCGCCATCCGCTCAAACCAGCGAAAATCATTCGGCGGCTCGCACTGCGCCTGAATCGGCAGCGGCACTCTCGCTTTGATCGCCTGGGCGCACTCCGTTAGATACGCTGCTCCTCGATCTGTTGTATTCGGTGTCCCCGTCGTCATGATCATGTGCTCTACCCGGTCTAGCCGCACTGCCGCTTCCGCGACTTCGGCCAGTTGAGCAGGTGTCTTTTGGGCGATGGTGCGGTTACTTTCCAAAGACTGACCAATCGCACAGAACTGACAGGCCGTTTTGCGATTCTCGTATCGAATACAGGTCTGTAGAACAGTGGTCGCCAGCACATTGTTGCTATGCAACAGCGCAATCTTTGAATAGGGAATGCCGTCAGCCGTCTGCAAACCATAAAACTTGGGCTGACGGGGAAAATCAAGTGCGCTAATAATCTGTTCATCTTTGGCTAGATAAGACTGACCGGTTGCCCTATCAACATCGACTCGATAAGGAGACTCCGCCGCACCAGTCGTATAGACTGGCACCATCACGGTCGTCTCGCCAATCGTAACGGCCTTGTGATCAGACGGCCCTGCGCCCCCTTTACGCCCGGATGAGCCCACCTCGATAGTCGCTAGATTCAGGCCCCTAGACTGCAAGTCAGTAATTATCTTTTGAGTGTTGTATGGCCATCTAATCGTAGTTTATCTGGCACAGAGACTGACTCAGGCATAGGACGAAGCAGGATTGTCTGAAGAATGGATGATAGCCTCACGACTAGCTGACTCTGAGCTGAGTCGAGAAGTGTCTGGGCTGCCTTTTAGATCGCGAACAGAAGTGCTGGAGTCTTCTACCAAGGGCAGTTCTAATCGTGATTTGGCAGGCTGCGTGGCGGTTGTAGCATGGCTAGACTGGCCAGTAGTCTGGCTTGACTTAGCTTGGTTAGTAGCGGTCTCACTAGCGACTGCGTAAGCAGATTTGTTCAGGCTGAGCTGTAGCAGATCGGGGCGCGCATAGTGGCCCACAGAATCCATCATTCGCTTGCGTTTGGTGATTAAAGAGAAGTCTAGGGTTGCGATCGCCATTCCCTCTCCTTCACGAATTGGCTCGGTTAGATGTACCCCTTCTGGGCTGATAATCGCCGTGTAGCACCCACCGCGCAGCACCTTTTGCAGACCCTCATTCGGCGCAATCTGTTCTACCTGCTCAGGCGTCAGCCATCCGGTCGAATTTACGACAAAGCAGCCCGACTCTAGCGCATGGTGTCGCATGGTCACCTCGGTCTGTTCGCCAAAGATATCGCCCACCATCGAGCCCGGAAACTGGCCGCAGTGAATCTGTTCATGATCCGCCATCAGGCTATAGCGAGCCAGCGGATTGTAGTGCTCCCAGCAGGCCAGCGCGCCCACTCTACCCACCGCCGTCTCACACACCTGCAAGCCAGCGCCGTCACCCTGTCCCCAGATCATGCGCTCGTGATAGGTCGGCGTCAGCTTCCGCCGCTTCAGCACACACTCACCCGTCGCATCGAAAATAAGCTGGGTGTTATACAGCGATCCGTTCTCTCTTTCATTCACCCCTAGCACAATTACCATCTGGTGCGTGCGGGCCGCTGCACTCACTGCCTCTGTGACCGGACCCGGTACAACAACGGCTTCCTCGTACAGCTTCATGTGCTCTTTGCCCATCAGCACAGGCGGCAGCACAAAAGAGAAATAGGGATAATAAGGAACAAACGTCTCAGGAAAAACAATCAGCTCCACGCCTGCTTTAGCCGCATCGCTGATAGCATCCAACACTTTTGCCATCGTGCCGGACTGACTATGTAGCACTGGCGAGAGCTGTACAGCAGCAGCTTTCACAGTTTTGGAATAGTCCATAGTCGACGCTGCCTGATTGAGCGGAGTTGAGTACGTAACCTTTGAGCTGATCTAAATCTTGTAACTGTTTAGCGTATACACCGAAACCCACCCCGGCCTCCGGCTACCCCTCCCGAGAGGGGACTTGCCTTGGCTATGTGACGTTCGATAATTGAGATCGGTTACCTTTAATATCACTGTCTGAAGTAGATCCCCTCCTCGGAGGGGTGCCCGATAGGGCGGGGTGGGTCAGCACGTATGCCTACATTGTCCAAGTATCGAGAATAAAGGCACCTTCTTTACGGTGCATCAGCACGATATCGAGCACGTCAAGCGGATTGATCGGTGTGATGCCAGGAATCAGAGAAGGCTCGCCATGACCATACAGCGCTTGTAGTGCGAACCGGCAGGCATACACTTTGCCACCATCTGCAATAATCTTCTCAACTCGGTTGTTCATTGCCATATGGCCAGGAAACGCCTCATCGCCCAGCTTTGGAAACCCTCGCTGCACCCCTAGCGTCACCCCTGGGCCATACAGCAGTACAGAAGTATCAAATCCTTTACTAATCAAACGGCTCACTTGCAGTAGGTTCACCAGTCCGATAGAACCTTCAAAAGCAACTGTATGAAAAGTGACTAGCGCTTTTTCGCCAGGGTCTGCCTTGACATCAGGAAATACCTTCTCTTCGTAATCTACAAAAAAATCGCCGCTCTGATGTGCTGGCTTTGTTACAGCAGGCATATGTTAACCACTCCCGAATAGATGCTCACACCGTAAAAGGTAGAAGGGCCTTTTCCGGTATCTACCGCTACAAATGGTAAAAGAGTAAGTCTGACTGTTGAGACAGGATGAGTTCTCTCTTGATGCTGTTTAATGTAGCGATCGCAGCCGTCAATCATAGCGATAACCCTGTCCAAAGATACAGGTATACATCAGCTAAAGCTCTTTACAAAAAGCCAAAGACTTCTGTATTCGGTAGCGTCTGATACAAGCGTGTTAGAGCGGCTTTTCTATGCTTGTGCAAGCATCTAGTTATCTATCTATGGGCCCTATACCGTGAGCCCTACACCGTGAACCCTATACCGTGAGCCTTACACCATGGGACTGCTTCCGTGGACCCTTGCTGTAGATCTCCGCCTCTATCTGAGGCTAACTCTAAGCGTCTATTTTGACAGCACACGCCTTGCTTATGACCTCATTAGCCACTATGCACTATCCGGTTGTTATTGTTGGCGGGGGCCAGGCGGGACTGTCTGTTAGCTACTGTCTACAGCAGCGCGGCGTCGAAAATATGATTTTCGAGAAGCATAGCATTGCCCATTCCTGGCAGACCAAACGGTGGGATTCTTTTTGCCTGGTCACCCCCAACTGGCAGTGTACGCTACCAGGATACGACTATCCAGGAGACGATCCGTATGGCTTCATGAAGAAGGATAAGATTGTTCAATATGTGAAAGACTACGCTCAATCTTTTAAGCCAAGTATTAAGGAAAAGGTCTCCGTAGAGCAAGTTCAAAGAGATAGCGACAGCTCTCTTTTCGAGGTGACCACTTCAATCGGCCATTACACCGCGAGTCAGGTGGTAGTAGCAACAGGCGGCTATCACACACCCAAAATTCCACGCATGAGTGCAGCGCTGCCAAAGGAGCTTTTGCAGCTTCATTCCTCTGAGTACAAGCGACCGGAAGATTTGCCGAATGGCGCGGTGCTAGTGGTCGGCACCGGGCAGTCGGGATGTCAGATTGCGGAAGATCTGCACATAGCGGGGCGGCAGGTGCATCTGTGTGTCGGCGGTGCGCCGCGATCGCCCCGAGAATACAGAGGCAAGGACGTAGTTGAATGGCTAGATCAGCTCGGCTACTACAAGATGACTGTAGACGAACATCCTCAAAAAGAAGCCGTTAGAAAGAAGACCAATCACTACGTCACCGGACGAGGCGGCGGCAGAGAAATCGATCTAAGACAGTTTGCAACAGAAGGAATGCAGCTCTATGGCAAGCTGAAATCTGTTGAAGGGACTCGGCTATTGCTGCAAGACAATCTGAAAGAGAATCTTGATCAGGCCGATGATGTGGCTGAAAGCATCAAAAGAACAATCGACGAGTACATCGAAAAGAACAATATAGAAGCTGTGGTCGATCCGCCCTACAGCCCGGTTTGGCAGCCTGACAATCCGCCAACCACGCTCGATCTAGAATCAGCTAATATCAACACAATAATCTGGGCAACTGGCTACCACACAGACTTCAGTTGGATAAAGATTCCGGCATTCGATGGCCAGGGCTATCCGACTCATCAGCGCGGCGTCACTACGGTAAAAGGGCTGTATTTCGTGGGGTTGCCCTGGCTGTATACGTGGGGGTCAGGTCGATTTTCTGGTGTGGCCCAAGACGCCGAGCATATCGCCGACTGTATAGCGCTTCGACATCGGCGGGCAAAGCCTGTAGGATCCGGTCGCTACGATGGAATCAATGAGGTGGCGATTGGGTCGTAGGTGTGGGAGCGTAAAAGTTGTTGTTAGCGCATGTTGTTGTCAGGTGCATGTTGTTGTCGATGCGAACTACAGCCAGCCCTGCTTCGCCGCGTTGAAAACGGCCTGCGTGCGAGTTCTGACGCCGAGTTTTTTGAGTAAGTTCTTTGTGTGAAATTTAACCGTGCGCTCGCTAATAAATAGCTTCTCCGAGATTTCGCGATCGCGCAACCCTTGAGCCAGCAGCGTAATCACCTCCTGCTCTCGGTCGGACAGCGGTGACCTGCTCGGCGTCAATTCACTCTCTACAGCCTGAGCCGACTCGTCAGCCAGCTTGTTCAGAATAGAATGCTGGCCTTGTAGCTGCTGCGGTATCTGCCATCGAATCTCTGCCACCGTTTGATCAGTATCTAGCTGTGTCTGCACCGTTCCACCCAAACGCTTCACCTGCGCAGAAAGCGCACATAGCGGTGGACTCAACAGAAACAGTAGCTGGTCGGATAGTTCATCTGCGGTTAGGGCGCTTGTGTCTATTGCCGTCATATCTAGCGCGGCTGTATCTGCCGATAGAATAGCCTCTAGAACAACATGCTTACCTTCATAGACCAAACGACAATACTGGCTACACCCAGCTAGCTGCTCTACGACCTGGACTAATATCTGGTCGATTGCCGGATCTAGCAGATGTTCTACCCCTAGCAAGCTGAGCTTTCGCGGTCCTAAGATAGCTGCTAGCTGTTCTGATAAATAGATAGATGATGTCTGTTGAGACTGCGTTTGTAGCTGCGGCGATCGCATAATCTCTTGATGATTGAGCGCACTCGCCAGCGCCCCCGCCACAGAAAGGCTCAATATCTGTAAAACTTCTAGCAGCTCGGGAGCCATCACGCTATGGCTAAAGATAGCCAGTACCCCAATCGCCTGCTTGTCCGCGATTAGCGGCAGCCCAGCAAAGCCTCGAATCTTGTTCTCAACCGCCCAGTTTCTATCTTTCACCCAGTCTTCTTCAGACAGCGCGTTACTCAAAAATGGAATACAGTGCTGAGCGATTTTGCCAACCTTAAAAGCGCCCATCGGCACCTGCGCAAATGAGCCATCTAGCCGGGTATACAGCCCCGCCGATGAGACTAGCCGTAGGGTTTGGCGATTGGCTTCGACCAGCCAGATCCTAGCAAAGGCACAGTCAAAAATTTCAATCAGGCCATCAGTTGTGCAAGTGGCGATCGCATCCGCATCCAGCCAACCCGTAAAGCGAGTGACCAGCTCACTGCCCCGCTTCAGATCGAACAGCAGCCTAGACGCATCCAAATTTTGACGGGATGCTGGATCAGACACAGATACAGGGCCTTTCATTCCTCTTTATAGAACCTCAGCTCACTCAAGACGACTGTAGCTTTCAATACTGTAGTTCTCAGCATATCGACCTAGTACATATCTACAATTGATTAGACGGCGACCAGCACCGTTTCTATCTTCTTCACATGGTATCGCTAGGTATCGATTTTGATTTTATGTCAGTTTTTTGGTGCGATCGCCTAGATCTGATCAGGATCAAGGCCCAGTTCTCTCAGCTTATCGGCTAGCCGCAGCGCCTTCTGTTCTGCTATTTCTGCCTTCTGTTCTGCTAGTTCTGCTTTTTGCTCCGCTTGCTCTGTTTTTTGTTCTGCCATTTCCGCTCTTTTCAGAACCTCCTGATAGGTCAAAAAGGACGTATCGTTTGAATAGAACAGTCGCAGTTTATCGGCTGACATATCGAAGCGAATCTTCAGCAGTGGACTCATCCAGCCTGTCTCTATTTCAGCAATGGGCATCAGCCCGAATTCGCCACGCACATACCCACCTAGCTCATTGTTTTCTGTATCGTAGGTATAATACTCTTCGACCCCGTGGCGCGCAAAGAACAGCAGCTTGGCATCCATCTCGCGTCTGGTATTGCTAGGTGAAAGAATTTCAAAGACAACCTGCGGGGGCACATTATCTTCTACCCACTGTTTGTAGGAAAGTCGCTTCCCTTTTGGCCGACCTAGCGCCACCATCACATCAGGCGCTACCGAAATATCGGAGCGACCCTCAACGGGATACCAAAACAAATCACCCGCTACAAAAGCGTCCGAAAGCAGCCAGTCCAAATTCTGCTGGATCATCACAATCCATCGATACTGTTCTGTATTACTCGCCATTGGCTGACCATCATCATCCGGGTAGAAGACTTCCGCCGCCTCGCCCTTTTGCAGTTGGGAAACCATAGTCATCGCTTCGTATGTTTCATCCTTTCAAAGTAGCACAGGCGCTGGCTATGGCACCTAGCGCTAAGCAGTGGAAAGATGCCCTGGAGGTTGGCGATCTAGTCGAAGAACGAGGGGGGAGTTGATTGCGATCGCACAGCAGACCCGCAAAGTGGCAGAACAGGTTAGTTTTTTGTGGGCAGCGCGATCGCATTTTGGTATGCCGCAGTAGCAAAGTCTACTTTGTCTAGAGCGAAAGCTTTCTCCTTGCTGGAATTTGAAGTATCGGCATGAAAAAGTTAGTCGGAAGCTCTTTTGTATGGTTTTCCTATGCTCCTGCATGATTTTCCCACGCTTCAGAATAGCTTTCCTGCGCTTCAAGATGGTTTGTCTGTGCTGTAGAGTGGCTTGCTCATGACCCAAAACGATCTTCTTGTGCTTCTGAATAGTTTTCTTGTGCTTCGGCGCAGCTTTCCCGTGCGCCTGCATAGTTTTCGTAAGCGTCAGAACGACTTCTCTCCGTTCCGGATAGATTTTGGTGATTGCCAGAGAGTGGCTAGCTGAAGTCTGTTACTTGGGTGCGATGAGTGCTTTGAAGCGGGCATTGAGGCGGAGGTTGTCAAAGTCTGGGTCAGCAACCAGAATTGCCCTACGCCAACTGTGCAAAGCTCAGTACGAACGCTTCGTCCTCGCGCATCTGCTGCCGTATTTCTTCTAAGTGATCGTAATAACATGCCAAAGCTGCATGAACGTCGGCTAGCGTAATGCTTAGTTCATAGTTCTCTACGATTTCGCTTGGTGTCATTCCATGCTGCTCGTAGGCGATCGCAATATCCTGCACTCAAATACGACGCCCAGCAATACGGGGTCTACCACCGCAAACATCGGGGGTAATTTGGATATGTTCTGAAATAACAGCAACCATGAATAAACTCCTAAAGAGTCTCAATCCACTTTGTAATATACCTACAAACCAAAAGTTTGCCTTCAACTCTGAAGGCAAACTCTCTAGATCTGCTTTGAGATAGGCGGTCTAAGGTAGCTCGGTGGTGCCCATTAGGTAGCGATCGCACTCCCGCGCCACACCACGACCTTCATTAATCGCCCACACAATCAAACTCTGTCCCCGGCGACAGTCACCCGCCGCAAACACGCCTGGTTTGTTTGTTGTATATTCCTCATGCTCAGCCTTAATATTGCTACGCTCAGTCTTCTCTAAACCTAACGCATCCATCAAAGGAGACTCCGGTCCCAGAAAGCCCATCGCTAACAGCACCTGCTGCGCCGGAACTCTCTTTTCACTCCCCGGCACGTGAAGCGGCGTAAAGCGACCATTCTCATCGCGCTCCCACTGCACTTCTACCGTATGAACCGCAGCCACGTTACCACTGCCGTCATCTTCAAACTTGGTAGCTGTCGTCACATAGCCCCGTGGATCTTCACCAAACAGTGCTTTGGCTTCTTCCTGACCGTAGTCCAGACGATAGATCTTGGGCCACTCTGGCCACGGATTGCTAGAAGCTCTTACCTCCGGCGGCTTTGGCATAATCTCTAGCTGATTGATACTCTTGCAGCCATGACGAACAGAAGTGCCTACGCAGTCTGTGCCCGTATCGCCACCGCCAATAATCACAACATCTTTTCCAGCAACAGAGATATAGTCATCGCCTGGTTTGCCATCTAGCACCGCTTTGGTATTAGCCGTCAAAAACTCCATCGCGAAGTTGATACCGTTCAGTTCTCTTCCTTCAATTGGCAGATCTCTTGGCCGAGTGGAACCCGTGCAAACAATAACAGAATCAAAATCATTCAATAGCTTCTCAGCAGGCAGATCGCTACCGACTTCTACGCCGCAGGTGAAGGTGATGCCCTCTGCTTCCAATATGTCCAAACGGCGACGCACGATGTCTTGCTTGTCGAGCTTCATGTTAGGAATGCCGTAGGTCAGCAGTCCACCCGGACGGTCGGCGCGCTCGTACACGGTGACTGTATGACCTGCTTTGTTGAGCTGGTCGGCAGCGGCTAGTCCAGCAGGACCAGAGCCGACGATGGCAACTTTCTTACCTGTGCGCTTAGCAGGCGGACGCGGCACGATCCAGCCTTCTTCCCAGCCTTTCTCAATGATCGAGTATTCAATGTTCTTGATTGTGACTGGTGGGCTAGTGATACCTAGAACACAAGATCCTTCGCACGGGGCAGGACAGACGCGGCCAGTGAATTCGGGAAAGTTGTTGGTTTTGTGCAGGCGGTCTAGCGCTTCTCGCCAGAGTCCTCGGTAGATTAGGTCATTCCACTCGGGAATGAGGTTGTTGATTGGGCAGCCGCTGGCCATACCGCTGATCATCTCGCCCGTATGACAGAAGGGAGTGCCGCAGTCCATACAGCGAGAGCCCTGGGTTCGCAGATTCTCTTCGGGCATGGGGAGATGAAACTCATCCCAGTTGCGAATGCGGTCTTCTGGAGAGACTTCGGAGGGCGCTTCGCGGAGATAGTCGATGAAGCCGGTTGGTTTTCCCATGGGATTTGTTGTTTGGAAAGTAGAGGGTTGAAATATCAAGAGACAAGGGACTCCCCCTCTGGAGGGGGCAGGGGGTGGGTCCGGTGTGTTGCGTAAGTGGCCGGACCCACCCCGCCCCTCGACTATGCTCGGGGCACCCCTCCCAAGAGGGGATTTACTTCAGGCGATGAGTCGAAGAGTAGTCTTAGCTGCCGCTGACTCTAGCCAGATCGCGAGCGTTCTCTTCAAAGGCGGCGGACATGGCTTCGTCGTTACTGAGGCCATCCGCAAGCGCCTTCTGAATGTGTTGCAATACTCGCTTGTAGTCGCGGGGCATTACTTTCACAAACTTAGGTAGGGTGTTTTCCCAATCTGCCAGCACTGCTTTGGCTTTGTTGCTGCCCGTGAGGTCTAGATGGCGCTGGATGATCTCTTGCAGCTCTTGCTGTTCGCCAACGGTCTCGACTTTCTCTAAGCCGACCATCTCGGTGTTGCAGCGACTAGCAAAGTCTCCAGCTTCGTCTAGGACGTAGGCGACGCCGCCACTCATCCCGGCAGCAAAGTTGCGCCCGGTGCGCCCGAGGATAATTGCCTTGCCCCCGGTCATGTATTCGCAGCCGTGGTCGCCGACGCCTTCGACAACGGCCTGAGCGCCGGAGTTGCGGACGCAGAAGCGTTCTCCGGCCTGGCCGTTGATGTAGGCTTCGCCGCGCGTTGCGCCGTAGAGGGTGACGTTGCCAGTGACGATGTTGTCTTCTGCCACCAGATTAGAGGACTTGTGCGGGTAGAGGATAATCTTGCCGCCGCTGAGTCCTTTGCCGAGGTAGTCGTTGGCATCGCCTTCTAGCTCTAGGGTCATGCCTGCGGGGGTGAATGCGCCGAAGCTTTGGCCAGCCGTGCCCTGGAAGTGGAGATGAACGGTGTCTTCTGGCAAGCCCTCCCAATGGTTTTTGGTGATTTCGTTGCCGACGATGGTGCCGACGACGCGGTTGATGTTGGTGATGGGGAGGGTGGCTTTGACTTTCTCTCCTTTCTCGATGGCGGGCTTGCAAATTTCCAACAGTTGAGTAATGTCGAGAGATTTGTCGAGGCCGTGGTCTTGAGCTTCGGTGCAGTAGCGGCCCACTTCTGGACCGACTTCTGGCTGATGCAGCAAAGGAGACAGGTCGATGCCTTTGGCTTTCCAGTGATCGATGGCCTTTTTGGGCGCGAGCATTTCGGTGCGGCCCACCATTTCGTCCATGGTGCGGAAGCCCAGTTCGGCCATGATTTCGCGCGTTTCTTGGGCGATGAACTTCATGAAGTTGACGGCGTAGGCCGGATCGCCGCTGAATTTGCTGCGCAGGTCTGGGTTTTGGGTGGCAACGCCAACCGGGCAGGTGTTGAGGTGGCAGACGCGCATCATGATGCACCCCAAGGTGACGAGGGGGGCGGTGCTAAAGCCGAATTCTTCTGCGCCGAGTAGGGCTGCGATCGCCACATCCCGCCCCGTCTTCATCTGCCCATCTGTCTCAATCACAATCCGAGAGCGCAAATTGTTCAGCACCAGCGTCTGATGCGTTTCAGCTAGTCCCAATTCCCACGGCAAGCCCGCATGCTTGATCGAAGTCTGCGGTGACGCGCCCGTACCACCGTCAAAGCCGGAAACTAGAACAACATCCGCGTGAGCTTTGGCCACGCCAGCGGCGATTGTCCCAACACCTACTTCTGAAACTAGCTTAACGCTAACTCTAGCGGCGCGGTTGGCATTCTTCAGGTCATGAATTAGCTCCGCCAAATCCTCAATCGAGTAGATGTCGTGGTGAGGCGGCGGCGAAATCAGACCGACTCCAGGCGTAGAGTTGCGCACCTTGGCAATCCAGGGATAGACCTTGCGACCAGGGAGCTGTCCGCCTTCACCGGGCTTTGCCCCCTGTGCCATCTTGATCTGAATCTCTTTGGCCTGCGACAGGTACAGACTGCTGACGCCAAAGCGACCGGAGGCCACCTGCTTGATGGCGCTATTTTTAGAATCGCCCTGCTCGTTGGTCCAGGTGTAGCGAGCCGGATCTTCGCCGCCTTCGCCTGTGTTGGATCGGCCCCCGATTCTATTCATTGCGATCGCCAAAGTCTCATGCGCTTCTTGCGAAATTGAACCGTAGCTCATCGCCCCCGTCTTAAAGCGTTTCATGATCGTCTCAATCGGCTCGACTTCCTCAATCGGAATCGATTCTTGCGGCGTAAATTCCAACAGATCGCGCAGCCGGAAGAACTGCTTGCCCTGCTCATTCACCAGCGTTGAATACTTTTTGAACAGCTCATAGCTGCCATCTCTAGTCGCCTGCTGCAAGAGGTGAATACTTTGCGGGCTGAGCAAATGCGCTTCGCCATCCTTACGCCACTGATACTCGCCGCCCACGTCCAAAGTAGCGGCATTGTTGCTCGCTGTCGCTAGGCGATCGGGAAAAGCGTGACGATGACGCTGCACGGCTTCTTCAGCCAGTACGTCTAGTCCCACGCCCTGAATACGAGAAGCCGTCCAGGTAAAGTACTTGTCAATCACCGAATCATTTAGGCCAATCGCCTCAAAGATCTGCGCACCGCGATAGCTTTGCAGCGTAGAGATACCAATCTTAGAAGCGACTTTCACCACGCCTTTGGTTGCCGCCTTGATGTAGTTTTTGCAGGCGTCTTTGATTGAGATATCACGCAACAGATTTTCATCGATCATCTGTTGGAAAGTCTCGAAAGCCATATACGGGTTAATCGCGCCGCAGCCGTAGCCCAACAGGACCGCAAAGTGATGGACTTCTCGCGGTTCGCCCGATTCGAGCACCAGTCCGACGCGAGTGCGAGTGCCCTGACGAATCAGGTGATGGTGCAAGCCTGCTACTGCGAGCAACGCCGGAATTGGCGCTCTGTTCTGGGCAATATCGCGATCAGAGAGAATCAGAATCTCGTTCCCTGCCTCAATTTCTTCATCCGCCTTCATGCACAGCGCTTCCATCGCACCGCTCAACCCCGCTTCACCCATCTCAGGATCGAACAGAATCGGTAGAACAGAAGTCTTAAACTGAGTGTTGTGCTTGATTCTAGTCAGCTCAGCGTTGGTAATAAACGGGGTCTTTAGCTGAAGTAGGCGGCAGCTTTGTGCATCCGGCTCCAACAGGTTTCGCTCTGAGCCAATAGTTGTTGTCGCGGAGGTAATGATTGCTTCACGAATAGAATCAATCGGTGGATTGGTCACCTGTGCGAATAGCTGCTGAAAGTAGTTGTACAGCAGCTTTGGGCGGTTCGACAGGACGGGCAGCGGTGTATCTGTACCCATCGCGCCGATAGCTTCTACGCCATTTTGACCCATCGGTGACAGCAGCATCCGCAGCTCTTCAAAGGTGTAGCCAAACGCCATCTGACGTTTGGTGATGGCAGCAGGGCTACTGTCAACTTCAGATTCTGGGGCTTCTGCTGTTTTTAGATTGTCCAAGCAAACCAGGTTCTCGTCTAGCCAAGCTTGATAGGGCTCAGCTGAAGCAATCTGTTGTTTAATCTCTTCGTCTGAAATAATCCTGCCAGCCTTGGTATCGACCAAGAACATTTTGCCGGGCTCTAGGCGACCTTTTTTGATCACATCTTCGGGCGGAACCGGCAGTACGCCCGCCTCTGAGGCCATAATCACCCGGTCATCTTTGGTGATGTAGTAGCGACCGGGTCGCAGACCGTTTCTATCTAGGACCGCGCCCATCTGAGTGCCGTCGGTAAAGGCAATCGACGCCGGACCGTCCCAGGGCTCTATCAGGCAAGAGTGGTATTCGTAAAAGGCTTTCTTCTTGGCGTCCATGTTGTCATGGCCGGACCAGGGCTCGGGCACCATCATCATCAGCGCGTGCGGCAGCGATCGCCCACTCAAAGCCAACAGCTCTAGCGTATTGTCAAAGATTGTCGAGTCGCTGCCCTGCACGTTGATTAGCGGTCTAGCTTTATCGAGATCTTCGCCAAACAGCTCGGACTCGAACATCGACTGGCGGGCGGTCATCCAGTTGATATTGCCGCGTAGAGTGTTGATCTCGCCGTTATGGGCGATGTAGCGGTAGGGGTGCGATCGCTCCCAGCTCGGAAACGTATTCGTACTAAAGCGCGAATGGACCAAAGACAGCGCACTTTCCATATCCGGATCGGCTAGATCCAGGTAATACTCGCCTACCTGCACAGGCATCAGCATGCCTTTGTACACAATCGTGCGACAAGACAAACTTGCCACATACCAGTAATCATCCAGCCCAGTCCTAATCCGATGCGCTCGCTTGCGCACCACATACAGCTTGCGTTCCATCGTCAGCTCATCGGCCTTTGCGCCGAGGCTGCCACGACCGATAAACGCCTGCTGCATGAAAGGCTCGCTCTTTTGAGCAGTCGGTCCTAGAGAAGAATTATCGGTTGGCACATCTCGCCAGCCCAGCAGATCTAGACCCGCTTCTGTGACAATTGCTTCAAAGTCTTTTCTGCTTTTAGCGCGGATCTCGCTATCTGGGCTGGCATACACCATCGCCACACCGTACTGTCCTGGCGCTGGCAAAGTAATTCCCTCAGCGGCTGCCACCTTTGTCATAAACCGATGCGGCATCTGAAGCAAGATACCCGCCCCGTCGCCTGTATTAGGTTCCGCGCCCACTGCGCCCCGATGGTCCAAGTTCAGCAATATCGTCAGACCCTGCTGAACAATATCGTGGGAGACTTGCCCTTTCATTTGCACCACAAAGCCCACGCCGCAAGCATCATGTTCATTTTGCGGATCGTAAAGACCTTGCTGAGTCGGAACTGATGGGCGATTAATGAAGCGGTTTACAATTTGGTCGGAAGGAGCCATCGCAGAAAATCCGAGGGGTAAGTGTTATCTAAGCATTGAAATGTCAGAGTCCTTATTATTAAGCAAGGGAATGAAAACTGAGCCCCTGCTTAACAAAAACACTGGAATTGTATTGCGAAATATTTCCGAAAGTTATGAGATGATTGTTTTCAGATTAAGAAATGGAGAAAGCGGGCTACACGGCCAGAAACCGCTGAATTACATCGCCATCTAGCTGACTGGCTTCTCCCGAATCGACAATGCCGCCTTTTTGCATGGCGTAGTAGTAGTCAGCCTGCTGCGCAAAGTGTAAATGTTGTTCTACAAGTAGGACAGACACGCCGCTAGTTTCAACAATCCGACGCACTGCGTTTTCGATATCCAGGATGATTGAAGGTTGAATACCTTCGGTCGGCTCGTCTAATACTAGAAGCTTTGGACGGCCCATCAGAGCGCGGGCGATCGCAAGCTGCTGCTGCTGTCCACCACTGAGATCCCCGCCCATCCGAGAAAGCATCTGCTTCAGCACTGGAAACAGCTCCAAAATATCTTCGGGCACCTTCTCATTTAGCGGATTTCCCTTTTGCTTTGCCTTAGCTTCTAACCCAACTAAGAGATTCTCCTTTACGGTTAGCCTTGGAATAATCTCTCTTCCTTGCGGCACATAGCCAATGCCTAGTTTTGCCCGCTTGTTCGTCGGCAACCGCAACAGGGAGCGTCCCTGATAGTCGATTTGCCCACTGCGCGGATCAAGTAGACCCATTACCGTTTTCAGCAGAGTTGTTTTACCCACGCCGTTACGGCCAATTAGACAAACCATTTTGCCCTGAGGAACAGTCATATCTACACTACGCAGAATATGGCTTTCGCCGTAATAGACGTTGAGACCAGAGATTTTGAGCGTTGGAGCGGTAGGGATTGATTGTTGGGGTAGGGAAGTGACAGCCTGAGTCATGGGTTAGTAGGTGTATAGTTATCGATTAAGAGAGTCTTGTAGACCAAGCTTCACATCAATTCTCGAAGTAATTCTCCTCTCGGGAGGGGTGGCCCAGGCCGGGGTAGATCCAATAACTCAAGTCGCATCAGGATCGCCCAAGTACACTTTGATCACACGCGGATCGCTCTGAATTTCGTCCATCGTGCCTTCGCAAAGTACACTGCCCTCGTGTAGAACAGTTACCTTGTTCTGTTGTGCAATCTGCCGGACAAATTCCATGTCGTGCTCAATTACGATCACGCCGTGACTTTGGGCTAAAGATAGCAACAGTTCTCCGGTGCGTTCTGTTTCCTCATCGGTCAGGCCCGCTACGGGCTCGTCCACTAGCAGCAGATCGGGCGACTGGGCGACTAACATGCCAATTTCTAGCCATTGCTTTTCGCCGTGAGAAAGTAGAGCAGCAGGTGTGTCGGCTTTGGCGCTAAGGCCGATGGTGTCGATTAGACCGCTGACGGTTCTAGCTTCGGCTTTTGGGGTGGGTTTGAACAGAGTTGTCCAGACCGTTTTATTGCGGTTGCAAGAGAGCTCTAGGTTTTCTCTGGGGGTAAGGTTTAGATAAACCCTGGGAGTTTGAAACTTGCGGCCAATGCCTAAACGGGCGATCGCATGTTCTGGCAAAGACTTAATATCCTTCCCTTTAAACAGCGCTCTCCCTTTAGTTGGCTGTACCTTTCCGGTAATCACGTCTAGAAAAGTCGTTTTCCCCGCGCCGTTTGGACCGATAATTACTCGCAGTCCTCTCTCCGCCAGCTTGAAGTTCAAGCCGTTGATGGCTTTGAACCCGTCAAAGCTAACGGTGACATCGTCGATTTCTAATAGCGGTGTTTGGCTAGCAGCGGTCATGGCTTCTTCCCTGACTTCAGCGTCGGATCAATGGGTTGAGCAATTGATGGATTGCCGTATAGCTCAGCTTCTTGCTGAATAGTTTCGTCTACTTCTAGGCGAGGGTAGGTGTTGGTTTGCTTGGGTTTGCCAAAGAGCGATCGCATATCATCCGCCGCCCGATAGCGAAACCAGCCGATGATGCCATCCGGCAGCACCGTCACCACAATCAAGAACAACGCCCCCTGAAAGAACAGCCAGATTTCTGGATAGCTTTCACTCAGCAGCGCCCGCCCCCAGTTCACCGCTAGCGCGCCGATAATCGCCCCGACTAGAGACGCTCGGCCCCCAACCGCTACCCAGATCACCATCTCAATCGAGAAAGCAATGCTCATATACTGCGGTGAAACAATTCCTGACTGCACCGTATACAGCGCGCCTGCAATTCCGGCAATGCCGCCTGAAACGGCAAACACCAGCACCTTAAACGCAGTCGGATCGTAGCCCGAGAATCGCACCCGGTTTTCATCATCACGAATGGCAACCAGCATTCGACCAAAGCGCCCGCTCGTCAGCCAGCGGCACAGCCCGTAGACCAGCGCTAATAAGACAACCGTGACGCAGTAGAAAGTGAACTGCATACCGTCGCCGCCAACGGATCGGCCAAACAGCTCGGTTGTGTTTGTTTTAAGTCCGTTGGTGCCATTGATCAGCTCTTGCTGGCCGTTGAAAAAGTTGAAGAAAACAACCAAAGCCGCCTGAGTCAGAATCGAGAAATACACGCCTCGAATCCGGTTGCGAAAGACTAGATAGCCTAGCAGCCCCGCGATGATTGAAGGAATAATAACAATCGCGATTAGAGTTAGCGGGAAAGAATAGAACGGTTGCCAAAAGCCTGGTAGCTCAGAAACGCCGTACAGGCTGAAGAAATCGGGCAGCGCGCCTTCAGGAATACTTTGTAGCTGTAGATTCATGGCGATCGCATATCCCCCAATCGCAAAGAAAATGCCGTGGCCCAGAGCTCAGCAGTCCGGTAAATCCCCAGATTAGATCGATGCCGAGTGCAACAATGCCGAGAGAAAGAAAGCGACCGAGTAAGCCCAGACGAAAGTTAGAAAGAATTAGGGGGAAGATCACTATCAGAAGAAGGGCGATCGCTACCACTATCAGAGCTTCCCAGCGCCGCTGAATCAACGGCCCCTTTCCCGCCTTTGCACCTACGCCAATCTCAGAGCCTGCCTTTGTATTTGCCTGTGCCATTAGTCTATACCTCCGCCGAACGGCCCTTGGGTGGGAACAAACCCGCCGGACGTACCTGTAAGAACACAATGATCAAAGCAAACACCATTACTTTTGCCATGCTTGTCGTTGCAAAGAAGTCAAAGAACGACACGACAACGCCATCGCCAGATCCCAACGCCAGTGGAATCGTCCCAGAGCCCAGCAGGTAGGTAACGATGCCAATTCCTAGCGCTGCAATCACGCTGCCCAGCAGATTACCAACGCCGCCTACCACCACCACCATAAAAGCGTCCACGATGTAGTTCACGCCTAGGTTTGGTCCGACTGAGCCCAGTAGCGTCACCGCAAAGCCTGCCACCCCAGCTAACCCCGAGCCCAGCGCAAAGGTAACCGCGTCCACCTGCGCAGTTGGAATGCCCAAACAAGCGCTCATGTCGCGGTTTTGAGTCACAGAACGAATGCGCAGGCCCCAGGCTGATTTTTGCAAGAACAAATACACGCCTAATAGACACACTGCCGTCAGCGCAATAATGAACAGTCTGGACGCTGGAAACTGGATCGAATCGGTCACCGATACGCTGCCCTGTAGCCAGCTAGGCGCGGTCACATCTACGTTGCGGGCACTGAACCAGGGTCTTGCCAGCATGGCGTTGTCGTTTAGAGTGCTGCCGAGAAGGAATGCGATCGCCCCCGCAAGCAAAAACAAGCCCGTACTCACTAAATTTCGCCGATGCTCAGCAATCCGGGCGAAGCGAGCCAGCACCCACTTCCCACCAAAAAACAATCCGCAAAACGCCAGCAAACCAATCACCATTGACCAGCCCACGCTGCGCACAAACTGCTGCAAAATTAGGCTCACGCCCCAAGTTGCTAGCAGCGTTTCCAGCGGTCGGCCATACAAAAAGCGAATCACGCCCCGCTCTAGCGCCAGTCCCACCAGCGCCGCCACCAAAAAAGACATCGGAATCGCGGCCCAGATGTACCAGCCCTGCCAGCTATCGCCCATCATTTTAAAGCCATTTTGTACCACGTAGGTCGTGTATGCCCCTAGCATCATCAGCTCGCCGTGGGCCAGATTAATCACACCCATCAGGCCAAACACAATCGCTAGACCTAGCGCCACAATCAACAAAACCGTGCCGATACTTACCCCGTTAAACAGCGTAGTAATCAAGCTATCTATCACAGCAGTTTCTCTACCTCCTACCCTTTGACCTAGATTACAGACACGCTCTCATAGAACAGTCCAAATAAACGCACTCTTTGCTACAAATGTCGCTACAAACAATTTCGACAAACCAAAAAGAGGCGACAGGTCTTAGCGACCGCCACCCCCCTTCTATCCAACAATTTGTAGGGGCATAGCATGCTATGCCCCTACAAATTACCGCCACAGGCCGTATGCCGTTTAGACGTGTGCTCCGAACCAAGACCTCAAGTCTAGACTTCTTCAGCCTTGTACCTACCGCCTTTTTCAGGATCAGACCAGTCACAAGCGTAGCCTTTTGTGTCTGCAACGTACTGGTTCCAAGGAATTGGCTCCAAAGGACCATCCGTAGAAGAAACAATCTCGAATAGACCATCTTCTCGAACTTCACCAATTCTCACAGTTTTGGAGATGTGGTGGTTAGGCTGCATGGTGACTAGCCCTTCTGGCGCGTCGAATGTCTGACCATAGGCCGCTTCGCGCACTGCCGCAATATCGGTTGTTCCCGCTTTTTCTACTGCTTGCGCCCATAGATAAACCATAATGTAGGCCGCTTCCATCGGGTCGTTAGTGACTCGATCTTCACCGTACTTCGCCTTGAAGTCTGCAACCCACTTCTCGTTTTCAGGACTTTCAACAGTCTGGAAGTAGTTCCAAGCCGCATAGTGCCCTTCTAAGAACTCAGGACCAATCTGACGAACTTCTTCTTCGGCAATACTGACAGACATGACCGGATACTGCTCCGGCGTCATGCCCGCGCTCTTCATCTGTTTGAAGAAGGCAACGTTACTATCCCCGTTCAAACTGTTGAAGATCACGCCGCCATCCGGCAGCGCCTGCTGAATCTTCTCAATGATGGGCGTAACTTCTGTATTACCTAGCGGCA
The DNA here is from genome assembly GCA_963772185.1 of uncultured cyanobacterium. GTDB lineage: Bacteria > Cyanobacteriota > Cyanobacteriia > Phormidesmidales > Phormidesmidaceae > Phormidesmis. Next base: position 27,639 of record CAVYWR010000003.1, on the reverse strand, counting down.
AATAGTCTTCGCCAACGGTTGTACCGCCATTCGCTGCTAGCTGCTCTTTGATGATGTTGTTGGCAGTGCGAGGGAAAACATAGTCAGAGCCGACTAGGAAGAACTCTGTTCCCTTGTTTTCTAGCAGCCAGTCAACCGCAGGCTCAATCTGCTGGTTAGGGGCAGCGCCAGTATAGAAAATGTTCTTGGAGCACTCTTGGCCCTCGTACTGCACCGGGTACCACAGCATGTGGTCCTTCTCTTCGAACACAGGCAGTACGGCCTTGCGGCTAGCCGAAGTCCAGCAGCCAAAGACCACAGCCACTTCGTCTTGGTCAATCAGCTTCTCAGCTTTCTCTGCAAAAGTTGGCCAGTCGGACGCGCCGTCTTCTTTGACCGCAACGATCTGCTTACCTAGTACGCCACCAGCTGCGTTGATTTCTTCGATCGCCAGCTCTTCTGCATCAACTACAGTGGTTTCACTAATCGCCATCGTGCCGCTCAAAGAGTGCAAGATACCGACCTTGATCGTGTCGCCTGAATCTGCGCCTGCGTCAGCGCCTGCATCAGCGGCAGGCTCAGCGCCCTCCTCAGCCGCTGGAGCACAGGCCTTCAAGAATACGCTCGCACCTGCAGCAGCGGTGCCGTATGCCAAAAATTTACGTCTACCCAGTTTAGCCATTAGCTAATTTCTTTACTCCCTAAATCACACGTCTAACGTTCATATCTCAGCGCCCCGGAAAACCTAGCTTCTAATCCGACGGTTAAGTCTGGTTGATTGAAGACCAATCATTAGAGAGAAGCCAAACAGACTTTCTGTTGGTAGTTTCACTGATTTTGAGGGTATCCTATGCCTCGAATAGGGCAAGAGTTGTATCAGAAGATACAAAATAAGCAGGTTGAGACTTTTGCTATTCATGCAGAATCTAATCGCACTGCTAGTCTGGGTCATTCATTACTTTTTTGTCATTGTCTGACAAAAGCTCTAGCCTGTGAGTTCTAGAAGAGGAAGTAGCGCTGAGCCATCGGCAGCTTGTCTGCTGGCTCGCAGGTTAGCAGCTTGCCATCGACTCTGACCTCAAAGGTTTCTGGCTTAACTTCAATGTTTGGCATTACGTCATTTAGCTTTAGATCTGTCTTACTCAGCTGCCGCGTGTTAGACACAGCCCTCAATCGACTAGTGTCTAGCCCTAGCCGACTAGCGATATCATCTTCTATTGCTGCGCTCGATACAAACGTCAGCGCCGTGCTCGAGATTGCTTTGCCGTAGCTGCCAAACATGGGCCGCATATGAACCGGGCCGGGGGTAGAAATGCTGGCGTTGGCATCACCCATTTGCGCCCAGGCAATGCAGCCCCCTTTGACGACAATCTCTGGCTTGACGCCGAAGAAAGCAGGGCTCCAGAGGCACAGGTCTGCAAGTTTGCCCGCTTCGACTGAGCCGACGATATCCGAGATGCCGTGGGCGATCGCAGGATTAATCGTATACTTCGCCACATACCGCTTTGCCCGGTAGTTATCGTGCGTCTCGCTCTCATTCTCAGGATTCGGCAGCAGTCCCTTTTGTACCTTCATCTTGTGCGCCGTCTGCCAGGTACGCGTAATCACCTCACCCACGCGGCCCATTGCCTGCGAGTCCGACGCCATAATGCTAAACGCACCCATATCGTGCAGCAAATCTTCTGCGGCAATCGTTTCGCGGCGAATGCGAGACTCTGCAAACTTCACGTCTTCTGGAATGTTCTTATCCAGGTGATGACACACCATTAGCATGTCTTTGTGCTCATCAAAGGTGTTGATGGTGTAGGGCCGAGTCGGGTTTGTAGAAGCGGGCAGCACGTTGCTGAGCTTGCATACTGTGAGAATATCGGGAGAGTGTCCTCCGCCCGCCCCTTCAGTATGAAAAGTGTGGATCACTCGATCTTTAAAAGCGGCGATTGTTGTTTCTACATATCCAGACTCATTGAGAGAATCGGTATGAATGGCAACTTGCACATCGTACTCGTCTGCAACAGACAGGCAGGTATCAATCGCGGCGGCTGTCGTACCCCAGTCTTCGTGAAGCTTCAGTCCCATTGCGCCTGCTCGCACCTGCGCGACTAATTCCTGCGGCTGACTAGAATTGCCTTTGCCCATGAAGCCCAGGTTCACTGGAAACGCTTCGGCAGCTTCGAGCATTCTGTGAATGTTCCAGGCGCCGGGGGTGCAGGTGGTGGCAAGCGTGCCAGTCGCTGGGCCAGTGCCGCCGCCGAGCATAGTTGTTACGCCAGATGCGATCGCCACTTCAATCTGCTGCGGACAAATAAAGTGAATATGCGAATCAATCGCCCCCGCCGTCAGGATCTTACCTTCTCCCGCGATAATCTCCGTACTCGGTCCGATGATGATATCGATATCATTCTGCGTATAGGGATTCCCCGCTTTGCCGATCGTGGCAATCTTCCCGTCCTTGATGCCTACGTCTGCTTTGACTACGCCCCACCAGTCGAGAATCAGCGCATTAGTAATCACAGTATCAACCGCGCCGTCTGCTCTCGAGATTGGCGACTGGCCCATGCCATCGCGGATGACTTTGCCACCACCAAACTTTACTTCGTCGCCGTAGTAGGTGCCGCCGTATGTAGTCAGATCTTGTTCTACTTCTATGAACAGTTCGGTATCGGCTAAGCGGATGCGATCGCCCACCGTTGGCCCAAAGGTATCAGCATAGTCGCGGCGGCTAATATAGTTACTCATCGTTTAATTCACTGTTCAAATCTACGGGGCAAAACGAACCAGGGCTAGCATGTACTTTCCCACACCGCGATTCGCAAGGTTAGATAGATGGACTACCAACTTTTATAAAATTTACAAATGCACATCATCTCTAGAAAAGCACTACGTCTTTTTTGGACAAAGCATCCAGATAGCGAAAAGGCGCTTGCTAGATGGTTTAAGATTGTTCAGGGAACGGAATTTAGTAATTTTTCGCAATTGCGAACAACTTTTCCTTCTGCCGATCAAGTAGGCGATCTCGTTGTTTTCAATATTGGTGGTAATAAATACCGACTAATCGCTTCTATTCATTTCAATCGAGGCAAACTATTTGTCCGTCATATCCTCACACACAAGGAATACGACAAAGAAAAGTGGAAGTCATGACAGCTATTGCACCAAACATTCAAGAGCAGTGGATTGCGGTCGCTCCAATCCTCACCATCCGCAACGAGCAAGATTACGACCAAGCTGTCGAGCGCTTGGATAGCTTGATAGACGAAGTCGGCACTAACGAAGATCATCCGCTCTATACCCTTCTAGATACCTTAGGTCTCGTCATACAAGCGTACGAAGAAACACACTATCCAATTCCAGATAGCGATGGCGTAGAAGTACTGTCTTATCTAATGGAAGAGCATTCGCTCACTGAATCAGAATTACCGGAGATTGGCACAGAAGGGAATGTTTGCGAAGTTCTGGCAAAGCAAAAAGAGCTGAACCTTAAACAGATTCGTGCTTTAGCTAATCGGTTTAAAGTGTCTCCTTCTGTCTTCGTCTGAAACAAAGCTACTTTTCAGGTAGCTTGTACTGTCCGACGATGCGCTTAGCAAATTCGGGTACGTGCGCTTCTAGCTTTTCAGGGTGGTTGCGCCGAGTATATAGATAGTTGCGGGTGAAGTGCGAGTCGATGGAGAAGCGGGCGTACTCTAGCCCCTTGGGTCCAATCTTTTCGATCACAACGCCCATCAGTTTGGCGGCCCACATCGGCAGGGTGACGCCTTTGTCATAGGCGGGGATGCTGTTCTGGACGGCCTGGGTGCGATCGCCACTACTCGTCACCGGCTGCGTCTCAATCAGCCCTTCTAGCAGATCAAACATTTCCGCGCCCGTTTCATTGCGCACCACAATCCACTGCCAGCCAAACGGCGCGCCCATGTAGCCCACCACAATATCCGCCAGCGAATTTGTATAGTCAAAGCAGCTCATGCAGGACGGGGCAAACACATCTTTTAGCTTGTTCGTCTTTAGACCAAAGAACGGTACCTTCTCCTCCGAACCGTCTTCATGCTTGAAATGCACCTGAAAATCCTGCATAAATTCGTAGGCCACCACCGTCTCAGGTGAACGGCTCGTCGTATCCAAAAACTTCTGCAAGCCTGCGCGAGTCACATTATCTACGCAGGGCATTCCCAGCACATACAGCTTTTCCAATCCAATCTGGTCCTGCACCGCCCGCAGCGCCTGAATCTGACAGCCCACGCCAATCACTAGCACGCGCTTCATTCCAGACTGCTCAATTTGGTCAAGTACAGACAGATTCGGCGACAGCGTTGGCTTATTCACTCTTGCTGCCAAAATATCCTCTGGCGTCTTCGCAATTACCGGCATCGGCTGGAACCGATCGTCTTCGGTATTCTGTACGCAGACCACCCCCTCAATCAGGCCCCGATTGAGCATCTCAATCGCTAGCGTACTGACAATTCCCGTCCACTGAGCGCCATCGATCGGCGCTAGCTTCCGTGCCGCCACCATCTTTTGATGTACACCAAAGTACAGCTCGTCCGCATCATCTAGATTCCGAGCACGACCGTGATTCACCGTCTCCAGCTCACTAACCTGCTGGTTCAAAAACGCGCAGGCATCTTTGACATAGTGAATATAGGACGTGTCACAAAGGCCGCACTCACTGCATCGCTCTTTTGCAGGTTTCGCCGCGCCAGGCTTGAGGGGTCTTGCTTTGCCATGCGGCCGAGAAGAAGGCGGCCGAGCAGAAAGGTCAGTTGCCGAAAGATTGGCTGAAGTCATATATAGAAGAGCGTTGCCCGAAGCAATATAACCGTAAATTAACCTATGATCACGATACCGCAACACTCATCTCAATTCCCTCTCACCTCACCCTTTCGTAATCTTTTGCTGCGATCGCCCTAGCCAACCCGCCAATTCTTCACTCCATCCTTCCTCGTATTCGAGAAGTGCACAGCCCTACATACTTCATTATTCTTTTCCATGCCCGAAGGCCCAGAAATCCGCATCGCCGCCGACAAAATCCAACGCGCTATTCGTTCTCGACCCACCACCGAAGTCTTCTTTGCCTTCGATCATCTCAAGCACTTCGAGTCTGATTTAGCAGGCTGTCGGGTCACGGAGGTAGAAACGCGCGGAAAGGCAATGCTGACCCACTTTGACAATGGACTCAGCGTCTATACTCACAACCAGCTATACGGCAAATGGATGGTGCGCAAAGCCTACGATTTTCCTGAGACCAATCGACAGCTTCGATTTGCCATTCACAACGAAAAGAAGTCAGCCCTACTCTACAGCGCCTCAGACATACAGATCCTAAGCAGCCAGTCAGAGATAGAAAATCATCCCTTCTTAAGTAAGCTTGGACCAGATGTACTCAGCAAAAAATTGCAGCCCAAAGATCTACAGACGCTGCTCCGCTCCAAAAAGCATCACCGTCGTCGCCTCTCGACGCTCTACCTAGACCAGCACTTCTTAGCTGGAATTGGCAATTATCTACGCAGCGAAATTCTGTTCGTAGCCAAGCTCAATCCTTATTTACGGCCGATAGACTGCGCAGACGAACAGCTACTCGCGCTAGCAAACGCCTCTATCTCTATCTCGTATCAATCCTATAAATACAAAGGCGTTACCAACGATCTCGATTTAGCCAACCAGCTAAAAGGGAAGGGACTACGCTACCGCGACTATCGCTACTGGGTGTTTGGACGCGTCGATCGGCCTTGCTACATCTGTGCGACGCCCATCGTCAAAGAGATGGTGAGCAGTCGCCGGATTTACTACTGTCCAAACTGTCAGCCGTCACCTGTCTGATTAGTCCCTACCTCAAGTCTTTGCACCGAACCGTTAAACCAGGCTGGGAGGACAATAGCCCAACCCCTGAACAAACATCGACCGAAATTCTGTGAGCTCAATGGGTTTGAGCGCGCCATGAGACACCACTACGACGTGATGGCGCTTCATCACCTCGGCGGGGCTAGCACCCGTATCTAGGCTGTTCAAAGCGTCGGCTAACCTGGGAGTGAGGCTAAAAGGCGTGCCGTTTTCACTTAGGAAAGACAGAAAATCTTGGTGCTGACCAGGAAAAGGGGCTTCTTCGAGCCTTACTCTGACAATCCACCTATCTATTAGATAAATTACTGTAGCTGATTCCAAACAGATAGACGCCTGTTGGGCTAAGCGGGTCAACAGGCGTAGCACCAGGCTAGTGTTGGCGAAGTAGTAGATATATTGCATGATCCTAAAGATCGCTACACCCTCTAGGATAAAGTCCAAATCTGTATAAATTAGAAAAAATTAGCTCACCAGTAACAATTCTATGAAAGAAAAATGCTGCATTGAGCCGTTGCCAAGCTACCTCAGTACAGCCATCTGCGCGTGAATACTTTCTGCCGCAGGCAAGAGAACAGCTTAGAACTGTACAGTTGGGAAGGTGACCACCTCCTGGGATATATCAAAAAACGCCGATGTTAGTATTTCCACTAAGGGCTTCTACCTGTCTTCTGGCACCTTCTTATAGAAACAATGCAAATCGTTCGGCTGAAGTATTATTTTCCGCTTGTCCCCTTGGCAGCACTGCTATTAGTCTCTGCTTCGACTGTCTCTACGGTTGAAGCATCAGAGGCTGAAGCTTCCAAAGCAGCAGCCCAGAAAGCGTCAATACAGCAAGTATCAGCGCGAAACAAGACCGAGGCGCTACAAGGCGAATTGATTGAGCCGACGGTTGACTGTGACGGCGATGGTATCGACAGCGAGTCTCGGATTGATTTTGATGGGGATGGAATATCAGACGAGTGTGTGCGTGGCGCAGGCGATATTCCGGAGCCGCCTTTTGAGCAGAGCTATACGCCGACTAGTGAGGCATTTTATAGTCAATTGCCGACAGTTGGCTGGAGTGCGCAGTACCAGTGCGGCGATGACCTGTACAAAGTTACGCTCAGCCGACCGGCAGCAGATGAGATTGCCTATAGCGCTCAGGGACTGACGCTGACTAGCGACATTACTTACGACGATCTAGACCCCAATTTGAATGCGCCGTTGATTATTCAAGAGCCTGAGAGCGGTATCCGCTATAGCTTCACACAGGTGCAAGGGGATGAATTTTATGAGTACGCCATCACTGACTACAGCGGCGATATTGGTCTATACATATACCAGACTGGCGAGCAGATTTTGGCAGCGCCCTGCACAGCTGTCGATGCGTAAGCAATTGTTGGTATAGCAAAGCGCGGATGCATTCGCACTTTGCTATGGCACTTTGCGTTATGGAATGAGGGGTGTAGCCTTTCGTGGTGTAGCAAGCAAAGTGCGGAAAGCTATAGATAGCGCCCTTAGCGAGTGACTAGCCATAGCACCGTCGGCAGGGTCACGAAGCTGAAGACAGTGGATAGGACAATCGTTCTGGCTACGCGTACGGTATCGCCGCCAAATTCTGTCACCCAAATTAAGGTGTTGACCGCGACAGGCATGGACGCCTGCATGACTAGCACGGCTAAATCTAATTCTTTCAGTCCTAGCGACAGGCCGATTGTGTAGGCGCTGATTGGCGAGACAATTAGACGAAGGGCTGCTGCTATCAGTTCATAGCGTCCAATTTGGATGGGGATACGAGATAGCTGAATGCCCAGAGTGAGAAGGGCAATCGGGATGGCTGCCTCAGCCATCAGCACCAGGGCCCGGTCGATAGCTATGGGGACTTGCCAGACCAGGACCTGTAGAGCGATCCCCGCTAAAGTAGCCCAGAAAACTGGCAGACTAAAGGTGATTTTGAGCCCGGCTTTGATGCCTTTGCCTTTTAGAAAAATCGGGCCAACGCTGGCGATGAAGATGGCTGAGGCGATCAGGTAGACAATTGCTCGCTCTAACGCGGCTTCTCCGAGGGCAAACAGGATGAAGGGAAGTCCGATATTACCTGTGTTGGCAAGCAAAGTGGTGGCTACTAGACTCTTTTGGGCGTCGGCAGGAAGCTGGAGCTGTTTGGCTAGGGCGATCGCAACCCCGTACAGCACCGCGCAGTTCAGCAAAAAGCTCGCCGCAATCTTGACAATTATCCCTAGCTCAAGGCTGCTGCCGTATACGCCCGTCAGGACCAGCGCCGGGAGCAGCACATAGATATTGAGTCTAGTCAGCGTCCGAATATCGAGTAAAAAGGTCCGACCTACCCAAACTCCGCAGAGTGCCACTAGCGCAATCGGTAGCACCGCAGAAACAATGACGCTCAAAAGACAGGCCCCAAATCATCTGTTTTCATCTATAGCTTTCCGCACCTTGCTTACTACACCACGAAAGGCTACACCTCTTGTTCCATAGCGCAAAGTGCCATCAAAGTAAGAATGCACCCTTACTTTGATGTATCGAGTCCCTTATGCCCAAACAACCCTTATGCTTAAAGAAGTAGCTAAACATACATTTATCTTGTCAGCCATGTCTTCTGCCCCTACGCCTGAGCAAATTCAACCCATGCTCAACTCAGAGAACTTTGGCGATCGCATCAAAGGGATCAACCTGCTACGCAACATCGATCCGGCCACCGCCTTTGAGCTGATTCAGCCGCTCTGCCAAGATGGCAACACCCGCGTTCGCTATGCCGCTGTCAGTCAAATCTCTACCCTCGGCAAGCAGGATCTCAGCGCTGCCCTTAACCTGCTCAAAACCGCTTTGGCCGACCCTGAGCCCGATGTACAGGCCGCTGCTGCTGACTCCATTGGCGCGCTCAAACTCACTGAAGCTTTTAGCGACTTACAGGCGCTATACCAAGCCACGTCAGAATGGCTAGTACAGATGAGCGTGGTTGCCTGTCTAGGTGAAATGGGCGATCCCCGCGCGTTTGATTTGCTTCAAACCGCGCTAAGAGAAGGAAATTCTCTAGTTTCAGTGTCCGCTATGGGCGCACTTGGTGAGCTGCAAGATGAGCGCGCCATTCCCCTTTTGCTTCCCTACGTAGACAGTGACGACTGGCAGATCCGCCACCGTCTAGCTCAAGCTCTGGGTCACTTTTCTCAACATCCGGATGCTCAAAAAGCCTTAGCAACACTTGCAAGTGACAAATCAGACTTAGTTGCAGAAACTGCTAAAAGTCATCAGATTGCTGAGTAGATGAGTTTGCAATAAATTCGCAATCAATCCGATGTCTAGAGTTTTTTGCGAGTGAGCAATTATAGCAAAGCGCGGATGCATTCGCACTTTGCTATGGCACTTTGCGCTATAGAACAACGGGTGTAGCCTTTCTACGTATAGTAAGCAAAGTGCTGAAGGCTATAAGTCGTGAAGCTCTAGTTCAAGAATTCTTCTTCATCAGAATCTGTTTCTTCGTGCAGAGATCTTTTGCAGAGAATTCATAAATGTATCCATATTTTGTGATCCGGATGGATTAAAGAATCGTCAAGATGGATGCGGTGTACGTAGCCTTTATCTTTGGATAAATAACAGTCGCGATTAAGTGTTTGTACTGATAGAAAACTGGTTTTCTTTTTCTCTCTACTCTGTCCTACGCCTGTTCTTTTTGTTGTATTGAGCCGACAGCTGCTAAAAGCTTACATCCGTCTCTTAGCCAGGAGTAGAAGGATTCACTTGTCACTTTTTTGGGTCTTAAGCAAGTCGTCTTGTTGGATCAAGTTTGTTCATAACTTGCGGATAATGCGGACATATCAGCTGCTGAAAATTTGTTTTATCAATAGTTTTATCAAATATTACTAAGTTGATATATTCGCTACGTTCTGTCTATCTAGCTGATTCTTCTGATAGACTTAAACCATATCAAGAATTATCAAATTAAAATTTTCCCTTTTTAAGAAAAATTTCAGAAAACCTTGGTGGTCTGTATTCAACAATACAGTCACTCTTGGTCAAGACGGTTGTACAGAAATTGTACGAAAAAGTAGACGTCCTTAACTGACCCGACCGTCTCAATGCAATTGCTAAGCTTGTAGGAGAGTTGCTTCAGTGCGCTACACTGCACCATCTTCTAATGAAAAAACCGCCAACGAACGGTCTGAGAGTACTCCAATCGCGGCCCTTAACACCATAAAGCGGTGGGATAGTCTCAGTTTTTCTTCAACACTGTACCTTCGACCTATCCTGGACGCGTTACTCGCACCGACGCCAGGACTGCTGCATGACGAGCTGAGGTTAGGTCTGCAAGAGGCCCTGGTGAACGCTGCCAAACATGGTAACCAGCTAGATCCTCAGAAGGTTGTATCGGTTCGCTATGCCAAAGCGGATGGCTACTACTGGTGGGTTGTCTCGGATCAGGGTAAAGGCTTCAAGCAGCCTGTAACTTGTCCCTGCCCAACCGGAGATAGCTATCTCCTAGATGCCCAAATGGATATTCAGATGGTTAGCGAGTGCGGTCGAGGGCTGTACATTTTGCATCAGGTGTTTGATCAGGTGTGCTGGAGCGAAGACGGTAAAGAGATTCAGCTAGCCAAGCAGATCAAACCGTCTTCTCCGTGGCTTGTGATAGTGAATCCTGCGTTCTTTCTAAAGCAGATAGAGCTGTGGTGGCGCAGGTGGTCTATGACTTCTGCACAGAGCTTGTAGCTGTAGAGTCTATAGCTTTAGAGTTCGCCGTCGCCATAGATTTTTCTTTGTGAGTGGGGCAAGGGGGCGCTTTGAGCGTTTTATCTAGCCAGCCGACGGCTTGCTGTAGTCGGGGTAGCGCTTCTTCGGGTTTACCTTTGAGCATGTATACTAAGGCGGCAGCAGCCTGCTCTCTAGCACGAATGTTGCGGTTAGCGCTGAGCTTATGCCAATCATGGTTCGAGATGGCAAGCTTCTCTGCTAGTGCCTGAGCTAGGACTTCGGCGTCAAAAGACTGAAGAACAGCGCGATCCCCGTCAGCGGATGCTTTGTCAGTAGATTGGTTAGGAGGGTGGCTAGCAAGTGTCATCTTTACGGTTTCGTTAATGGCCATCTATCCTTTGCAGCATATATGAAATCATCTAAAAAGGCTTCTACTAGAGCACCTCATCTACCCAGCGATGACGATCTAGCCAGCTTTGAGCAAGACCTAAAGCGAACGGCAGATGATTTTCTGCTGCTGCGCGATCGCTTCTTCGCCATCCGCCGCGCCAAAGCCAAGTATGAAAAGCTTACTACCGCAGACTTGAGCAATCTGCCTGCCGAAGAGCTAACGCAAATGCAAGACCGCATAGAAGCGCTCAAAGTCACCTTAGAGAGTCATCTGCTCTCTTGGCGGCAGATGCAAGAACCCTTCTGGCAGGTCGTCCGATTTGTTGGCTTAGGTATCGTCATCGGCTGGTTCCTACATCTATTTCTGGGCGGTTTGATTGGCTAGCCTCCTGAAACTAGCTAGAGATTAGCCAGAAATCAGCCAGATAGAACTTAGGCTGGCTCGAAGACATAGAATATTCAGGAACAACAGTTCCGTACCTAAGCCTTTCACCTTTCTATGACTACCTCCCAGCGCGTCAAGCATATTCTCAGCTCAGGGCAGCCCGGCGAAACCCTGACGATTCAAGGCTGGGTAAGAACGAAGCGCAGCGCTAAGAAATTTACTTTCATAGAAGTCAACGACGGCTCTTCTATGACTGGCTTACAGGTGATCGCATCCGCAGAGCTGCCAGATTACGACGCTCATATGGAGCGCATTAGTACAGGGGCCTCTGTTCAGATCACTGGTACCTTAAGCGAGTCCCCCGGTAAAGGGCAAAGAGTAGAGCTACAGGCCAGCGAGATAGAGGTCTTTGGCGAATCGGATGGTGAGACCTATCCACTACAGAAAAAGCGCCACTCTTTTGAGTTTCTGCGCACGATCGGCCATCTGCGCAGCCGCACTAACACGCTAAGCGCGGTTTTTCGGGTGCGAAATGCCTGTGCTACCGCGATTCACGAATTCTTTTGGCAGCGCGATTTTCTGTGGATGCATACGCCTATCCTAACCGCCAGTGACTGCGAGGGGGCGGGCGAAATGTTTACCGTGACCCGCTTTAATCTCGACAGCATTCCAACTGACGAATCTGGTAAAGCCGACTACGCTCAGGACTTCTTTGGGCGGCCTGCCTATCTCACCGTCAGCGGCCAGCTCGAAGCCGAGATTATGGCGATGGCCTTTGGCAATGTGTATACCTTTGGTCCTACTTTCCGCGCTGAGAATTCCAACACCGCCCGTCACCTGGCCGAGTTTTGGATGGTTGAACCAGAGATGGCTTTTTGCAATCTAGAAGGCAACATGGACTTGGCTGAAGCTTTTCTAAAGCACGTTTTTAGCTACGTAATGGAACACTGCGCCGACGATATGGAGTTTTTCAATCAGCGCATTGATAAGACTGTTCTGGAAACGGCTGAGAATATTATCAACAACGACTTTGAGCGCATCAGCTATACGGAGGCGATTTCTCTGCTGGAGCGGGCGATCGCAAGCAAAGATAAAACATTCGAGTTCCCAGTCGAATGGGGCATCGATCTACAGTCCGAGCACGAGCGCTATCTGGCCGAAGAGCTGTTCAAAAAGCCAGTCATCGTCACCGACTACCCCACCGAGATCAAAGCCTTTTACATGCGTCTAAACGACGATGGCAAGACGGTGGCGGCGATGGATGTGTTAGCGCCTCGCATTGGTGAAATTATCGGTGGCGCGCAGAGAGAAGAACGCCTAGAGGTATTAGAGCGTCGAATCGCTGAAGCAGGCTTGCCCAAGGAAGACTACTGGTGGTATCTAGACTTGCGCCGCTATGGAACCGTTCCTCATGCTGGGTTTGGGCTAGGCTTTCGAGCGGTTAGTGCAGTTTATGACTGGGATGGCCAATATCAGAGACGTGATTCCCTTTCCGCGTACGCCGGATAATTTGGACTTTTAGAGTAGCCTTTCAGGTATTACCGATTGTTTTTAATAGCTGTGATGCGATGCGATCGCCCGCACCTGCTTCGCCCATACGATGCTTGCCGTTTTGATGGATTTGCTGAAGACGGCCCGGATTGTTCATCAGCTTAGCGATCACCCTACCAACAGCACTCACCTCTTCCACTATCTGAACAGACGGCCCTAGCATCTTGGCCTGAACAGTTGCAAAGGCTCTAGTGAACTGGGGACCGTTACCAGGCAGGGTGATGGCGGGTTTGCCCAAACCAACGAATTGCTCGGTGGCGGTGCCTGCGGTGGCGATCGCGACCTCAGCCTGGTGTAAGCAATCGTTGAAGGCGTGAGAGAGCAGTAGAGTAGCGTTCTGATAGCGGTAGGCAGACTTGGCCGGGTCGGTGGGTGTCCATTCGATCGGCAGTGAGGAGATTAGCTTTTGCTGGTGGAGGGTGGGGGCGATCGCGCTCATCAAAACCAATGTTCTATCAGGAAATGCCTCAATCAACCCCGGCAGACTCGCCACTATCCGAGCCCAGTTCTCATAAGCTTCGGGCGATCGAGATCCTGGTAGCAACAGGACGCTAACGCCGCTGATTCATGTGTGTCTAGAACCGCTAAGCGTTCACCGCTGGGCGTAAGGCCGTCCATCATAGGATTGCCTAAATACTGAGCCGGGATACCCCGATAAGACAGATGAGCAGCGGTAAACTCATCTCGAACAAAAACGTTGCAGCAGCGACGCCGAGACATCAGCCAGCGTTCCCAGGGCAGATAAACTGAGCCAGACCAGCCTTCAAATCGATCCCAGAGCTGGCTCGGTGGGTGTCTACCGGACTCATCTCGTAGCCAGTACTCTGATTTGGCAGTGCCAACAAAGCTATAGGGCAGGCCGCTGTAGTAAGCAAAGAGCAGCGGGACAATGTCGCCAACAGCGAGGATATAGCCGCTGTCGGGCGAAATGGTTTGCGCCCAGGATCTAATCGCAGAAAGCTGGGAGACGGTTAGTGATATCAGTCCTCCGCCTAGATCTTTAACGAGCTGCTGAGGATCGCGGTTGAGAAATCCGCCCGAGGGCAGTGCTTTTGTCTGAGCAATCACAGGAATATCGGCCTGGTGGTATGCATTCCCGGCTCCGCTAATCGGTAAGGCTTGCAGGCCGATCGCTGGATTTTGCCGACGGATGGCGGTAAGTATACGCACGGCAATTACGTCTTCACCGTGGCCATTGCTGATGCACAGCAGATTCATATAAACGAAGGCTCGTGGCAGGTCTAGCTTTTGTACTTATCATAATCAAAGCGATCTACCGAAACCCTGTCTATGCCTTCTATCAACACTACTCTTGACAGCCCGACTTATCTATCGGAGCTAGAAGCTTATCTAGAGAGTCAGGTCGTACCCGTTGCGCAGCGTTTGGATCGTGAACCGGATCAGTTGTTTGCAGCCTTTCTAGCTCTAGGCTCAAAGGGCTGGCTAGCACCAAAGCTACCGAGCACCGAGCATGATTTATCGGTTGGCGGCTTGGGACTAGACAGTAGCGAATATCAAGAGTTTCAAAGCGCGATCGCCCGCTGCTCCGGAGCCTTGGCCTTTCTACAAACCCAGCACCAGAGCGCCGCTAGTCTGATAATCAGCGGTGAGAATGAAACGCTTAAGCGTCGCTATCTGCCTGAAATGGCCGCTGGAAATCGACGAATTGGGGTCGGTTTTTCTCAGCTCCGCCGTCAGCCTTCGCCTCTGCGAGCCCAAGCGGTTACGGACGGCTATCGGCTGAACGGTCTAGTGCCGTGGGTGACCGGCGCGGGACTGTTTGATGAATTTGTCGGTGCGGCTGCTTTGCCCGATGGGTCGTCTGTATTTGGTCTCATGCCGTTAGTGAGTGGTTCAGGCATTGTGGTGAGTGCGCCGATGCGGCTAGCGGCTATGTCGTCGATGAATACGGTGACAGTAGACATGCAGGACTGGATTTTGCCCACCGCGCAAGTCGTAGATCATAAGCCAAAAGGATGGATTGGGGAGCGCGATCGCGCTAACCCGCTAAGTCCATTAGGGCTAATCATCGGCTGCGCTCAAGCGGGTATAGACGTGTTGGGACAATCCTTAAACCGGCGGAATATTGATCACGATATTGCTGCGCAGCTTAAGCTCAAGCTGGTTCGATTGCAGGCGACGCTACCCCAGGTGGCAGCACTACCCGATAGCGCCTATCTTCAGAAGCTGGCGCTTAGAGCCCAGGCAATCACTCTGATGAATGCCTGCACTCAAGCCGCAGTCGTTGCCGCTAGCGGCGCGGCCAATTCGCTAGAGCACCCAGCCCAAAGAGTCTATGGAGAATCGATGGTTTTTAGCGTGAGCGGGCAGACTACGGATGGTGCGATCGCCACCTTAGATTCTTTGAGGGAGACTGCCTGACAGGCTTAGAGCGCTCGGCAACTTTCCTGAACATATCGACAGAAAGACATAGTTTTCTATCGCTAGAAATGAAGTGATGTAACGGTAGTAACGCCGCTGTTAAGAACAATGTTTTAAAGTGTGAGCTGCTGTTTTCCTTCCTTCAAATGCGGTAAACCTAAAGACAATATAAAGGTTTTTGTATATGGACATTCGTCTTCTTCGCCAGTTTTGGTCAATCCTCGAAGCCTCTTCCAACCAGCGACTTGCTTCGCTAGACGACTCTAGTCTCTCGAAATGGATCGTAGACATCCTTAAAGCTGACCCTACTTTCGACTCCGGCAATCTACCTGTAGTGAGTCGATATATCCAGACTAGAATTCCTCTGATTCGCGACTTAGCCCAACAGCCATAGAGTTTTGGCTACAGCTGTCCAAACTATCTAGCCCTACTCAGCTCACTTCTTTCTATTTATTCCTGGGCTGTTTTGGGTAAAGCCGCTCAAATGACACATTTGTAATTTATGCCACGCTGGGATTGGAAATCTATGCCAGCGGTTGCTTTTCACTAGGTTCTGTCGATCCTCGGCGCTGCTCTATAGTCGGACCGTAGCTATAAGTACTGATTATCCTTCTGAAAAAGATGATACTGTTGAGCGCAATTACCGCTTGATAGGTTGTACTAGAAGCGCTGACGGTCTTTTCCTGGTATTGCTAGACCTGTTTTTAAGACTCTTGCTGCTACCTACAACCTAATCAAGCCAGTTGTGTTCCCTTTAATTCGGAAGTGCGTAAGGTTTGATATGAAAAAATGGAGTTTGATGCTCGCGGCGAGCGTGAGCGCACTGACACTAATTAGCTGTGCTGCCCCTGGAGCAGATCCTGATGCTGCTGCTGATGCCGGTGATGATGCAGCAGTAGGCAGTGAAGGTAGCCGTTTACAAACCGTTTTAGATCGCGGTGAGCTGATCTGCGGTGTAGACGGAGGTATTCCTGGCTTTAGCTTTGTAGAAGCCGGAGAGTATTCTGGCCTGGATGTCGATACCTGTAAAGCCGTAGCCGCAGCGCTATTCGACGATCCTGAGGCCGTGGTCTATCGCAACCTCGACTCAACTGAGCGCTTTGAGGCTCTAAAAGGTGGCGAAGTCGATATGCTGGCTCGTAATACTACCTGGACAGTTAGTCGAGATACCTCAGTAGGGATGGAGTTTGCGCCGACCACTTTCTACGATGGTCAAGGCATGATGGTGCGCGAGGCTGCGGGTATCGCTGAGCTGACTGATTTTGAAGGTAGATCAATCTGCGTAGAAGCTGGAACCACCACTGAGCTCAACCTTGCTGACCAAATGCGTGAGGCGGGTGTGACCTTTGATCCTCAGACTTTCCAAGACGCGGACGCGGCCTACGCAGCGTACGAAGCCGGTAGCTGTGAAGGAATGACTTCTGATAAGTCTCAGCTAGTTGCTCGTCGCAGTACGCTCAGCAACCCTGATGAGCATGTGCTGCTAGAGGTGACGATGTCTAAAGAGCCGCTAGGCCCGGTGACAATCAATAATGATTCCGCTTGGTTTGACACCGTTAAGTGGGTAACCTACGCGCTGATCGAAGGTGAAGAGCTAGGTCTAACGGCTGAGAATGTTGAGTCGACGGTTGAATCGACTGAAGATCCAAACATCAAGCGATTTGCTGGCACAGAAGGCACATTGGGTACAGATATGGGTCTGCCTAATGACTTTGCCCTTCGCGCTATTAAGCATGTAGGCAACTACGGTGAAATCTACGAGCGTAACTTGGGTGAGGGGTCACAGTTTGCGCTAGAGCGCGGACAGAACTCGCTGTGGACTGATGGCGGATTACTCTATTCTCCTCCGTTCCGCTAACTCGATAGTTAGTCCATTGGCTAAGTCCTCGTGACTGGTTTACTCGAGTGATGTCAGACCTAATGCTCTGACTTATCACTTTGAGCTACTAGCTCTAAGCTCTATAGGCGCAGGCAACCAAATTTCTTTGGTTGCCTGCGCTTGCTTGTTTGTAGAAAAGAATCTGTGGCAGAGAACTAAGATAGAAATAATACGTTTCGTATAGAGCTGAAGTTGCTGGTACGAAAGGCTTATTATATCCATACGAATTCTCTTCAAGTGAGAGAGGGGTACGTCAGAGATACGTAAAAGAGAGAGCGTTTGAATACAGGCGTTCGAATATGAACGTGTCAGAGGTGAGTCACTCAGGAGCGAAGCAATCTGTTTTTGTAAACAATGAGACGGAATGGGATGCGGTTTTACTGCATAGTTGCGTTTAAGTTGGGGAAGGCAGTGCTATTTCTAGATGGCCGCATATCGCTAAATAAGGATTGGGGAATTGGATAAGGACTATGGCACAACGCTTGAATAAACCGATCTCTGGCGTGCGATCGCTGCTAAGAGATGAACGTTTTTGGCAGATCGCTTTTCAGGTGATTGTGGCGATCGCGGTATTTGCCACTTTCTCCTATCTGTTCGGCAACCTTTCTCAAAACTTGCGGCGTCAGGGCACAGAATTTAGCTTTGGCTTTCTGCAAAACCCAGCAGGCTTCGCCATTGGCGAAAATATGCTTGGCTACGAACTTCAAGACTCATACGCCAAGGTGATTCAAGCCGGTATTGTCAACTCGCTCAGACTGATTTTTGTCAGCATCATCACCGCGACAATTGTTGGTATTGCCGCCGGGGTTGCTAGCTTTTCAGATAACTGGCTGCTCTACCAAATCAGCCGAGTCTACGTGGGGCTAGTGCGTAACGTGCCGCTACTGCTACAGCTACTGTTCTGGTATCTAGCGGTTTTCCTGGCGGTGCCCAATGAAGCAAACCAGATTGTTCTACCTTCGGCTAATACCGCCTGGCTAGTTGCCAACAATAGAAATCTGAGCCTGCCAGGGCCAGGGCTCCCTGGAGAGGTGTGGGTAGCGCTGATGCTGTTAGGCTTAGCGCTTTTGCTACTCGGTTTACTTTGGAACTCAATCAATAAGTTTCGACATGGCCGATTTGCCGCAGGTATTGCCGGATGGCTAGAACGTTTGGGCGCAGCGGCAGTAATTGTGGCAGTGCTAGTCGTCGATTATTTCCTGCTGTTTAGTAATTCCTCAGAAGACATGCTGTTCTTCAAAGGGGCAATCATTGCTCTATTTACCAATCCAGAAGGGCTTTGGATAGTTGCTCTAGCGGTAGCCGCAGTAGCTATCTTTGTGGTTTGGAGAATTCGGCTCAAGTCGATGGTAGAAGCCGGTAGCGATGGCAAGCTATTGCAGGGGGTGATGATTGCGATTGCGATCGCCGCGCTCGCCATTCTGTTGTTTGCCTTCAACTGGAACACACCTCAAATCTCAGAGAGTGGACAGGCAACCGGTGGACTAGAGATGTCGATGAGCTATGTCGGCTCTGTGACCGCGCTGACTTTCTACACAGGTGCATTTATTGCTGAGATTGTCCGCGCTGGCATTCAATCAGTATCGCGCGGACAGTGGGAAGCGGCTCGCTCAGTCGGGCTTACCAATGACAAAGCGATGCGGCTCGTTGTCTTTCCACAGTCTTTGCGGGTGCTAATTCCACCGCTTAATAGTGAATTTGCCAACCTCGCCAAAAACTCTAGTCTTGCCTTTGCCGTCGGCTACCCAGAACTCTACAACCTGGCCAACACTACCTTTAACCAGACGGGTAAACCAATCGAAGTGTTCTTGATGATGATGGCGACCTATCTGTCGCTCAACTTACTGATTTCTCTTAATATGAACCAGCTCAACAAAGCGGTTCAGTTTAGAGAGCGCTAGAGTCAGCTAGGCAAAACTAAAGCAAGCTCAAGTTGAGTCAAACGAGTAAAGCAAATCAAACAAATAGTGCCAACCACCAATGACCATTAGCTCTAGACCGATAGAACGCGGTGCCCCCAGAGCCCGGCAGACGGGCCCCATTGCTTGGAGCAAGAAGCACCTATTCAACAGCCCATTCAACAGCGTATTGACTGTTGTTCTAGGTGGCTTGATTCTCTATGTACTCTACAGTTTGCTGAGCTGGGCATTTGTTCAGGCCCCGTGGGCTGTGGTCACCGAGAACTTTGCCCAGTACATGGTGGGACTGTATCCCCCCGATTTCTATTGGCGAGTTTGGGCTATTTTTGCGCTGGTACTGGGTTTAGCAGGAGTGAGCTGGGGGATTCTAGCGCGCAACCAGAAGCAGCTATTTTCAAAGCCAGTCTTAATTGGCTTCGCCATAGCAGCGCTGTTGCTAGTTATTTTACCGATGACTCGGCCTCATCTAGTCTATTCGCTGGGGAGTCTGGTCCTGCTGGGCCTGGGTGCGATCGCTGGTCAAGCATTAGGTCGCAAATCTTCAAACGCACCTCAGCTAATCTCGGCTGGATGGTTTATCTCGTACTTTGTTGTCCTTTACCTGTTAGGCGGCGATAATTTTACAGCTAGCCTGCTCTATACAGTCCTCTTTCAGGTCGGTTTGGGACTGCTGGCTGGCTGGCTACTTTCTTCTTGGCTCAGCGTTCCGGTACTAACGCAGTGGCTGGGTAGGCTGGCACTGCTGGCAGTTGGCTTTGCTCTGGGCTACTACATTCTGGGTAATGTTCTCTTCCCAATCTTGGTCAGTGGACTGGGGCTGAGCTACTCGTTCTTTCTAGTGCTGATGGCGGCAGTAGGTATATTGCTGGGCATCGCGATGGTGCTGACATTCTCAGAGCCAGATACGCTAGAGGGGGTTGGTAAGGCAGCGCTATTTTTGATTGGATTTGTGGCTGTGTATGCGCTGATGGGTCTGCTGCCCTCACTGCTTGGTCTAGAGTTTGGGCTAGAGCAAGTTCGGACCACCTCCTGGGGCGGACTTTCGCTAACTCTGTTTTTGGCAATTAGCGGCATTGCGCTTTGCTTTCCAGCGGGTGTTCTGCTGGCGCTAGGCCGACAGAGTAAGCTGCCGCTGATTCGCCTATTTTCTGTGGCCTATATCGAGTTGGTTAGAGGCGTACCGCTGATTTCCATTCTGTTTATGGGTCAGGTGCTGATTCCGCTATTCTTGCCAGAAGGAATGCGGCCAGATCCCGTGGTTCGAGCCATCATCGGTCTGACTATCTTTAGTGCAGCCTATCTAGCTGAAAACGTTCGAGCAGGCTTGCAGTCCATTCCTAGAGGGCAGAGCGAGGCCGCTCAGTCGCTGGGGCTCAATAAGCCGCTGACGATGGCCCTGATTGTATTGCCGCAGGCGCTAAAAACAGCGATTCCAGCAATTGTCGGTCAGTTTATCAGTCTGTTTCAAGATACGACCTTGCTGGGCATTGTGGGCCTACTAGAGCTGTTGGGAATGACTCGTAGCCTGCTAGCCGATCCGAACTATCTTGGTGACTATGCGCCCGCCTACGTTTTCATTGGGTCGATTTACTGGGTGTTCTGCTACGGTATGAGCTACGGTAGCCGCCGGGTAGAAGAAGCGCTCAATACCGACCTGCGATAATAGCGGACACCCCAGAAGCGCACAAACCAAAGCGCAAACCAGCGCGTACAAACCAGCGCACACAAAGTTCCAATTTTCTCACTCGCTTAAAGGACTTCGACTTATGACTCAATCTGAAATTCAAGCACCTCCGGTACCTCGCAATGATGTTGGCGCTGAGGCGGTGATTGTCGCCACGGATGTGAACAAGTGGTACGACAACGGCTTTCATGTGCTCAAAGGCGTGAGCATGAATGTATACAAGGGTGAAGTTGTTGTAGTCATGGGCCCTTCTGGTTCAGGTAAGTCGACCTTTATTCGCACGTTCAACGCGCTAGAGCCCTATCAGGAAGGCAGTATCGAGATTGACGGCGTTCGCATTGCCAACGATCTTAAAGATATTGAGGCAGTCCGTCGCGAGGTGGGAATGGTGTTTCAACAGTTCAATCTGTTTCCTCATCTAACGGTATTGCAAAACGTGACCCTAGCACCGATTTGGGTGCGCAGATGGCCAAAGGCCAAAGCAGAAGAAATTGCGATGCGGCTGCTAGACCGAGTCGGTATTGCAGAGCAGGCGTACAAGTTTCCTGGACAGATGTCGGGCGGTCAGCAGCAGCGGGTTGCGATCGCCCGTTCCTTAGCCATGCAGCCCAAAGTCATGCTGTTTGATGAGCCGACATCAGCGCTCGACCCTGAGATGGTCCGTGAAGTGCTCGATGTCATGCGCAACCTGGCCAAAGACGGGATGACAATGGTGTGTGTAACGCACGAAGTCGGCTTTGCTAGAGAAGTGGCTGACCGCGTAGTGCTGATGGATGGCGGCGTTTTGGTTGAGGAAAACACGCCAGAAGAATTCTTCAACAATCCCAAAGAAGAGAGAAGTCGAGCGTTCTTGTCTCAGATCCTGTAGGTTGCTTGACTACTGTCCCCGTAGTAGGCTATTACGTGCGATAAATCAATTGAGATTGTTGGAATGCTCAATCATTTTGACGAGCGCGCTTGATTTGCCATAAAGCATACTGTGAGGACTTTTAGATGATCACTCGATTCTGCAGCCGCCTGACTAGATGGTCAGTCGCTAGATGGGCAATAGGGGCGCTAGTCAGTGGTCTCGCGATCGCCTCCACTCAGACGCCCGCCCAGGCCCAGGCTGCTTACGGTAGCTACATCGGTATTGGTGGAGCCTTTGGCGATGGGGAAATCGGCTTTTCTGTGAATGGTCGCTACAACATTCTAGAGCTGCCTATCTCTATTCGAGGCGCGGCCTTTCTTGGCGAAGGGTCTGCTTTTGTGCCTACCGTTTCTTATGACTATCCAATTACCTTCAATCTAGAAGCCTACCTCGGTGCAGGGGTTGCTTTTGCCAGCGAAGGCTCTGTGATGGGCGATGGCACTAGCTTTGTGCTTCAGCCTGGCGTAGACTACTCCTTTACTAATAATCGACTGGTTCTATACGGCAACGCGATCATTCCGATTGGCGGCGATGCCAACACCGCAGTCCAAGGCGGCGTCGGTGTTCAGTTCTAACGAAGCTGAGCTACCAGAGCCGAGCTTGAAAGAACCAATGTACTAAACGGACGATTTTCCGCTACCATAGGCCCATTATTTGGATTTATCACAATTCAAATCTATAGGCTTCAAGAAGGTTGCAAGACATGCAAGAGCTGCGTCCGTTAGGATCGGTCATTCAAGGCTCTTTGAGTAAAGGGTTAGAAGTTCGGCTGCATCCAGATGTGCTAGTCGAAGAGATGCGGGTAGGTAAGTTTCTAGTGGTGCAGGGAGTGCGATCGCGCTTCTTCTGTATGCTGACAGACGTTGCTCTCGGCATGGCCAGCCAGCGAATTGCAGCCAGTCCACCTGAGCCGAACAACATTTTTCTACAAGAAGTTTTGGCGGGTTCAGGCACCTACGGCACAGTTGATCTGACTCCCATGCTAATGTTCACGCCGGACGACGATCCAGCCTACGCAGCCGACTCGAATGCACCGCTTCAGCTTTTGCCAGTCAAGACAATCCCTGGACACTTCAGTCAAGTCTATGACGCTTCAGAAAGAGACTTCCGAGCGGTATTTGGCTGGGAAGACGACGTACATCGACGTAACTTTGCCATCGGTCAGCCCATTGATATGGATGTACCTATCTGCATCGATCTTGATCGGTTTATCGAGCGCAGCAACGGCATCTTTGGTAAATCGGGCACAGGGAAGTCTTTCTTAACACGCTTAATTCTTTCAGGCATTATCCGCAAGCAGGCGGCGGTCAACCTAATCTTTGACATGCACTCGGAGTACGGCTGGGAGGCAGTCAGCGAAGGCAAGCAGTTCAGCACAGTCAAAGGGCTGCGTCAGCTATTTCCAGGTCAGGTGCAGATATTTACACTCGACCCAGAATCGACCAAGCGACGCGGCGTGATGGACGCGCAGGAGCTATACATCAGCTTCGATCAGATTGATGTAGAAGATTTGATGCTAATTAGCCGCGAGCTAAATCTATCGGAAGCGAGTTTAGAAAATGCGATTATTCTACGCAACGAGTTTGGCAGTAGTTGGATAAATCGATTGTTGCAGTTGAGCAACGAAGAGATTCAAGAATTCTGCGAAGTGAAGATGGGCAGCAAGTCTTCGATTATGGCTTTGCAGCGCAAGCTAACTCGCCTAGCAGAGCTGAAATACATTCGTAGTAGCTGTCCCACAACTACGTGAATCAGATTCTTGAAACTATTGACGCCGGGAAGCACGTGGTAATCGAGTTTGGTTCACAGAGCAATATGCTTTCATACATGCTAGCGACTAACGTGATTGCGCGGCGAATTCATGCCAGCTACGTGCGCAAAGCTGACCGTTTCTTGCAAAGTAAAAATCCAGTAGATCGGCCGCAGCCACTGGTCATCACTATCGAAGAAGCGCACAGATTCTTGGACCCAGCAACGGCAAGACAGACTATCTTTGGTGTAATTGCTAGAGAAATGCGCAAATACTTTGTCACTCTGTTGGTTGTAGACCAGCGCCCTTCAGGCATCGATAACGAGGTAATGTCTCAAGTAGGTACGAGAATTACAGCTTTGCTAAACGATGAAAAAGACATTGACGCTATCTTTACCGGCGTTTCAGGTGGGCAAAGCCTGCGTTCTGTACTGGCAAAACTAGACTCTAAGCAGCAGGCGCTGTTACTGGGTCATGCGGTGCCGATGCCTGTAGTTGTTAGGACTCGTCCTTATGATGAGCAGTTCTACAGAGAGATAGGAGATACTGACTGGGGAGAGATGCCTGATGAGATGGTGTTTCGGGCGGCGGAAAGTGCGATCGCCGACCTAGGCTTTTAACTGCTTTACTAGCATGAGAGTTAAATAGCAACAAGCGGCGGTGCTAATCTAGAAGAACCTCTTTCATCACATCAGCTCGAAGTACTCGCTTTCGCGATGAGCGCAAAGTTAAGATTAAATAGATTCTCACAGCCGGACAGTTGATATGACAACCGTAGTGCGCGTTATTCACAGTGACCCTAACATACTGGGAGGAACCCCTGTTTTTAAGGGTACTCGCGTGCCGATGAAAACTCTGCTCGATTACCTTGAGGCTGGTGATTCATTAGATATGTTCTTGGATCACTTTCCTAGCGTAACCCGTGACCAGGCGATTACTGCGCTTGAGATAGCAAAGGAAATGCTGACGGCCTATGCGAGTCCTGCTTGATGAGTGCGCTCCGCGACCTTTGAAGCGTGAACTTACTGAGTACGAAACACGCACGGTTGTCGAGATGGGATGGTCTGGTAAGAAGAATGGCGAACTGCTACAGCTAGTGGTTCAAGAAGGCTTCACGATTCTTCTCACCACCGACCAAAACATGCGATATCGGCAAAACTTACAGCAAACAGGAGTTGCTATTATCGTTCTTGTTGCACACAGCAATCGACTTCCTGATTTGGTTCCACTCATACCAGAAGCGCGGAATGTGCTTGATACCATCCGTTCAGGAGAGTTGATTGAAGTTGGGAATTACTAAGTGGCCTAGCTAGACAATTTAAGAAAGTTGAGTTTCTGAGTTACATTCTCTGTTACTCTGCGGCGTGAATGTCATGTTGACTTGTGCAGCAAGCCTCTCACTGTTCGCGCACCTACAAATAAGCAAAAAAAAGGAGAGCCGCTTTGGGCTCTCCCTACCATCAGGGTGCATCTACATGCATACATTATGGCACGGGGGGTGGGGGGCGTAACCCCCTTTTTGTTCCGATTATAGAATCTTCATGTTCGTATCGTAGAAGTGAAGCGTTAGAAACCTGATCTTTTGGGTAGAGTTGCCTTATGTTAGCTCAAGATCTTGCCGTTGCAACTCTATCTATGACGTTTCTTATCTGCTGAGCTTTTTGCCCAGAAGCTGATTGGTCAGCTTTGGATCGGCTCGTCCTCCCGTACGCTTCATCACCTGACCGACAAAAAAGCCTTTGAGCTTGGTTTTTCCGGCTTTGAACTTGGTAAGTTCGTCAGGATGGGCAGCGATGACTTCATCGATCATCGCTTCAATTTCAGCCGGGTTGGAGATCTGACTGAGTCCCTTACTCTCCACGATTTCTTTTGGCGATCCGCCATTTTTCAGCAGATCGGGCAGCATATCTTTACCGATCTTGTTGCTGATAGTACCGTCTTCAATTAGCTTGACCATTTCGGCTAGAGCCTCTGCTGATAGCTTGGTATCGGTGATGTTCAGCTTTTCAGCGTTCAGATAGCCTGCGATGTCGCTCATGATCCAGTTGGCAACGAGCTTGCTAGAAGCGCCCGTTGCGATCGCCCGCTCAAAGTACTCTGCCACTGCGCGATCGTCAACCATCACCCCAGTGTCATAAGCCGATAGTCCCAGATCCTCCTCGTAGCGCCTGCGCTTTTGTGCAGGTAGCTCTGGCAGCTCGGCTTTCCACTTGTCCAGTTGATCGGCAGTGACTTCAATCGGTGGCAGGTCGGGCTCTGGGAAATAGCGGTAGTCGCTAGAGCCTTCTTTTAGACGCATGCTCTTGGTGCGCTGCGGGCCTTCTTCCCACAGGCGCGTCTCTTGATAGATCGGTTCGCCTGCTTCTACGGCGGCGATCTGGCGTTCGATTTCGTAGTCTATGGCTTTGGCGATCGCGCTAAAGCTATTCATATTCTTGATCTCGACCTTCGTACCAAATTCTTCTTGACCCACAGGACGCACCGAAATATTCACATCACAGCGCAACGATCCTTCCTGCATGTTGCCGTCGCCCACGCCTAAGTAGCGGATGATTCGTCGAATCTCTTCCGCGTAGGCCGCTGCCTCCTCACCAGAGCGAATATCCGGCTCTGACACAATCTCCACTAGTGGCACGCCTGCCCGGTTGTAATCCACCAACGAATAGGCAGAGCCAGCAAGGCTATCGCTGCCAGCGTGGACTAGCTTGCCTGCGTCCTCTTCCATATGTAGACGAGTCACGCCGATCCGCTTACGCACGGGTTCACCGTCTTTGACTAGTTCAATTTCTAGCCAGCCGTGCTCAGCAATCGGCAGGTCAAACTGCGAGATCTGATAGTTCTTTGGCAGATCAGGATAGAAGTACTGCTTGCGATCAAACTTGCTGTACGGTGCGATCTGGCAGTTCAGCGCCAGTCCGGCTTTGACCGCATACTCTAGAACCTTTTCATTGAGCACAGGCAGTACGCCTGGCAGACCCATTGTGACCGGATCGACGTGAGTGTTGGGATCTGCGCCAAAAGCTGCCGAGCTAGTCGAGAAGATCTTGGTCTCTGTACTGAGCTGACAGTGGGTCTCTAGACCGATCACAGCTTCATACTTATTTTTTACAGGTGTTTTCGCAGGTGCAGCAGCAGTCATAAACGCTTTGGGTGTAGATAGGCGAGTCGATAGAGCCTAGTAATTACAGAGCAATTGTATCGCTATCGTCTGGGTTTAGCGCCGATACTGCAATATGCTTAATCAACGGATGCTAGGAAATCACAAAAGTCGTCCAATTGTTTGGTGACTAGCTGATAGCAGTCCTCTAGCCTGTAGAAGTTCGCAGCGATTTTCTCTGGCTCGAGGCGGTATGTGTAGTTGCTACGAATCACATGTCGGAACGATAGATACGTATCTAGGTACTGGCGAGTCTTGTGGTCAATGACAGGTGGACGGGTGCCGGGTATATCCAAAGTCATCTGGTCTAATAAATCCTTGTGCCATTGCCCCGATTGGCTGCTAACTAGACCTTCATCAACCTTGTCGACAATTCGCTCGAAAGTTTTTTCCAAGCCTGTATAGAATCCATGCAAGCTTAGACCAACTGCTGTCCAGTAAACATCTTGCTTCGTCTCCTCTGCCAGTGCAGCTTGGCTTTTAGCGTAGTCGTATTCTCCATCAATGTCTGCTAGAGCTTGACGAATCCTACTAATCAGCGCATTGTACTTAGCCATTGAAGACTCTTCTCGAGAAAATTCGTCGCTTTGAGGGACGCTGTCTTCTAAGACTAGCCCTTTATCTTGAATATAAGATCTCAAACTATCCGGAGCGTCTTCAATACAAACTAAATCGACTGCAAACGACCCAGAACGTCTCATCAACTCGGCAAGTGCGCTGATGTAGTCTTTGGATGGAATATCCCATACGGCTAGATCAATGTCCGATTTCATGCGGATATCGTTGACTGACAGCATGGAGCCGAACAGGACTACTTTCGTCGCACCAAAGTCAGCTTTGAGGATATCGGCGAGTTCTTTGGCTTGCTTTAGACCTTCTTGGTGGCGTTGCTTTAGGCGCGATCGCCTTTCAACCTTACGCTGCTGCCAATGCGCTACGTAGGGTTGATACTTCTTTGGGATAGCTTTTCGCCGCTGCGAACTCACCATAGGCTGCGAACTTAACCACTAAGGGCAGTATACCAACAGACCTATGGCAGTATTGAAATACGAGTATTACAGCGCTGAGAGTCCGGCTCAAAAACCGCGAAAAACTTTTTTGTCCTTTAAAGGCGTCTTTGCAGGTGCAGCAG
>CAVYWR010000002.1:0-92033 GCA_963772185.1 uncultured cyanobacterium | reverse complement strand
CAGTCATAAAAGCTTCGAGTGGGGTTAGGTGGATCTATAAAGCGCAGTCAGTACAAAGGCAATTGTATCGCTATCACCAAAGCTTAGAGCATACGCAGCGTGATGCTTAATCAACTGACAATAGAAATTGGCAAAAGCTGTTGAGCTGCTGAACTAGCGAGCCATAGCAGTTCTCTAGTATTCGGAAATTAGCCTCAATTCTGTCATGTTCAAGCTGATAGGCATAGTTACTACGCACAACGTGCCGGAAAGAGAGGTATTGAGACAGCGCCTTCAGCGTCTGTTCATCAATCACCGCAGCTCTGACACCTTGAATCTCCACAGCCATCTGCTCCAACAGTGCCTTATGCCACCGCTCGCCCTTTCCTAAATTGCCATCCACTTCCCTAGCGATCTGCTCAAAAATCTTCTCGAATCCAGTGTAGATTCCGTGCAGACCAAGGCTCACCGCCATCCAATAAGCATTTTGTCCGGTTTCCTTCGCGACGTTTAACTGCTCTTCCATTTGGGCGTATTGAGTCGCGATATGAGCTAGCTCCCGCTGAATTCGCGCAATGAGGACAACATGGTTACGCATAGCAGTGTAATCGCGAGACAGCTCGTCACTTTGAGGAACGCTGTAATCTAAGGTTAAGCCTTTATCAGCTATATAGTCTTTCAAGCTGGGCGGCGCTTCTTCAATCCGCACCAGATCTACGCTGAATTCTTCAGCGTTCCACGTTAGGACAGTCAACGCCTTAATGTAGTCTCCGAAGGGAAGATCCCATACAGCCAAATCAATGTCTGATTTCATGTGAATGTCATTGACCGAAAGCATGGAGCCAAATAGAACCACTTTCGTCGCACCAAAGTCAGCTTTGAGGATATCGGCGAGTTCTTTGGCTTGCTTTAGACCTTCTTGGTGGCGTTGTTTTAGGCGCGATCGCCTTTCAACCTTACGCTGCTGCCAATGCGCCACGTAGGGCCGATACTTCTTCGGAATAGCTCTTTGTCGCTGCGAACTCACCATAGAGAGCAGTATACCAACAGACCTCTGTGTCATTCTCTCGATTCTTTAGAGCCTAGAGAGAGAAAATAATTTGTAGAAATGCTGCTTGCTAAAACGAAGTCGTTATGAGTATACTTAAGAGGCGAATGAAGTGTATGAACGTTGAGTCTTAAATTGATCCAAGGCTATTCACCAAAACCAATATCCGCCCATATTCTTAGTAAGACTCGACGAGTCATCACTTCCTACACTCACTGGAGGACACCATGATTGCAACCACATCTAAATCTGCTTTCTATCCCACTCGGATTGATTTGCCCCTGGACACCCGTCAGGCTGTCGTTGCCATGCTGAACGGCACTCTGGCGGCGACTACAGACTTGCGGACTCAGACCAAACAGGCGCACTGGAACGTTAAAGGCAAAGACTTCTATCAGCTACACCTGCTCTTCGATGAGATGGCAGGCGAGCTAGAACAATACAGCGATATGGTCGCCGAGCGAGTCACTGCCTTGGCCGGTACTGCAATGGGCACCGTGCGCGTTGCCGCTGGCGAGTCAATTTTGCCAGAGTATGATTTTGATGCTGTTGGTGGTATGGAGCATGTCGCGGCTCTCGCCGATCGCTATGCGGCATACGCTAAGCATTTGCGTCAGAGCATCGACAAAGCTGATGAGCTAGGCGATCAAGACACTAACGATCTCTACGTCGAGATTTCTCGCACCATCGACAAGCGCCTTTGGTTCCTAGAAGCGCATCTAGTTGGATAAGTGCTAGCTAGCCGAGAATAGCCCTGTGCTCCCTCGGCTAGCTTGATCGAACAAGATAGACTTGACTGAAAGCGAGAATGTCTTTCGATAGAATATTCTCGCTTTCTATCGCTTTGTGCTGACGCGATTGTAGATATAAAAGATGGTCGGCTTTGTTCTAGTCTGACGCTAATGTCTGTTTCTTAGCTCAGTTGGCTTCCGTCGGTGCGTCATCCGCAGGCGTACCAGAAGGCGTACCAGCTTCTCCACTAGGAAACAACAGCTCTTCAACCCCATCAGGCTGGCCTAGCTCTCTGATGATTGCTGGACTAACGCTTTCTTCACTGCCAAAGATAGCCTGCAATCCTTGGTTTAGAGTCTCTGCCATAGCGATGCGATTTTTATAAGCAACAATGACTCTTGCCAAGATAGGCAGTCGGTTTTGTTCTGCTTCTAGATAAAGTGGCTCTACATACAACAGAGACTGTTCAATCGGAATAACCAACAAATTTCCCTGGTTGGCCCGAGATCCCTGAGTATTCCAAAGCGAAATGCGTTGAGAGATATCGGGCTCTTGGTTAATGCGAGCTTCGATCTGCTCTGGGCCAAAGACGAGCTCTTGCTTAGGAAACTGATAGAGTAACTGCTTGCCATACTGTTCGCCGTCTGAACGAGCGGCCAGCCATGCAACTAGGTTGTTCCTTTGGGCTGGGGTAAAAGGTCGCAAAAGAATAAACTCGTCTTCTTCCTCCCCCGGTAATTCCATGATCAGATAGTAGGGTTTGACGACCTGCTCTTCGTTGGCATAGATCTCGTTGGGGGCGCGCCACTGGTCTTCTCGGTTGTAAAACACCTGCGGGTCGGTCATGTGATAGATCAGCAGCTGGTTGGATTGAACTGTGGAAAAGTCTTGCGGATAGCGGATGTGCGTCCTTAGCGTTTCGGGCATGGCTGAGAGGGGTTCAAACATGCCGGGAAAGGTTTGGGTCCAGGTGCGAATGATTGGATCGCGATCATCGGCGATGTAGAAGTGAACGGAGCCGTTGTAGGCGTCGACTACGACTTTGACAGAGTTGCGGATGTAGTTGTAGGGATTAGCGCCGGGATCGGCGTAGGGGTAGCGATCGCTCGTCGTATACGCGTCCACCATCCAGTACAGGTAGTTAGTACCAGATTCTTCGCCAGGTGCGGCAAAGTCAGGGCCCGCATCGGCAATTACCAGGTAGGGATCTTCATCAAACTGTAGGAAGGGGGCAATTCTGTTGATCCG
Organism: uncultured cyanobacterium; assembly: GCA_963772185.1. GTDB lineage: Bacteria > Cyanobacteriota > Cyanobacteriia > Phormidesmidales > Phormidesmidaceae > Phormidesmis. The sequence goes on along the minus strand of CAVYWR010000002.1, from coordinate 89,026 downwards.
CTGCTTGATGTTGCGTCGAAACATCAGCTTGGTGTCGGCAGTAAAGTCGTCAGTTAGCAGCATCTTCCAGTCGCCTAGATGCTTGGCAAACAAAAGGCGTTTCCACAATGGACTGATATTGATGCCGCCTTGTCCGTCGTAGCTGTTATAGACGTTCTCGCTACCGCTAGGAAAGTCTAGCTCAAGCACCCGAGAGCCGGGCATGATGTAGGTGTTGGTGAGTTCGCCGTAGTAGATGCGGGGCTTGCCAACGGGGATAGAGCGACGAACGGCGGTAGAGCTAGGCGTGTGAGCGATATCTTTGATGAAGTATTCTGGGAGGCCGCCAGGTCCGGCTACGTTGACAGGGCTCATCGTAAAGCCGTAGCCGTGGGTGTAAATCAGATGCTCGTTTACCCAGGTTTGAGCTTCGGCGGGAACCTGCTCGTAGTTCAGTTCGCGCGCAGAGATCAGCACCTGTCGGCGGCTGAGGGCAGTGTCTGTTTCGGCAAAGCTGTAGCGATCAACATCGGCATCGGCAAATTCGTAGTAAAGCCGGATCTGCTGTAGCTGCCGGTTGGATTCTAGTAGGGGGCGGGTGTCCCACAGGCGAATGTTATCGATGGTGGATCGGTTTTCTTCTAGATCGACAGTGGTAAGCGTGCCTTGAGGATTGAATTCTTGAGTTTCGATGTTGGCAAGATCGAAGGCGTTGCGAGTAAAAGCGATGGTGCGTTCGATGTAGGGGATTTCACGCTGTAGTTCATTCGGCTGGACGACTAGGCGCTGAACTAGCCAGGGGGCAAGCGTGTTACCCAATAGCGTGAGCAGTAGGTAGAGGGCGATCGCACCCACAACTGGCCTAGCTTCTAATACGCCACCGCTGATTCTGACCCGTCTAGTCAAGAACTTTCCACCAAATGCTCTACCTGCTAGCGTCGCGGCTAGGCCCAGGGCAATAAAGCTAAGCGCAGTATTGACAGGCAAGCCTCACGTAGATATCGGTAAAGCTGGCACCATAGCTAACCCCTTGGGGAGAGTAGAGCAGTTCGTAGCGTCTGATCCAATCGCCCATAGCTGTGACTGCTAACAGGCCAGAGGCGATCGCCGATAGATGCCGCTGCTGCCCTGACGAGAACCCTGCAAAGCGCCCCTGGCTAAACGTATTGCCCGCTAGCAGATACTCTAGAGTCACCGCCACCAGCACAAACATCAGGATGCCTGAGAGCCAGAATTCTACTAACTCCCACAGCGGTAGTCGGAAGATGTAAAAGCTGAGTTCTTCATTGAAGACCGGATCGAGCTGGTTGAAAGAAGAAGGATTGAGTGCTGGCAGTACCCTAGCCCATTCTTCGGTCGCGGTGATGCTGAAGCAGATGCTGAGGATAACAGCGGCAACGCGCAGTAGGCTCGCTGGAGAGGTGATCAGCGCGATCGCTCCCAAACAGATCAAGCCCAACCAAATTGGCTGCGTCACTAAAGACTGCGCTAGCTGCCAGTTTGCATTGAAATTCAGCCCTAGCGGGGTCGGCAGTGGTGTGCGCGTTGTCGATAGCTCGGTAATTGCGATCCGAACGTGGTGAAACAGCCCACTGCTAATGACTACGCCTAAGAAAAACAGAATTGGCAACAGCGCTTTTAGCCCTAGACCAACGCTGAGATTGGCCTGATTGGGTAGCAGGCAGTTTCGATTGAACTGGAGCTTGTCGGCCGTGTTGAAGTTGAAGAAAGTGAAGCCGAGGCTGGCGAATAGGGTGATCGAGCCCAGCAGGATTTGAGTACGCGATCGCACCCAAAACTCAGACAAAAAACCAAGCTCATCAAACCACAGCCCCTCCGCCCAGTAGTCCGTCGCCACATAGGCCAGCACCAGCAGCACAACCGCCGTCGTCAGGCTCCTACGAATGACTCGCAGCCGCTTTCTTCGTTTAGTCGGGTATTCGATGCTCTCGTCTACTGTCCTATCTATATAGCCACCTTGCACCCGACTCATGGCCTACTTCCCCCAAAAATCGATTGCCCGATAGCCCAGCTCCGCCATCATGTGCCGCAGCATAGGAATGCTCAGTCCTACCACATTCGTGTGGCAGCCCTCAATCTTCTCGACGAACATACTGCCCTTCCCATCGGTTGCAAACGCCCCCGCGCAGTGCATCGGCTCGCCCGTATCGATATAGGCTTCGATCTCCTGATCAGAAGGATTCGCAAAAAACACCCGTGTCATCCGGTGTCGAACCAGAGGCTCCTGTCCAGGTGCAATCAATGCGTAGCCAGTAAGCAGCTCACCCGAATTGCCTCGCATCGATCGCCACCGATCAATCGCTTCTTGCCTACTCTCCGGCTTGCCGTACGGCACGTTATCAATAGCTAGAACAGAATCACACCCCAGTACCAGCGCACTCTTGAATTGCGGTGCCACCACTTCGGCTTTACCCAATGCAAGTACCTCGACCAGCTTACGCGGATCGTTCATGACAACCGCGTCTTCATCAAAATTGCTAGGACATACAAATGGCTGAATACCTGCATCTATCAATAGATTTCGACGGGCCACAGAGGCAGAAGCCAGTACGAATTGAATATCAGCCATATAGATGTTTTAGGGGCGAAACGTAGAAAACCAGCCTAACAAGAAACAATACAAAAGGCGCACTCACAGAGGGGAGAGACTGTGAAAGTGCGCCTTTTCGAGAGGGAATGGAAAATGGGAAAATTAATAAACCGAAAAGGAGGCTACGGTTTGCTTCATAGTGTCCTTCATCGTCTCCCAGCGTGATTCAGGCAGGGAAGCGTTGAAGGTGTAGAGCTGACCGCGTCGGATGATGACGCTGGCTAGATCGTGCCGCTGCCCGGAGGGTAGGTTGGCGATGTATTCAAGGATGTAGTAGAGCTTGTCGCCAGCTTCAAAGGACTGAGCGTTCACCAGCTCTACATTGCGATCGTCAGGTGCTAGAGAAGTAATACTCTTGGATAGCTTGTAGCCGACTTCTGAAGGGGTGCCGAGATCGGGCAGCGTCTTGCCGCCAGAAACGGGGCTAATCACGACGCTGACGTTTTCACTAGAGCGGATGATGTCATGAAAGACGGTGTCAGGGCCATCTTCAACCTGAGCCGGTACCCAGCCAGTTGGATATTTGAACTCATAGCCTTCGTAGCTGTCGTTGTAGGATTGCAGACTGACACCGGGCGAGCAGCTTTGCAGACCCAAGGCGAGCACAATCACAAACAGCAGGGCAAATCGTTTCAGCATCTTAAACGTGTCTTTCATCATCCGGTTATCTATAATTCTCTAGCTCTACCAATTGTGCCATGAAGGGGAAACTCACAGACGACTCATAGCCATTGAAGACATCTGCTGTCACTAGCATGTTCAGAAAAAATCTTTCATATCGGGCATCTGCTGCCTGTTCAGCGCTGTCGTTTGCGCCTCTACAATTTCTAGAATCTCGTTACCTACAGTCTCATAATCCTGCCAGCCAGCTTCTGCCCGAGGATCTTTGACACTGTAGACAGGAACGCCCTGTAGCGCTGCTTTTTGAAAGGCGGCGAACCGGCGAATGCCCTGCTCAAAGATAGGAAGCCGGGCTTCTTGCAAAAGTTCTTTGACTTCCTGTCCGGCTTTACTGGGCTTGGGTGGAATAGACGTGATCAAAATGCGATAGTGACTGGTTTCAATCGCCTTGAGATATTCCACAGTTAGCACCAAAGCGTCTAGCGCTAAGAACATCTGGCGTGGTTGGCAATACGAGCAGGTCACAGGTTCTTGCTAGGGCAGAAAGATCTTCTGGAATGGGCCGAGCGGGCGTGTCTATGACTACATTGCTCTCAGGTTTAATCTTTTGATCGGCGTCCCACTGGTCGACTACTTCGAATGGCAGTTCACCTCTGCTCGCCCAGCCCAGCGCCGAACGGTTAGGATCGGCGTCAATCAGCACCGTTTCACCCTGGCCCTGTAGAAAGGCCGAAAGATGGATAGCGCTCGTCGTTTTACCGACGCCTCCTTTGAAGCTAGCAACGGTGATGATCATCTAAGGCGTTAGATCCGACCTAAGCTATGTTTATATAGCGTTGATATAGCTAATTTATACAGCAGGACTAGGCTAGAGTCAGGGAGTCGAATACGGACAAATGGTGATTGAGCTGCCAGATAGAGAGGCGACACAGGCACTGGGGCGATCGCTAGGAAAGCAGCTATCGGCAGGCAGCGTGCTCTTGCTAAAAGGCGATCTAGGCAGTGGCAAAACGACGCTAGTGCAGGGCCTGGGCTTGGGTCTAGGCGTAACAGAAATTGATAGTCCTACGTTTACCTTGATCAATGAGTACACAGAGGGACGGATACCGCTGTATCACATAGATCTATATCGACTTTCTCCGGCCGAGGCGGATGCCTTGTATCTAGAGACCTATTGGGAAGGTATCGAGACAGAACCAGGCATCGTTGCAATTGAGTGGGCAGAGCGACTGACGCATCTACCCCCAGAACCCATTGAGCTAGCGTTGAGTTATCTTGCACAGGGGCGACAGGCCAATCTAATCGTGCCTGCGTCGCTGAGCTTGACTATCTAGAAGTCAGTTCTCCTTCCGACTGTACGGCAATCCCTTCCTTTTGACCGGGGTGAAATTCGCCTTCCGACTATAGAAAAGCGCTACAGTTAGGTAACAATACACAGCTATTTAATAGCCGCACAAACCCCAAAATCCATGATTAGCTCCATGATTAACAACATCAAATCCTGGGCGCACGTTTCTCTGGCGCGGACGCTCAAGACCTTCTTCAAATCCGCGCTTGTAATGGGACTGGTCGCCGTTCTCGTCTTCTCTCAGGCAGACGGTGCCTTTGCCGCTCGCTCTGGCGGACGTATCGGTGGCGGTAGCTTCCGCGCGCCTAGCCGCTCCTACTCTACGCCTAGCCGTACGCGCGGACCCTCTAGCTACAGCGGAGGCTATCGAGGTGGTTACGGTGGCGGCTACTACCCTGGTGGTGGCTTTGGCTTTCCGTTCATCCTGCCGTTTGTCGGCTTTGGTGGCATGGGCGGTTTGTTCGGCATCTTTGTCACAATCGCAATTGTTAACTTCATTGTTCGCAGCTTCCGCGAGGCAGGCTTTGGTGGTGAGGGCGGCGCAGAGACCTACAGCAGCAATCCCCCTGTTTCGGTGGCTCGTTTACAAGTTGGGTTGCTAGCTGAGGCACGCAACCTACAGGCCGACCTGACCCGATTGGCAGAGACTGCCGATACGAGCGACTCTGCTGGTCTAACCAAAATTCTTCAGGAAACGACCCTCTCTTTACTGCGTCACCCAGAGTACTGGGCCTATGCCGATATCGATTCTGACCAGACTCGTCTACAGTCGGCAGAACAGGCATTTAACCAGCTGGCGATCGCAGAGCGCAGCAAGTTTACTAAAGAATCCCTCTCTAACGTCAACGCTCAGATCTCGCAGGCAAAACCCAAAGCCGCACTCAACAGCAGCGGTGAGCTAGCAACGACTGAAGCGCCTGGTGAGTACATCGTGGCAACTGTCCTGGTTGCAAGCCAGGGCAAGATCGATTTGCCCAAGTCTACAACCTCTCCAGAAGATGTTCGCCGTGCAATTAATACTATCGGCGCAATCTCTAGCGACCAGCTGATGGCGGTAGAAGTGCTTTGGACTCCGCAGGTCTCTGGCGAGACGCTCAGTGCGGATGAGCTAATTGCTGAATATCCCAATCTTCAGCTGGTATAGACCCAATTTCGAAGCCTTTACAATTCCAAAAGCAGAAGCTGCCTAGCAGCTTCTGCTTTTTTGTAGCTGAAATGGGCTGAATATGCTTAACTTTTCAACAAAAGTGGTTAAATAAAACCCGACTGTTGTAATTGGACCTATAGTCAAAGCCACTGACCTGGTCCGCACAAGAGAGACAGAAGATGCTGCTGGTACTGCTGACCCAAATATTGCTATTCGCTTCAATTGGGCTTCTGATTTGGTACTTCCTGATCAGGGTTTTGGGTCAAAAACCGCTGGCTTGGTTTGGGGGGGTTGTGCTAATTGCCCTACTGATTGTCTCTTATTCGATTCCTGGTGATGGCGTTATTCAGCGCATCTGGCAGCTATTATCGTTTCCACTGACGCCTTTAGGAGCCTCAATCATCCTCATTGGCCTATCGCTAAGTAACGGCTTCGCCAAAATCAATACTCAGCCTGCCGCTTTTGCGCTGGCTATCTTGCTGATCTCAAGCATTCCATTGACTGCTAGGCTACTGGTCGGTCAGTCTGAACGATCTATTCGTCAGGCATACCTTCAGCAAGCAGAGCTGTGCGGGGAGATCTGCCGTGCGGGCGATGTTCCAGGCACAGGAAACATCGCTGAAGCGGCTGCGATTGTCGTCTTAGGTGATCGCAGCGATATAGATAGAGCCATCACTATATCGGCAGATATTGCGACTGCTGATGCGCCCACCTATACAGCACTAGCCCCTAGAATCAACTACGCTGCGGATCTCTATGCCGAATCTAGACGGCTGGGCGGGGCTCCTTTTGTGATTGTGACAGCGGGATCAGGAGAGCAAGATTCTGATCAAAGAGCAATCATTCGCGAGATCATGGCTCGAAATGGCATTGCTAATCAGGATATCCGCATTGAGAGTAGCGGATTAGATATTCGAGGGACCGCTGAAAATGTTGAGGATTTCTTGCAAGCGCAGGGACTGATTTCCGATCGGAGCGCGCGGCTAGCAGATGGGGGTAACCGAGACGACCCGCGAGTAATTCTGGTTGCGCCTGCGATGATGATGTCGCGTGCGGCTCTGACGTTCGAGCGACTTGGACTACAAACCATTGCCAGACCGACTAGTTTTACGACCCTACCTGTGGATGCAGGCGATGTGCCCAACACGCTGATAGACCTAATTCCTAGCGTTGATGCACTTCAGCTCACGACTCAGTACTGGAACGAACTGTTGACCTCTTTATATTATTTTTCTAGAGGCTGGCTGCCGAACTTCAACTTTGGTTGGAATTCTAGTATCGAGCTGTAGATTCAGTATACAGAAGGGGCGACTATATACCTGCCGTCAGCAGCAAGGCGTTTGTCGGTAACCTGTGTACCATAGTGAAGGTCTGTGCGCTGATCAAAGCGCCGGGTTATTCTACTGTGTCGTGTTGCTACGACTCGATTGCGATCGCACTTATGGTTCCATCCCCAGCTCAATCTTCGGCCCAATCTGTAGCTAAGCCTTCCAGATTCATGCGCCTAGTCGGCTATCTTAGACCGCACTGGAAGCCTGTGAGCCTGGGCCTACTATCGCTGCTAATTGTCAACGCGCTAGGGGTGACCATTCCGCTGATCATTGGCTATATCGTCGACGAGCTATCCGTTTCATTCACGTTCAATCGGCTGGCTCTCTACGTGCTTTTAGTCCTTGTGCTCGCCAGCGTAATGTGGGTGATTCGGATGGCCTCGCGTATCTGCTTGTTCGGCGCGGGTCGCCAGGTCGAGTTTGATCTAAAGCAGCGCATCTTTGACCATCTGCTCACGCTTGAACCCGCTTACTTCGGTCGCAATACCATTGGCGATCTGATCAACCGGGCGACTAGCGATGTGGATAATATTCGACGACTGCTAGGCTTTGCAATCCTCAGCATGGCGAACACGCTGTTTGCCTACGTGATGATTGTGCCGACGATGGTAAGCCTAGACGGGGGGGTAGCCCTTTTCTCGCTGGCGGTCTACCCGCTGATGTTTGGCGTAGTTGCCATATTTGGCAATCGGCTGCGCAGGCAGCAGCTAGAGGTTCAAGAAGAAATCTCTGACTTGAGCGATCTCATTCAAGAGGATATGGGCGGTATTTCTCTAGTAAAGATCTACGCCCAAGAAGAGAACGAGCGCCGCGCGTTTGCCCGTCAAAACCGGGGTCTTTTGAAGGCTAACCTAGCCCTGGCGAAAACGCGCAACACGCTGTTTCCGCTGCTGGGCGGCTTTGCCAGTCTCAGTTTGGTGATCGCCCTAGCCATTGGCTCTCAGTCGATCGTGGCGGGTCGCCTTTCGCCAGGAGACTTTGTGGCGATTATTCTCTATATTCAGCAGCTCGTTTTCCCAACGGCGCTACTGGGTTTTACCATTACCGCCTACCAAAGGGGAGAGGTCAGCCTAGATCGAATTGAGGCAATTTTTGAAGCTCAGCCTAGAATTCGTGATGCGGCAAACACGATTCCTTTGCCGCATCCGGTTGGTCGGCTGCGCGCTGAGGGGCTGACCTTCACATATCCAGGCTCGAAGGTGCCCGCGCTAAAGGATGTCAGCTTCGATATCGAGTCGGGTCAGACCGTTGCTGTGGTTGGCCCAATTGGCTCGGGTAAGTCTACGCTGGCGATGGCCTTACCTAGACTTCTAGAGATTGAGCCGCAGCAGCTTTTTCTAGACGGTCACGATGTGACCCGGCTGGCACTGAGCGATCTGCGCGGTGCGATCGCCTTCGTCCCGCAAGACAGCTTCCTATTTAGCACCACTATCCAAAACAACGTTCGCTATGGCGATCCGATGGCAGAACTGCCCGAAGTAGAAATTGCGGCCAAAGAAGCCCAGCTCCACAGCGAGATTCTCAACTTTCCACAGCAGTACAAGACCGTTGTCGGAGAGCGCGGCATTACGCTATCGGGCGGTCAGCGGCAGCGATCGGCACTGGGCAGAGCGCTGCTGATAGACGCGCCAATCCTGGTTCTAGATGACGCGCTCTCTAGTGTGGATAATCAGACAGCGACTCAGATTTTGTCGAATTTATCTGATGATACTCGGCAGAAAACAGTGATTTTTGTATCGCATCAGATGTCTGCTGCTGCGGCGTGCGATCGCATTCTAGTCATGGACCAAGGCCAGATCGTTCAGTCCGGCACCCACGACACGCTCGTCAGCGAACCCGGACTGTATCAAGATCTTTGGAACCAGCACAAGCTCAAAGAAGTCTTGCAATAGTTAGCCGAGGTGATCCATCACCTTGAACATCGGTAGATACATCGCCACCAGAATCGAGCCCACCATACCCCCAAGGACCACAATCATGATCGGCTCCATGATGCTAGTGAGCGCCTTCACCGCCTGCTCTACCTCATCCTCGTAGAAATCAGCTACCTTCATCAGCATCTGGTCTAGTTCACCTGTTTCCTCGCCAATCGCAATCATCTGAATGGCCATCACCGGAAATACACCGTGCTCTGCTAACGCCGGGCTAATCATGCCCCCGCCCTGAATCTCTGATTGCGCCGCGTTAATCGCATTCGCAATCACCTGATTGCCCGAGGTATCTCGAACAATCTCTAGCGCCGTCAAGATGGGTACTCCCGATCTAGATAGAGAACCAAACGTTCGACAAAATCTTGCAGTTGCCGACTTCTGAGACAGATCGCCAAACAGCGGCATCTTCAAGAAAAAGCCGTCCATTGTCACTCGACCAACTGGCGTCTTGTAATACTGCTTGTAGGCAAACGTCAGCGCCGCGATAGTCGCGAGCAGTCCTACCACCAGATACCAGGTTCTCAGCATCTTACTAATTGCCATTAGAATTTTGGTGAACAGTGGCAGCTCCGCCCCCAGATCAGTAAAAATCTCTGCAAAGATCGGCAGCAAAAATACCGTCAAACCGACAAAAATAGTCACTGCCAAAAAGCCCACCGTCACCGGATAAGCCATCGCCGACTTAATCTGGTTTTGCAGTCTGTTCAAATCTTCTAACAGCTTAGCCAGTCGGTTTAGCACTTCATCTAGCACACCACCGACTTCCCCGGCCTGCACCATACTCACATACAGATTATCAAAGCTATCAGGGTGCTTTCGCATAGAATCTGATAGACTCGTTCCCTGTTGTACGTCCGAGTTAATCTGCGTCAGTGCCACCTTCAGCTTTGGGTTTGGACACTGATCCGATAGGATGCCGATTCCTCTAACTAGCGCCACACCCGAAGAGACCAGCGCTGCAAACTGGCGAGAAAAGACAGCTTTGTCCTTCACCGTCACCTTGGTCATCGAAGTTTGAATATCACCAAGACTAAAGCTAAAGCCTTTCTCTTCCTTGATATCTTGAATATGCATACCCTGACTCTTGATCAAAGTACGCGCTTCAGAAGGCGAATCGGCCTCCACTTTACGGCGAGTTGCTTTCCCTGCCGTATCTCGACCAGTTGCTACATAGGTAGGCATATCTTTCTCTTACCAAAACAGAGTAAGTAAACAAAAACAGAATTAGTCAATTCAGGTAGCGATGTTAAGCCGACCTCGATTCTCAAACGTCGCATAGCCAGGACAAATCCCCTCTTGGGAGGGGTGCCCGATAGGGTGGGGTGGGTCGACAACTCACGCTGCCAACCGACTAGCATATGGCAACTCTAGCGCCGTCCGGCTTTAGCAGGTGTCTTGGCAGTACTCGGCGGACCACCAATCAAGCGCTGCATTTCCTCAGGGCGAGAAGTCTTTGACATTGCTGCTTCAAAGCTAATCACTTTGTCTTTATACAAATCAGCTAGCGCCATCTCTAGCGTCTGCATAGACAAGCGTCCGCCTGTCTGAATCGCACCGTAGATCTGAGCGGTCTTTCCTTCTCGAATCATGTTAGAAATACCCGGCGTGATCACCATGATCTCTTGCGCCATGACTCGGCCAAATTCTCCTGGCTTTGGATTGGCCTTTGAAACTAGACACTGACTCAAAACAGCGACCAAAGAGTTGGATAGCTGCACCCTAATCTGCTGATGCTGCGCTGGGGGAAAGACGTCCACAATCCTATCTACAGTCTGAGCCGCTGAGCTAGTGTGCAGCGTCCCGAATACTAGGTGACCAGTCTCCGCCGCTGAGATAGCGAGGGAGATAGTCTCCAAATCTCGCATCTCCCCCACCAGAATCACATCGGGGTCTTCTCTAAGAGCACCTTTTAGCGCGTTAGAAAAGCTCTTGGTATCTTCACCTACCTGCCGCTGGTGAATTAGGCTCTTGATCGGCTCGTACACAAATTCAATCGGGTCTTCTACCGTCAAGATGTGCTCGGCTCTAGTCACATTGATATTGTTGATCATGGAGGCGAGGGTCGTTGTCTTGCCCGAACCCGTAGGCCCAGTTACCAGCACTAGTCCTCTTGGCTTCTCCGACAGCTCGGTCACAATCGGCGGCAGACCCAACACATCTAGACTCGGAATCTTTGAACTTAGCGCTCTTAGACAGGCCGCATAGGTTCCTCTATCTTTGTAGACATTCACCCTAAAGCGGGCAAGTCCGCGCACGCCATAAGAACAATCTAGTTCCCACGTTTGTTCTAGAATCTTTCGCTGTGAATTGTTTAACATGCTAAAGATCAGCCGCTGGCACTGATCTGCTGTCATCGGCGGATGATCCGTAGCGGTCAGATGTCCGCTGATTCTGATATAAGGCGGTAAGCCGGTTGATAGATGCAAGTCAGAGCCACCGCGCTCAACAACTTCTTCCATCAAGTCTTCAATCATTAGTTCCATCGTTCAGCATCCTTATTTGAGTATGTTTGTTTGGACAGGGAGAAGCTATACAACAGCGCACCTAGTGCATTAAGCCAGTTGCCAATACTGGCTAGTCTTTGAATCGAGGGGTTAGGCAGTAAGGACAATCTAGCCACTCGTGATGTAGCTCAGCGGCGCAGTGGCTACAGGAGAGTACGCTCTTTCGCTTGGCTTTGAGTTCGGCTTCTAGTCCTTTGTCTGTAAAGGTGACTCGCTCGACTTCTTCTAGCGTGGTGTGCCCGTCTCTGACTAGATTCAAGCTGTATGCCAGCAAAGTGTGCATACCTTCTTCTACAGCAACCTCTTTGATCTGTTCAGAGGGTGCGCCCTCTGTGATGTATTGCTGTAGCCTTTCGGTTACCCGCATGACCTCATAGACGCCGACTCGACCTTTGTAACCACTACCGCCACATTTTCCACATAGCTGGCCTGCCTCTTTTAGAACGCTAATCTCGTCGCTAGGTATCTTGTTCGCCTTGTACAACGTCATTTCATGATCTTCAGAAGCACTTAATCCATATCGAGCAAGTTCTTCAGACGTTGGCTGATAAGCCACTCGGCATTCTGCGCACACCCGACGAACCAGTCTTTGGGCCAAGACGCCAATCAAGGAATTGGCAACCTGAAAGGCTTCAACGCCCATTTCTCCTAGTCTGGCCACAGCGCCCGCCGCATCGTTTGTGTGTAGGGTCGTTAGCACGAGGTGTCCGGTTAGCGCCGCCTCAATCGCTGTTTTGGCCGTTTCAGGGTCGCGCGTCTCACCGACTAAAATCACGTCGGGGTCTTGGCGCAAGAAAGATCTGAGGATGGCCGCGAAGTTCATACCTTTTTCGCGAATCACTTGTACCTGCGTGATACCAGGCAGGGCGTATTCAATCGGATCTTCTGCGGTGCTGATATTGACGCCAGGGTCGTTGCGTTCAGAAAGAACAGAATAGAGACTGGTGGTCTTACCCGAGCCGGTTGGACCCGTGACTAGAATCAGTCCAAATGGCCGTTTGGCCATATCTTGAACAATCTCTAGCGTTTCTTCATCGGTAATGAGTGCCCCTAGTCCTAGTTGAGTAGAAGAGTTGTCGAGGATTCGCAGTACGACCTTCTCGCCGTAGCGGCTAGGCAGTGTACTGACTCTAAAATCTACCTTGCGATCTTGAAAGACTCGTCTGATTCTGCCGTCTTGTGGTAGTCTCCTTTCGGCAATGTCTAGCTCAGAGATAATCTTGAATCTGGCGGTTACTGCGGGAATAATTTTCTTTGGCAAATGCGGAAAAGCCTGCTTTAGCACACCGTCTTTGCGAAAGCGAATCCGCAAGTACTCTTCTTGAGGTTCGACGTGGATATCGGAGACTTCTTCCTGGAGCGCTTTGACTAAGATTTTATTGACTAGGGCAATCACAGGAGCCGCGCCAGCATCTTGAAGGGCTTCCCCTAAATCAGCGTCGCCTTCGTCAACATCATCTTCCAAGCTGTCAGAGTCTAGATCGAGATCTTCTAGATTCGTGCTGACTGCGGCTGGGGTGATAATTTTCTTCTTTGTCTTAGCCTGTAGCTTCTCTTCTTTCTCTTTGGCAACTAGCTCATCTAAGAACTTAGCCATTAGGCGCTGGTAGTCTTCGATGGTGATGACCATCCGCTGTAGGCTGATTCCCTTTGGCCTAAGAATGCGGTTAAGATCGTCTTGCGCTTCTAGATTCTCTGGATCGACCATTGCAATCAGTACAGACTGCTTGCCTTCTACCTCTGTTGTTGAGAGAGGCACTAGCCGGTGCCGACGGCAGATATCGATCGGGATAAGGCTATCGATTAGCTGTGTGACCTGAATTTCCGAGATTTCCTCGACTTCAGGATCTAGAGATTCGACGCCGTAGAGAATTTTCAGCTCGAAAAGCTGCTGCTTTTTGTATTGACGTAGCAGTTCTGGCGATAGCTGCTGGCCTGCGATCGCCTCTAAAACTTCGGTCAAAGAACGACCCGACTTTCGACTTTCGACCAGCGCCTGCTGCATTTGAGGGCCGTCTACAAAGCCCGCCTGTATGAGCTTGCTGCTGAAGGGCGAAAAGCTCTTCTGTAAGACAAGCGCCTTCCGAGTAGATGAAGAATTGGTCATGGGCAATGCGAAAAAATCTCTGACCGAGTGTGCCCACAAACGTATTCATAAAGCTCAGATAAACCTTGAGGCGTCGGTGGTATGAATACTTAGGTTTCTAACGTTATTACTTAGGACTCTTTTTCTCGAGTTCTTTAGATGGTAATAACTTCATACGGAAAACCGTTCCCCAAGTGGAGCATAGCCTTTTAATATGGACAGGGTAAATAAGGCTCAGGTAGACTTCTTTTAGCCTAGGGATGAATAACGAGATGATGGACGCAGAAACAAACGACAATCAGCCAGGTGCTGAAGCGGGCGCTGAGAATATTGAGGAACTTCGCGCAGAGGATGCTTCGGCGGATATTGATTTTGACCAGGCTTTTAATGCTGATAGCGATTCAGCCAGTCCAGCTAGCGGATCTGCGCAGAATGCTGAGTCGGACGATATTTCTTTTGAAGATGCCTTCAGCGCAGAGTCCGGTGCAAGGGTTGCCCTACAGCAACAAACAGAGTCTTTGCAGGCTCAGCTAGATGAGCGGACCGGCCAGTTTACTCGGCTCACTGCTGATTTTGACAACTTTCGTAAGCGCACGCTAAAAGAGCGCGAGGCGCTTGAAGATAAGGTTAAATGCGACACAATTAGTGGCCTGCTAGAAGTGGTTGATAACTTTGAGCGGGCCAGATCTCAGATCAAGCCTCAAGGTGAAGGCGAGATGGCGATTCATAAGAGCTATCAGGGCGTCTATAAGCAGCTAGTAGATGCTTTGAAAAAGTTGGGCGTATCGCCAATGCGGTGTGAGGGCAAGGAATTTGACCCGAATTTGCACGAAGCCGTGATGCGTGAGCCGACCAGTGAACATCCAGAAGGGACTGTTATTGAGGAGTTCGTGCGTGGGTATGTTCTAGGAGAACGTGTGCTGCGTCATGCGATGGTCAAAGTGGCTACGCCGCTAGACCCTGCTGCCGAATCTAGCGACTAGCCTTGTGGAAGGCCAGCTTGGTGGGTTTGGTAGAACTCACCTTCACAAGAGCTGTTTGAGCAGATTATGGGAAAAGTTATCGGCATCGACTTAGGGACTACTAACAGCTGTGTGGCTGTACTCGAAGGCGGTAAGCCTGTAGTCATTCCCAGCACTGAAGGGGGACGGACGACGCCAAGCATTGTCGGATTTGCCAAAGGCGGCGAGCGACTAGTTGGGCAGTTGGCCAAACGTCAAGCGGTGACTAATGCGGAGAATACGGTCTACAGCATCAAGCGCTTCATTGGCAGACGCTGGCACGATACTGAGGCAGAGCGATCGCGTGTCCCCTACAAATGCACCAAAGGCAAAGACGATACCGTCGATGTGATGATCCGAAATGCGAGCTTCACTCCACAAGAAGTCTCTGCAATGACGCTGCAAAAGCTCAAGAGCGACGCAGAAGCCTATCTAGGTGAGAACGTTTCTCAGGCCGTCATCACCGTTCCGGCTTACTTTACTGACGCGCAGCGACAGGCGACCAAGGACGCCGGAACGATTGCCGGATTAGAAGTTCTGCGGATCATCAATGAGCCTACCGCCGCTGCCCTTTCCTACGGCTTGGATAAGCAAGATCAAGACCAGACTGTTCTGGTCTTTGACTTGGGTGGCGGAACGTTTGATGTTTCTATTTTGCAGCTAGGCGACGGCGTCTTTGAGGTTAGAGCCACCGCTGGCAATAACCAGCTCGGCGGCGATGACTTTGATAGCTGCATCGTCAACTGGATGACAGAAGCCTTCTCAAGTCAAGAGGGTATGGACCTGACTAACGATCGCATGGCTTTGCAGCGGATTCGAGAGGCCGCAGAAAAAGCCAAGGTCGAGCTGTCGACGATGGCAAAGACCTCGATTAATCTGCCGTTTATTGCCGCTGATGAGACTGGGCCAAAGCATTTGGAGATGGCTCTATCGCGATCGCTATTCGAAGAGCTAGCTGCGACCCTAATTCAGGACACCCTAGAGCCCGTCAAGCAGGCGCTTAAAGACGCCGAACTCAGCATCGAAGATATTGATCGAATCTTACTAGTCGGCGGCTCAACTAGGATTCCGGCTGTACAGTCTGCAATTACTGAATTCTTCGGTGGCCAGACGCCCGACCGCTCGGTCAACCCAGACGAAGCCGTAGCGCTAGGCGCTTCTATCCAGGCAGGTGTCCTAGGCGGCGAGGTCAAAGATCTACTCTTACTAGACGTCACACCGCTGTCACTAGGCATCGAAACCTTAGGAGATGTCTTTACCAAGATCATCGAGCGCAACACAACAATTCCAACCAGTAAAACGCAGATATTTTCGACCGCTACAGACGGCCAAACGTCTGTGGAAGTTCACGCGCTTCAAGGGGAAAGAGCGATGGCCAAAGACAATAAGAGTCTGGGTCGATTCGAGCTCACTGGTATTCCTGCCGCGCCTAGAGGCGTTCCTCAAATCGAAGTTTCTTTTGAGATCAATGCCGATGGCATTCTCCAAGTAGCCGCCAAAGATATGGGCACCAACCGAGCTCAGAGCATCAAAATCACCAATCGGGGTGGCCTGAGCCCGGTGGAAATTGCTCGGATGAAAGAAGAAGCCGAGATGTACGCAGGAGAAGACGAGCAGCGCAAAGTAGTCGCAGAGCTACAAAACCGAGCAGATTCTCTTTTCTATAGCTACGAGTCAGCGCTGCGTGACAGTGAAGGCGTCATCTCAGAAGAGCTCAAAGCTAAAGCTAAAGCAGAAGCGAACGCGCTAAGAACAGCAGTCGCCGAAAAGAACGCCCAGCCTAGCGATATCGTTCAAAAGCTAGAGACCTTACAGCAGACTATCTTTAGTATCGGTACTGGTATCTACCACCAAGCTAGTCACGACAGCACTAGCGGAGCAGACATCAACAACGAGATGCCAGGAGCCAACATGAGCTCTGACGCTCCGATGAGTCCAGAACCCGCTGGTAAAGAATCTGATGACCAGCAAGACATCTATTCCAATCCGGTACCAGCAGGCGGCGCTGCAGATGAAATTGATGAAGACCCGGCAAATGTAGCGACGGCCTTTAGCGTTGGTCCAGATGAAGAGTTTGATATTGACACTACCCTTGCCGCCAATTACGAAGCGATTGAGTAGTCGAGCAAGGCTATAAAGGGGCTTGTGTAGCTGGTAGAAGAGTAGGGTTTGAATGGGTGAAAGCCGCCCTATGCATCAGAAGGTTTGCTATACAATGGTTCAATATGAGTAAGAACTGCACATCCTTTTGACTGACGTTTTATGGCCCGTGATTACTACGAAACCTTAGGCGTCTCTCGCAGCGCCGAGCCAGATGAAATCAAACGTGCCTACCGCAAGTTAGCGCGTAAATATCATCCAGACGTCAACAAAGATCCAGGGGCTGAAGAGACCTTTAAAGAAGTCAGCCGTGCGTATGAGGTGCTTTCAGAACCAGAGGTGCGAGCTCGCTACGATCGCTTTGGTGAAGCAGGTGTTGGCGGTGCGGCGTCGGCTGGCGCAGGCGGATTTCAAGATTTTCAGGATATGGGCGGATTCGCTGATATCTTTGAGAGCTTTTTCAACGGATTTTCTGGGCAGCCGGGGCAGCAAAGGCGTCGAGGCCCGATGCGCGGTGACGACCTGCGGCTAAACCTGAAGCTAGACTTCAAAGAGGCTGTCTTCGGTGGCGAAAAGGAAATTAGGATTAGTCACCTAGAGACCTGCACTACCTGCACAGGCTCTGGAGCAAAGCCGGGAACCCGACCTAGAACCTGTACGACCTGTAGCGGTGCGGGCCAGGTAAGACGCGCGACTAGAACTCCCTTTGGGATTTTTAACCAGGTTTCGGCCTGTCCGACCTGTAATGGCAGCGGCGAAGTCGTAGAGGACCGCTGCGAAACCTGCGGCGGCAGCGGCCAAAAGCAAACTAACAAGAAACTAAAAATTACCGTACCGGCAGGCGTTGAGAATGGAACGCGCTTACGGGTATCGGGTGAAGGCGATGCAGGTAAACGCAACGGGCCATCGGGCGATCTGTATGTCTATCTCGTGGTTAATGAAGAGTCCAAGTTTAGAAGAGAAGGGATCGACATTCACTCTGATCTGAACGTGAGCTATTTGCAGGCCATCCTAGGCTGTGAGCTTGAAGTTGAAACAG
This sequence comes from uncultured cyanobacterium, assembly GCA_963772185.1. Classification (GTDB taxonomy): domain Bacteria; phylum Cyanobacteriota; class Cyanobacteriia; order Phormidesmidales; family Phormidesmidaceae; genus Phormidesmis. Next base: position 71,328 of record CAVYWR010000002.1, on the reverse strand, counting down.
TAGACGGCAAAGTGGCGATGCAGGTTCCGGCGGGAACGCAGCCGGGTACGGTTTTGTCCTTGGACGGACGCGGAGTGCCTAGGTTGGGGAATCCGGTGAGCCGAGGCAAACATCTGATCACGGTGAAGGTAGATATTCCGACTCGGGTAAAGGCGGAGGAAAGGGAACTGCTGACACAGCTAGCGGAAATTCGCGGTGATCTTGTTGGCAAAAACAAGAAAGAGGGCTTCTTGGGAGGGCTGTTCAATGGGTAGTCGCTCATTAGATAGTTCTTGGCTGCTAGTTGACCGTTCGGTTCGCTCGCTAGGAGGTCAAAGCTGTGGCCGATGAGCAGATTGACCTGCGGGGTACGCCTTGCCCACTGAACTTTGTGCGGACAAAGCTAAAGCTAGAAAAAATGGAGCCTGGTTCGCTGCTAGAGGTTTGGCTAGATCCTGGCGAGCCGATAGAGCAAGTGCCTGACAGCCTGCGGATGGATGGCTACGGTGTAGAGTCGATTGACGATCGCGCGGACTATTTTGCGTTGCAGGTTCGCCGACCGGTCGACCTGTGACGGTAAACCCGACAGCGGAGCTGACTTTGATAGGAACAGTGGTTTCGATCAAGGCGAACTACTATTCGGTGCAGCTAGACGAAGTGGCGGAGCTCGTCTGTAGAGGCGTCGGTTTTGCTGTGCATTCGTCGGGGACTGTTGAAGAAGCTGGGTCAGCAGATTATGGTGGGCGATCGCGTCACCGTAGAAGAGCCCGACTGGCAGGGTAGACGAGGAGCGATCGCCGAAATTCATCCCAGACGCTCGTCTTTAGATCGTCCGCCGATTGCGAATGTAGATCAGGTGCTGCTGGTATTCGCGATCGCCGCACCCAACCTTGACGCTTATCAGCTCAGCCGATTCTTAATCAAAGCCGAACTCACCGGACTAGGCATTACCCTGTGCCTGAACAAACGCGATCTGGTAAGCGATGAAGCTGCTGATCAATGGCGCGAAAGACTCGCAGGCTGGGGCTACACGCCGCTGATGGTGAGCATTCGTGACGACGCGGCGCTATCTAGTCAGCTAACTTTGGAGCTACAGGGCAAGATCACAGTGCTTGCAGGCCCGTCCGGTGTGGGTAAATCTAGCCTGACCAATCGGCTGATTCCGGCGCAGAATCTGAGAGTGAATGCGGTATCCGGCAAGCTAAGTCGCGGTCGCCATACGACGCGCCATGTAGAGCTGTACGAGCTGCCAGACGGTGGCTTTCTAGCTGATACGCCAGGATTTAATCAGCCAGATATTGTCACAGAACCGGAAGCGCTCGGCGATCTTTTCCCTGAAATTCGTCAGCGCCGCGCGCAGCAAGACTGTCAGTTTAGTAACTGCCTACATCGTGACGAACCCGGTTGTGCCGTGCGCGGTGACTGGGAGCGCTACGACCACTATTTAGCGCTATTAGAAGAAATGACCAAGCAGCAGCAGATGCTCTTGCAAAAAGGGGAGGCTGAAGCGACTGAGAAAGTGAAGATGCTTGAAGATGGCAAAGTGTTACACGAGCCGAGATTAGAGGCAAAGAAATATCGGCGTACGTCTAGAAAGACGCGCAACCAGGCTTTTCAGGAGCTGTGCTTGGACCTATCAGAAGTAGAAGATTTAGAAGACTTAGAGGATCTAGAAGATTTGGGTCGGTAGGGTCTTATTTCACTTGCCGCAGTAGACAATTAAATCAATCTCCACATCACCAAACCCAGCTAGCCCGGTAACGCCGACTGTCGTTCGTCCAGGATATCGGCCCACAGTGAACCGACTGGAGTAGATTTGATTGACGGCTTCGTAGTAGCGAAAGTCTGTGACGAAAATTCGCGACATCACTACGTTCTCAAAGCCGGTGCCAGCATGCTCTAGCACCAACCGCAGATTTTCCATCACCTGCTCAGTTTGCGCTTCGATAGAACCTTTGACGACTTCGCCCGAATCAGGATCTTCTGAGAGCTGTCCGGTGATGAACAGAAAGTCGCCAGCGCGAACGGCATGGGAGTAGGGGGCAACAGGGGGAAGTTTGCCGTCTGGGAGGGTGATGAATTCCAGCATTTTTGAGAAGGTGAATGATGGTTAGCTATCGGTGCCAGGTGGTGATGCCACCGGGTTTATCAATTAGGGTGATGCCTTGTTCGCTGAGTTCGTCTCGGATGCGGTCGGATTCGGCGTAGTTTTTAGCTTGTTTGGCGGCGGTGCGCTGGGCGACGAGCTCGTCGATCTCAGCGTCGCTGATGGCACTAGCGGTGGACTGTTCAAGAGCCTGAGCTTCTAGACCTAGAACGCCTGCTAGGGTAACGAGGGTTTTCCACTGCTGCTGGAGAGTTTTGGGATCGGTGCTAGCGCTGCCTTCGTGGATAATTAGATTGCCTTGGCGCTGGAGTTCCTTGGCGATGCCGAATAGGACGGCGATCGCACCCGGCGTATTGAAATCGTCGTCCATAGAAGTGCGAAACTGATCCACTGCTGATTTATCTAGGTCGTCGTGATCGCTAGTATCATTAGCAGCCCAGCCTAACTTTTCACCATACTGACCAAAGTTTAGCCCCTCATTTAGCGTGGCCCAACCATTTTTGGCAGCAGCGATCGCATCTTCAGTGAAGTCCAGCGGCATCCGATACTGCGACTGCATCACGAACATACGCACAGCCATCGGGTCCGGCCCTGACTCAGCGTTTAGCAGATTGCGAATTGTGGTGAAGTTGCCTAAAGACTTTGACATTTTGGTGCCTTCGACATTCACCATGCCGTTGTGCATCCAGTAGGTCGCCAGCGGTTTGCCAGTTGCGGCTTCTGACTGGGCAATCTCGTTTTCGTGGTGAGGAAACTGTAGATCTGCGCCGCCCACGTGAATGTCTATAGTGTCGCCAAGGCGATCGCGCACCATCGCACTACATTCAATATGCCAGCCCGGACGCCCCGGCCCCCAGGTCGAGTCCCAAGACGGCTCATCTGGCTTGGCTCCTTTCCACAGCGCAAAGTCAAACGGATCTTGCTTGATCGACTCTGCTTTCACGCCGACTCGGCCACTGCGCCCAGCCTCCATATCGTCTAGCTGGCGACCCGAGAGCTTGCCATAGCCGTCAAACTTGCGAACCGAGTAATACACATCGCCCTCGGCTGGGTAGGCATAGCCCTTTTGCTCTAGCTCATGAATCAACCGCTTGATTCCGTCAATCGTGTGCGTAGCATAGGTGTACTCGTCCGCTTCTAGAATATTCAGCCGTGCCATATCCTCGAAGTAAGCCGCCGTATATTCTTTAGCCACTGCCTCCATTGAAGAATTCTCTCTGCGCGCCCGGTTGAGAATCTTGTCATCGATATCGGTAAAGTTTTGAACATAGCGGACATCGTAGCCACGCCAGGAAAGGTAGCGACGAACCGTATCCCATACGATGTATGAACGAGCATGACCCAGGTGGCAGTAGTCATAGACAGTCACCCCACAGCAGTACATCTTTACCTGGTTAGCACTAAGCGGTTCAAAAGCTTCCTTCTGACGAGAAAGCGTGTTGTAGATAGCTACGCTCATTAGAACTGTGGGGTGGGATTATGCAAAAGGTTTGGCCGGAAGACTAGCCGCCCTAGGGAACTCCGTAGGCAAACTCAATAGTAGATTGGAAACCGGCATCGCAGTGCTCTTTTTTTGTTTCCACTTCCTTTAATTGACGTAAATTTAACGCCGCAATTCCTGACGAATGCGTGATAATTAAGCCACAAATCTCCACATCTATACGCTCACTTATCTAGCTAGTAGCTCTCTATGACTGCCACAACGCTCGCTCCTAATAAACCGATGGATGCTTCTAAGCACGGTTTGCCTGTCACCATCATCACTGGCTTTTTAGGCAGCGGTAAGACCACCCTGCTCAACCACATCCTGACGAACCAAGAAGGTCTAAAAACAGCGGTGCTAGTCAATGAGTTTGGCGAAGTAGGCATTGATAACGATCTGTTGATCACTACAGGCGACGACAACATGGTGGAGCTGAGCAACGGCTGCATCTGCTGCACCATCAACAACGACCTGCTAGAAGCGGTTTACAAGGTGCTAGAGCGTTCGGACAAAATTGACTATCTAGTTGTCGAGACTACCGGACTAGCCGATCCCCTCCCAGTTGCGCTGACATTTCTAGGGACAGAGCTGCGCGATCTGACCCGGCTGGATTCGATTGTGACGGTCGTCGATGCCGAGAACTACAGCCTAGATTTATTTAATTCTCAAGCAGCCTACAACCAGATTGCCTACGGTGACATCATCTTGCTTAATAAGGTGGACCTGGTTGAAGAGGCTGACGCTGACATTTTAGAAGTCAAGCTACGCGATATCAAAGCAGACGCTCGCATTCTGCGTACGGACCATGCGGACGTCCCACTGCCGCTGATCCTTAGCGTTGGCCTATTCGAGTCGGACAAGTACTTTGGGGATACCAAAGCAGACGTCCATGATCACGAAGAGCACGGCCACGAAGAGCACGGCCACGAAAAGCACGGCCACGAAGAGCACGGCCACGAAGAACACAGCCATGATGGGCACGGCCGCGATGCAAATGATCACGATGACCATAATCATGCTGGCCACGACCATGAGGCTCATGCGCATGGCGACCACGATCACTCAGCCTGTGACCATGATCATGGCCACTGCGAGCACGACCACAGCACTCACTCTCATTTAGATATTGATGGCTTTACTTCTGTTTCCTTTGATAGGGACCAGCCGCTTGCAATTCGAAAATTCCAATATTTTCTGGACAACCAACTGCCTGCTTCTATCTTTAGAGCCAAAGGAATTCTGTGGTTCGATGAAAGTCCCAAACGCCATATCTTTCACCTGAGCGGCAAGCGGTTTTCATTAGAAGATGAGGAATGGGATGGCCGTCCGAAGAAAAATCAGTTAGTTCTGATCGGTCAGAATCTAGATGAAGAAGCGCTTCGTGCTCAGATTGAAAATTGCTTCTGTACCGAGTCGGTAGAGCGCGGTAAGGGCTTCGGTCGATAATGTCCTAGCCGTCTTATAGGGCTCAGCTTATACGAATTAATTCATACGGAAGTCGCTTATGCGGGTCGTAATTCAGCGAGTGAGTTCGTCTCGCGTAGTCGTTAACGGCGAAGTCGTTGGCTCGATTGGCAAAGGCTTGAACCTGCTAGTAGGCATCGGGCCGATGGATACAGAGGCTGAGCTGGAGTGGATGGCACAGAAGTGTCTAACTCTACGGTTGTTTCCAAATTCCGCTGAGGGTCGCTTTGATCTGTCTGTGACGGAGATAGGCGGCGAGCTGCTAGTGGTGAGTCAGTTTACGCTGTATGGCGATGGACGTAAGGGCAGACGACCTTCTTTTTCAAAAGCGGCACCGCCTGAACTGGCTGAGGCTCTGTACGAAAAGTTTGTGGCGCGGCTGCGGCAAAGTGGACTGGAGGTAGAAACCGGTCAGTTCGGAGCGGCGATGCAGGTTTCTATTGAAAATGACGGACCGGTGACGCTGCTGTTAGAGAAAGGTGAATAGAAGGCTAGCGATAATAGAGGCAAGCAGAGATAGCTTTAGCTTTGCTTTATGATTGGATAATTCAATCGAAGATATTTGAATTTACTACCATCCGATCGGGATAGCACTGTTAGGGTTAAGAAACATTAAGTTGATGTAGCGTTTTCTATTCTGCTGCGTCAAAAGCTGAGTGACTTATGACCCGACCAGTCGTCTTCTGTGATTTCGATGGCCCAATTGTAGATGTATCGGAGCGCTACTATCAAACCTATCGACAGGGACTGCGATCGCTTGCAATCACTCACCAACAACAAACTGACCAAGCACTAGCGATCGCGCCACTATCAAAGCAGCAGTTTTGGCAGATGAAGCAAGACCGAACTGCTGATATCGAAATTGCCATTCGCTCGGGCGTTCCCTCTAGCTGGTTCGAGCCATTTATCCGGCAGGTCGAGAAGATTGTGAATCACCAGAGCCTGCTGCGCTGGGACCAGGCACAACCCCTCGCAAAAGCAGCGCTGCGCTACTTGCGTCAGGAAAATATGCGTTTGGTTTTAGTAACTTTACGCCATCCTGAGCAGGTAAGTGCTTTCTTGCAAGATCATGGATTGACTCATTTGGTAGATGAAGTGTACGGCGTAGCGGATGTGAACGCGGCCTACGTGAACCGAGTTGAGCAAAAGTGCAAGCTGCTATCGACGGCGATCGCGCAGCAAGAGGCACAGGGCTATCAGACACAATCTAGCTGGATGCTAGGCGATACCGAAGCCGACGTGATCGCTGCTAAAGACGCAGGACTTTCTACTGCGGCGCTGACCTGCGGTGTCCGTAGTCAGGCGTATCTACAGACGCTAGAGCCGACCGGAATCTACGCCGAACTGCTCAGCGCGGCTAGGGCGGCAGTAGAAACAGCGAGAGTGCAGGTTGCTTAGACCCAGTTACCTCTAGTCTGTAACCATCTATTCTTTGACCTTATACAAGTCCCACCATCGCTTCAGCGGATAGTAGAGCGCCGGTGCCCACAGACTGCTAAGAATAGCCGAGCTTAGCATGACCCGCTGATAGTATTGCCAAATAGTGCCAAAGCTGGTGTAGAGCGCGTTCTCTTTCAAAAGGTACTGGCCTGTCACCTGTAGGGCCATGATGGTCTCGACGACAACGGCTAGGCCAAAAACAATTAAAGCTACTGAGATCAAATCTTCTTGTAAAATTCGGCGCTGGTGCAGTTGGGCGGTGAGGACGCCGACCAAGACTAGCCCCGGAACGTGCGTCGGAAAAGTCCCGGTTAGTCCGTCTTGGATTAGTCCGAGGGTAATACCGGCGATCGCACCGTCGAATGGCGTGCGGCTAATGCTCCACACCACGACCCAGACCAGCAGCCAGTTAGGACCGACGCCTAGAATATCCATTCCGGGTAACCGAGCTGGCAGCAGCAATAGGCAACCCAACACCGAGCCGACTGTAAACAGCCAGTTCCAGATTTGCCGACGGAACGCCGTACGTCTAGAGCGATAGGAACTACTCATAGGGCATTAGGACTAATTGTATTAAGGCTCGTCAATAATCTCAGCAGGAGCAGCGTCAACTTCTAGCTTGGGCGAGAAGGGATTGACCGTGACCCACTCCAAGTTGCTGACCGGGACTGAAAGCTGAATAACGGCTTTTGGCGCGGGACTATTGCCTAAGTCAATAGAGGCAATGCGCCCGATTGCAACGCCTTGAGGAAATAGGCGGCTAAAAGACGAGGTCACGATCACATCGCCAACTTTGACATCAGGCACCTTTTCAAAGAAGAACATGGTTGCTTGAGTATCTGCTTCGCCACGAATGTAACCGGTCGAGCGACTTCGACTGACCTTTGCACCAATCTGGCTACTCGGATCGCTTACTAATACCACTCTAGAGGTGTTGGGTGTGACCACAGTGATCCGGCCAATTAAACCGCCTGGGCCAGTGACAATATCGCCAACTTTGACGCTATCGCTGCTGCCTTTGTTAATCGTCATTTGCTGCCACCAGTGGTCCGCGCTACGCCCAATCACAGCGGCAGAGGTAGTGGTATCCAACTCGCTGTCTTTTTGATATTCAATTAGTTCGCGGAGCTTTTGATTCTGATTTTCTAGCTCTACAACCCGCTGCTGCAAATCCAGTACGTAGGCATTCTCTAGCTGTGCTTCAGAAGGGGCACTGAGGTGGAAAGGCTTGGTGACGTACTGATAAGCTTCATAGATCAGCGCGCCATTGGTTTGGCGAATTCCCCAGGCCGTACCGATGGCCAAGCAGATCAAGACCCCTCTAAGCGCGTTTTTATCCCACCATCGTCTTAGGGCAAACATCTAGGCCACTTTCTACTTAATCGAGTTACTTAACCGAACTGCTAGATTCAGATCTACAGGCTCGGAGCTACAAATCACGAGAGCGGGCGCTGAAAACTCGTTCCATCTTGTCGATGTTTTCAAGTACGCGGCCTGTCCCTAAGACAACGCAGCTAAGCGGATCGGCAGCTACATGGACCACAATGCCAGTCTCATGAGAGATCAGTGTATCCAATCCCCTCAGCAATGCGCCGCCACCTGCGAGCATAATCCCCCGATCAATGATGTCAGCAGCTAGCTCTGGCGGCGTATCTTCTAAGGTCCGTTTGACGGCTTCTACAATCACAGATAGCGGCTCAGCCATGCTCTCACGGATTTCTGGGCTCTTGACCGTGACGGTCCTCGGTAGACCTGAGAGCATGTGAACACCACGCACTTCTAGCGAGGCTTCATCATCTTCGGGGCCGGGGTAGGCAGAGCCGATCTTGACTTTGATTTCTTCGGCAGTGCGATCGCCAATATCGAGATTATTCACCTTTTTCATATACTGCTTGATTGCATCAGTTAGCTCATCGCCAGCGACCCGGACAGACTCACTGCGCACTGTGCCCTGCAAACTCAGAACAGCAACCTCTGTCGTTCCACCACCAATATCTACGATCATGTTGCCCGTGGGTTCATCTACAGGCAAGCCTGCACCAATCGCCGCCGCCACTGGCTCATCGATTAAATAGACCATTCGCGCCCCGGCCTGCAAAGCAGCGTCCATTACTGCCCTACGCTCTACGCCAGTCACGCCGCTAGGAATACCGATCACTACTTGAGGAGACACAATCGCTTTGTTGTCATGCACGCGGCGAATAAAGTGCTTGAGCATGACCTCGGCAATGTCGATATCGGCGATGACGCCGTCTCTCAAAGGCCGGATGGCTCTGATGTTGCCTGGGGTGCGTCCTAGCATCTGTCTGGCTTCTTCGCCTACCGCAAGCGGACGTCCATTTGTTTCATCAATCGCTACTACCGAGGGTTCTTGCAAAACGATTCCCCGACCCGATACGTAAACCAAGGTATTGGCTGTCCCCAGGTCGATACCCATGTTGCGGGAGAGAGAGAAACGGTTGAATAATGCCACAAGCTAAGGGTCCGTAAAGCGGTTAATACTAGTATTTCTGACGATCAGAATGAATCTTATTACGTTTTATATCGCCCGTCTAGTCGATTTATCGTAGATTGGGCAGTAGGTTAGCTACCATAGTAAAACGCACGTACTGCTTCAACTCGTACGGGTTAACAGTAGCTTACTGTGGTGGTACGACAGTTTTCTAGCTAAGACGTAAACGAATACTTATGAGCGTGAACATAGTGAATTTGGTTGGCCGGGTTGGCCGCGATCCTGAGGTGCGTTATTTCGAATCGGGTAATGTACTAGCCAAGTTTGGCCTAGCAGTAAACAGACGCACACGTAACAGCGACCAGCCGGACTGGTTCAACATCGAGATCTGGGGTAAGCCCGCTGAAGTTGCAGCGAACTACGTCCGTAAAGGCAGCCTGATTGGCATTACTGGCTCACTAAAGCTTGATAGCTGGCAGGACCGCAGTACAGGAGCCACGCGGACAAGCCCCGTCATCAGAGCTAGCGACTTGAACCTGTTAGGCTCTAAGCGAGACAACGAAGCGCCCATGTCGTACGGCAATGACGAGTTTTGATAGAGCTGTACTATTTGGACTGTGCTATCAGAACCGTGCTGTTGAAAGCGGGTGGATAACATACGGTTTTAGTAACACACGGTTGAATAACGTGATAGAGGCGTAAGATAAAGTTGGCTTATGCCGACTGTCAGCGCATCTTGTCTCTGACTTGTTACCAAAGCTTAATTAAGTTTTGTATACTAACCTTTGGGCGCATTCAAGTAGGTATTTATTCCTATCATTGCACTCCGATAGTTTCGCCTATGCTAAAAGCGCCTGTGTTAGAAGCTGAGCTTCCCGCTGGACTTGTTTTTCTTTGGGCCTTTGCTTTTTCGGAATGACTGCGTCTTTGTCGCTATCGAAATTGCGTGAATTTTAATGCTCGGTGAACAGTTTCCGTGGCTGACGTTCCTAGTTATCTTTCCTCTGTTGGCAGCAACCCCCATCTCTTTGCTGCCGGACAAAGAGGGTGAGACTATCCGCTGGTATGCGCTAGGAGCCAGCCTGGCCGAATTTGGCTTGATTGTCTACGTTTTCATGACTCAGTACGAGATGGGCGTATCTGGGCTTCAACTGGTAGAAGAATATCCCTGGATCACTCAGTTTGGGCTGAGCTGGTCTCTAGGCGTTGATGGGCTGTCTTTTCCTCTGGTGCTGTTGAGCGGGTTCGTGAGTACGCTCGCTATTATCGCCTCGTGGAATATCAAGCTCAAACCCCGCCTGTACTACTCAATGATCCTGCTGATGTTCAGCGCTCAGCTTGGGGTCTTTTTAGCTCAAGACATGATGCTGTTTTTCATCATGTGGGAGCTAGAGCTAGTGCCTGTGTACCTGCTGATCTCTATTTGGGGTGGGCAGCGTAGGCAGTATGCAGCGACCAAATTTATTATCTACACGGCTACCTGCTCTGTATTTATCCTGGTTGTCGCTCTGGCATTAGCTTTCTTTGGCAACAGCTTTAGCTTCAACTTCAGCGAGCTAGCCGCCAAGGAATACCCGCTCACGTTCCAGCTAATTTGCTATTTGGGTCTGTTAATCGCCTTTGGGGCCAAGCTGCCGATTTTTCCACTGCATACCTGGCTGCCGGATGCACACAGTGAAGCGCCTGCGCCTGTCTCGATGATCTTGGCGGGCGTCCTGCTGAAGATGGCTGGATATGGCCTGATTCGGATGAATATCGAGATGTTGCCCGACGCGCACCTGTATTTTGCGCCCGTGCTGGCATTTCTGGGCGTAGTCAATATTGTCTATGCTTCGCTGACTGCTTTTGCTCAGGACAATTTGAAGCGGCGGATGGCCTATTCTTCGATTGCTCATATGGGCTTTGTGCTGTTAGGGCTAGCCGCCTTTAACTCTTTGGGTATGAGCGGGGCTATGCTCCAGATGATTTCTCATGGTCTAGTGGCAGCGGTACTGTTTTTCTTATCAGGTGTGGCTTACGAACGGACGCACACACTTTCTATGGATAAGATGGGCGGATTGGCAAAGGCAATGCCGATTGCTTTCTCTCTGTTTACAACGGGTGCGATGGCGTCTTTGGCTCTGCCAGGAATGAGCGGTTTTATCGCAGAGATTACGGTGTTCTTGGGAATGGCGACTAGCGATGCCTACAACGTATTTTATAAAGCGGCGATTGTGCTGCTAGCGGCTGTTGGCGTGGTGCTTTCTCCTATCTATTTGCTATCGATGCTGCGCAGCATTTTCTATGGCGAGCCAGGAGAGGTGAAGATACCAACAGATAAGTCGTGGGAGATTGTTCCACGTGAGATATTCGTCGCGATCTGTTTGCTAATACCGATTATTGGCATCGGTCTGTATCCCAAGATGGTGATTCAAACCTACAGCGTTAAGACGGTGGAAGTCTCGAGTTTGATTCACCGTACGCTGCCGAATGTGCCTAACGCCGCGCCGCTCTCGAAGGTGATGAGTATGCCGGGTGTAGAGCAAATAGTGGCTCCTTCGCTGTAGGCTCTTTTATCACACTGCTCAGAGCAAAACGCTTTTCTAAATAAAACTAATCGGCCCGCTGAATACAATCCTTCAGTGGGTTGCTTTTGTGTGGGCTGGTCTCTTATGTGGTAGCGGTGATAGCCGCGGTGATAGCCACTGCCTGAATGCAGCGGTGCTGCTATTCCTGCATTTGGGTGGAGCGAAGCCAGCCGCCTACCATTGTGCCGGTGAGTGCGATCGCCAGATTCAAAGCCGCAACCAAGGACTGATCAGGTCCGCCCAAAACTGTCATATCCCAAACCGTAGAGGCACCCCAGGCGGCAATCAAAATCAACGAAAGTGCTGCTGCATGGGCAACGGGCGCACGCCGCGCCAATAGTCCAACCATATAGCCGCTGAGTGTGGCGAATCCTAGTCCACAGATTCCAAATACCGCGAGCGTACTCATCTGTGCTCCGGTACTTACCCCGGCTGTGTCTGTCCAGGTGGAATACAGCAACGCTGTACTAGTTCCGAGCGTCAAAAGACCTATTATCAGTGCCAGAACAGTCGAGACTATCGCAGAAGATCGCATCGCAGTCACTCCCTTCATCCATATCTTTAGTGTCCGTCGTTTCTAAGCCTGTCAAGTAGTCTCATTGTAAGTTCCCTAAGCTTTCCGATCTATTTACCGTTTTCTTAATAGAGTAGCTTTGACAGCGACGACAATCGAGAGCTGCGGCATTGTGCCAAATCACAAGCTAGAAGGGCGTAGTTAGAGAAAAACCCTTAGCCTGGATATAAGCCCATCTACTGGCGGATTTGGTAGACTGAAGGCAAAGATATCAACAGGACTTGCTACGGTATGACAGCCGCTATTTTTGAACAGCCTCTGCGCTTAGAGCAGATTCTTTCGCTCAGCTACACAGCGACTCCAGACAAATTTGATAAGACTTGGGAAGCGCCGCTCTCTACCCTATTAGGGCTAGGCCGGGCTGTTGGCGCTGACTTCGTAGAGTTCTTCCTAGAGCGCAAAAACTACATTAGCTGCCTAGCAGAGGACGATGCGATCACCAGCATTTCGCCTAGTCTAGTTTCTGGTGCGGGCGTGCGCGTGTTCAAAGGCAGCTCCGACTGCTACGTCAGTACGAACGATCTTTCCTTTGAGGGATTAAAGGCTGCTCTAGAAAAAGGGCTCGCCATTATGGGCCTGGAAATGCCAGATTCGACTGCTAGCGTTCCTGAAATAAACCTAGAGCCGCTGCGTGATTACGGTCTAGGACGCGGTAAAGACAACTGGCTCGCTAGCTGCCCGTCTATGCAGACAATGGGCGAAGTACTGCTAGAAGCCAACGCCGCGCTAGCTGAGAAAGCTGACCACGTACAGGCTCGCCGCGCCGCCTATTTCCGTGACTGTCAGGAAGTTTTGGTTGCTTCTAGCGATGGCACGTTTGCTCGCGATGTGCGTTTGACTCAGTCGGTTGGCTTCAACCTACTTTGCGCCGACGGTGAGCATCGTTCTTCTATTGGTGAGCGTCTAGGCAATACAGGCGATCCTAGCTTTCTGACCGCTTGGGATTACAACAAAACTGCTGAGGATGTCGCTAAAGCTGCCAGCAACATGCTGTATGCCGACTATGTAGAGTCCGGCAACTATCCCATCATCATGGCTAACCACTTCGGTGGCGTAATCTTCCACGAAGCCTGCGGTCACCTGTTAGAAACAACTCAGATTGAGAAAGAGACCACGCCTTTCATGAATAAGAAAGGCCAGAAGGTAGCGCACGAGAGTCTAACAGCTTGGGATGAAGGGCTTTCAACCGAAGCGTTTGGCACCATCGATATGGATGATGAGGGCATGCCAGTCCAGCGGACGCTGCTAATTGAAAATGGCATTTTGAAGAACTTTATCTCGGATAGGGCGGGCGAAATGCGCACGGGTCATCCGCGTACGGGTAGCGGTCGGCGTCAGGGATACACTCACGCGGCGGCTTCTAGAATGCGTAATACCTATATCGCACCTGGAGATCACACCGTAGAAGAGCTGTTTGCCTCGGTGGACAAAGGCATCTACTGCAAGAAGATGGGCGGCGGCAGCGTCGGACCGACCGGGCAGTTCAACTTTGCGGTGGACGAGGCGTATCTGATCGAAGGTGGCAAAATTACTAAGCCGCTAAAAGGAGCCACGCTGATTGGCGAAGCGACTGGCATCATGAACAAGATTTCGATGTGCTCGAACGATATTAGTTTGGCACCGGGTTTTTGCGGCTCTGTGAGCGGCAGTGTGTATGTGACGGTAGGTCAGCCTCACATCAGAGTGGATGATATTACAGTGGGTGGACGATAGAAATGGCAAAGGTTCAAACTGTTTCACAGCAGGCTGAGGCGATCGCACAAAAGCTCAGCATCGCTAAATACGATATTTATGGTTCCTCTGTAGACGAAACTAGCGTTCAAGTGGACAAAGGCAAGCCTAAGCAGGTCAAGGCATCTAACCGCTCTAGCGTGATCGTTCGCGTCTGGAACGATCAAAACCAGATTGGTGTGACATCGACTACGGACGTGGATGAAACGGGCCTAGAGATGGCGCTGAAAACTGCTTACGAGGCTAGTACGTTTGGGGTTAAAGAGAACGCGCCTGACTTTAGCCCGAAAGCGAAAGCGCCAACAGCTAAGGTTGATTTTACTAAGTCTGAGCCTGCCCCTGTGCCTGAGCTGATTAAGGCTTTGGTAGATGCAGAGAAAGGGGTGTTGGAATCGCATGAGGCGATCGCTTCCGTTCCTTACAACGGCATCGCGCAAAGAGACATCGAGCGGTTCTATCTGAACAGTGAAGGCGCACAACGCAGCGAAGAGCGTACCTACGCCTCTGTCTATCTGTACGGAAAGACAGAACAAGCAGGTCGCAAGCCTCGCGCTGCGGGTGCAATGCGGGTGAAAAACGGACTCGCTCAGCTAGATGTGAGCGACTGCGTGAAAGAGGCTGCTGAAAAGACAATCAGCCACCTAGACTACGAGAAGATTACCTCCGGAAAATATCCTGTCGTTTTCTCGGCTGAGGCTTTCCTCAGCTTGTTAGGCGCTTTCTCGAATATGTATAACGCTCAGAGCATTCTCGATAATCGCTCGCTGTCTACTGCTGACTCTATTGGTACCCAGGTCGCTAGTCCGCTGCTCTCTGTCTATGACGATGAGCTGCACCCAGAAAATGTCTCTGCTGAGACCTTCGACGGTGAAGGGACGCCGACTCGTCGCCTAGCGCTGATTGAGGAAGGCATTCTCAAGAACTTTGTGCATAGCGCAGGCACAGCCAAGCGGATGAATACTGAGCCCACTGGCCATGCCAGCATCGGCGCGAAGGTAAGCGTTGGGTTGAACTATATTGAAGTCTTACCGGGTGAATCAGCAGAGGATGCCTATCAGCTAGATAGGGCCGATGGCGTGGTGTTGATCGATGATTTGCAGGCACTGCATGCGGGTGTCAACGCACTACAGGGTTCCTTCTCCCTGCCGTTTGACGGTTGGTTGATTAAAGAAGGCAAGCGGATTAGTGTTGAATCAGCAACGGTTGCTGGTGATTTTCGTGAAGTGCTTAAGAACATTGTTCATATAGAGCCGGAAGCGGAAGTGACTCCTGGAGGCATTTGTCCTCGTGTCTGGGTGGGTGAACTGTCGATTACAGGAGAGGCTTAGATAATAGGTTTGAATACTGAGGAAAGCCTTTTTGATACCTTTCTTTAAGCAAAGGCTTTTCTTTGAAGTTGCAGAGCAGTAGAGACTTACGATTGGTACAGTCATACTTCTATCAACGCTAAGGCTTTTTTATGACATCTGCCCCTTCGAGTGATTCTGCTTTTCAAAACCCAGACGGACTTTCTGAGGCACAGCGCGCACTAGAAAAAGAAAACCAACTTCCTCTGACCGGATGGCAGCAGGAAGTTGATCAGGGATTGGCCTACGGACTAGAGGCGGCGCAGAGCATACGCGATCGCACCATCTCCACTTTTTCTAGAGGCGAGCTGCCCCACTACGCCGGGATCAACACCTTCATGAAGGCTCCTTACGTAGAAGATGCCAATCTAATCGGCAACTACGATGTCGCGATTGTCGGCGTACCACATGATTCTGGGACCACCTATCGTCCAGGGACTCGCTTTGGTCCTCAGGGCATTCGTAAAATTTCGGCGCTGTACACGCCATACAACTTTGAGCTAGGCGTCGATCTTAGAGAGCAAATCAAGCTCGGCGACGTTGGCGATATCTTTACCATTCCAGCCAACAACGAAAAATCTTTCGACCAAATTTCAAAAGGCGTCGCTCACGTTTTTCAATCCGGCGCACTGCCAATTATTCTAGGCGGCGATCACTCGATTGGCTTCCCCACCGTACGAGGTATCTGTCGGCATTTAGGCGATAAGAAAGTCGGCATTATCCACTTTGACCGTCACGTCGATACACAGGAAACTGACCTAGACGAGCGGATGCACACCTGCCCCTGGTTTCATGCCACCAACATGGCCAATGCGCCCGCCGAGAATTTAGTGCAGCTTGGCATTGGGGGGTGGCAGGTACCGCGCCCTGGCGTAAAGGTGTGCCGAGAGCGGGCGACCAATATTCTAACCGTGACCGATATTGTCGATATGGGTTTGGATGCGGCCGTAGATTTTGCGGTGGAACGGGCCACTAAGGGGACTGACTGCGTGTGGATTAGCTTTGATATCGACTGTATCGACGCTGGATTCGTGCCGGGAACGGGCTGGCCAGAACCGGGCGGACTGCTGCCGCGCGAAGCCCTCTATCTGCTAGGTAAGATCGTCGAAAGAGTCCCTGTTTGCGGAATAGAGGTAGTCGAAGTCTCACCGCCGTATGATGTCAGTGATATGACTGCGCTAATGGCAACTCGTGTGATCTGCGACACAATGGCGCACTTAGTATTATCTGGGCAGCTACCGCGTCAGCAAAAGCCTGACTATATTCATGACGAAGCCAATATGAATGTAGACGAAGCTTGGTCCTAGGCGGCTAAGAGGCGTTCGGGAAGAAATATCAAGGCTTCTAGGTTGTAGCCACGGTACTTTCGTTGAGCACGGAGCTTGAGTAAAGCAGCGCTGATCGATCAACGCGATCGCACATCTAAAGCATCTCTCAAACCGTCTCCCAAATAGTTCACGCTTAACACGGTCAAGAAAATTGCTAAGCCGGGAGCAATCACCAGATAAGGTGCGCTTGAAACATAGTTTTGAGCGTCAAATAGCATGCGACCCCAGGTAGGAACATCCGGTGGGAAGCCGATGCCTAGAAAGCTAAGCGTGGATTCTGTGATGATGGCATTGCCAACGCCTAAAGTGGCTGCGACAATCACTGGCCCAATCACATTAGGTAGAATGTGCCGCCACACAATTCGCACCGGGTGAGCGCCAAGCGATCTAGCCGCTTGAACAAACGCCTGCTCTTTGACGGCTAAAAAACCGGCCCTGACTAGCCGAGCGGTAGACATCCAGGTCAGACCACCAATCACTAGAACAATCAGCGCAAAGATGCCAACCTCTGGCCCTACCAAATCGCGCATGGGTTCGCGAAACAGATAGATAATCAACAATAACAGTGGCAGTTGCGGTAGCGACAAAAACAGATCGGTCAGTCGCATCAGAATATTGTCTACAATGCCGCCGCAGAACCCGGCAACCATTCCCACTAAAGTCCCTAGTGAGATTGACACGAGCATAGCGGTGATGCCTACGGCTACGCTGACCCGGCCACCCCAAAGCAGCCGCGCTAGCTGATCTTGCCCAAGATCGTTAGTGCCAAGCGGATGCTGCCAGCTAGGAGCGCTAGTTGCTCTAGCAAAGTCGATTGCGCTATAGGAGCCTGAATACACTAGCGGACCGATGACAACAGCTAGACCGAAGATCAGCAGGACAACGGTGCCAACTATGGCAGAGCGATCGCGTCGAAATCGCTGCCAAGTCCGTAATGAGCGAACGGGCGCTGCCTTGGTCACTCTCCATCCTCCATAGCAATCCCTAGCGCTGGCTGATAGATCTGCTGGTACCAAATAGCCTGACTATTAGCGCTAATGCTGCCTCTAGGCGGAAAGGCAGCATATTTCAGTCTGCTGTCAAAGCGGACGTGCAGCCAGGGAACGCCATGACCGTGGGTATTGCACCATACCGAGTCTTGGTGGGCGATCGCCTCTACACACATCTTCCCAACCTGCTGCCAAAGCGTATGCATCGTCTTAGGATCTGCCGTTCTACAGAAAGCGGCAATATGTCCATAGTCTCCAGTTGGCTTGGGGACTAGTAGCTGAGCATCACCAGAAAAATTCGCAAAAGTAGCCGTCAATTCAGATGGCGAAAGATCTTGTAGATAGGGTTTAAAATCAGTCGGATTGGCAGGGCGAAAGGTAGCAGGAAAGGCAATTACAAAAAAGGGGTGACTTTGCGCAGTGTACGGGTGAATTGGGATCGGTTTCCACTCATAGTCAAAATCGAGTGATGCCCAAGTCTGATTCCACCGCTCGCGAAAGTCTGCCTGCTCGACTAGAGCGTTAGCAATTTGCAGCCAACTAAAGGGCATTTCCTCATCATCACCGAAGGTGATCAAAGTAGCTCGTTTGTCTGCCACTTCGGTGACGATTCTCTGAACCGTTGCTTCTTGAACTGTCTGCGTCGATATCTGAAGCATGGTTCACTGCTATTCAGGTCTCAGTGAATGTAGCACACTGGGGCTTCGACTCCGCTCAGTCACATCGACTCCGCTCAGTCACCTAAGAGTCGTCTGAGTTCCGAGAAACGAAAAAATAGAAATCACACTTTGCTCTCCAGCGATTTTAAGTATTCGGTATTGACGCCAGACTCTCTAGTTAGGGCAATTTTCCCAGTTCGGGCAATTTCTAAAATGCCAAATGGTTTTAGCATCTGTTCGATTGCAACTAGCTTGCCGGGGTCTCCCACCACTTGTACAGTCAGCGATTCTTTAGAAACATCCACTACCCTCGCTCTAAATATCTGCGCTAGGCCGACAACTTCTGCGCGATTGCCGCTATCAGCTTTTACTTTCATCAGCATTAGCTCTCGTTCAACACTAGGTGTCAAAGTGATGTCTTGAACCTTTAGCACGTTGATCAGCTTATATAGCTGCTTGGTGAGCTGTTCGATCACTAGATCGTCACCGGGGACAACCATCGTAATTCGAGAGATTCCAGCTTCTTCGGCGGGGCCTACCGCTAAGCTCTCAATATTGAAACCACGCCTAGCGAATAGACCGGCAATGCGAGTTAGAACGCCTGATTCGTCTTCGACTAGAACAGAGAGCGTGTGCTTCATGAGAATGATGAATGATGAACGATGAATATGAATGACTGGCCGAAGAATTTAGCCTATTTAGGGGTTGGGAGGAGCTGGGTTAGAAGGGACTGAGTTCGGAGTGATGGGAGGCAGACCAGACTCTGGAGTTCCGGTTGTGGGGTTGGGGATGATCTGGATGTCATCGCCGATGGCGGGATTGCCTGGAGTGAGATCGGCGTTTGGATTTGGGCTAGCGGTCGGTGGCTGCAGGGTACCTAGAGGATTGTTGGGATCTCTACCTTGGGTGGGGTCTAGAGAGGCGTCGTTAGGGAGGGTGGCTAAGGCAACGCGATCGCCTCCTACAGAGCGCAGCAAGTCAAGGACTTTGATGACAGATTCGTAGCGGGCGCTGCTAGAGGCGTAGAGCACAATAGTGCCACTAGGGGCAACTTCTTGGTGCTTGACAAGGATGCTGTAGAGATCTTGAAGCTGTACAGGCGTAGCATCTATATAGATTTGGCCGACGCTGTCTATGCTGACGTAGAGGCGATCGAGACTGCTACCTGAGATCGGTACGCTGTTGTCAACTGAAGGAAGCGCCAGATCGATAACCTGCTGCCGCGTTAGGCCCACTGCTGCGAGGACGAAGAAGGTCAAGATGCAAAAAATCACATCGATCATCGGCAGAATGTTGATCTGAACATCTGACTCGCGATTGTCAAAGTCGACTTTCATAGGGGAAGCAGGTCTATGGGGAAGCAGGTCTATGGGAAAGCAGATAGATATAGAGAATTAGAAAGTAGGCGGCGGTGTTGGCGTTGGCTCGGGCGTAGTAGGTCCGGGCAGATCGACCACAGGAGAAGGCGGTGAGTTGGATAGGTTTTCGGTCAGTGAGCTGGGTTTACCGTCTGTGTAGGCCCAAGCTTGGCGATAGAGTAGCTCTAGCTCGTTGCCAGAGAGCTGCAAAACTTTTGCCTGACCAAAGACAAAGCCCTGGAACAGACGGTAGAAGGCTAGGCTAATAATGGCAATGATTAGACCAGCAGCAGTGCTGATTAGCGCCTCACCAATACCTAGCGCGGTGCCTGCGGTCGCATCGCCGACGCCAAGCGCATTGAGATCGATAGAGCCTAGCGAGTTGATCAGACCGACAACGGTACCAAGCAACCCGAGTAGAGGCGCGATCGCGATCACCGCTTCAAGCACTTTCTCACCTCGGCGCATGGTAGCTAGCTCTTCATTAGCGGAGGTTTCTAGCGCAAGCTTGAACACTTCGGGAGCAGGATCTTTGAGCTTGAGCGCAGAGAATAGAAATCGACCCATCGGCAGGCGATTCGCCGCTTGAGCAATCTGGGTAGCGTTGGTCCATTCTCTGCGAGCCGATTCTAAAACACGTCCGGCGACTTCTCTTTCGCGAGTCAAAATCTTGGACCAGAACCAAATGCGCTCCATGATGGTGCCTAGCGCCAAAATCGATAAAAAGAGCAGGGGCCACATGGCAATGCCACCCTGCCTAAACAATTCCGAGAATTCCACGCTCGCCTCCTAATCACTCCGCACATACCCAGCCTACCGATTCTAGCGCTGAGCTGCGGTTTCTACTGAGTCATATTTTCAGCCTTAGTTTAGTGCATCGCGGTGCGGGGTGCATCTTTGTATACCGTTCATTGCAGCTGGCATAGCATGTCTAAAATTTCGTTGGCAGCGCGATCGCACACGCCTGGTTCCCCCATCGCTCGCTTCATCTGGGCGTAGCCTGCAATCATTCGCTGCCTTTGATCGTTATCTAGCAACAGCTTCAGAGCCGCATCACCAATCGCTTCTGGGGTCGCAGCCCACTGCAAGAATTCTGGCACAATAGGCTGATTTTCCATGAGGTTCACAGGTGAAACGTAGTCTCCGGTAAAACGGACAACATACTTAGCCACTAGCGCGGTGAGATTGCTCAGGCGATACATTACCACTTGCGGCACGTTCATCAGGGCAACTTCTAGATTGGCGGTGCCCGATTTGTTGATGACTACGTCTGCGGCTGCGATCGCCTGCTGTCCAACCGCTTTATCCACAGTTTTATCAATGTTGGTCTTATCAATTAGCTGCGCATTCAGCGCATAGTGCTTAGCGCATAGCGCGATCTCGTCTCGAAAATCTGGTAGAGAAACAGGAATGAGGAATTTCACCTCCGGCTGCTGAGATTGAATCCGCGCGGCAGCAGCAAACATAACCGGCATAATGTAGCGCAGCTCCTGCTGACGAGAGGCTGGCAAGAGCGTGATAATCTGCGCATCTTCTGCAATCTTTAGCGCTGATCGAGCTTCGGCCTTAGTCAGCGGATCTGCCAAAATATCAACCAGTGGATGACCCACCCACCGTACGTTCGCACCGGCTTGCTGGTAGTACGTCGCTTCTTCTGGAAAGATTGCCAGCAGCTTGTCACAGACGTTGACAATAGCCTGCGTGCTAGGCGTAGCAAAGACCCACTCTTGCGGCGCGATGTAGTAAACCATCGAAACCTCAGGCAGTCGTTTTCGAACGAACTTGCCGACCGCTAAGTTTGGCCCCTTGTAGTCCAACAGCACCATCAGATCAGGTGGACTATTGAGCAAGTATTGTTCTACCTGCTTTTGCAGGCCGCGACCTTTGAGGTAGTAGGGTAGAGCTTCTAGCAGACCAATAGCGCTGAGCCGCAGCGTATTGACCAGGATATTGACGCCTGCTGCTTTCATCTGGTGCCCACCGACGCCAGTAATTTCAATTGGAATATCTCGCTTTTTAGCCTGTCGGTTTAGCGCTTCGACTAGCAGTCCGCCTTGCAGATCGCCTGAGACTTCGCCCGTATGGAGAAATATCTTTTTAGTGCTTTTGCGATCGCCTTTGCTAATGGCCTTCTCAATACTAGATATCAATGCTTACAGCTTCCATAACAGTTTCTACAGCGAGCTCATCCAGGTAGCTTCATCGCTAGCGTTTTCGTCCGGGAACAGGGCCGCGCCTGCCTTTGTCATCGACAGAGGCCCGTAAGAATTCGGATAGGTGGCGGACGCGCTCATTGTCGGCAATGGTTTCTAGCTTGCTGATCGCCTCTTCTAAGGTGAGGCCAGAGCGATACAAAATGCGGAAGGCTTGGGCTAGTCCCTTATAGATTTGGCCATCGGCTTCATCGGCAATGCCGGAGCGCTGTAAAAGCACCTGGTTAAGACCGCGCACCCTAGAGGGATTGCCTTCGACCATCGTGTAGGGGGGCACGTCTCTTTCAATTCTGCTCATGCCACCAATCATTGAGTAGCGACCAATATGGACGAACTGGTGAACGCCGACTAGTCCACTGATGCGAGCGTGGGCTTCGATTTTGACGTGGCCTGCGAGGGCGACTGAGTTGGCGATGATGACGCGATCGCCCAGTTCGCAGTTATGGGCGACATGGGCATAGGCCATCAGCAAAGTGTGATTACCGATGCGGGTAACTTCGCCAACGCGAGTAGGGCGATTAATCGTGACGCACTCGCGGATGGCATTGTCATTGCCAATTTCGACCAGGCTCACCGAGCCGTCATATTTTAGATCTTGGGGCTCTAGGCCGATGGCAGCGTGAGGAAAAATGCGGTTGCGATCGCCTATTTTGGTATAGCCATCAATGACGGCATGAGCACCGATGATGGTCTGCGCCCCGACTGAGACCTTCTCTCCAATAACGGCGTAGGGACCAACGCTGACGCTAGGATGAACCTGAGCGTCAGGATGGACAACCGCAGTTGGATGAATCAGAGTAGCTATCAAAGCCATGCCTCCAGCAAAGCCATCAAACGAGTAGAGCACATAGATCGCGACAGGGGGCAACTAAGCAAAGTCAAACGGCTCAATCAAGTATTGAAAACATCAGCGTCCCTTCACAGGCCAGCTGACCATCGACTTCAGCAATTGACTTCATTTTGCCAAATCGCCCAGCCTTTAAGGCAATCAGTGTGGTGGTAATCACTAGCTGATCGCCAGGAACCACCGGTCGACGGAACTTAACTTTATCGATTCCAGCAAAGACACAAAGGCGATCGTCTACGCCCGGTATCTGGCTGAGGACAACGCCACCGACTTGAGCCATTGCCTCAACAATCAGCACGCCAGGCATCAGCGGCCGATTGGGAAAGTGGCCCTGAAAGTGAGGCTCATTGAACGTGACATTTTTAAGACCGACTGCGCTTTCACCCGGTACATAGTCAGTAATGCGATCAACTAGCGCAAACGGATAGCGGTGAGGAAGCAGCTGCTGAATTTCTTCTAGCGTGAAGGTTTTCTGAGTGCTATCGTCGGCTCCATTGCCGTCGTTGCTTCGATCAGTTGGAGGCTCGTTACTGCTAGCAGCATCGGCTATCGGTGCTATAGAAGGGGTTGCAGAGGCGGAAGCGGGAGCACTAGTTGGCATAAGGCGTTAGATCTTGAAACAAAAGCTAAAACAGATAAGGCAAATTAAAGCCCTCAATGATTTTGCCATTAGACGGGGTTTGGCGCTATAGATGCGCGCTGCTTAGCGCTGGTCAATCTTTTGGGCGATCGCTACATGTAGGCTGTGGCTAGCTTTGTAGGCGACATAGTGAGCAGTGGGGATATCTCCTAATAGACTTAGATCTCCGATCAGATCTAGCAGCTTGTGACGAGCAGGTTCATTGTTGAAGCGCAGCGGTGGGTTCAGCCAGCCGTCTGGCCCACAGACCAAAGCATTCTCTAGCGTGCCACCTTTGATCAGGCCCTGGGCGCGTAGGTAGTCGATCTGATGGGCTAGGCCAAAGGTCCGCGCTGGAGCAATATCTGTAGCAAAGCTGCGGGTAGTCGGTGACCAGCTATGCCACTGATTGCCAATCGCAGGCAAATCAAAGTCTATGCCGTAGCTAAAGCGTAGTTCTGAGCTAGGAAAGGCGGTGACCCAGGCATCTTCCGACTGGACATGAAGAGGACCGCTCTGCTGAGAGCTCTGTACAGACAGCGGCGATCGCACCTTTCGCTGAGCGGACTGGGTTTGAATCGGGATAGGTGCGATCGCCTCTACCCACTCCTTTGCCGATCCGTCCAATAAAGGCAGCTCTGGTCCGTCTACTTCTATACGAACGTTGTCGACTCCTAAGGCCATCAGCGCAGACAGCAAATGCTCCACTGTGCGCACCGTACTAGGCCCAACCCCCAACTCTGTAGACAGTTGAGTCTGCACCACGTTACCAACGGTAGCCGCGATCGGAACAGCACCTACCAAATCAGTTCTAACGAAGTAGCGACCAGCATCAGGCTCTGCTGGCAGCAGTCTAACAGTTGTTTCCTGCCCTAGATGCAGACCAACACCCGTAATAGAAACAGAAGAGCTTAAAGTTTGCTGTTGCGCAGCTTTTGTCTGCGTCGTTTGAGGTTCTTCTCTAATCTTGACCGGCTGAGCTTGCGGATTGGACATTGGTCTGTGCTTGGTGCTGATTTTATGTTGGTTTAGTGCCACCTCAATATTGCTTTTAGCATTAGAACCTTTCTCCAAAACCGAAGTGAAAGCGGCTATCCCCCTCATTGCCGATTCCGTAGTCCAATCGTAGAGCCCCTAGCGGCGTTTGCACCCGAATGCCTGCGCCATAGCCAAAGCCGCTACCGGGCTTGCCTCTCACTCCAGCCGGATTGCCAGGAACAGAATCGCCTGTGCCCAAGTCGGTACCGTAGTCCATAAACAGCGCCCCGTTCAAGAACTGACTAAAGAGCGGGAAACGATATTCCGCAGTACCTAGAAGAAAAGCAGTCCCCGAGCCGACCCCACCTTCTTCAAATCCACGTACAGAGTTACCGCCACCTAGTGGAAAGGCTTCGTAAGGTGGAATGTCACCCACAGCGACACCGCCTTGCAGGTTGAAGGCAATTGTTTCACGACCGCTGTCGCCGCCTAGCAACCTGATAGGCACGTACTGACTGTAGCTACCCCTTAGTTTGTTGTAGAAGACGCTGCCACTACCAATAGGAACTGACTGCTCTGTCCCCACTCTAAAAAGATTACCGCTAGTCGGCAGACCAGGGTCGTTGCGGCGATCTAGGACCGCGCCAAACTGCAAGGTAAAGAGATCGTCGCGGCCTGAGCTACTCGCGGTCAACTGATTACCGAGCTCGTCGACGGGTGAGACATCGCCGTCACTATCTAGCAGCGCAACCCGCTCGTACTGTCCTCCTAGCGAGAGCGACAGGCCATTGTCTAGAGGACGGCTAAAGCTCAATCCTGTCCCCAGACGGTTAAGCCTAGGCGTATCGCCAGAGCCTAGCGCAGGATCATCATCAAGCAGATCAACATCAATTGGACCATTATCGAAGATGAGTGAGGTAGCACGGCGGTTGAATAGGCTAGCTGTGTAAGAAGTTCTGTAGCGATCGCCCGCAATCCACGGATCGGTAAAGCTAACGTCAAACAAAAAGTCGCCGCGAGTAGTCACCCGGCCCTCTGTTCGTAGCTTCTGGTTGTTGCCGCCAAAGTTATCTTCGTTATAGCTGAGCTGACCAAATAGATCGCCACGTAAGTTAAAGCCTAGCGACGCACCAATTGAGCCGGTATCTCGCTCGGCAACGTTAACGACAACCTTGACTTTGCGAGGATCTTCATCGCCAGGATCTAGAGACAGGCGAATATCTTCAAAGATACCGAGTCCAAACACGTTAGCAACATCTTGCTGAATAGCTTCTTCTTGAAAAACGTCGCCCGGTTCTGTCTCAAATTCGCGAGTGATAATGAAGTCTCTAGTTTTTCCATCGATAGGATTGCCGTCTTCATCAGTACTTTCACCATCGGCGGTGATGTAGCGAACGGCGATCTCCTCGATTTCACCTTCAGCCACAATCAGCGTGACAACGCCTTCATCAGAGATTTGGGGGGAAGCGGTGACCTGAGCTAGAACATAGCCGTTTTCTTGATACCAGTCGTTGAGATCGAGAATGCCGTTTTGCAACTCTCTAAGATTGAGAATTTGGCCGTACTGGTCGCTGAAAATATCATCAATCACCTCGTCTGGAAGCACCGTACGATTGCGAATATCAACCTCAGTCAAGTTTGGGTTGGGCTCTACAGCAAAGGTTACTTTGACGCCTAATGCGGTGTCTTCTGGCTCTGCTTGTACATTTGAAAAGAAGCCAGTAGAAAAGACGCTGTTGATATCTTCTTGTAGCTGAGTGCGAGTGGTGGTGCGGCCAGGGACGGTAGAGATAGCATCGTAGACTTCGTTAGTTAGCTCGGTAGTCAGTGGGCGCTGCGGATCAGAGGAGACAACGTCGACTTCAGCGACCAAGACGCGGGTCTCTTCTTGGACAGCTTCTTCAGTTTCTTCAGAAGGGACGGGAGCAGGTTGTCCAGGAATAGGTTCTAGAAGCGGTGTATCAGCAGGATCGTCTTCACCAGCGGTCTGGTCGCTAGCTTCATCAATTGCTTGATCGACGGCTTCCTCAGCATTTTCTTCGGCTGAGGCTTCGTCGATATCTTCTATATCAATACCGTCTTCATCGATTGTGACGGGTGCGGTCGGCGTGGCATCGTCGGCTTCGGGTAGCGCATCGTTGATTGGCTCTGGAGAGCCTATCTGTTTGGGGCTCACCCGCGGCGGATCTGATGAGGCTACACCGGGAAGATTCGCTGCGGTAGCCGTCGCTAGTAGCGAAGAACTGGATGGTTGAAGGACACCTGCTATCAGACGATCGCGTAGATTATCTACAGAATCAGCTGCTCGATCCGACGAGGGTAGCGCTGTGGGTAGCGCTGCGGTTCTCGATACGACGGGCGTCGCCATCGCACCTTCGACAGCCTGATCATCAGCAGCACGAGCTGGAAGACCAGCGATCGCAACCAAACTAAAACAGGCTAGAAGAGCCGGGGAAACGCGCATAACCAGTGAATTCCAAAATAGATGTTCATTCCTCACACCCTGACGGCACTAAAGGACATGCCAGCAGGCCAGGGATGTTTTTCTCCCTGGTTAATCAATGTCCGACGATATTACACTGCCGTCAAGCATGGCAGTCTATTTTGCTGTGACAGAAGCAGAGGTGGAAGAAAACAGTCATTACTCATCTTCTTCTACGTGAGTCATGATTCTCTGTAACACCGCCTGGTAGCCTTCGGCGACGCTACCGAGGTCTTGGCGAAAGCGGTCTTTATCCATGACCCGCTTTTTGGGGTCAGATTCGGTTTTGTCCCACAGGCGGCAGGTATCTGGGCTAATTTCATCGGCTAGGAGGAGGGTGCCGTTGACATCGGTGCCAAATTCAAGCTTGAAATCGACAAGGGTGATATCGCAGCTGGTAAAGAAGTCGGACAAGAGGGTGTTGACGGTTTGAGCCTGATCGACTAGTTGATCGAGTTGCTCGGCGGTGGTAATTCGCATGGCGGCGATGCGATCACGAGTCAATAACGGATCGCCTAAGTCGTCATTCTTATAATAGAACTCCACTAGCGGCGGAGAAAGTGGCGTACCTAGCTCGAGGTTGGTTTGCTTGCAGAGGCTACCGGCGGCAATATTACGAACGACGACTTCTAGCGGCACGATGTCTACGCGTTTGACTTTAATTTCGCGATCGCTAGTCTGCTCAATCAGATGCGTGGCAACGCCCTGTTTCTCCAACAGCCTGTATAGATGAGTTGTTACTTTGCAGTTGACAACACCTTTCTCTGCAATCTGACCTTTCTTTTGAGCATTGAAAGCGGTGGCATCGTCCTTAAAGTAAGTAACTAGAACTTCAGGCTCAGCGGTTGCATAGATAATTTTAGCTTTTCCTTCGTACAGCCTTTGGCGCTGCTCTGGTGGGGTCTGGAAAGTATCGGTCATGAGTTGGCAAGGTATGCGAAGGCAACTCAACTATTATCAAGGCAAAGGTCGACAAAACCCTAGCGCTTGCAACATGACTTGCAAATTGAGTGCGCCAAGAGCGCTGCGTTCATAATCCACAATTGCAGTCTTCTATGCACCGACTAGCTTGATAGGAATGCTAACCACAAATTCAGTTCCTAGCCCCGTCTCGGAAAAGCATTCGATCTGGCCGTGGTGCTTTTCGACGACAATCTGGTAGCTGATAGCCATACCTATACCAGTGCCCTTGCCGACTGGCTTGGTGGTAAAGAAGGGATCGAACATCCGATCTCTAGTAGCAGCGGGCATTCCGATGCCATTATCTAAAAAGCTCACAGTGATGCGATCGCCTAGCGCTTCTGTACGCAGCGTAATCTGCGGTATTTTTTCTACAGACGAATTTTCCAGCTCGCTATCTACCGCGTCAATGGCATTTGCCAAGATATTCATAAACACCTGATTGAGCTGGCTGGCAAAGCACTCTACTGGTGGCAGGTCACCAAAGTCTCGAACTAAACGAATTGCTGGTCGATTGGGCTGGGCTTTCAGTCGGTGCTGCAAGATCAGCAGCGTGCTTTCTATCCCCTCATGAATATCGACGGCTTTGCATCCGACCTCGTCTTTTCGTGAAAAGTTGCGCAGGGATAAAACAATGTCTCTAATCCGCTCTGTGCCTGAGCGCATGGACGACAGCGTCTTCTCAAGATCGGTTTGAATAAACTCGATATCAAGCTCTTCGGCGGCGGCTGTAATCTCCTGGTTCGGCGTTGGATAGTGCTCTTCGTATAGTTGCAGGAAGCTCAGCAAATCTTGCACGTAATCTTCCAACGGACTGAGGTTGCCGTGAATGAAATTAACTGGGTTGTTGATCTCATGGGCGATGCCTGCGACCATCTGGCCCAGGCTCGACATCTTCTCGGTTTGAATCAGCTGCGATTGCGCTTGCTTGAGCGTTTGCAGGGCCGTTTCTAGCTGCTGAGCTTTTTCTTTGGCGATCGCAGCGCTATGTTTGGCCTGTGCTAGCAGGCTCGCCTGGTGAATGGCAACACCGACCTGTCCGGCCAGAGTCTGTAGCAGCGCTATCTCATCGGCTTCCCATTCTCTGGCGCCTGAGCACTGGTGAGCGATCAGCAGCCCCCAAAGAGTATCTTGAACAAGGACAGGCACGACCAAATTCGCCTGGACATCCAAGTTTTGCAAGTAGGCTTGGTGCTGAGCGTCGAGCTGAGCGGTTGGGGTATGAGCAAATGCGTGAACATGCCCTTGCTCATACGACTGCACATGCTGCCGATGGAACTGACTGTTCATACCGGCCTTGCCGAGTACAGACAGGTGCTCTTGGGTCACCGATTCTACAGCGACCTGCCCATTCCAATCGGTGGTAAAGCGATAGAATAGCGCCCGGTCAACGGCCAAGAACTGACGCACTTCATCGACCGTTGTCTGCAATATAGACTCTAGCTTGAGCGACTTTCTAATCTGGCTCGATAGCCGATTGAGCATCTCGCTCTGACTTGCCAGGTTGCGAAAGGTGGCTTCAGACTGTTTGAGCAAGTCTTCTGCAATCTTACGCTCGGTGATATCTTCGATCGTGCCCAGCAGTCCGACAACATTGCCATCCGCGTCGTGCAAAGGGAATTTATTGGTCTCTCGCCAGCTTAGCTGTCCGTTGGCCTGACGCTGAGACTGTTTGATCTTCAGCATTGGCTTATCGGTGTTCATTACCTCGTGGTCGCACTTTCTGTACCAGTTCTTCTGTTCTGTTGTCCAGGGCAGATCTTCATCCGTAATGCCAGCAACCTGGCCTGAGTCTTGTAATCCGGCCATCCTAGCCCAGCGATAGTTGCTGCCTAAATAGACGCCTTCTCTGTTTTTCCAAAAGATGTATTGCGGGATGCTATCGAGTACAATCTGCGTGAATTCGGCTGTGTGGTTGACTGCGCGATCGCCATTGGCTTTATCGAAGTAATTGTGCAGACTGCAAGACTTTGCTGCCTGTTCTATTTTTGGCGTAGGCTTCTGGGCAGACGGCAAATCATTTATAGACGCTGTCTCTAGACCTGGCATCTCAATACCGACTAGAGAATTTTCTAGGTTTGTTGTCTGTACTTTTGTTGTTTGTGTATTTGTTATCTGCTCGGTTGTAGTTCGATTATTTGCAGACTGATTGTCGGTGGAGCCGACCGCCCTGCTAATGCTCAAAATTTGATGTAGCTGATCGTGCTCATCTTTGAGCGGGGTATAGGTTGTCTCGTACTGTTGCTCTCCGGCTGCGGTTATCAATCTATGAATGTGCCGATCGGCTTGGGCTGTCTGGGCAACGGCTGTAACAACCTCGGCAATCTGCTGCCAGTATTGGCCTAGACGAGAAGATGAGTGCTGCGCTGCCAGCTCCCTATCTGTTCGACCCATTAGTGTCTGGGCAGAGCACTGTAGTAAATTCGCCAGCGCTGGACTGACCGCACAGTAACGACCATTACTGCTATAGCACGCCATCAGCTCCGTAGTTTGGTCGACTAGAGAGCGAAGATCGACCTGAGATCTATCGGCTGCGACAGTAGAGAGCGTGTTCATGGTCCTATTTGAAAGCTCCATTGACAGATTTAAAGTCAGATTTCTTCTGTCTTGAGGGTACCCACTGTTAAGTACAGCTTGGAAGCAGCTTGCCCTTCTATTGACTCCTATCGAACCTATATAGACTATATAGAAAAGACATACCGACTGGTTCGAAGTGTATGAACAGATGCGTCGGTACCGATGAGATGTAGGGTATTCTGTCTGGAACAACATCTCTTGTTCTGTTGCCCTGCAAGTAGGAAGGCTTTTTATGATAGTTAAGCGCAGTCAGTTCACCATTCAGCAGGGAGTCTTTCGTCGTCGGACTTTCTTGCGAGGAGTGGTTGGGTTTGGATCGGCAGTGGCGATCGCAAAACTGACTGGCTGTACACCTTCCGCCTCAGAAGGCGATAGCGCCTCAGGTGAGGATAGCCAGGAGCCGATCAAGCTTGGACTGGTTGCAGCCATCACCGGAGCCTCGGCGCTTTCTGGCGAATCGATTAAGCGCGGACTAGAAGTTGCGATTGATGAGATCAATGCCAACGGCGGCGTCAGAGGGGGACGCTCGATTGAGCTAGTGATCAGAGACGATGAATCGACCCCAGCAAAAGGTGTTGCGGCAGCGCGTGAGCTGATAGAGCAAGCGCAGGTAGCGGCCATCTTTGGCGGACTAGATTCACCGGTATCGCTAGCGATGCTGCCTGTGGTGCACGAGCTAGAAACCCCTTATATGGGCGTATGGGCAGCGGCTACTGGAATCACGCGCAACGACTTTGATCCTAACTATGCGTTTCGCGTTTCGGCCAATGACAATATCGTCGATAGCTTCTTGACCCGCTACGCTCAGCAAGAAACAGGCGCTTCCAAGGTGGGCCTGGTGCTGATCAACAATCCCTGGGGAGAGTCGAACCAGGTCGGCTTTGAAGAATGGGCACCCCAGTACGATCTAGAAATTGTAGGCATTGAGAAATTCAACGATGGCGATACTGATATCTCAGCGCAGCTAGGTCGACTGCAAGCTGGCGGGGCTGAGGCGCTGCTGTTAGTCGCCAACGCCGCTCCTGGCGCGCAGATGATGAAATCTTTGGAGCGATTGAATTGGGATGTACCGGTGATTTCTCACTGGGGTATTTCGGGCGGGCGATTCGCCGAATTAGCAGGCGAAGAAACTGCGAAGAGAGTGACTTTTGTGCAGACTTACAGTTTCTATGGTGAGCAGAGCCCGGTCGGTGAAAGGGTCTTGGCCGCGCTCGAAGAAAAGTATGACCTGGCCGGGCCAGAAGATATCCTAGCTCCGGTGGGGACGGCCAATGCCTATGATGCGATGCATCTAGTGGCGCTAGCGCTAGATACCGCCGAGTCACTAGAGGGTTCGGTATTGCGCGAAGCTTTCTATAGTCTGCCGACCTACGAGGGCCTGATCAAAACCTATGAGCAGCCGTTTACGCCTGATAATCACGATGCGCTGAACGAGGATGACTATATCCTGGTGCGGTGGGACGGCGATCAGATCGTGCCGATCGAGTCTTAAAGGAACCATTATGTGGCCACAGTTGATTCTCTCTGGCATGGCAATTGGCAGTATGTATGGCCTGGTTGCGCTCGGCTTTCAGATTACCTATGCCGTCTCTAATACGATGAACTTCTCGCAAGGGGCGTTTGTCATGGTGGGGGCAGTCATTTGCTATTGCCTCAATATTGTTTGGGGGGTCCATGCGATCGCCGCTGTCCCCATCACGCTGATTTGCTGCGCGGTGCTGGGCCTACTGATCGAGCGCTGGATTGTGCGGCCTTTTGCTCGCAATGGCTCTCAGTCCTGGCTGCTAAGCACGATCGCGCTGGGCATCATTGCTGAAAACGTAGCGATGCTCACTTTCGGGAAAGAGGTGCGCGGCTATCCTTCCCCTCTGTCCGAAAGGACGGTTTCTGTGCTGGGCTTCGGGGTCTATCCGCTGGAGATTGTGATTCCAATTGTTGGACTAGCTAGCGCGATCGCACTTTGGCTGCTGCTAAACCAGACGCTGTGGGGAAAGGCATTTCGCGCCGCTAGCGAAAGTCCTGCAACGGCGCGAGTCTTGGGCGTACCCGTGACTCAGCTAGTGGCGCTGTCTTTTGGGCTATCGACGGCGCTAGCGGGCCTAGCTGGTATGCTGATTGCCCCGATTGCGAATGTGTCGGCCACGATGGGGACGCTGCTAGGGGTGAAGGCATTTGCGACGGCGATGATCGGCGGCTTGAGCAATCCCTGGGGGGTGATGCTAGCGGGCGTAGTGTATGGCGTGGTCGAGTCGATCGCGGCTGGCACGCTAGGGGGCAGCTACCGGGAAATCATTGGATTTTTGGTGGTAATTGTGGTGCTGGCAATTCGACCCAATGGGCTGTTTGGCCAGGCGATCGCGGAGAAGGTGTAGGCCATGCGTCGTCTTGCTATCGGTTTAGCTGTGTTTGCGCTGGCGATCGCGGCGGCGCTGGGTGCGCCGAATACCTACTACCTGTTTGTGTTGGGCATGGTCGCGGTGACGACGATCGTCTCAGTTGGATTGAATATCCTAGCGGGGCTTTCAGGTCAGATTTCGATTGGCCATGCAGGCTTTTTTGCGATTGGCGCTTATACCGGGAGTTTGCTGCTGCTCAGGGCCGAGTGGCACTTTGGGCTAGCGGTGGTAATAGCGGCGATCGCGGCGGCGGGAACTGGCATTGCACTGTCTGGTCCGGCGCTACAGGTCAGCGGCCCTTATCTGGCGATGGTGACCATTGCTTTTGGCATTGTCGTCGAGCGAGTTTTGATTGAGTGGGTGGGGTTGACGGGCGGATTTGGCGGACTGTCTGGCATTCCTAAGCCGACTTTTTTGGGACTACAGCCAGCGTTACGCGAAAGTGTTCTATTGGTGATTGTGCTGGCGTTTCTCTCGGTGGTGGCGTTCGCATTGCTCAAACGCCACGCCTGGGGAAAGGCGTTTCGGGCAGTGCGAGATGATGCGATCGCCGCTGCGGCTGTGGGCCTTAATCCTTTCTATGTCAGGGTGATGGCTTTCGCTTTATCAGCGGCACTGACAGGTCTAGCAGGCGTCTTTTTCGCAGTCATCATCGGCTTTGTCAGTCCTGATAGCTTCACCTTTCACCGTTCTATCCTGTTTCTATTAGCCGTAATTTTAGGTGGCTTGGGCGTGGCAGAAGGGGCCTTTATTGGCGCTTGCATTCTGGTAATTCTGCCAGAATTTCTGCATGACTTTACGGACTATCAGCTATTGGTCTTTGGAGTGTTGCTACTCCTAGCGCTGCGACTTGCTCCAGATGGCATTACCAGTTTATTCCACCGCTGGGCTAGTCCAGTTCACCCGGTTTATCCGCTGGCCACTCCACCTGATCTGCCGAGTTTAATAGCACAAAACAGACAGAAAACGCCGCTGAGCGTCAGCAACATCAGCATGCAGTTTGGCGGTATAAAAGCGGTCGATAACATCAGCCTAACGGTAGAGCCTGGAACGATTGCGGCGGTCATTGGACCCAACGGCGCGGGTAAAACGACCTTGCTTAACCTGATTAGCGGCTTCTATCGGCCCAAGTCGGGCACCGTGCAGCTAGGATCAGTCGCGCTTCACCGCTTAGACGCACGCCAAATTACCGATCTAGGTGTCAGCCGCACCTTTCAAGCAACGCGATTATTCAATACGCTCTCTGTTTTGGACAATTTGAGAGTTGCGTGGGCGGGCAAGCGGCTGGGGTTTGTTTTGCGGGCGCTGCTGGGAGGTGAAGCTGCTCAACCAGAGCCAACCTTGCTAGAAGTGCTCTCATTTGTTGGCTACAAAGGCGATGTACACACGCTTGCAGCCAACTTGCCGTTTGTCGATCGCCGACTAGTGGAAATTGCGCGATCGCTGGTGACTCGGCCACAGGTGCTGCTATTAGACGAGCCTGCGGCGGGCCTGAGTAGAGAAGATAAGAAGAGTCTGGCTCGGCTGATTCGGCGGATTGCTAGCAGCGGACTCAAGGTCGTTTTGATCGAGCACGATATGGAGCTGGTCATGGAGATTTCTGACCAGGTGCTGGTGATGGATAGCGGGAGGGCGATCGCATTAGGCCCACCTGCACAGGTCAGACAAGATCCCAAAGTGCTAGCCGCTTATCTGGGTGTTCTAGAAGATGAGGCTAAACCTCAGCAAGATACTCACTCGAATAATGAATCAGTCGACAAACCTGCGCCGCCTGTCCCTGTCTTAACTGTTGAGAGATTAGTAACAGGCTACGATACTCTGCAAGTTTTGACGGACCTTTCTTTCGAGGTAAACAAGGGCGAGCTGGTAACGGTGCTCGGCGCGAATGGTGCAGGCAAAAGCACCCTGCTCAAAAGTTTAGTTAGGCTGCTGCCTGTCTGGTCAGGACGAGTTGACTTTTTGGGTCAGCCGCTAGCAGCGCTGCCAACTCATCAGATGGCCGC
Source organism: uncultured cyanobacterium (assembly GCA_963772185.1). GTDB lineage: Bacteria > Cyanobacteriota > Cyanobacteriia > Phormidesmidales > Phormidesmidaceae > Phormidesmis. The sequence goes on along the minus strand of CAVYWR010000002.1, from coordinate 36,776 downwards.
TAGTGGTCTGGTTTTGGTGCCAGAAGGTCGCCAGGTTATCAAGGCGCTGAGCGTTTTGGATAATTTGCGTTTGGGTGGACTTCATCGCCGAGATGCAGGCATCAAAAAGGATATAGACCGAATGCTAGAGCGATTCCCCAGGTTGAGAGATCGGCAGCAGCAAAAGGCAGGGCTGCTTTCTGGGGGAGAACAACAAATGCTGGCGATCGCCCGTGGCCTGATGGCTCAACCTCAGCTACTGCTATTGGACGAACCTTCTCTAGGACTGGCCCCTCAGTTAGTGAGCGATCTTTACGCCACCCTAGCTAGTCTGCGCGATGAAGGCATCACCATTTTGCTAGTCGATCAGATGGCTACGCTTGCCTTGGAGATTGCCGATCGCGCCTATCTGCTAGAAACTGGGAGAATTGTCCGATCGGGTGCGGCCAGAGACTGGCGCAGCAGTCCAGAAATCTCGCGGGTGTATTTAGGCGGTTCTGTCTCTTGATAGATACTATTAAAACAACCGTTAAAACAACCGTTAGAAGAAACCTGCGAGAATTCTCAAAAAATTGCACCGATGACGATTACACCGCTTCAGCCTACCAAGTCGCAGTCTATCGAGACTAAGCCTATCAAGTCCAAGTTCGATCTAAAGATCGAGAATGCGGTCTTAGCCAAAGAATCAACAAAACAGTCTCTCGCTATCAAAAACGGGCGAATTGCAGAGATTGCTCACGCTATCAGCGCACCGGCAACGCAAACACTAGATGCCAAAGGACAGCTTGTCATTCCGGGGCTAGTCGATCCTCATCTGCACCTCGACAAGGCTTTTTTACTAGAGCAATCTCCTGCTCAAACGGGGACTTTTCAAGAAGCGCTAGAAGAAACGCTGCGGCTAAAAGCAGGCTTCACTGCCGAAGATATTCAAAGGCGAGCAAGGCGGGTGATTGAGAATGCGATCGCCTTTGGTGTGACCGCTATTCGTAGCCATGTAGAAGTCGATCCTATCCTTCAGCTATTGTCGATTGAGGCGCTGCTGCTGCTAAAGCAAGAATATGCGCAGCGCCTAGATCTACAGCTCGCCATTTTTGCTCAAGAAGGCATCACTAATCAACCGGGCACTGAGCAACTTTTGTATCAGGCGCTTGAGCTAGGCGGCGACGTTATTGGATCTGCGCCCTACACCGATCTAGATCCTGAACGCAATATCAACCTTGTGTTTGACCTAGCGCAGACGTTTGACTGCGACGTAGATTTTCATCTTGATTTCCTTGACGACGACGAACCACTGCTGTTTCCAATTGTTGCTCGTGAAACAATCAAACGCGGCTGGCAAAATCGAGTGTGTCTAGGGCATATGACCAGGCTAGCTGGGCTTGCGCCTGATCAGCTTCAAGCGGCAGCAGCGCTTTTACAAACAGCCGGAATTTCTGTTCTGGCTTTGCCTGCGTCTGATCTATATATGATGGCGCGCCAGGATACTCACAACGTTCGAAGGGGCGTTGCACCGATTCAGACGCTGTTCGATCTAGGGGTGAACACAGCGATCGCCACCAACAACATTCAAAATCTGTTTACCCCGTTTGGCGATGGCGACCCGCTCAAAATTTGTACGCTGCTGGCTCAGACGCTACAGCTAGGTAGCCGCGATCGCCACGCTTTGTGTTTGGAGATGGCAACGACTCATGCTGCTAACGCGATTGGTATCAGTAACCATCGTGTCGAGGTTGGTAGCGCGGCCGATCTGGTGATTCTCAATGCAAGTTCGATCTCGCAGGCGATTGGCGCTGCGCCTAGCGATCGCACCACTATCAAAGCAGGTCGCGTAGTTTCACAGCTTCGCAGCACCATAAGCGTATAAAGATACAGAATCGAAAGCTACTTCATTGTCATCACATGAACACCGTCCCAATCTTTGGCGGGTGGCTGGAGGAGGTAGGCCTGGGCGCGTGAGAGGTGGAGCTCGACGGCCTGATCGTCTGGTCTAAGCGCCTGGGCCTGATGGAACAGGGAGATAGCTAGATCGAATGAGGTGGCTTTGTAGGCTTCGCGGCCCTGGGTATAGAGTTCGAGAAATGACTCGGTTTGTGAATCTAGCGGTTGGGTGCGATCGCCAATCAGCTCATAGATCTTAACCGGCTCTAGCTTGCCTTTGACTCGAATTAGATCGAGCTCTCGTACCCAGATCTTGTCCTGACAGAGATTGAAGGTATGCTCGCTCAAGACAATATCGCAACCGTACTGTTTGGTGATACTCTCTAGCCTGGAGCTGAGGTTGACACCATCACCGATGACGGTATACTCCATCTTTCGCTGCGAGCCGATATTACCAGAGACGACTTCGCCCGAGCTAAGGCCGATGCCAATACGCAGCTCGGGCTGTCCCTGCAAGTGCCGATCGGCGTTGAAAATCTTTAGCCGACGTCGCATATCTAGAGCTGACTGAACCGCTGACCAGGCATGATTTTCTAGCGGCAGCGGTGCACCGAATACGGCCATCAGCGCGTCGCCAATGAACTTATCTAGCGTCCCTTCGCAGTGGAACACCGCTTCTACCATCGTTTCAAAGTACTCATTCAGCATAGAGACGACCTGGGCGGCTTCTAGCTCTTCGGTCAGGGTAGTGTAGCCGCGAATATCGGAGAACAGAACGGTGACATCTTTGCGCTCGCCGACCATCAGCACATCTTCACCCAAGGCCATCACCCTTTCAGCAACGCTCGGCGTCATGTAGCGGTATAGCGTTGTCTTCATCCGCTTCTCCTGGCTCATATCTTCTAATACAACTAGACCACCGCGCACACCCCCCTGCGGATCGCTCATCGGGCTAACGGTAAGATTAATACTGCGATCCCAGCCGACGACTTGCTCAAACTCAGCAGGTTCAAGTTCGGCGCTGTGCTCGTCTGCGCCCCAGAGCTGATAGCCTTTTTCACTAGGTACAACCAATACGCAACTGCTAGGAGACTGAGCCGTTTTCAGCGTTGCAACAGAGACCACTAGCGACTGCTCTGGCACATAGTGACGCGCGCCAGATTCTAGACTGTCTTCTAATCGTAGCTGTAGGCGATCTAGCAGCACGACATCCCATAGATAGCGTCCGGTTACTTGCTTTTGCCATTCAGATGCGATCGCCTCGTCAATTCTCTCAATCGCATCTTGATGTTCAGCCTCTCCTCTATCGCGCTCTAAGCTAGCCGTAGTCCAGCGGTCTGTTGTCCCCACCGGAGCACCCAGCAGCTTCAGCGCCGACTCGTTGATAGTGACAATTCGTCCGGTCATATCGGTCGAAATCACCGCATCAGAAAGACTTTCTAGCATGTCTTTTTGATACTGTTTTTCCAGGGAAATTTCTTGAAAGAGCTGCGCGTTTTCAAGCGCGATTCCAGCTTGGGTATTGAAGGCTCGCATGAATGATTCATCAAGCGTGGTGAATTGTCCCTGGATGCGGTTGATGAGCTGGCTGACGCCAATCAGCTTGCCGCCGGAATTAAAGACGGGCATACACAAGATATTGCGGGTGCGATAGCCAGTCTTTTGATCAGAGGAGACATCGAAGCGCTCGTCTTTGTAAGCGTCTGGAATGTTGAGTTTTTCGCCCGTCGCAGCGACGTAGCCAACGATTCCTTTATTAGCGGGCAGGCGTAGGTCAATCAGGGACTGGCCGTCAGCGCTACGGACCTGTGACCAGAGTTCGTCTTTGGCTTCGTTGAGCAGCCAGAGGGTGCTGCGATCGGCCTGCATCAGCTGACGGGCGGCCGCCATAACAGACTGGAGGGTAACAGTTAAATTTAGGCTCTGCTCCATAGAGGAAATGGCCTTGAGCAGGGCGCTGACGCCTTTTTGGTTGCGCGCCGCTAGGTAGAATCGCTGGCAGGTTTCTAGCAGGATGCCGATAGAAGGAGCGAAGCGGGCAAAGCGAATTTCGTCCTCGTAGGAGAAGGGTTGGGTGCCAACCTTGTTGAGTAGCTGGGCGATCGCGACGACTTTGCGATCGCTATTCACCACTGGCATACACAAAATATTGCGGGTACAATAGCCAGTCTGCTTGTCCGTAGCATCGCTGAAGCGGCTATCGGCGTAGGCATCTGGAATATTTAGCCCCTCGCCCGTTGTAGCCACGTACCCAGCGATCCCGTGAGAGAGCGGTAGCCTAATCTCCAGGCTATCGCCTTCAGTGCCTTGAGCAATTTTGGACCACAGTTCCTGGCGGTCTTCATCCACAACAAAGATGGTCGTCCGCTCGGCTTGTAGAATTTGGCCGATTTTGAACGTGAACGTCTCTAGCAACTCATCAAGCATTGGCTCTAGCGATTGATTGTTGATTAGATCAATCACCTTGAGAAACTGTCTAAAGTCTTTGGTAGTTCGCTCTAGAAAAGCAATAAAATCTGGTATAGAAAGGTCTTCGACCCGCTCTGCCAAGCGACCTTGACTGTGCTGAGACAATGATAGGAATACACTACTACTCGTCGAAGACTGGACCATAACTATCAGGTTAAGAGTAAGGTAAGCACCGTCTCTAGCTTTCCCGATCGGCCGTACTCACTTTGAATTAGGCGTTTGTTTGGCAGTCCAATTCCGTATGCTCTGACCGTAGTCACGTACGTTTTTTCTTAACCATTTGCGTGATACCGACTTGCGCGAGGCCCAACTGAGTAATGCTAGACTTACGTAATTGGGTATCCAAGAACTGTTGTTATCTATAGCCGTCCAGTCACAATCCAAACAAACGCTATGCTTAAAACCGTCTGCAAACGCTTTTCACTTCTTTTGTTGTTTGCTTTAGCTAGCTGCGGACCAGCGTCTGATTCGAGCTTGAACGCGAACTCAGGCTCTGATGAGAATAAGCAGACGCCCGAATCAGCGGGTGAGGGTGCGGACTTGTCTGGTAATGAGAAAGAGAGTGGCGGTGAGGCGATCGCCCCCGATCCTGAAAAAGTAGAAAACAAACCAGCGCCCAATCCTATCTACCCAGTGCTCAGTCCTGGCAGATACTGCTATTCAACAGATACCGATTTTGAGACCACCTACATACGACTGTCGATAGACGCGGCGGATAGAGTGACAGGCGACGTGCAGAGCACCATTCACAACGAAGAAAGTAGCTACTACACCTCTTATGTGCAGGCCGTGGATGGCACAATCGACGGCAGCAATTTGAACTTGGATGTAGAAACGTGGATTGAATATGACCGGCAAAATCAGCAGGAAACTTGGCAAGTCAGCGATGACGCGCTGAAAACTGACAGCGCGACGCTCGATAAAGAGAAGTGTATGGTGGTGAGTAAGGCGTTTCAAAACGAGGATGGACTAGAAGCGGCTGATTTGATAGAAAGTGCAAATCAGGTCAAGACAACGCAGGTATTCTTCGACTCTGGGAAGCGCAGCACGACGGTGAGTGATGCAGTAGTGCGAGGCGATCGCGATATGTATCTAGTCAAGGCTCAGGGTGGGCAGACGATGACGCTCTCAATCAGCGCGTTGGAGAATAACGCTGTTTTTGATGTGATATCGCCGAGCAATATGATATTGGGCACGGAGCTAAAGCAGTCGGAGATTTTTCTACCCCATACGGGTGATTACAAGATTGTTGTAGGCGGCACTAGAGGAAACGCGACCTATGATTTGAAGGTAGGAGTAGAGTAGCCATAGCCCAATCGCTAAGACGGTAGCCAGCCTTCTAGCAAACATTGCGACAAGGGATAAGGACAAAGCTGCGGAAAATCAGATCTATCCATCCCCGTCTGCTGAGCGGCCTGGCGGCAGGCTCGCTGGTAGCTGGTTTCAACTTTTTTCGCCAGATAATCTCGCAAGCTAGGACTATCTTCAAAAGCTAAATCAATCTGAACGCGGGCATCGGTGATCGAATCTAGCCAGCTATCGGAGCGGCGTTCGGACTGATACTGCCATTTGAGTAAATGCAAGAGCAGGCGGATGAGCTGACTAACTACGGCCCTGCGATCGCGTTTGCCCAAATCCTCGACTTCCTCTATCAACTGTTCAGTATCTATTTCTGTCCAGCGGCCCTCTCTCAACAGCTGAGCTGTGTGGTCAATCCAAGTGTCAAAATCGGCTGAGTAAGCTGAGTTCATATGCGATCGCCTTCAACTCACCTAAATGATACTGCAAAGAACATATGCGGCTGATCTACAGGTACCGCTAGTATACTATCTACTGCGGCTGTCTACTGTAGATTTGCAAAAGCAGCTACGAATAAGCCGCAATCAGCTTCTACTAGAACCAGAACAGATTTTGTTTTACCTAAACTGTTTAGTTCCTGCTGAAGCAACAAAAAATACATCTCTTGCAAGTAGAGCTATTAGGAGAAAGAGGAATAGCAGCAGCAGTAGTGAACTTGGTCAGTGCAGAGCAATCTACAAGAACAGTTTAGAGCAAGCGTCGTTCTACCAGACGGAATGGTGATTGCACTCCCTGTTTCGGGTTGGTCTTGAAGATTTAGCGCAATAGCGCCAAAGGCTAAAAAGTGGTCTGTAGCCTAGCAGGTAAACGCTCTCTTTTCAGTACAATAGGCTCAGAACGTTTTGACGATCGCAGACCACAGTACCTGGGTTCAAGCCGATGCCCTACTATCCCTTACAAGAACGCTATGTCAATCTCCTGACTGACTTTGGCTTCAAGCGTGTCTTTGGCTCCGAACCCAGTAAGCGGCTGCTAGTTGATTTTCTCAACACGCTTTTGCCAGCACATCACCAGCTTACAGAGCTATCGTACAAAAGCACGGAGAATCTGGGTAACACGCCCGTTGATCGCAAAGCAATTTTTGATATCTACTGCTAAGGTGTGAATGGCGAGCGTTTTATCGTAGAAATTCAGAAGGCAAAACAAAACTTCTTTAAGGACAGAAGCGTTTTCTACGCTAGCTTTCCGATCCAAGAACAAGCGCTACAAGGTACCTGGAATTTCAAACTAGCTCCGGTCTATTCCATTGGCATTCTTGATTTTGTTTTCAACGATCATAAACATGACGAGACTATTGTCCATACTGTCGAACTTAAAGACCAGCACCGCGAGATCTTCTACGACAAACTGAAGTTCATCTACGTTGAGCTACCAAAATTCAATAGAACGCTAGAACAGCTCAGATCCTAGCAAGACAAGTGGCTCTATCTACTCAAGCACTTACCGGAGCTAGACGATCAGCCTCGCCCGTTTCAAGATCCAGTTTTTCTTCAGCTATTTGAGATTGCTGAAATATCGAACTTCTCTCGTATGGAGCAAGAAAGCTATCACAACAGTCTCAAATCCTATCGAGACATGAACAACGTCATCGATACGGCCAGGATGGAAGGTATAGCAATCCGCTGATGCATTAGCGGATTGCTATGCACTTAGCGCTTTATAGGATAAGGGTTACCGCTTCTGTTAGTGGTTTAAGCTAAGGGCGGATTGCTATAGATCAGAAGGAATAGCAGAAGGTGAACGAACTACAAAAATTGAGATCGCTCGTTCACTGCTTCAAGAGTTCTCTACCGAAAGAATCAGTCAGATCACGGGACTTGCTCGAACAGAGATAGAGCAGTTGCGTAGAGCGGAATAGCCGCTTGTTTAGTCACTAGACCGAATCTCTAGTGTTCAAAAACACTGCCAAACTGCATTAGGTCTAGCTGCACAAACGTAGGCAGACAGCTCAGACACTGTTCTAGTAACTGCCAGCGCTCTTCTCTTTTCAACATATCTGTCAGTCTACTGCGCAGAACGTGCAAATATCGAACGTCGTTTGCTGCGTAGCTTAGCTGCTCGTCGCTTAGCGCAGCCGCATCTCCCCAGTCAGAGCTTTGCTGCGATTTATCAAGTTCGATACCAGCCAACTCTTTCACCAAAGATTTTAGTCCATGACTAGGACTGTAAGTGCGAGCCAGCTTGCTAGCAATCTTGGTACAAAATACCGGGGCCGTCACAATGTCAAGATGATGCTGCAAAGTTGCCAGATCGAAGCGTGCGAAGTGAAAGATTTTGGTGATGTCTTTAGCTTCTAGCAGTTGCTTCAAGTTTGGAGCAGCAGTCTGGCCTCGCTTAACGCGGATGGCGCTAACATAGCCGTCAGCATCAGAGAGCTGGATCAGACAGAGGCGATCGCGCTGAGGATTCAATCCCATTGTCTCGGTATCGACTGCGATCGCCTCGGCTTTTATATACCGCTCTAGTAGCTGGGGGGTTAGATCGCGATCGCAAACCTCAAAATTCTTCACCACACTCTACCCAATAAACAACAATCCCCGAAGGATTTGGTAGTCCGTGCTAGTAGCGAGCCTACCAAACCCAACCGCCAAAACCCCCTACTCAAACTTCAACACCTTCGCCACCGTCTGCACATCCTTATCCCCCCGCCCAGAACAGTTGATCACAACCTTCTCAGCCGTTAACGCCGGACACAGCGTCTCCAAATACGCAAACGCATGCGCCGTCTCCAGCGCTGGAATAATGCCCTCCAGCCTAGACACTAGCTGAAACGCCTCTAACGCCTCAGCATCCGTCACACTGTAATACTCCGCCCGGCCCAAATCCTTGAAATAGCTATGCTCTGGCCCGACCCCCGGATAGTCTAGCCCAGCGCTAATCGAGTGCGCCTCAGTTACCTGACCCTCACCGTCTTGCAGCAGATAGCTCATCGCGCCATGCAGCACACCAGGACGGCCCTTTGTTAGCGTTGCCGCATGCTTGAGCGTTTCAGCCCCTTCGCCTGCCGCCTCAATCCCAATCAGGCGAATCTCTGTATCTTGTACAAACTCGTGGAACAAACCCATCGCATTCGAGCCGCCACCCACACAAGCTAGCAGCACATCAGGCTTGCCACCCCATTTCTCTAAGCTTTGCGCCCGAGTCTCCTCACCGATCACCCCGTGAAAGTCTCGTACCATCATCGGATACGGATGCGGCCCCGCCACCGAGCCTAGAATATAATGCGTAGTCTCTACATTCGTCACCCAGTCACGAATCGCCTCAGACGTAGCGTCCTTCAAAGTACCGCTACCAGCACTCACTGGACGCACGGTAGTGCCCATCAGCCGCATCCGAAAGACATTCAGCTCCTGCCGCCGCATATCCTCTACGCCCATATAGACAATGCACTCTAAACCAAAGCGAGCACAGACCGTAGCAGTGGCCACTCCGTGCTGGCCCGCACCCGTCTCAGCAATCACCCGCTTTTTACCCATCCGCTTCGCCAGTAAGACCTGGCCTAGCGCATTGTTGATCTTATGAGCGCCGGTGTGATTGAGATCTTCACGCTTTAGATAAATCTGTGGACCGCTGCCGTCCGCTTTTGAATAGTACTCGGTCAGGCGTTCCGCAAAATATAGAGGGTTTGCCCTACCTACGTAGTCCTTGAGCAAGCCCGCTAGCTCTGATTGAAAGTCAGCTTCTTTTCTATATTGATAGTACGCTTCTTCTAGTTCCTTGAGCGCAGGCATCAAAGTCTCAGGCACATACTTTCCACCAAAGCGACCAAAGCGACCAAAAGAATCGGGACGCGCTGATAGCGAAAGCGATTTATCGTCGATAGGTGAGACAGCGGGTTTAGAAAGCGGCGTTACAGTCACGAGCGATTACCTAATGAATGAATGGTGAGTGATTGGCAAGTTTTGGTTGGCAAATTTGAGAAGTCCCCCATTATATGTATTTTGCCGCACTCGGCAACAGACTTCAATCCATCAACGCTAAACTAGCAGGCAGGTAGAAAAGAGAGATCGACAATGACCGCAATTGTTTCTAACCCTGCGACTACCCCGCACGTTATCGCCTGGCCTTTGCTGACAGATGATTTTGTCTTGCCTGATGATCCTGTGGAAAATGAAGCACAGCCTAGACTAGCCTCCGCGCTTACTAGCGCGCTCGTAAGCCAGCCCGATCTGATGAAAAAGGCGCTGATTGTCTCGAACTTCGCGCTGTGTGCTTCTGTCGACGCTCAGACGATTTGCAAAGCGCCAGACTGGATGTATATCGCGCCCGTAGAGCCTGTCAATCGCATCCGGCGTAGCTATACACCACATCGAGAAGGCGCAGTGCCGCCGCTGGTAATGGAGTTTTTATCTGAATCTGACTGCGGTGAGTACTCTATTCGATCTAGCAATGGCCTGGGCAAATGGTATTTCTACGAGCGAATTATCAAGATTCCTACCTATGTCATTTTTGATCCTGCTTCAGGAGAGCTAGAAGTATTCGATTTGAAAAACGGTGCTTACGTAAGACAAGAGGCAGATAGCAACGGGCGCTGCTTCATGGAAGCGCTCAATCTTCGGATTGGCGTTTGGCAGGGAACCCGTGAGTTTTACGAAGGGTTTTGGCTGCGCTGGTGGACAGACCAAGGCGATATGTTGCTTTGGCCCGAGGAGCAGGCGCAGGTAGCACAGGCGCAGGCAGCACAGGCGCAGGCGCAGGCACAGGCAGCTGTAGATAGAGCGACGAAGGCGGAAGCGGAGCATGCGGCGCTGCTAGCAAAGCTAAAGGCGGCGGGATTAGATTAACTACTTACCGCTGATTACCGCTGAGTTCTGCCTTTAGGCGTTTGTGAATAGTCTTTACGAGAGATAGTGTGCTCTTGAGATATTTGCTTACTCTAAAGTTTGATTTCAAAGACACCTAAACTCATGGCACAACTGCTGGCTGGCGATATTGGCGGGACGAAGACCATTTTGCGTCTCGCGCAGGCAAAGGATGAGGACATTCAGCGCTACGCGACCCATGAGCTACCGATGGAGACGCTTTACGAAGAGCGCTACCCGAGCCAAGAGTACTCTGAGTTTGTGCCGATGGTGAAAGAGTTTTTGGCGGCAGCAGCCGAAAAGGTATCGACGGTAAAGCCGGATGCGGCCTGTTTTGCGATCGCAGGTCCAATCGTAGACAATACCTGTCAGCTCACCAACCTATCCTGGTTTTTGCGCAGCGAGTTTCTTAGCGGCGCACTCGACATCAAGAGCGTTCAGCTGATCAATGACTTTGAGGCGATTGGCTACGGCGTGCTGGGCTTAGCGCCTGAAGATATCTATGAGCTACAGGCGGGTGATCCTTTAGAGACTTCACCCAAGGCGGTTGTAGGTGCTGGCACTGGGCTAGGCCAAGGGTTTTTGCTGCCCTGCGACGGTGAGTATATGGTGTTCCCTTCTGAAGGAGGGCACGTCGATTTTGCTCCTCAATCAGAGCTAGAGTTTCAGTTGCGCAAGTATCTATTGGAAAAGCACGGCATCTCGCGGGTGTCGGAGGAGCGAGTAGTGTCAGGAATGGGGATTATTGCTATCTATCAGTTCTTGCGCGATCGCCAGTATGCCAGCGAATCTAATGAAATCGGTCAGGCAATGGACGCCTGGGAAAGAGGCGCTGGCCAGCGTAGCAAGCTCACCGATCCCGCCTCAATTATCTCCAAGGCAGCTACTGAAAAAACAGACCTGCTCGCGCAAAAGACAATGGAAATTTTCATCCGGGCCTATGGCTCAGAAGCAGGTAATATCTCTCTCAAGTTCTTACCTAGAGGTGGACTATATATTGCCGGTGGCGTCACCGCGAAGAACTTAGATCTGATCAAAACCGGTGAGTTTATGTATGCCTTTGCAAATAAGGGCCGAGTCAGCCACTTACTAGATAAGGTTCCAGTACGGGTTGTACTCAATCAGTCTGTGGGTCTAATTGGCGCAGTGCTAAAAGCGTCTCGCAACTTCAAACAGCACCTTTGGGAGAGTGGCACCGAGTTTTCTGAGACACCTTCGAAGGCAGATCATATCTAGAGCAGACCAAATACTTGTATTTTCTCGAACTCGTATCAGTTCTACAAACAAAATATCTTCGAAGATGCAGCTGTTTAATTTCTGAGTAAATTCGGTATCATCGTCGAGTCGATAGATACAAAGCGTTCATGGCCGGACATAGTAAGTGGGCGAATATTAAGCGCCAGAAAGCGCGAGTAGATGCTGTGAAAGGGAAGGTGTTTGCCAAACTTTCTAGAGAAATTATTGTGGCAGCAAGGCTAGGTGGCGGCGATCCAGAGGGTAATTTTCAACTGCGGACGGCGATTGATAAAGCCAAGGCAGCAAGCTTTCCAAAAGAGAATATCGACCGGGCGATCGCCAAAGGATCTGGCACTTCAGACGACGCTGATAACTTTGAGTCGATTCGCTATGAAGGCTACGGACCCGGCGGCGTAGCGGTGCTGATTGAAGCGCTGACAGATAATCGCAACCGGGCAGCGGCGGATCTGCGCACGGCCTTTGGCAAGAATGGCGGCAACCTGGGTGAAACTGGCTGCGTCGGCTGGATGTTTGACCAAAAAGGAGTGGTGACCCTACTAGGCAATATTGACGAGGAAGCGCTGCTAGAAGACGCCTTAGCAGCAGGAGCGCAGTCCTACGAGATGGTTGAAGATATTGACGAAGGCCAGCCGGGTGCAGAAGTCTTTTGTGAGGTAGCTGATTTAGAAACCGTTAGCAGCGCTCTGAGAGAGAATTATGCCGTACAGGCAGTGGATATGCGGTGGATTCCGTCTAACACAGTGCAGGTAGAAGAGCCGGATACAGCGCTTTCTTTGATCAAAATGATGGACGCGCTAGAAGAGTCTGACGATGTTCAATCTGTGACGGCTAACTTTGATATATCTGAGTCGATCATCGCTGAAGTGATGGTCTGAGAACGGTAGAACCAGATGAATAAAGTTGCATGAGCTAGCAGATTCTAAGTTGATAGATTTTGATTCGCACGCGACAATGTAAAGACGTGTAACTTCAAGCTCCTACCTATGTCGTCAGCTCCTACGAATCAGACGCTATTACCTACAGAGCAGCCTTCTACAGCTAGCTGCGCAGTCAGGACTTACGACGTGGTGGTGGTCGGCGGTGGCATTGTAGGTCTGGTGCTAGCCTGTGGACTGCGAAATACAGGGCTACGAGTCGCGGTCATTGAGGCGCAGAGCGCGCAGCAAGCAGCTAGTAGACAAAGAGCCTATGCATTTTCACCAGTATCAGCCAAAATTCTAGAAGGACTAGGGCTATGGGAAACCGTTGGCCCACAGCTTGTGCCTTTCCACCAAGTCAAGCTCTCAGACGCCAACTATCGTAGGGCAATTACCTTTCGGCCAGAGCACGGTCCTAGACTTGGTAAGCGCGAGGCGGTGTACTATTCCGCCGAGCATACGGTGCTGATGTCAGCTTTGCAGGCGGCTGTTGAAGCAGCAAAGAGTATTGACTACTGGTGCGAGACTCAAATTCAGATTGATGAGTTTGAGGGATGTGACGAATCGCCCTCCAGTCGCCCGGCTAAGCTATCCAAGCTAACCGTAGAACAATCTGGTCAACGCTATGAGTTTTATACTCAGCTCGTAGTCGGTGCAGATGGCGCTAGATCGGGGGTGCGCGATCGCGCTCAAATCCAAACCTTCGGCTGGAAATACTGGCAGTCCTGCATTACCGCTGTACTAGAGCCTGAAAAATCTCACTGCAACACTGCCTACGAAAAGTTTTGGCCAAGTGGCCCATTTGCTATCCTGCCGCTGCCTGAGAATCGCTGTCAGATTGTCTGGACGGCTCCCCATGCCGAAGCCAAAGCCATGCTAGCGCTGCCAAAAGAACAGTTCTTGCGAGAGCTTAAAGCCCGCTATGGCGACCAGATGGGCGAGCTGCGGCTAGTCAATCAGCCGATGATGTTTCCCGTTCAGCTAATGCAGAGCAAGCAGTATGTGAAGCCGGGGACAGCGCTGATTGGTGACGCGGCCCATAGCTGCCATCCCGTTGGTGGGCAAGGACTAAACATGGGCATTCGCGATGCCACCGCTCTCGCTGAGATCATTCAGCAGGCCGCATACGCAGGCGAAGCGCTTGGCAGCCTAAAGGTGCTCAGACGCTACGAACGCTGGCGCAGAACCGAAAACTGGTTTACCCTTAGCCTGACTGATTTTCTCAACCGCTCTTTTTCCAACCGCTTTGTACCGCTAGTCGTCGCTCGCAGAGCTGGAATCTGGGTATTAGATACGGTCACGCCGCTAAAGCGCTTGATATTAAGACTGATGACTGGCTTTTTTGGTAGGCTTCCTGCTAAGGCAAAATAGACTATGCCAACAACTCTTGCTCTAATTGCCGAAGACAGTAGCAAAGATGATTTAGTTCGATTCGTGACTGATTACTCAGCGCTACTGACTAGCTATCAGCTGATTGCGACAGAAACGACGGGCGATCGCATCAATCAAAACACGCCGCTGGTCGTCGAGACCCTACTTCCTGGCAGACTGGGCGGTGACGTTCAGATTGCAGCCCGCGTGGCTGAAGGACAGATCGCAGCAGTTATCTTCTTGACCGATTCAGTCAATACCAGCTATTGCAGCGCCGATATCAATCTGATGCTGCGAATCTGTCAGCTACACGATGTGCCGCTAGCGACTAATCTTTCCACAGCGCGCGCCGTCGTGCTGGCGCTGGCCAAAAGCAGAGTAGCGCATTTAATTTTCAATCCGATTTCGGGTCAGGGCAATCCCGATCAAGATCTAAAGCTGATTCGTCAGATTCTAGAGCCGCAGATTCAGGTAAATGTAATTTTCACTGATCCTGAGGTGACGCCGGGGCAGCAGGCCCGCGAGGCGATCGTATCAGGTGCGGATCTCATCATCGCCTCCGGCGGCGATGGCACAGTTTCTGCTGTCGCTGAAGCGGTCATGCAGACCGATATTCCCCTAGGCGTGATTCCACGCGGCACCGCCAACGCCTTCTCGGTAGCCCTAGGGATTCCGACTAATCTTAGAGCCGCTTGTGAAACAATCCTAGCAGGCACTACCAAGCAGGTAGACAGCGCTACCTGTAACGGACTGCCGATGGTTTTGCTTGGCGGCATCGGATTTGAAGCCGAAACAGTTGAGCGAGCTAACCGAGAGATGAAAAATCGCTTTGGCGTACTGGCCTATCTAGTGGCAGGAATGCAGCAGATTGCGGATCAAACAGCCTTTGAAGCGGAAATTGAGATCAATGGAGAGATCAATAAGTTTGAATGTAGCGCGATTACTGTGGCTAACGCTGCGCCGCCCACTTCCGTATTAGCGCAGGGGTTTGGGGAGGTGATTGCAGACGACGGCCTGCTAGATGTGACGATTGGCCTCTCGCCAGTCGAAGCTCAAGGCATTGTCGGAAGATTGCAGGGTGTAGGTGCGATCGCCGAGCTTTTTACCGCCGCTCTAGTCAAACGTCCTACTCAAAACGAAGGCATCCTCAGCCTGCGCGTACCCAAGCTAAAAGTCACTACCACCCCACCGCAAAAAGTTGTTGTAGATGGTGAAATTATCGGCACTACCCCAGTTGAGTTTGATTGCATCGCTAAAGGGCTAACGATTCTAGCGCCGATCAGCACAGACTAGTTGATAGTGAAAGATCTACGCAAACATAGCCGCAGCAACCGGTACACGCTATTGTGAATGCGGTTGAAGCATCTTGTCTATCCTGAATCTGCATCTAGACTATATAGCCTGTACCGGATGCATTCGGTATAGGCGCGTCACTTGACCCGTTGCAACATAGAGCTTTCAGCCTGTAAGCTGTACCTCAGTCAAGTGACAAAAGCTATAGATAGCGCTTTGATTCTGTATCGACAGAAACACTTTCAATCTGTTTGTCTACTGTAGCTTGAAGCAGACTTTTCTCTGTATCAATTTCATGGATGTCACACTTCTAGAAAAATCTTTTGAACAGATCTCTCCTCAGGCGATCGCGTTTTCTGCGAGCTTCTATCAGAATCTTTTTCGCCATCATCTTGAACTCGAAGCTTTGTTTGAAAAGACTAGCCAAGCAGCACAAGAGAAAAAGCTGGTATTCTCGCTTGCCGCTATTGTCGAGAACTTGCGTAATCCCGATGTCTTGCAACCTGCACTCAAAAGCCTAGGCGCTAGGCACGTACAAGTCGGTACGATTAAAAGTCACTACCCCTTTGTCGGACAGGCGCTGATCGAAACCTTTGCTGAATATCTACGTGAAGATTGGACAGAAGCGCTGTCCGCTGCCTGGGTCGAAGCCGTACGACGCAATTGTCATCACTATGCTAGAAGGCGCAAAAAACCCAGAGGCTCACCTCGAACCAGAGCTAACTTTCTATGATTGGATTGATCTGTATGGGGATGAAAGTCCAAAAGTGAGAGATGCGATCGCCACACTCACTAACTTTCACTATGGCCAGACAGCAGAGCCGATCTCCTGATTGTCTTCTATATCTTAGTTACGTCCATTCCTCGCACTGAAGCAGGCCGCTTAGCGCAGCGGTCATACCAAGCCATCACCGCCGGAAAGCTATCCAACTCTAATGTGTCAGCCGCCTTATATCCCCAATCCAAAGAGCCAACCCAAGGGAAAGTCGCCATGTCTGCGATCGTATATTCCGCCCCTAGCAAAAACTCTCTTTCCCTCAAGCGCTGCTCCAGCACGCCTAGCAAACGTTTAGTTTCCTTCTGATAGCGTTCAATCCCATAGGGAACCTTTTCCTTGGCATATTTGTAAAAGTGGCCAAACTGCCCAAACATCGGACCGACACCCCCAACCTGAAAGAACAGCCACTGCAAACATTCACTACGAGCCGCCGGATCGCTAGGTAGAAACTTTTCTGATTTTTCTGCTAGGTAGACCAAGATTGCCCCTGATTCAAAAACAGACAGTGACTCTCCGTTTGGACCGTTAGGATCTACAATTGCCGGAATTTTAGAGTTAGGATTGATCGCGATAAACTCGTCTGTAAACTGATCTCCTTTCATGATGTCTACTTTATGAGCTTCGTAAGGCAGCTCCATTTCCTCTAGGGCAACAGACACCTTTTGACCATTCGGCGTACCAAGCGAGTAGAGCTGAATTCGGTCTGGATACTGGATGGGCCACTGCTCAGACATTGATAAGCTCCTCACCTAAATTGCTACGTTTCACGAGTTTACTGCAAAGTGAGCCTAGTGTAGTTCTGTAGTAGGCGATCGCAGACTAACCAGAATAATCTGTTAGCCAATCTTCCAGTTCATCAATTCCTGAGAAATCAAGCAGCGCCTCGCTCAGTTCTTCTAGCAGCGGCAGCGGCAGCGCCGAAATCGACGTTTGCGTATCTTCTGACAGCTCATCAAAGCGCTTGTTGAGTAAGCGAACAATTAGGCTAGCAGCTTCTTCCTGTCGTCCTTCCTGTCGCCCTTCCTGTCGCCCTTCCTGTCGCCCTTCTCGAATGGCATCTTCTCTGACTTCTTGGTAGACTCTGGTTTCTTCAAAAGTAATATCCAGCATCCTTTCTACTTCCTGCCTGGTAATTTGTCCAAAACGGTACGAAATGATGGTCACGACCATATCTATGATGACACGGCTTTCTGCTGGTGACACGGCTTGTGCCCGCCTTAGCAACGCCTTTGCCTCTTCAGGCGCTTGAGCTTGCTCTACGGTAGTCAGCACCATCAGTCCAACCCATAGCGGTAGCTGCTGAATGTCACCTAGCTCATCAAGGTAGATGCGGTGGACTTGCCTGCCGTTTAGAAAGCTACGGTGCGGATACAGTTCGCTTTGTTCGGTGCGACGCGAGGGGTAGATGACAACGACTTGCCAGTCGGTGAATCGCTCTCGGCTACGGTAGAAGTAGAGCGCTGTCTCAGCAAAGATGCGTTCGTAGAGGCGCTCATCTTTTTGGAACTGCACTTCTACAAAGAAGACAGCGCCTGGTTCTCCTTCGGGTGGAAGGAAGACACCGTCTATCTCGAATCTGGGTTCTTTGACCGCTACCGAGTCGAAGCGATAGGCGTCGGCATTCTCAGGCGGATTAGGAACCAGCTCGAATATGAGCGAAGGGGCCTGCCGAAACAGGTAATAGAAAATTGAATCTCTACGCATTCTCTGTGTTTCTTTCCGGGCACATGTTGCTGTTCCTATCTTGGCAAGATTGCCTGCACAGCAGCTAGAACAATTCCGTTGATAAATACAATGCCTAAAGCGCCTAGGAAAGCGCTGAGTATTCCTTTTCTCAGCCGAAATCCTTGAACTAAGAAGGCGGAAAGCGCAAATAGAATAGTATTTCCTACTAGCGCTACGACGCCAAGCGTTAGAACGTTGACAATTGTGTTGTTAATAAACCAGCTACTGAGCGCGTTGAGTAGTCCAAAAACTAGCGCTGCGATACCCGCTTTGCCAATGTTGTCAGCTTCGATGCCGGTAGGTAGCTTGGTTAGGATAATGAAGGTTATTGTTGTCGCGATCCAGGCGGTGATGAATGAAGACATAGGGGGTATCTCCTTTTTTCGGGAGTGTATCACGGGCGGCGTCTGATCGATCTAGATAATTCGCCGATGACCAATGGATTAGCATGACTGCTGATAGTACTGCCTTAGTCGCTGCTGGAAGTTGCGCCAGTGATAGAACAGTTCGTCTGGGCCAAGAGTGAAGATTTGAGCGGGGTGGTCTTCTAGAGCGATCGCAATCATGCCTTTCTCTATCTTGATTCCTGTATCCCGGTACACCCAGTTCACCGCGTAGCAATAGGCCGCGACCTGCATACAGTAGTCGCCAATCCACTCTAGCTGCTTAGGCCGCCGCGCCGTTTTCCAATCACATACGCACAGCTCGCCGTCGTACACCATCACCGCATCCGGGTAGCCCGCAAACTTCAGCGGATGCCACACCGCCCCTTCGACTAGCAGCACTTCATCAATCTCTGTCAGCACTGGCTCAATCGAATTCCAAAAGCTGTCTAGTCCTTCTGGCAGCTCATAGGGCTCCTGCTTTAGATGCGACTTGATGATCTTGTGAATTTTAGTACCTGAACGAGCTGATGTTGTTGTAATCTTTTGGGCGGCTGCTTTACCAATACGATCTTGCCAGTCCCAGAGTCTCTTTTTCTCTTCATAGGGTTTGGTTGCCGACAGGACAGTTGTAATTCCTGGATAGCAGTTTCCTTCTATCTCGTAATGACGCTTACGATTGACAGAAACTTGTTTGGCTTTGTAATAAGGCAGCTCAAGCATAAAAAACGATTCTCTAGTCCGCAGACTGCTCAGCAGCTCGAATCCATCTACGAACATCGCGAATAGTTTGATTTTCGCCCTGAGTTTGGCGCTGGTTTAAGAACTGGTTGAGCTGCTTCGCACTTAGTTGGGGAACCGCCTTGCTATTAGCTACTGGAATATAGCATTGTGTCTGGATGTCTACTTTACTGTTTTGCAAGTGATAGATGACGACGCCTTCTTGCTTGGTGTATCGCCACACTTCAGGTACGCCTAGAGCCTGATAGATGCTCATCCTCTGAGTAGAAGGACTAGTGATATCAACTTCAATAACCAGATCTGGCGGTAGATTTGGTGGAATATCGGGGTTCAAGCCTTCTAGCTGGTCGGCATTCTGAATGTATAGGCCCGTATCAGGTTCTGCGCCTTTTTGGAGATCGCTGCGGTCTAATGTTGTCGAGCCGATGCTGATAACTTCTAGACCAAGTTCTTCTGTAAGAGTCGTTACGATACGCGCTAACAGTCGATTGACAATCTCATGTAGCTTGGAAGGCATTTTAATTGTTAGAGTTCCTTCTTCATAAGCGATGCGGGTAGAACGATGATCTCCCATGTCACTTAGGATCGATTTGTAGGTTTGCCAGCTAATGTTGAATAGACGAATAGTTTGCGTGATCTCTCCATCAAAATCATCAAGTTTGAGTTCATCGATTTTTGTGGAGAGTGCCACCATCACACGTTGCCTATCGCATCAATTTTGATCAGACTAGTTTATTCTACTAGCTTTACTCTGTTTGGGGTGGTAGGCTGCGTTAGTAAACCTGTACCTATCAATGATGCAACTTCTTCTTGGTTTTTTGGGTGGTGGCATTTTAGGCGGCGGAATCGTCTGGCTTTTGCTCAGCGCTAAGATGCAGACGGTGCGAGAAAAAACTAGGAATGAGCTGGTTGCGGATCGAGCTAGCATGGTAGAGCAGTTGCGGGGAAGAGATCAGCAGATTGAGACGCTGCGACAAGAGAGTGAAAGACGCGATCGCGCCCTTACTACCTACCAGACTCAGCTCACCCAAGCCGCTGAAAAGAGCGCTCGCCTAGAAACCCAGCTCAGCGAAGTACAACAGCAAGCTGCCGAAAAACTGTTGCTGATCACCACCGCACAGCAACAGTTTAGCGACACGTTCAAAGCCCTTTCCTCAGAAGCACTCCAGGCAAATAATCAGTCCTTTCTGAAACTGGCAGAGGCTAATTTAGGTCGATTTCAAACTGCCGCTCAAGGAGAGTTGGCGCTCAAGCAACAGGCAATAGAAGAGGTTGTGCAGCCGCTGAAGTCTTCTCTTACCAAGGTCGAAACGTACTTGCAGACGTTAGAAGGTCAGCGAGTCGCCGCCTACTCTCAGTTGACGGAGCAGATTGGGGCGCTAGCCACTAGTCAAGGTCAGCTACAAAAGGAGACAGCAAACTTGGCCAAGGCACTGCGATCGCCTACCGTGCGCGGTCGCTGGGGCGAAATCCAGCTCAAGCGAGTGGTCGAAATCGCGGGTATGTCAGAACATTGCGACTTTACCCAGCAAGTGACTCAGGTCGCTGGTCTTCGCCCTGATATGCTAGTGCAGCTTCCTGGCTCACGGCAAATTGTTGTAGATGCTAAAGCGCCGCTATCTTCATACCTAGCTTCATTGGAAGCTAGTGACGAGATAGATCGAATTAACAAACTACGGGAACACGCTAAGCAAGTTCGTCGCCATCTCAGTCAGCTCAGTCAAAAGTCATACTGGGAGCAGTTTCAGCCTACGCCAGAGTTTGTTGTACTGTTCTTGCCAGGAGAGATTTTCTTTAGCGCGGCGTTAGAACAAGACCCTAGCTTGATAGAAGCGGGTATAGAGCAGCGAGTGATTTTAGCAACGCCGACAACGTTAATTGCACTGCTAAAAGCAGTGTCCTATGGCTGGCAGCAGGAGAAGGTAACGGAAAACGCACAGGCAATCAGCGATCTGGGTAGAGAGCTTTATGATCGGGTGAGAACCTTTGCGCGGCACATGCAGAAGATGCGCAAAGGTTTGGACTCAACAGTCGACCACTTCAACAAGGCAGTAGGATCTTTAGAAGGACGAGTGCTAGTGAGTGCGCGGCGATTGCAGGAGCTAGGTGCTGGCAGTGGCGACGATATTGAAACTGTGGCAGGAGGGGTGCGATCGCCTCGCCACATACCCCCAAATGGCTGAGATTTACCGGCTCATGCTACTGAGCTTGAGCATAAAGGCAGAGATGTCTGGAACAATCGGTTAATTTTAGAAAACCTTGTTATATTACCGATACAAAAAAATAATTTATAGGTGAAGTATGAAAGCACTGATGACAGTACAGCGTATTAGTTTTTCCATTCACATTGCTTCGCTAGTTTTTGGATTGGCCGGACTTTTGCTGGTGCTGCCCAACTCTGCTTTTATCGCCCAACTGCCCGAGTTCGGGCAGCAGGCGTTTCAATGGTCAATGGCTGGCGGCGGTGCCGTATATATGGTTTCGGGTGCGATCGCAGTCTCTATCTACGCCTACCTCAGTCTGGGCTTATGGCGATGGCTGAGTTTTTTGCTGCCAGCACTGACTATTTCAACGGGCGCAGAACTGTTGGGCACTAGCACGGGCTTTCCGTTTGGGCACTATCACTACCTCACGGGCTTGGGCTACAAGATAGCGGGGCTAGTGCCTTTCACAATTCCGCTGTCTTGGTTCTATTTAGGGTTGAGCGCGTACCTGCTAGCTTATATGGGTTTGGTGGGCTTGGGTCGACTGCGAACGATAGGCGCGATCGCGTTTGGCTCTCTTCTACTCACTTCCTGGGATTTTGTTTTAGATCCAGCGATGAGCCAAACTACCATGCCATTTTGGGCTTGGGAGCAGCCGGGTGCTTTCTTTGGGATGCCTTACCAGAACTTTGCCGGATGGTTTGGCACAGGGGCTGTATTTATGGCGATCGCGGCGCTGCTGTGGCAGGTAAAGCCGCCCGACTTCTCAAAAGTTTCACTTGGGTTGCCGCTAGCTATATACCTGAGCAATTTCACCTTTGCGATGGTGATCAGCCTAGATGGTGAGATCTACTTGCCTGTTCTGTTAGGACTCCTTGTAGGAGTTCTGCCAGCGCTGCTGCTCTACCGCTCAGCTATAGAGGCCGAAAGCGCCGCGAATGAAAGCAGCGGTGCTAAGCAGACTCTAGCGACGGCTACGGCAGACTTTGATCGCCTAGCCATATTGAGCCAGGGCGAAGAATAGGTGGCAGGATCGACTTTGGGCATAGTTTCGCTTGTACTGTTAGCCACGCAGCTACCTGCCACCTTTCTACTGCTAGCCAGGCTGCTGCGAGGGGCTAAGCGTCAGCGTCCAATCAAACCCCAGCAGGAAGTACAGCTGTCTAAAGAAAGCGTCAGTATTGTTGTTCCGACATTGAATGAGGCGCATAGAGTCAAGCCGTGTCTGGTGGGACTGTGCGCTCAGGGTAAGGCCGTACGTGAAATTTTAGTCGTTGATAGCCAGTCTACAGATGGTACACAGGGGGTGGTCGAGGCGATCACACAGCAAGATGCTCGCATTCGTCTAACCAGCGATGATCCCTTACCGTCCGGCTGGGTCGGTCGGCCTTGGGCACTGCATACGGGCTATCGGCGTAGCCATCCCGATAGCGACTGGATACTGGGAATAGATGCCGATACGCTGCCCCGGCCAGGACTGGTTGAAAGCTTGCTGTATGAGGCCAATCGGCATGACTACGATATGGTCTCACTGTCGCCTAGGTTCATTCTAAAATCGGCAGGAGAATGGTGGCTACAGCCAGCGATGCTGATGACGCTGATCTATCGATTTGATTCGGCAGGCGTGCAGCTACCGGGGACAGAGCGGGTAATGGCAAACGGTCAGTGCTTTTTGTCGCGGCGCTCGGTGCTAGAAAAGCTGGGCGGCTATCGCTGCGCGGCTAGTTCTTTTTGCGATGATGTGACGTTGGTGCGCGAGGCCGCTAGGCAGGGTTTCAAAGTAGGCTTTCTAGACGGGGCTGAGGTGATCAGCGTGCGGATGTATGAGGGAATGGCTGAAACCTGGCGCGGATGGGGACGATCGCTCGATTTAAAAGATTCCATCTCACGCGCGCAGCTGTGGAGCGATCTCTGGCTGCTGCTGAGTACGCAGGCGCTGCCGTTACCGCTGCTAGGAATAGCCGGAATTTGGATCAGTTTCTACGGCTGGGACAGTAGCTGGAAAGGTGTAGGGTCGCCGATGTTGGCCGGGGCGATCGCGCTGAATATCTTTTTGTTCATCATCCGGCTAGGGATGCAGGCTGCTGTTGCTAGCTCTTACGATTGGTCGCAGTGTTCCCGGTCGCGATCGCTGTTTTTTTGGCTCTCGCCGCTGGCCGATCCGCTGGCAGTCTTAAGAATTATCCTTTCCGCTTCGCAGCGCTCCATTCAGTGGCGAGGGCGGCTGTACTCTCACTAGCGTGTCTCAGCAAAGAGTAAGTTCTAAGACGTATGAATATTCAGACTAGAAGCCAGTTGTTATAGACTTGAAGTCTAGACCGCCTGATTTCACCGACTAACGACCGCTGCGACTAGAAAAATCCTATGAATCCTACTGTCCCAATCGAACAGCGACTGCTAGAAGCTATTCGCCTCTTAGCACCCGAAGGACAGCAGGCTGTCTTAGACTTTGCCGAATTTCTACAGAACCGCCAACCTATAGATACAGACATTCAGCAGGTCAATGAGTCAGCCCCTACAGCTATCGACAAAGGACCGATTGCCTTAGCTGAGCGCGGCATTAGTCCTGAACAGGCGGGCTGAGCTACGGTGGCGTTTTCAGGTGATCGCAGAGGACTGGAACCGCCCTAAAATGCATGTCTATGATGAACTATAGACGCGGCGACGTTGTACTGGTTTTATTTCCAGATTCTAACTTATAGCCTTCCGCACTTTGCTTGCTACACATAGCAAGGCTACACCCCTTGTTCTATAGCGCAAAGTGCCATAGCAAAGTGCGAATGCATCCGCGCTTTGCTATACGTACAGCCAAGCATAGGCCAGCTTTGGTTGTACAGGCAGACAACATCGCAACAGGACTCAGCCAAGTCATTGTTGCTATGATTACCAGCAATCTATCAAGAGCAAACCATCCTAGCCGGGTCGCGGTTGACATAAGAACATCTCAAGGTAAGACCAGCGGCCTAAAACTAGATTCCATTATCATGATTGACAACTTATCAACTGTTCTCAATAGTGCGGTCGACCGGAAGATCGGTACTTTGACAAAGATGGCAGCAGTTGAGAGTGCACTGAGCTACACTCTCAACTGCTGCATGACTCGTCGAAAACAGCTTTTGGGCCTGGTGATGAATTGCCGCTAGCAGGACGTCAAATTCAGCCATAAAGTCAAACACTCATGAGAGGCTCTTTAGAAAGTGGCAGAAAACGCGCCAAGAAGAAACTAACGACAAGAGACAGGGACGGCTAGCTGCATGCTTAATTTGTTTATATCTGACTGGGCAGCGTGTAGTTCTACAGCAGGCATTTCTTGAATGGTGTGTCGCCAGATCAGAAGAGGAATGTCGCTGAAACGAGCGGGCACTGCCTGATGATTTGGCAGGTTTGTCAGTCGGTGTGGAGCTCTGATCGTGGCGGTTTTGGTCAACTTTGGTAGCTGCTCGATAGGAAGGATGAGTGAGCTTAGCCAGTCGTGTTGTTTGATCCAGACGCAGCGCTGTAGAGAGAGAACTTTTTGGTCTAGCGGTCCTGAGTAGCGGATGCGGAAATTGCGATCGCACAACCTCAGCACAGAACACGCTTGCCCTTCCAGCAACGTTTCAACCGACTGAAATGGCGATAGGTAGGTCACGTCTTCACCAAAAAGTGATTGAGCAACGTCTAAACTATCCACACCAGACAGATCCCAGAGATCATCCACTATCTTTTCTCTTCAATTGACTTCACGTCTTTTCTAGCTCGACTCTTTGTCGGATCAAAGGCGGCTAGAGATCCGACAGTAGCCTGCACTCGGCGCTTGAAGCCGCCGACTAGATCGACTTCGACTACCGCACCTGGCTGAGCATATTCAGGCACAATCTGCGCCATTGCGATGCTGCGTCCCAAAATAGGAGAGAAAGTAGCGCTGGTGATATGCCCTACTCGCCAGCGTTCACCTTTGGCATAGACATTCTGTCCATGCGCTGCAACTTCATTGCCCTCTAGCACTAGACCCACCGCCACTCTAGGCGGATGCTGACAAATCAATTCTAGGGCAGCTTTGCCGATAAAGTCCTTCTGCATCGCAACCGTCCAGCCAATTCCTGCCTGAAAAGGAGAGATTAGATCGTCAAATTCGTAGTCTCTCGCTAGCAGCCCAGCCTCGATACGGGCCCGATCTAGTGCCTGCATACCTAGTGGCAATAGCCCTCTGGCCGCGCCCGCTGCCATCAAAACATTCCATAGCGCCGAGCCATCACGAGGATGTACGAACAGCTCATAGCCTAGTTCGCCCGTGTAGCCCGTACGAGATAACAGAACAGGAATATCTTTGATTTCAACCGACTTGAATCTGAAGTAGGTGAGTTTGTCTAGCTCAGTCGATGAGTTCAGCAGCGGTTTGAGAATGTTATAAGACTCCGGTCCCTGTAGCGCTAGGTTGTGAATGCGATCGCTCACGTCAATAATCTCTACCGACCAACCCTGTTGCTGAGCTACCCGCCGTAGCCAGTACCCATCGGTATCGCAGTTGCCTACATAGCGATAGTGAGTCTTGCTAAAGCAAAAGACAATGCCATCATCGATGATGCCACCGTGCGGATTGAGCAAACAGCCGTAGGCCGATCGCCCTGGTGTGACTTTCTCTAAGTTGCGAGAGAATGCATATTGCAAAAGCGTAAAAGCGTCTGTCCCCGTAACTTCAAACTTGCGTAGAGCAGAGAGATCCATCAAAGCTGCTCGCTGTCGTAGCGCCCAGTATTCCGCCTGGTCGCCCTGATGCGCGAAGCTATTCGGCACCCAAAAGCTGTTGTATTCGGCCAAATCATCAGTGAGCTGACGAATATTGGCAGTGAAGGCGCTTTCTTGGGTCAGGCGTAGCGGTAGGTCGGCGGCGACTCTTCTACCTGATGCCTTTTCAAAGGGCTGGTCGGCTTCGTAGATGCGAATGTGAACTGGCGTCGGCTGCCAGCCGTTCGCTGGATCGATATCGTCCGGGCAGGCGGAGCTAGCGCAGAGTAAGTTCTGGTGAGCCTTTAACAAAACGTAGTCGCCAGGATGAGACCAGGACTCGGCGCTGACAACACCGCCTGCGCAGTCAATTTGAGTATTAAAAAAGAAGTTGATAGCAGGCCAGCCGGGTAGAGCAGGAATGCCGTAGTCTGATAGAACTCTGTTGAAGTTGGCTGTGCAGCTAGGGTGGCCAGGGTAGCCTGCGTCTTCGTAGTAGCGGGGCGTGCAGGCTAGCAGGAAGCTATCGTGGCGATCGCACGTCTGCTGAATCACTTCTACTAGCGGCTGCATCGTTTGAGAAAAGTACTTACCGTGTAGCCCTGCCTGGGGATTAGCCGCGCCGTTGAGCGTCCGTGTCACCGTGCTATCGAGTCTCTGGCTGTAGCCTTCTCCAGCAAACGCAAGAAAGTCTGAGCACTGCGAGCCTTCGACATCGATGATTTGGATGTACTGGCCTGCGGTGACCTGGTAGGCCAGAGCGCTACCCGCCGCAATTCGATATTCAGCAACGATCTTGCCCAAAGCCGCAGGCACGTCCGAGTAGACTGCGACTTTGGATAAGCGAGCAGCCTTCTCAGCTTCAGAGCTACTAGCAGCAGGCGTGTTTACTGCCATGATTTTTTGGAGAGGGGGGCACGTCGTTGGCTGGGTTCTCGTCAAAGAAGTTGAGCGGCTTGAGCATGAAGCCAATCGTCGCTACAGGCATAACCGGCCAGTCCTCAGCGCGAGGGGAATGGCTGTGGGCAAAGGTGTACCAGACGACCAGGTCGGTATCTTCTACTGAGCGATCGCCTGCGGTCCAGTGCGGTAGACCCGCGCCACCGGGATTTTGATTAGGATAGTCGCCAGCCGGATAGTTCTCATCAGGGTGATAGGGGGTCACCCACAGATGCTCGGTCATGTAGGTAGCCCGTTTGGTAACGCTGGCATCGGGGCGAGCCATCGGCAGCGTATTTTCTCCAGGCATCAGCTTGTAGGCAGTCGGATAGCCCATCGCGTTCATCTTAGAAGGATTGACAATCTTCCAATAGCGGCCTTTCATCGGATCGATTTTGCGCTGAGCGGCTTGCTCTGTCGGCAGCAGGGTGGACTGGGCATAGAACGCGTTGCCGTAGGGATTATCTTCTTCTTTAGCCGGGACAATATCGACCTCATAGACGGAATTATTCGTCCCGTCTATGCTCATATCCATGCGCACGTTGAAGATATGCTGATGAATCGGCGCGCTGAGCTGTGGAGCGACTAAGGTGCCATACTTTGGGACTTCTCCAGGCATGACGGCGGCGGTGCTGACTACGCCAGTGAGCTTTACTTCGTATTGAATAGTGCCGTCCTGATAGAAGTACCAGTAAAAGCCATATTCGTAGTTGCCCACGGTAGCAATAAAGGAGATGACTAAGCGACGCGATCGCCTTACCTCAGTTTGCTCTGTGCGCCAGTCCATATGCTTCCACAGAATGCCGTAGTCTTCCTCATGCAGACAAATCGCATTCTCTATCTTGGCGACTTCTCCCTTGGAGTTCGTGATAAAACCGTCAAAATAATGGATTACGCCAAGGCAGTCACAGCCCAACGTCAGAGAGTTAGCCAGCGAACCAATGCCGTATTCGCCCACATCAAACGCGTTCTTACGATAGTGATGCGGCTGCGGGTCGCCATAGGGAACGGTCATTTCAGCCAGCGATGCCCGGTAGAAGATAGGCCGCTCTTTCTCTCCATCTTGATAGGTGACGTTGTAGAGTACTAGCCCCTCGCGCGGCGTGAAGCCAACCCTGATTTTCCACTTTTGCCAGCGAATTTCGTGATCATCCACCTCAAAGCTCGGGCCTTCAGGTTGAACAATCTCTAACGGTTTAATATCAGTGCGGTAGTTTTTCACATACTCAGGCGTATAGTTACCGTCTTTCGGCGGTAGTGGCACCACGCCGTAGTCTTCTACTCGGATCACTTCCATCTTGTTGAGATCGACCACCGGAATTACGCCCTCGATTGGACGCGCGTAGCCGTGATCGGTTGGGTTAGCTCTGACCCAGCACAGCGCCCTAGAAAGCCGTACTCCTTCTTCGTCTTCAATGCCGTAGTTTCCTGCCGACCAAGGATCGACCATAACCAAATCGGGATCGGTGATGCCGCGTTTGGCGATCGCCGCTTGAAACTCCGGGCTGGCCTTCACAGCAGCCTCGCACTCAACGAACTCATCGAGCATAATCGGCGGCTGCACATTGGGAATATACTCCCACGAAACCACTCTTTCTTGGCTCAAAGAAACGACTGCTTCAAACGTCTCCGCTGTGGCGTTATTCAAAAGAACAATAAACGCCCGACGAGCAATATAGTCGCCTGGGCGAAAGCTTAAAACAGTTGCTTTATCAGGCTCCTTGAGTGTGACGCTAGCAAAGCGAACGCTAGGCCCTAGTGACTTTTGCTCACGAACGATTGCCACGGCCGCTGTGATTTCCTCAGGCGTCAGCGGCTCTAGCGGATGACTGACTTTTGTTGTCGCTGCTGTTCTTTCCTTGGCAATTGTCATAGGTTTATCTCCTGATTCTTTTTTAATCTGATTTCTTTTGTAAAGCTGGTGCACGTTCGCTAGTACTTTCGCTGGCCTTATACCATTGCTGGCTTCTTCATCTGTCGATCTGACGAGGCGATCACATTTTCCCCAACTTCTGCCATCAGCTTCTCAGCTAACTCAAGCTTGCTTTCGTCGTCCATCTTTTTCAACTCGTTGTGTAGTGCTCGCTCATTCACAGACTGATTCCAGTAGTCCAAACTCTCGAAGCCTAGCAGCGCAGACTTGCCAACAAACTGTCGGAGAATCTCGTTTGTCGGACCCATTACCCAGCCCGCTTTGCCATCGCGCAGGTAACGCTCTATCTCCATATCTTTTTTGAAGCCAGAGCCGCCGCAGGCATGTAGCATCTTGTCACAGACATGAGCGACATTCTTCGCCGCCGAGAACTTGATCTGCCAGTACCAGTGCAGATGGCCTGATCGAGGTAGCGCTGTGATATCGGCATGGACCGACCAGTCGCAGTCATCTGTGAGCTGATCCATCAGCTGTCCCATCGAAAAGGTATACATCCGGCAGGCGCTAGTATCGATAATGGCCTCACCAAAATAATCTTGAATGGTGGGATAGTCAGCTACCCTCATTCCCACATCCACATGCTTTTTGCGAGTGACATGCTGCTTAGCAATATCGATTGCGCCCATAGCAATCCCGTTCCAGCAGGCCGAAGAGCACAGCAAAAAGAAAGGATCAACAATCTCATCATTAGAGGCCGTGCCGTCCCCAACCGGACCCACCATTCTCTCAGTCGGAATCACCACTCCATCTACTAGCAGCGTACCTGACTGATTTCCGCGCAGGCCCAGCGCGTCCCACTTATGTGGCTCAGCTTGGACTTCGTCTCCGTAGATCAAAAAGCAAGAGAGATCGGAGTAGTCGCCGCTAAAGTCAGGGCTAGTTGTCTGCACAATATACCAGTCGGCAAAGCCTGCTGAGGTTGTCCAAGAGGCTTTCTTGTTAACTTGCCACCCACCGGCCGTTTTCTCGGCTCTAGAAGAGACCGGATACCAAAAGTGAGAGCCCGTTTCAGGATCAGAGTAGGAGAGTGTGCCAATCGCAACGTCTGTGTCTAGGCGCTGGAGCAGCTTCTGTAGTTCTAGGTTGTTGTGGGCTCTAAATAGGGCAGCGGCAACTGCGCCTAAGTGCATGGTGTAGCACATGGCCGTACTAGGACAGCCATAGCGGGCAATGGTTTCGACTACCATAGCGGCGCAGATATGGTTTTCGCCGAGTCCGCCCCATGAGGTAGGTACGAGTAAACCCAGTAGACCCAGAGAGGCCAGCGCTTCAAAGTTTTCACGTGGATAGATCAGGTTGCGATCAGAGGCGATCGCATTCGGTCTGAGCACTTTCACACAAAGCTCAATTAGCGCTGTCTGAAGCTCTTTTTGACGAGGTGTCAGCAGCCACTGCGGATCAAAATCTTCGCTCAGGCCGTTGGAAGGAAAGCTAACAGAAAGAGATGTCATTATTGCTGTTATTTATAAATGTTAGGAAAGTATCAAAAGGCAGCAGAGTATTCAGGTGGGCGCTATGCGGTAACTGCCACCGCGTCGGCTAGCGGATCGGTGCAATACTCGGCTAGATGAGGGCTGCGATCGCCATTCTTTTGCCAGAGTATTGGGAAAAAGCTTTCATCCATCTCGCAGCTGCCTAGCTTTTGATAACGCCCGTAGATATATCCGGCCTGGTTAGTCGGATGAAACCGAGCATCGGCTGGAATCGTATGTAGCCCAATGCTGTGAAAGATGCCTTCGGTGCGAGTGGTCTGGCACAGCCCGTGCCAGGTGCGCCCGTGATGAAAAGCGCAGCCGCCTGCGGGCACTTCAACCACGACGAGCTCAGGCTGCTCTACGCCCGCATTCTCTGCGGCCTGAAGCATCGCCCAGCGGTAGTCCTTGGTCGGCGCGTGGAATTCTCCTTCGACGCTAGCCAGTGGCCATTTATGAGAGCCTTTGACATAGACTAAAGTGCCATCCGCCGCCGCCGCATCGTCTAGCGCCACCCAGCAGGTCATCATCTGCGCCGGATCGAGATAGTCGATATATGCGCCGTCTTGATGCATCGCGATCGCCTTCGCGCCCGGCGGCTTCATCCACAGACTGTCCTGTCCGATCCTAGCTCCATCCCACCCGGCAAGCGTGGCGCTCAATCGGCCAATTTCAGCCGAGAGTACCAGACTAGCAATCGTGCGATCGCATTTCCAGGCATTGCACATTTCTCTCGTCACATCTGGCAGGCTCAGACCCGGTCGCCAATACCATTCGTCAGGGTAGATGCCCGTTTCAAACTCTCCATGAAACAAAGGCTCCATGCGATTGGCAAGCTGCTTGGCAAAGTCAGACGGCAGAAAATCCTCAATGATCAAAAAGCCATCTGTTTGAAATTGCTCTATCTGCGCTGCGGAAAGAGCAATTGGCTGGTAGCGCTGTTGACTCATAGGAGAAGTTAGGATTGGGGGTTGACAGCGAAGAGCGAACAAACTCTACTTGTCATAATAAGTTTATTGAAAGAAGAAACGGTATTGATTGATACTATTCTTCGAGCTTTTAACACTATTCGCCGCTAGAAATTCGCCGCTAGAATCATTCTCCTAGAACAGCTGCCACTAAACCATGAGAAAAAATGAAACCTGAAGAAGTGTTAACAAAGCAAAAGGATCATCTCAACATTGTGGCGAGTGACTTTGACGCTAGGCCGATGAGCTATATTAACGAGTCCGGATATCGAACCGGGTACGAGCCGGAGCTGGCTCGAATTGTGTGCGATCGCCTTCAGCTCACCCCAGTCTGGCACAACTTGCCAATGCAAGACTTCTACACCAGCCTCGACCCTGATACCAACAGTCTCTACGATGTTGTCTGGTTCAACCAAGCCATTACTCTAGAACGACAACAACAAGTTTCATTCACCCAGCCCTATGGACTATTTGATGAGGCCGTACTTGTTAAAAAGTCAAGCTCCGTTACCGCGCCTGAACACCTAGCTGGTCAGCGGGTCGGTGGACTAGCCGACAGTACCAACATCGCCCTAGTCAAAGGCTTTTCAGGCGCGAAAGCGGTTCCCTACCCAGGCAGTGACAAGGTGCTGCCAGAGATGCTAGCGGCCCTACGCGCTGGCGAAATCGACGCGCTAATTGACGACGAACTCGTGCTAGTAGTCGCCGCCGAAGAGGATGACAACTTGCGCTTGGGCTTTACCCTGCCTACCAAAGTCCCTTTTGCTGTTGGCGTATCCAACGCTCAGCCCACACTGTTAAAGAAACTTGACAATACGCTATCTGAATTGATTGCCGATGGCACCTTAGCCAAGCTGTGGGCCGAATGGATTCCCTGGAAACCATTTCCTTTCTGATAGCTGCTTGCGTAATATTTCTTCTTTTCGATTCTCCCTTTCCTGTAGTACTCGATACAAATTTGTTGTTACAGGTTCGTTTTACTGGCAGTGACGCCCCTCTATTCTATCCACGGAGATTCAACGTGACTGCACTTCTTGTTCAAGATCGCACCTCAGCAGCACCTAGTCACTCCACCGATATAGAAGCCTACGTCAACGCCCCCGGCCGCGCCGAATTAGTCAAACAAGTCCGCGCCAAAATCGACGAGCTCGGCGTTCAATATATCTACTATCAGTTCATCTCTATCACTGGAAAAATTACCGGAAAAGGTGTCCCTGCCGACCACTGGGAAGCGACGGCCAAAGGCGGCATTCAGCTAGTGTATGGAGCAACCGTAAACCTGGCGATTAATCGACAGCAACAATATCTAGGCTACGGGCCAGAGTCTGCGGAGCTAGTGGCCATTCCCGATCCAGACACCTTTTGCCAGCTGCCGTGGGACAAGCGAGTAGCCAGAGTGTACTGCGTCTGCTTTCGCAATCGAGAAGAAGAAGACAATCCAGGCGCGTTTCTAACATCCGACTGTCGCGGCAATCTAATGCGGCTGCACGACGAGTTTCAGGCCAAGCACGGGCTACAGCTGCGCCACGGCTGCGAGCCAGAAATGATGTGGCTAAAGAAAGGCCCCGATGGCAAGCCCGACGGCGGCGTGACTAAACCAAACTGCTACCACATCGATCAGTTTGAAGAGCTGCGCCCGGTTTTTCTAAGGGTGATTGAATACAGCCGGGCAATGGGCCTAGATATGATTCAGGGCGACCATGAAGACGCGCCCGGTCAGCTAGAGCTGAACTTTATGTATGATGACGCGCTGCGGACGTGCGATCGCCTCACCACCTACCGTCAAATCTGCGCCCAGGTCGCCCGCGAGTTCAACCTGATCGCCTGCTTCATGTCCAAACCTTTTCTGGGTGTGTCCGCTTCTGGCTGTCATCACAATCTCTCGCTTTGGCGCGGCGGCGATGACAGCATCAAAAAGTTTGGCATGGAAAGCCTCCCTGGACTAGAGGGCAACTACACCTACAGCCAGGGCGGCGAGAACACCTTCATGCCTGTAGAAGGAGAGTCTGTACGAATTCCTGGCCCGATTGGGCTGAACTGCATCGGCGGTGTGATTGCTCACTTGGGCGCGCTTACAGCAGTAGGCTGCTCTACCGTCAACTCCTATCGTCGGCTGTGGGATGCAGGCTTTTGGGCTCCGGTCTACTCAGACTGGGGCTATCAAAACCGCACCTGTGGCCTGCGGGTCTCTGCGCCCGGTCGGTTTGAATATCGCGCCGTCGATTCAATGGTAAATCCGTATCTGATGGCAGGGGCGATGCTAAAAGCATTTGACGATGGCCTCAGCAACAAGCTCGATCCAGGCAAGCCAGAGCAGCGCAATATCTATGAAGCGATGGAAGCAGGCAAGCAAACCAAGAAGCTACCGATGTCGCTAGGAGAAGCGCTAGATCGGCTAGCAAATGATGAAGTGATCAAATCAGCAATGCCAGGAGAAATGTATCGTCTATACGAAGAGTACAAGCGAGATGAGTGGATTCGGTTTCTAGCGACGACTAGCAACTGGGATGTTGAAAACTACATGCACTGTTTACCGTAAAAGGAGAATCAATAATGAAGAAGTTTCTGTTGTTTTTAGTTCTATCAGCAGGTAAATCACTGGAGTGCCTATATTCCGATCCCTTGGTGAAATCTGTCATGCCTAGTGAAATGCGTTGAGATTGGTCAACTGCTTTTTGACTACTCTCTTTAGCTGGATTAGAATCTGTAGCCACTGCTGCGCTGGTTTGTCGTAGAAAGTGAAGATATCACCGAAGGCGATCGCACCGTTCTCGTGATGTAGCCAGTGCTCTTCGGGCGTGACCATTCCCAACGAATGGCAAATCTGTTGTATCCAATCAGGAGTTTGCCATCCCATCTTTGTTGTATGTCGCCAGATAACGTGGAATTCACCAAAGAGTAAACCCAATATAGTACCGATAGGAGAAAGTGGGTAGAGGGCGATCGCACACAAAAAATATGGCAGCGCACCCAAAAATCCATCCAACATTACTAAGGGTCGGCTAGAGAGAACTGCATAGTGCTGAAAGCTCTGTTTCGATTCGTGGTGGACTCGGCAGTGGAGCCGACCGAGGGCATGTTCGGGCACGTGATAGATAAAAGTAGAGAGCGCATCGCCAATTACTAGGAGAAGTGCGATCGCTAACATAGCTCTTGCAGCAGCAACTATAAAAAGCAGCAATATTGAAGTCCTCATACCATTTCTGAATGGAGAAATATCGCCTGCTGGTTGAGAACTTGCTAAGCTATCAATAAGATTATGTTAAAGTTTGTTAAAGATAGTCTAGATAGCTAGTTGATAGTTCCACTACCATCTTCGGTGGCACAACGCTATCTCTGTCTGACAATGACGGTACAGGCGCAGAGAATCTTGTAGAAAGCAGCAATGGCGACGGTGCAGCGCTGCTCAACTTCGAGGAGGCAATTATAGCAATGCATACTCTTCGAGAAGGCGAAGCCTACGCACTTTGCTATGGCACTTTGCGCTATATAGCGTTGGTCACTTGACTGAGGTACAGTTTGCAGGCTGAAAGCCTTATACTACAACGGGTCAAGTGACGCGCCTGTACCGAATGCATCCGGTACAGGCTATAGAACAAGGGGTGTAGCCTTTCGGGGTGTAGTGAGCAGAGTGCGGAAAGCTATAGGATACAGCCAAAGCTACGCTTGTTGCCACGCTAGCTGACGTGTAGTAGCTGGTAGTGGTCTCGCTGGGTATCGAAGAGGGTTTGGACTTCGTATTCTTCAGCATTGACATGGGCTGATCTGTGTTGACTACGCTCGGTCAAAAGTTGCTGAATATACTGTCGATACTGTTCTACAGCCATCATGCAATTTCCCTTTTTTACAATACGAACGAAGTCTTCTATCCGACCGCATAGTCTAAATACTCTCGCATGTAGCGGGGATGAAAGCCGAGTACGATGTCTTCTTTGGGGATGCCTGCTTCTACCAGGTCTGCGGCAACGTCATGCTCTATGGAGTTGGCTAGCAGACAGACTTTTCCGTCTCTGATGGCGCAGTGAATCGGCGACTTGTGTATCCATCGTTTGTTTAGCCAGCCTGTGTGCCAGATTAGATAGTGACGGCGTTTGGTATCGAAGCTGACTTCAACATCTATTTCGCCGTTGGCGGGTTTGGATTTGGCATAGTCTTTTAGCAGACTTTGAATACTTGCTTGATAGTACTCTAGTTTTCTCATGTCAAGATCTCCTGAATGGCTATGCTGTAGATCGAAAACTTCAACAAGGATTTTATTCTGGGCAGAGGTCGGTGATGGGGATGCTGGTGGTTTGGGCGGTGGTGCGGCATTGTTGTTGGTATTCGGTGGGAGAGCTGTTGTTGCGGATGCCATTGAGGGCGTCAGTTAGCCACTTTTGATTGCTTTCTAGTCTGTCTTCTTGCTCAGTTTCTATGAAGAGGCGATAAGACTGTTGAAGAGTTTCTAGCGCTTGAGCATATTGTTCGAGTTCAACATACACGGTTCCAATTAAGTAAGTTCTAAATGCTTCTGCCGGACGATCGCCTATCTCCTGAGCGATCGCAAGGGCTTCTTGATAATAGGCGATCGCCTTTTCGTCTTCTCCTAGTTCGTTGTCGTACAGAGAGGCGATCGCACTCCAGGACAGGGCTTCTCTACTCGGATTGTCTAGCTGCTGAACGACTTCGAGGGACTGCTCGTGATAGCTCAAAGCTACATCGTAGTCACCATTGGCGCGGTAAACTTCACCAATGAAGTATAGGACTGTTTCTTCGCCAGTGCGATCACCTACTTGCCGACGGATTGCCAACTCCTGCTGTTGATAGTTCAATGCTTCGGCGTAATTCTCTTGCTCTCGATAGATAATGCCGATGTTTCTAAGAGTAGTGGCTTCTTCAGTAGGATTATCGACTTCACGATGAATGACTAATGCTTGCTCGTAGTAGTCCAGCGCTTCGTCGTAATTGCTCTGATTGTCGTAGGTAAAGCCAATGTTGTTGAGGGTAACTCCTTCACCAGCGAGATCGCCTACTTGCCGACGAATCGCCAACGCCTGCTCGTAATAGTTCAATGCTTCGGCGTAATTCTCTGATTCTCGATAGACTGACGCCGATGTTATTGAGGGTAGTGCCTTCGCCAGTGCGATCACCGACTTCCCGGCGAATCGCTAACGACTGCTCGTAATAGTCCAGCGCCTCGTCATAATTACTCTGATTGTCGTAGATAAAGCCAATGTTATTGAGGGTGATGCCTTCGCCAGCGCGATTGCCCACTTCCCGGCGAATCGCTAACGACTGCTCGTAATAGTCCAACGCCTCGGCATAATTACTCTGATTCTCGTAGATGATGCCAATGTTATTGAGGGTAGTGCCTTCGCCAGCGCGATTACCCACTTCCCGGCTAATGGCTAACGCCTGCTCGTAATAGTCCAGCGCCTCGGCATAATTACTCTGATTGTCGGTAAATTTCGCCAATGTTGTTGAGGGTGACTCCTTCGCCAGCGCGATCGCCCACTTCCCGGCGAATCGCTAACGCCTGCTCGTAATAGTCCAATGCCTCGGCATAGTTACTCTGATTTTGGTAGATGCCGCCAATGTTATTGAGGGTGGTGCCTTCGCCAG
>CAVYWR010000001.1:0-241590 GCA_963772185.1 uncultured cyanobacterium | reverse complement strand
CGGACCTACCTACAATTTGCCGTCTGGTGGATTCACCTATATGAATCGGCTGCGGCTGATAGACGATATTCGCGCTGGCCTGCTGACCATGACCTGGAAGCAGTATCAGGCAATGCGAGACCACATCGACAGCGTGGATTTTGTCGCGGCGACGGGCGATACCATTGGCCAAGCCTTTGCCTATCTCAGCGGGAAGCCGTTCGTCTCTTTCATCTCGCCGCTGTCAGCTATGTACGAAGGCAGGCTGAATATGGATCTGATCCTGTGGCAGATCCTAAAGACAGCGCGATGCCAGGCAGTGGCTACTAGAGATGCTTACACCGCTGAAGATTTAAGAAAGCAGGGACTAGCGAAGGTGACTTTTGGCGGCATTCCTTCACTCGATCGGCTCAAGCCCGCTGGTAAGGACATTCAGCTGATTGAAGGAAACAAGATGGTCGCACTGCTGCCAGGGTCTAGAACGGCTGAGGCCGTGCGAAACTTCAAGCTAGAAATGCAGCTGGCGCTAGAAGCCGCGCAGTTGAATCCATCGCTTCAGTTCAGGGCGGCGCTGGTGCCTAGCGTGATGAGCGAAGTAGAGAAGATTGCATTAGCTGAGAAATGGCAATGCACAGAGCACTCTGAGGACGGGCGAGAATGGGTAAGCCTGAGGGCAGGCGGCGATGAACTTTATCCCGAGCCAGCGGAGATTGTCTGCTACAGCGATGCGTTTAGCGACATCGTTTGTCGGTGTGATGCGGTAGTGGGGATGGCGGGTCTGGCGGTAGATCAGGCAATGGCGATCGGCAAGCCAATTGTGCAGATTGCAGGCGAAGGTCCACAGTTTACCTATGCTTTTGCCGAAGCGCAGGACCGACTGCTAGGACTATCTGTGCAGACAATTGGCAAGCAGGCAGCAACGCCAGCCATCCTAAAAGAGGCCGCCGCTTGCGTGGTCAGAACTGTTGAAGATCAGGACTACGCTAGAAAATGCATCGAAAACGGACAGGCACGGTTCGGGCCGTTCGGGGCATCAGCTCGGATTGCCAATCTGATTTTGACCCATCTAGATCGGGCGATCGCGCTGAAAGCTCAGGAGAGTACAGTGGCTGCGAGCGTGTAGGATGCTGACTTTGAGACTTTTGATTTCTTCAGGCTTCTAGATTCTTACTTTCTTCAAACGCTTACTTTCTTCAAACCTTGAGATGCGATCGCCCGTGAATACCTCCGCTCACGCTAGCCAGACACTTTCCCAAGCCAAGCAGGCTGAAAAAAGCACCTCTAGCTATCGCTATCTATGGCCGTTTATCAAGGCAGAGAAAGCCTTTTTTGGCATCACGCTGATCTGCGTAGTTGGCTACGTAATCACCGTACCGATCTTGCCGCACCTAGCGAAAAAGGCCGCTGGTGCAATCGGTGAAGGCGATGTGCGAACCACCGCTTACTGGCTAGGGCTGGCGATGTTGGACTTTGCCATTCAAAGCGCTTTTTTGTATGCGCAGCGGATATCTGCGACCAAAGGCTCTTTGAACGTGGTGATGGCAGTCAGAGAAAAGGCCTATGCGAACCTGCATCGCCTGGGTATCGACTACTTTGCTAGGTCGCAAACGGGCGATTTGACCTATCGCCTCACCGAAGATGTGGACAGAGTGGGGGAGGTCATTTTCAAGATGTCTCAGCAGTTCGTCTCGTGCGTTTTGCAGATTGTGGTGCTGGCGATCTATATCTTCTATCTCAACTGGCAGCTTTCTTTGACCGGGGTTGTAATTGCGCCAGTGGTGGCGGTGCTGATCGGTCAGTTTGGTCAGCGTCAGCTATTGCTTTCGCGCAAGAATCAAACGGCAATTTCTAGCCTGTCTTCATTACTGACAGAAGTGTTTGGCAGCATTCGGATTGTGCAGGCGTTTGCGGCGCAAGACTACGAGAAAGAGAGATTTCACAAAGAAGCGCTATTAAACCGTCAGTCCAGGTTTAGAACAGAGTACCTAACTTCGGTGCAGTATCCAGCGGTGGGACTGTTGCAGGCACTGAGCATCATGCTGCTGTTTTTAGTGGGTGCATGGCAGATTTCGATCGGGCAGATGGAAGGAACTGACTTTGTGGCATTTTTGGCTGCGATCGCCATCCTCATCAACCCGATCGATCTCACCACTCAGCACTACAACCTCTACAAGCAAACCGAAGCCTCAGCGGAGCGAGTTTTTGAGCTGATGAACTTGCAGCCGACGCTCGTAGAAAGAGTAGACGCGATCGCCCTACCGCCGATCACCGGCAAAGTCGAATACCGCAACGTCAGCTTTGGCTACGGCGCAGGCGACTCGCTAGAACCTGTACTCAGCGATCTCGATTTAGTCGTGAGTCCGGGTGAAGTCGTTGCGCTAGTCGGCCCGTCTGGAGCGGGTAAAACCACTATCGTCAACCTGCTGGCCCGCTTTTACGATCCTCAAATCGGTCAGGTTCTGGTCGATGGCATCGACATCAAAACAGTGACAATCGCTAGCTTGCGCCACCAGATCGGAACGGTACCGCAAGAAACCGCTTTATTCTCGGGCACCATTGCCCAAAATATTGCCTACGGTCAGACTGACCTGGACTACGACGCGATTGAATCAGCGGCCAAAGTTGCCAATGCGCATGACTTTATTAGTCAGTTTTCTCAGGGCTATCACACTTGGGTCGAGGAGCGCGGTAATAATTTCTCGGGTGGGCAGCGGCAGCGGATTGCGATCGCCTGCCCATCCTGCTCAACCCTCGCATACTGATCCTCGACGAAGCTACTAGCGCCCTCGATCCAGAATCTGATGCGCTAGTCCAAATTAATATAAAAATTTTTATATTATTAATAAAATATTTTTTTTATCAACTTGCCGTCTGGTGGATTCACCTACATGAATCGGCTGCGGCTGATAGACGATATTCGCGCTGGCCTGCTGACAATGACCTGGAAGCAGTATCAGGCGATGCGAGACCACATCGACAGCGTGGATTTTGTCGCGGCGACGGGCGACACCATTGGCCAAGCCTTTGCCTATCTCAGTGGGAAGCCGTTTGTCTCTTTTATCTCGCCGCTGTCAGCCATGTACGAAGGCAAACTAAATATGGATTTGATCCTGTGGCAAATCTTAAAGACAGCGCGGTGCAAGGCAGTAGCGACTAGAGATGCTTACACCGCTGAAGATTTGAGAAAGCAGGGACTAGCGAAGGTGACTTTTGGCGGCATTCCTTCACTTGATCGGCTCAAGCCCGCTGGTAAGGACATTCAGCTGATTGAAGAGAACAAGATGGTCGCCCTGCTGCCAGGGTCTAGAACGGCTGAGGCCGTGCGAAACTTCAAGCTAGAAATGCGGCTGGCGCTAGAAGCTGCGCAGTTAAATCCGTCGCTTCAGTTCAGAGCGGCGCTAGTCCCTAGCGTAATGAGCGAAGTAGAGAAGATTGCCTCAGATGAGAAATTGGCAGTGTACAAAGCACTCCGCAGACGGGCGAGAGTGGGTGAGCTTGAGGGCGGGCGGCGATGAACTTTACTCAGAACCAGTGGAGATTGTTTGCTACAGCGATGCGTTTAGCGACATCGTTTGTCGATGTGATGCGGTGGTAGGGATGGCGGGTCTGGCGGTCGATCAGGCAATGGCGATCGGGAAGCCGATTGTGCAGATTGCGGGCGAAGGGCCGCAGTTTACCTATGCTTTTGCCGAAGCGCAGGACCGACTGCTGGGACTATCTGTGCAGACAATTGGCACACAGGCAGCAACACCAGCCATTCTAAAAGAGGCTGCTGCTTGCGTGGTCAAAACGGTTGAAGATCAGGACTACGCTAGAAAATGCATCGAAAACGGACAGGCACGGTTCGGGCCGTTCGGCGCATCAGCTCGGATTGCCAATCTGATTTTGACCCATCTCGATCAGGCGATCGCGCTGAAAGCTCAGGGAAGCTACAGCGGCTGCGAGCATATAGGCTGCTTACCTTGAGCTGCTGGCTTTGAAACGCTTTCTTCCAACTTCTATCTCTCAAAGCTTCTACTTTCTTCCAACTTTTACTTTCTTCAAATCTTGAGATGCGATCGCCCGTGAATACCTCCGCTCACGCTAGCCAGACACTTTCCCAAGCCAAGCGGTCTGAAAAAAGCACCTCTAGCTATCGCTATCTATGGCCGTTTATCAAGGCAGAGAAAGCCTTCTTTGGCATCACGCTGATCTGCGTAGTTGGCTATGTGATCACCGTACCGATCTTGCCGCACCTAGCGAAAAAGGCCGCTGGTGCAATCGGTGAAGGGGATGTGCGAACCACCGCTTACTGGCTAGGGCTAGCGATGTTGGACTTTGCCATTCAAAGCGCTTTTTTGTATGCGCAGCGGATATCAGCGACCAAAGGCTCTTTGAACGTGGTGATGGCCGTTAGAGAAAGAGCCTATGCGAACCTGCACCGACTGGGCATTGACTACTTTGCTAGGTCGCAGACGGGCGATTTGACCTATCGCCTCACCGAGGATGTGGACAGAGTGGGGGAAGTCATCTTCAAGATGTCTCAGCAGTTCGTTTCGTGCGTTTTACAGATTGTGGTGCTGGCGATCTATATCTTTTATCTCAACTGGCAGCTTTCTTTGACCGGGGTGGTGATTGCGCCAGTGGTGGCGGTGCTGATCGGTCAGTTTGGTCAGCGTCAGCTATTGCTTTCGCGCAAGAATCAAACGGCAATTTCTAGCCTGTCTTCATTACTGACAGAAGTGTTTGGCAGCATTCGGATTGTGCAGGCGTTTGCGGCGCAAGACTACGAGAAAGAGAGATTTCACAAAGAAGCGCTATTAAATCGTCAGTCCAGGTTTAGAACAGAGTACCTAACTTCGGTGCAGTATCCAGCGGTGGGACTGTTGCAGGCACTGAGCATCATGCTGCTGTTTTTAGTGGGTGCATGGCAGATTTCGATCGGGCAGATGGAAGGAACTGATTTTGTGGCATTTTTGGCTGCGATCGCCATCCTCATCAACCCGATCGATCTCACCACTCAGCACTACAACCTCTACAAGCAAACCGAAGCCTCAGCGGAGCGAGTTTTTGAGCTGATGAACTTGCAGCCGACGCTCGTAGAAAGAGTAGACGCGATCGCCCTACCGCCGATCACCGGCAAAGTCGAATACCGCAACGTCAGCTTTG
This sequence comes from uncultured cyanobacterium, assembly GCA_963772185.1. Taxonomy (GTDB): domain Bacteria; phylum Cyanobacteriota; class Cyanobacteriia; order Phormidesmidales; family Phormidesmidaceae; genus Phormidesmis. The sequence goes on along the minus strand of CAVYWR010000001.1, from coordinate 236,463 downwards.
GCTACGGCGCAGGCGACTCGCTAGAACCTGTACTCAGCGATCTCGATCTAGTCGTGAGTCCAGGTGAAGTCGTTGCGCTAGTCGGCCCGTCTGGAGCGGGTAAAACCACTATCGTCAACCTGCTGGCTCGCTTTTACGATCCTCAAGTCGGCCAGGTGCTAGTAGATGGCATCGACATCAAAACCGTCACCATTGCTAGCTTGCGTCATCAGATCGGCACCGTACCGCAAGAAACCGCTTTATTCTCGGGCACCATTGCCCAAAATATTGCCTACGGTCAGACTGACCTGGACTACGACGCGATTGAATCAGCGGCCAAAGTTGCCAATGCGCATGACTTTATTAGTCAGTTTTCTCAGGGCTATCACACTTGGGTAGAAGAGCGGGGCAATAATTTCTCGGGTGGGCAGCGGCAAAGGATCGCGATCGCCCGTGCCATCCTGCTCAACCCCCGCATACTGATCCTCGACGAAGCCACTAGCGCCCTCGATCCAGAATCCGAGGCGCTGGTCCAAGAGGCGCTAGAGCGGGCCATGCAGAACCGCACCGTTTTTATCATTGCGCATCGGCTCAGCACGGTCAGACAGGCCGATCGCATTCTTTTTCTAGAGCGTGGGCAGATTCTAGAGTCGGGAACCCACTCAGAACTGTTGCACAAAGGCGGACGCTATGCGCAGTTTCATGCACAGCAGTTTGATGGTTAGATCTCGCTTGGCAGAACACACAGGCCATCGCTAACGGACTACCGTCAAGAGATAGAGGCAGGCAATCACCAAGTCAATGAAAAACAGCGCCATCCACGCCATCACCACTGCCGAGGTTGCCGACTGCCCGACGCCTTTACCGTGCGTTACTGCCGTCAAGCCTCGACTACAGCTGGCGATCGCAATCACCCAGCCAAACAGCAGCGCCTTACCCATAATTAGCAGGACATCTGTCACGCTAAGAGAAGCCCGCACCCCATCTAGGAAAGTTGCGAACGGTAGCTGATAGAAATAGCTCGCCAGAGTGCCGCCGCTGACTACGCCACAGAATAAGCCTAGAACAGTCAGCATCGGAAGCATCACGCCACAGGCAATCACCCTGGGCATCACCAAATAGTCAATCGGGTCCGTGCGCAGCACCTTTAGCGCATCAATCTGCTGTGTGAGCTTCATAGAAGCAATCTCTGCGGCAAATGCGCTGCCGACCTGACAGGCTAGTACGCCCGCTGTCAGCAACGGCGCTAGCTCGCGGCAATAGCCAGCGACAAACGCGCTACCCAAAGAACTGACTGCGCCAAAACGCGACATCTCGGTCGCCGTCTGAATCGCAAAGATGATACCCGTGCAGATGTTAGTCGCCATCACAGAAGCTACACAGCGCGGCCCTGCACACATCAGGTGGTCCATAATCTGACGCTGACCAAGCCGCCCTCTGAGCAGTCGGTGGATCACCTGACCCGCTAGCAAGATTGCCCTAGTCGAGTGATAGATTGGGTGGTCAGGCTCTCTATGCGCGGCCGAATCGTGCGATCGCTGTGCCATTTGATGCCGAGAAATTGAGCCGTCAGACTGACGCGATCTACGCTGAGAGAATCGCCAATCAGCCTTTTTCGATGTCATACGTACTCCTAGATTTCTTGCTTGCCTGAACTGGGTCTGAACGGCTCTAATCGGTTTCAGCATTCCTTCAGAAGGCACTTTTGCTTACATTATTAGGCTATTTCTCAGTCGCAGTCTTAACATCCCCTAAAAATTTAATCTGTACAGCTTTTAGGTATTCAAAGGGCGCTATCCATTAAACCGTGATTCTAGCAGCTAGAGAGCAGCTCCCGTCTGGGCTAAACCAAAGCAGTCAAGTAGTACAGATAGCAGTACATAGCTCCTATTCGTACTATATTTGTACTATCAGATCAAAAGCTTCCAAAAGCCATACATGGTGAGGGACAGAGCCTGCTACGAACGAGGTTCCTAACTTGCTGTAACAAAAAAACTTTGCATTACTCGGGTTTTATCGGTTCAATAATAGTACGTTTATAGTACACTTGTATTAATGCAATGAGCTTGGCACCCTGTTTCCCTCTTTCGTGCCGCGCCGGTATACAGAGATACACAAAGAACTGACATGCAACTTCAGGTAATTCGAGACAAGCTGCTTTCCCTCCAGTCTGAATCTACAGTGACTGATGTTCCGCTCTCTCCTTGGGCGGCACCTCAAGCTGAGGATTTGCATATTAAATCTCCGCAGGCGGGCAGAACACCCTCGCAGCCAAGCAGACCAACTCCGCAGGCGATCGCAATCGAAACCCTCAAGCAGCGCTCGGGCGGCACTCCGTATGGGACCAGCCACAGTAGTTCTTCAAATAGTAGCGCTGATGATGATCAAGTCTCTCATGAGATGCTTCAGTTGAAGGCGATCGCCAACAAAATCAACGACCTATCACAGCAGCAAACCTACGAACTTCTCCAACTCAAGCGCTCTACAAAAAGAGCAGCAATCTCGCTGCGTCGCCAGGGGGTCAGCAACCATCCGCAGCTCAATGCGATCCAACAGTTCATAGAACAGTCTTCTAGCGCCTCTGTGCCCACTGTTGAGATAGATAGCCACGGTCAGTTCTCTCTCCATCAGACTCCTATCAATCTGAATCAGGCAGAAGCGGAAGCGATTGATAATGCCAGAATCCTGCGTCGACAACAGCTGAACCAATCCACAGCTATTCCATTCTCCCAGCCAGTCAGTGCTGGGCCTAACGTCGACGAGTACCTACAACAAAGTCAGTCCTACGAATCTGTGGACTACCTACACGATACGCCTATCGAGGAAAAACCCAGAGACATCAGGAAATCAGACAGGCACAGATACAACAGAAGGTTGAGACTTAAAGCAACTTATAGAAAAGCCATTGCTCGTCTACAGCGACGCATCCAGACCGCAATCATCAAGCGACCCTAGGTCTAGAAGCGACTGATAATATCGCTCACGTTAATCAGCGCGGCCAGTTTTCGTGGATAGACGGAATTATCTGGTTTGTTGGTGCTGCTATCATACGCATCCTATTAAACGCTTTAGTCGTCAACTACTCAATTCTTAAACTGCCGCTTTTGCTATTACTTGTCGGCGTTATCTCGTATTCTATCTATCGAATTGTTCTTTCCAAATCTACAGACATGAGCGCGACCTATCGGGTTGGAACGGCATTGGTAGGTCTGTTCATAGGCAGTCTTCTCTAGGTCACTACTCTTTTCTTCTCCAAGCCACTGCTCTTCTCAAGACGTTCTTCTATTCGGAGACTTTTGTTCAATGATACATTCTTCTATATTCGGAAAATCATCTGCCGCTACGCTTAAGCCAATCATTGCAGGCGGTCTGGTTGTCTCTCTAATTACTCTGCTTGTAGACTTCAACGGTGTCAAGACGCTGCTTAGCGATCCTATCGCTTTCGCGAGTAGATCGTCATCTAGCGGAGCTGTTGAACAGCTCTCAAGTGCCTGCACAGGAGAAATTCTAAGCTCTGCGCAGCTCTCTAGAGAGCAGCTCGCTCAGCTGCTGACCGTGCCAGAACGAGACAGCAAACAGCGCATTCGTCAGATTGTCGATCAGCCCTACTGTCAGCTTGCTCCGCTCAGCGTTCGCGCTGGTGTCGAAGCAGAAAGAGAAGCCTACCCACTGGCTTTCGCCCCCGATAAAACATTCATCATCCTCTATGAGGACGGTGAATATGCAGGCTACGACTTCAAGCTCTAAACACTCTCACAAAACCTCTCTTGCGCTCTGCATCACATCATGAAGCATCTGCTGCTATACATACTATTTTTCTCTAACGTGTTGTTGCTGGGCGGTTGCGGCGTCAGTGCAACGCCAAAGTCTCGCAACCTCACGCTACAGCAGCAGTGGAGCCTCAACCCAGGCGACGAGATCGCTGGCAATTCGGTAGCTGGCAGCCTAGGTGATATTTCTCTCTATCTAGAGAATCGAAAGGTCAAAGCTCCTTTTGACGGTGATTTAGAGCTGAGTGAAGTTGATAATTGCGCTCTGTATTCGACGCCTGAGATTCCTGCCTATTTGTTTCGATTGTGCGGTCTAGAAAGAGTGGCATACGGTTCAATCAAGGCTGGCAACGTCATTGGCAAAGGGCAGTATCTTAGCTTTGCCACGCTTAGACGGCAGCCAGATGGTACCTGGATTATCGTTGAACCGGCTAGAGGCATTCTAGAAAAAGCACTGAAATCATAAACGCCAAAACGTATTTTTCCTCTTCAAAATTATCTCTCGTAAGCGCTATCTCCTGTAAAAGCTGTCGGAGTTCAAAGATGTTGAAATCCCCTTATCTATTTGCTGTCAGTGTCCTGCTAACGCTACTAAGCTGGATAGCTTTTGATGCGCAAGTCAAAGCTGAAGAGACTAAGTTAGCGCTTAGCTTTGACTTAGTTCCTGTTAAAGAGCAGGCTGTAGAGCCATTGCCAGTCGAGCTTGAGGGGACTGCCGAAAAGCTCGATATCGTTCAGCCTGCTGGTGTTGAACCCGTTGTGGAGAGTCGCGATCGCCTACCCGTTCCTGCCGCACCCATTCCTATTGGCTATACGGCGCTAGCAACCAAAAAGCTGACGTACGCGCCCCCTCCGCTTCCACCGATTGCAGGTAGCCCAGTCGAAATTGACCTGGCTGCAACTGAACCAACCAAATCTGAATCGGCAAAGATTGAACTGGTCCAGGAGTCAAGTCATACGCCAAAAGATATCGGACTCAGCTTCGCAACCGACAGGATTGCTATCGAAGATCGCCCTACAGAACGCGAAGCTGCTGTTTTAGCGGCCACAAACGCGGGAGCTGTAGAATCTGACGCTGTAGAGGTAGGTGCTCTATCCACTCAGAGCGCAGGTTCAGACACTATGCAGCTCTCATTTGCGCCGACCGGTTTGGAGAGCGCGCTAGAGTCGCTAGAGATAGAAACCATACCTAACGAGGCAGTAATAGACGAGACCTCATCTGAGATAGATCAAATATCTTTTGAAGCATCCGGCTTAGATGATTGGATATTTCAAAACGGGAGTGATTCACTCGTAGCTCGCACCGTGGGTAGCGCAGAAGGAACTCGGCATTGGAGTGGCGATCGCACCACGGCCTATTACGGCCATGTCGATCCTGGTAACGGCGTATGGAACCTGGGCACCTTTTCGTATCAGCATGGTGCTAGCAGCCCAGAAGAAGCCGATAGAAAGCAGCTACAGCGGCTAAAGCGTCAGGGCTCTCAGCTAAAAGAACAAGCCGCAAAATTAGGGGTTGAGCTGTCCTTAGAAGAAAAGCTCAACGCTTTAGACCTAGCGAATCAAGCGCCCCTAGCTGCGCTAGATAGAGGCGGATACATAGAGCGACTTGCGCAGGCCCACCGACTAGAGATGACAGGAGAAGAAGCCATTCTCTGGGCACGAACCTATGCCTATCTCGACCCAGACACCCGCGCCTGGAACGCTCCAGGTCTAGGGAACAACATCCAGGGTATCAGCAGAGACCAAGAGAGGCGAATCGACGCTATCTCAAAAGCTTTGAATGCATTTGAACCTAAAGAAGGAGGGAACGATTCGCTAGAAAACTTGCAACATGTTGGCCTAGAGAGTACTGAACCTTCACTCGACAGCCAGCCGCTTTCTAATCTATCAAATCTTGCCGCTTCGTTTGAGCTGCCTCCCAGCACAGTAGCTTCAGCTGAGGCCGACGCTTTCTCTGCACCTACCATTCAGGCTCCGCCCCTAATAGAACAACCGTCTCTAGTAGAGCAACCTTCCCCAGTAGAGCAACCGTCTGCAACGGATGAACCCGGCATTGCGTTCAGTCCCACCGAAGATTTAACTTCGATAGCCTTGGTCGAAGAGCCCTCCGTGACCAGGTTCCGCAGCAATCAAACCAACAGTGCAAGAAGAGACTCCGGCCGAGTCACCTTCTACTCAAACAGCCAGCAGTGAAGACCTCTTTGATCTCAGTGAAGACACGGATAGCACAGAGGTAGAGAACTCAGACACAGTCGTAGAAGCTGATCTCGAACCGCAGGCGATCGCGCTAAAAGACACAAGCACCACTGAACCCGAACCAAACGAACATGCGCGTCAAAATCGCCTGAGCCAGTTGATAGAAGGAGTCATTTCACGAAATCAAAGCGATGCTGAGGAGAAGGAAGCTGTGAACACAGAAACTGAAACGACAGAGGAGCGCCCACTATGGAGAGTAGAGGACAAAATTCTGCCTCAAGAGTAGGCAGCGCTTAGATCGAGGTCGATAGACAGTTTTTGATTTTTCGGGCTAGAGTGGAGGTATAGCCTTCTGCACTTTGCTTACTATACACAGAGGGGCTACACCCCTTGTCCCATAGCGCAAAGTGCCATAGCAAAGTGCGAATGCATCCGCGCTTTGCTATACCTACGGTTTAGCTCTAGAAAAATTAGACACCGCTATGCAGCCTTCCGCCGACCTGACAGCCCCTATAGAATCGTTAGACGGCGCAGTCAGGCGATGCCAGGAACTGGGCATGCGACTCAGTCGACAAAGGCGCTACATTCTAGAACTGCTCTGGCAGGACAAGGAGCACTTATCTGCTAGAGATATCTACGACCGTCTTAACCAGCAAGGTAGAGAAATTGGTCATACCTCTGTTTATCAAAACCTAGAGGCGCTTTCTGAGCAGGGCATTATTGAGTGTGTAGAACGATCAGATGGTCGGCTCTATGGTCACAGCAGCTCGTCTCATAGCCATGTCAACTGCACCGACACGCAGAAGATTATTGATATAGACATCAAACTACCCGACGAGATCCTTGCGCGCGTAGAAGCTGAAACAGGCTTGAAAGTATCCGACTATAGAATTGAGTTTTTCGGAACGAAAGCGCCGACAGTAATAATTTTCCTGCGGCGAATGCATACAGCTTGCTGACTACAGCCTAAAGCGCTACAGTTCTAATCGCATGAAGCATTCGCGTATTGCAACGTAGTCGCGTTTAAACTTCGACTCCGCTCAGGCAGAGTCATGTGCTGCCTAAGCGGAGTCGTTCGTAGAGTGTCTCTTGAAAGGTTAGAAATAACCCAATTAGGCTCTAGCAAGAAGATCGCCGACAGTTAGCTTAGCCGTTCAAAACTTCTTTGCTGAACATCACCAAAACGGCACCGAACATCAAAGCAGCCAGTACTAAACTCATATTTCTTTCCCCTGATAGTGACCTATTCAAGCTATCTCGAAGCCGGGAGCAAACGCCACAGGGATAACACTGCTTTAGCTGCGGATCTGTACAGGCATGACTAGATAGGTCATCTTTGTCCCGCCTAGCGGCGTTAGGACAGAGGGGCTAGTCGCTGTATTGCACTGAATCTGAATTTCGGAGGTAGGCAGGGCTTTTAGTCCCTCCAATAAGTAGCGTACGTTAAAAGCGATCTCCAAGTCGTCGCCAGTCACCTGAGCGGGTAGATTCTCTAGTCCGCTGCCGACTTCTTGTGCTTCTACGGAGAGTGCTAGGGATTGCTGCGCGTTGCTGATTGATAGTTTAACAATGTTGTTGCGCTGGTCTGCAATCACCGCAATTCGCTCTAGAGACGATACAAACTGCTTTCTATCTAGGGTCAGCTGGCGCTCAAACTGACTGGGAATAAGCTGCTTGTAATTGGGATACTGACCTTCTAGCAGGCGAGTGGTAATTCGCTGACGACCTAGATCGAAGACTGCTTGGGTATCGTCTAGCTGAAAGGCAACTGGCTCACTGCTAGGATACGCCTGTAGAATTCGCTCTAGTTCTCTGAGCGCTTTATTAGGGATAGTGACCTTCATTTCTAGATTGGGCGTCGATACACCAGTATCGTCGATGGTGTTTACCACTGCTAGACGATGACCATCTGTGGCCGCGAATTCTAGACTTTCTTCTGAGGCGGTGAGATGCACACCCGTTAGCACCTGCTTGGTTTCGTCGCTGCTAGTGGCAAAGAGTGCGCCTCTGAGTCCTTCAACTAGAGCATCAGCTGAAATTTTGACGATTTCTGTCGATTCAAGTTCGGGCAGATTGGGATAGTCTTCTGCGCTGAGCCCGCGTACCTGATATCGACCGGCAGAACACGAGAGCGTGATCATGGGCTCATCATCATCTTCGCTGATATCAATATCTTCGTTGGGTAAGCGAGAGACAATATCGCCTAGCAGTTTGGCCGGAAGGGTCAAAGACCCGCTTTCGTCGACCTGCGCAGCAAAGGTTGTCTGAATGCCTAGGGTTTCATCAAAGCCGACTAGCGTCACTGTCTGAGCATCGGCGTCAGCAGTGGCCAAGACGTTGCCTAGGACCGGCTTGCTGGGACGAGAGGGTACTGCTCGACTAACGAGTGAGAACTGTGAATTAAATTCGGTTTGCGCGCAGCTAAACTTCATCGCTCAGGTTGTAAGAAAAAGGTCAATTGCTAACTCGGCAGTCAGAAAAGCGAACCTTTGAAGATGCCCAATACTATCACCCTATTTGTGCGATGAATCAAGATTCTGAAGCGAATTCTATTTTCATAAGTGCTTGCTCTTTTACTTCTTAGATCTTTTTAAAAGTAACTTTAAACAGTAGTAGTAGGGGCTGTGGAAAGTGGGGATAACTGCGGCAGTTTGTGGCTATCTATTGGGTTGCGCGAATCTAGCGCTGTGGAAAATCTGTGGAAAACATCTGTACTTTTCCACAGCCCTTATAGCACGTGGTTTCTTTTCCACAGCGGTGAGCAAGTACCCACATTCTTTCCACGAGTTTTCCACAGGAAAATAGGGGTTTTCCACAGGAAAATCCTGTGTCTCTTTATGTCTCTTAATGTGTGTGCTTGCTGTCCGCTCTGGCCTTTTTCTTGTTGCTCACTAAAAAAGCACCTGTACAGTCCGTAGACTGAGGCGCTTTTGACATTTGCGGTTTAGTTAGTAGTGATTGATAGGGATTGATAGGAACGTGAGCGGTTAGCTGTTAGAGGCTAGGGTAATGCGATCGCTCACTTCTCTAACCGTCTGTGCCAGGTTCAAATCCCGCTTAATTAGCTGAGCAACCTTATCGCAGCTATACATCACCGTCGTGTGATCCTTGCCGCCGAACTGATCGCCAATCTTTGGCAGGCTCAAGTCGGTATGCTTTCGCATTAGGTACATGCCGACCTGCCTCGCCTGACTAATTTCGCGCTTGCGAGAGTTACTTTTGAGATCGTCTAGCGAGATCTTGAAGGCGTCTGAAACGGCTTTGATCACAGACTTTGGCGATGAGTCTACGCGCTCAACTGGCGGATTGAGAACGGGAACTAGGTTCTCTACGGTCATCGGTAGACCAGAAATGGATGTGTATGCGATCGCCCGCGTCAGCGCCCCCTCTAGCTCCCTGATATTCGTCACGTAGGACGAAGCAATATACTCCGTCACATCCCTAGAGATAGCTACCTGCTCATACTCTGCCTTCTTTTGCAAAATCGCCATGCGTGTCTCAAAATCAGGCGATTGGATATCTGCGATCAGTCCCATCGAAAATCTAGAGCACAGCCGATCTTGCAGTCTCGGGATCTGATTGGGCGGGCGATCAGAGGCCAGTACAATCTGCTTACCCGCTTCGTGCAGCGTATTAAAGGTATGAAAGAACTCTTCTTGAGTGTATTCTTTGCCCTCAATAAACTGAATATCGTCTACCAAGATGACATCAACTTCTCGGTACTGCTCACGAAAACGCTGCATAGTATCGCGGCGAATAGAGGCGATTAGATCATTGGTAAACGTTTCTGTCGAGACGTAGGCTACCTTAGCTTGAGCGTCGCTCTCCATCCGGTAGTGCCCAATCGCCTGCATGAGGTGGGTTTTGCCCAGTCCGACCCCGCCGCACAGGAACAAAGGGTTAAACTCTCGGCCCGGTGATTCTGCAACGGCAAGCGCCGCGGCGTGAGCCATCCGATTGTTTGCACCGACGACAAACCGCGAAAAGATCGCTTTGGGATTGAGGTCGCAGGCGCTCTGATTGACTTTGGCGGTAGAGATCGCCTTGGTAACGGTGGGTGTAAAGTCGGCTACTGCGTCTGAAGGACTAGGCGACTTTTCGATGTCGTCTCTGTCTTTGACGGTGACAGTCACGCTGATAGTGTGTCCGAGGACTTCTGAGGCGATGGTAGAAATTTGAGTCAGATAGTGCTTTTGTAGCCAGTTGCACGCGAAGGGATTATCTGTTAGCAGCACCAGCCGATCGGACGAGAGCGTCTGTACTTTCGTCGGCTTTATCCAGGTTTCAAAGGTGGGGGCGCTCAGCTGCGAGGCCAATTGTTCTAAAACTTGATTCCAAAGGTCTTCTTTAACGACGGCCACAGGTCCACCTCTAGTACTTCTGGGGGCAAGAATTAGGTAAGCTGCATTGCTCAAACTAATGAAACCGACACAAAAACGTGGTCAGTCTCTGAGCAAAAGTCAGGTGAGCTTACCTTGTAAAAATAGAACTTTTTATAAGACGGCTTTGATTGGGCTGAAGGCTATCTGCGTCTTTTCGCAGACAATTTTAGGGTGCAGACGATCTAACTGCGAACGATGAACTAAGGCTGCTCTGCTGTTAGAGGGTTCATTTTGGCAAACGCTCAATGATGGTGATTTTTGAGGAGCTTATAGCGTACTAGATATAGCGTCGCAAAGGAGTATACGATCTGTAGATAGCGTCAGATCCGATCATATGCAGGCTCTTAGAATGCCTTGTGAGATGAGGCTTTGAAAGGCTTTTAAATTTTCTGAGAAGACTTTTAAAGTTAGAAGATGTGGAAAAAGGCGCGCTAAGTGATGGAGCGCGATCGCACTATCTACACTCTCTCCAGCTTTCCTATCGTGCTCAAACTGGCACTCCGTGATACCGCACACTATTGGCTATTTTGCTAAAACCAAAAATGGGTGGTCATAATATCTGAATACACAATCTCTGAATACTTAAGTACTGGACTAAAACTGGACATGAAGCAGTCTCAAAGAGAACAAGCTGTACGCTCTACAAGCCAAAAGACAGCTCAAAAAGTAGCTGCCCTACCCTTTTGGCTAAGACAGGTGTTTGCATATGGACTAGTCACCGCCGCCAGTGCAGGTACGGTACTGATGGTGACGGGTAGAGAGCTAACTTCCGCACCTTCTGCTGTCCAGCTACCTAGCTACGAAGAAGCTCAGTACGACGGAGCCCAGTATAACGAAACCCAGTTTTCCGACACTCCAGATACGACCCTAAACCTGGCTCAGTCTGAGACGTTGATTGGTCAGGCGACTGGTACTGAAAGATTGATTGGAGGTGCCAACTTTATTGCGGACGCCGTTGATCGAACCGGTCCTGCGGTCGTTAGGATCAACTCTGCTCGCACCGTTACGCGCCGTCTTCCCTCCGGCTTTGACGATCCCTTCTTTAGAGACTTTTTTGGTGATACTGGCCCCCAGTCTAGAGTAGAGCGGGGAACCGGATCGGGCTTTATCCTAGATGCGAACGGCACGATTGTGACCAACGCCCACGTGGTAGAGGGTGCAGATGAGGTGACCGTCACATTCAAAGATGGCCGGGAACTGCGCGGCGAGGTGATTGGCGAAGATTCGCTGACGGACCTGGCGGTGATCAAAGTCGAGGCGACTGAGCTGCCGACGGTGACGCTGGGCAATTCTGACGCGCTGCGTCCGGGTGAATGGGCGATCGCAATCGGCAATCCACTCGGCCTAGACAACACGGTGACAGCCGGGATCATCAGCGCCACCGGACGCACTAGCGCCCAAATTCGCGTCCCTGATAAGCGCGTACAGTTTATTCAGACCGACGCGGCGATCAATCCAGGTAACTCTGGTGGCCCTTTGCTCAACGAGCGCGGTGAGGTCATCGGCGTGAATACGGCAATTATCGGTAACGCTCAGGGTTTAGGTTTTGCCATTCCAATCAATCAGGCTAGAAAGATTGCTAGCGATCTCGTGACTAAAGGCCGCGTTGATCATCCATATTTAGGGATTCAGATGCTGACGCTAACGCCGGAACTAAAATCAGAGCTTAATACCAACCAAGAGTTTAGTACGACATTGCAGACCGATTCTGGTGTCGTAGTTGCGGCGATTGTGCAAGGGTCTCCGGCCTCACGCTCCGGTCTTCGTCAAGGCGATGTGATCAAAAAGATGAATGGTCAGACGATTAGCGATGCGAATGAGGTGCAGCAGATTGTGTCAGAGACCGAGCTAGATGACGGCGATCGCACTCACGCTTGATAGAAGTGGTCAGACGGTGACGCTAGACGTACGCCCTGGTCCTTACCCGGTTCAAACTGGGCGATAGTCTACATAGCAGATGTGAACTACAAGAGAAGTATGCCTGATACTTTGAAGATTGCTGAGATTGGAAATCCGGTGCTGCGATCGCCCGCAGCACCAGTTACTAACATCCAGGATCCTACAATTCAAAAGCTAATTGACGATCTGATCTCTACCACGCTTGCGAGCAACGGCGTGGGCATTGCTGCGCCTCAAGTCTCTCAGAGCTTGCAGCTATTTATCGTGGCCTCTCGTCCAAATCTTCGCTATCTACACGCGCCGAAGATGGACCCTACGCCTATGATCAATCCGCAGATTCTTCACTACTCTGATGAAGTGGTTGCCGGGTGGGAGGGCTGTTTGAGCGTGCCAGGGATGCGTGGACTGGTAAAGCGCTCGAAAGCGATAGAGGTGTTGTATTGCGATCGCACCGGCCAGCAGCATCAGCAGGTCTTTACCGATTTCGTTGCTCGCATTATTCAGCACGAACATGACCACATCAACGGCAAAGTCTTTTTAGACAGGGTAGAGAGTACTTTGGATCTGATGAGTGAGGCTGAATATCACACTCGGATTGTCTGTGGTTAAAAGCTGCGATTAGAAAAGGCCGGATGCCATAGACAGGTATCCGGCCTTGCTATGGCTATAGCTGTCGTTTTTTCCAAAACAAAGCGCTATGCTGTTGCGGTTGGTCGACGGCGAGTCTGTGCTAGCGCTAGCGCACCAAAGACTAGAAGACCGATCGCTGCGGTGGGTTCTGTGACTTCTTTTGAATCAATGCGATCGCCCGTCAGCCCACGCACGGCGAACACCACATCATTGAAGTCGCGATCAGAAATACCGCCCTCGTCCTCATGAACGCCGTAAAGATCTTCAAAGCCAATCAGCACCCAGCTATCCCCCTTATACTTAAGCTCTCTAGCGATAACGTGCTGTAGGCCATCTGCATTCGCACTTGCGTCAGCGCCGTAGATATTGCCATCTGCTTTGCGAGCGCCGTCTGCCTTGATAAAGAAGTCAAAAGCAACATCACCAGAAAGACCACCGATAATCTTGCCATCGCCAAGCTTTAAGGCACCGACTCCACTATTTCCCAGTGTTTTCTCTATTGCCAGAAATTCTGTTTTAGCTAGTAGCTTATTTTGCTTATCGATCAGCTGGTTCTCTTTTTCGACTGCTCATCTGCCGTTAGACTACCAGATGAAATTTCTGCTTCTAGCATAGAAATCTCTGAATCCAGCTTTGCAATCTGATTCTCGTATTTTTTTACTTTAGCTCCGGTTTCCTTGATGATGCTTTCTGTAGACGCAATATCATCAAAGAGAGTTGTGCGCTCTCCGCCGTTGATAGCGTACAGCAGCTGATTTCGGTAGCCTGCACCTTCATTGATGAAGAAGACATCGACACTGCTAGCAATCGGGTCCCAGCGCAGCGAATCAGCATATAGCTCAGGCAGCGTTGCTTCATCTAAGGCCAGTCGCTCAGAATTTACGAAGCCATTGAACAGATCGAAAAGTTCTACGTCAGAGCCTTTTAGATTTGCACTGTCGGTCACTGTCTCAGCTTTTGTGACAGTCGCAGTTAGAAAAGACAAAGAAGTCGCTGCTAGCAAGCTAATGTTCAAAAGAGATCTTTTCATAGTGAAAACAGAAATTATGGATGGTAGTGTAAATGGCTACACAGACTCTAATGAAGATCGCTTTAATTAAATAACCGTAGAAATCTGGAGTTTCTTCTTAGTGCCTTTACGGAGATAGATAGATTAACTCTCTATTTTACCAGTAGATTTCCTGAACAAGCTAACTATCTTCTTCTTTTCTATCTGCCTTCAGCCGACTATCTCTATAGCTTTCAAGCTGTGAGCGGGGGCCGGTAAAGCTGTGTCAGTAGATCTGCTTAGTCTCTAACGGGCGCTGTTGTCCACCGAGGTCAGTACCCAACTGTAAACCTCTGCTAGATCGTCTACTTGGTAATGAGCATTAAGCCCGCTGGGATTGGGTAGCGCCCAAATCTGCGTATTTTCCCAGTCGGACTGAGGTCCAACTTTGGCTTTTGGCTCACCAAACGCAATCCGGTAAGCGGTTATGCCTAGAAAAGCGAGACACCGTGGTCGGTAAGTCTGAATCTTGGTCGCCAGCAGCCCACGACCCGCTTTAATCTCCGCTTTGCTAAGTTCGTCGGCGCGAGCAGTAGCGCGAGGAGCCATATTGGTGATGCCGTAGCCTAGCTCTATGAGAGAAGCGTCCTCACTAGGATCGTAGAGCCTGGGAGTAAATCCAGCCTTGTGAAGCGCTTTCCAAAAGCGGTTTCCCGGTCTGCCAAAGTGATGACCGATAGCAACAGAGTAGAGGCTAGGATTGATGCCGCAAAAGAGCACCTCTAGGTTAGGTGCGATGATGTCTGGCATGGTCTGGCCGTGGCAGGCGGCGACTTCGGCCTTCGTCGGTCGTTTGATTTTCTCTGGCTGAGACTGCTTTTTCCCTGGAGTTTGCAATGGCTTACTTGATAGAAGGATAGTTCGCTTACGGCTTATGAATGCGCGATACTAGAGGCTCATACGACGTTTGCGATTTGTAGGATAAAACGCGATGGCTACGTTACAGCTCCGACAAATTAGAGTGCCTGAGGGTCAAACCGTTGAGATTCAAGACGTTAGCTGGTCTGAATTTGAGACGATTTTGCAGGAGCTAGGTGAGAATCGAAATACTCGGATTGCTTACAGCGAAGGGACATTAACTATTGTGGCACCAATGCCTGCGCATGAAGTTGAGAAAGTTTGTATTGCTCGCTGTGTAGAAGTTCTGCTAGACGAGCTAGAGCGAGACTATACGTCTTATGGTTCCACAACGTTTAAGAATGAGCAGATGTCCAAGGCGGTGGAGCCTGATGACTGCTTCTACATTGAGTATGCAGATTTAATGGCCGGGAAGCAGCGCATAGATCTAAGTACCGATCCACCACCGGAGCTTGCTATTGAAATTGACCTAACGTCTAAAACTCAGTTGGATGCTTATCTGGGTCTAGGGGTTCTGGAGCTATGGCGGTTCGATGATGGTCAGCTCCGTATCGACTGTCTACAAAATGGTGAGTATGTAGAGGTCGCAGAAAGTCCGCTGTTTCCGGGCTGGCCTATCAAAGATGCCGTAGAGCGCTACGTTAGGCAGGCCAGGGCTTCTAACCAACGGAAAGCAAAAAAGGAGTTCCGGCAGTGGGTGATTGGTCGGCTCAACGAATAAGTATTCTACTGACCATGCTGAAACCTACCTCAATACACCTATCTCGATATGTAGTGCGGCAGGTTTGAGGCTAGCGGCATAGCCTTTTCTCTAGGGATGCATTCGAGCACCGCTGTATTATTGGTAGGTCTATTTGTGATTAGTTTAGGGACCACTGGCGGCGCGAGCTTCCAAATATAGAGCTATGAAATCAACGCTGAATGAACTGAAAAATCGTGTGCAGGCTGCTTTAGCGGCTGCGTTTGGCGATGAATACCAAGAGAGTGATCCGGTTCTAGTCGGGACGAATAACCCAAAGTTTGGTGACTATCAGGCGAATGTAGCGATGTCTTTGGCGAAGCCGCTGAAGATGAACCCGAGGGCGATCGCAACCAAAATCATAGAAAACCTAGACGTTGCCGACATCTGCGAACCGCCTGCTATCGCTGGCCCTGGCTTCATCAACTTTAAGCTCAAAGCAGAGTATCTAGAGCAGCAGCTCAATGCTGTACATAAGAGCGATCGCCTTGGCGTACCCAAAGCCGATCCCCCTCAAAAAGTTCTAGTGGACTACCCTAGCCCAAACATTGCCAAGGAGATGCACGTTGGCCATCTACGTCCGGCGGTAATCGGTGAATGCTTTGCTAGAGTCATGGAATTTCTCGGTCACGACGTGCTAAAAGTCAGCCATGTAGGCGACTGGGGAACGCCGTTTGGTATGCTGATTGCCTACTTGCAAGAAGCGTATCCCGATCCGCAAGCGGCGGCAGAAGCTTCCACAAACGGAGAACTCGCCACGTTCTACCGTCAGGCTAAGAAGCGCTTTGATGCGGATGAAACCTTCAAGGAAAACGCTCGGCAGGCGGTGGTGAAATTGCAGGCAGGCGATCCGGAGGTGCTCGAAGCTTGGCGGCGGGTTTGTCAGCTATCAAAGCGCTCGTATCGCAAGATTTACGATCTGTTGAATATTTCAGAGGACATTGTTGATCGCGGCGAATCTTTCTACAATCCTTATCTCTCAGATGTGGTTGCTGATTTAGATAAAGCTGGACTGCTGGTAGAAGACGATGGCGCAAAGTGCGTCTTTCTAGAAGGATTCACGAACAAAGACGGTGATCCGCTGCCAATGATCGTACAGAAGTCAAACGGTGGCTACAACTACGCCACAACAGATTTAGCAGCGCTGCGATATCGCATCAACGAAGACAAAGTGGACCGGATCGTTTATTCAACGGATGCGGGGCAGGCAAATCACTTCTCGCAGTTTTTCCAGGTGGCGCGGCGAGCGGGATGGGTGCCTGAAGACGTAGATCTGAGCTACGCTCCTTTTGGATTGGTGCAGGGCGAGGACGGCAAGCGACTGAAGTCTAGATCAGGCGAGGCGGTGCCTTTGCAAGATTTGTTGGATGAGGCGATCGCCCGCACCCGCACTAGATGTAGAAGCCAGGTTAGAACAAGAAGAAAGAACAGAGTCAGACGAGTTTGTTCAAGAGGCTGCTGAAAAAGTCGGTATTGGTGCGGTGAAATATGCCGATCTGAGCCAAAACAGAACCAGCAACTATACCTTCAGCTATGACAAAATGCTGTCGTTACAGGGAAATACCGCGCCCTACATGATGTATGCGTATGTGCGCGTGCAGGGCATTAGCCGAAAAGGCGAGATTGACCTTTCAACCCTAGACGCGCGGGTGAAGCTAGCTGAAGAGAGTGAACTGACTTTGGCAAAGCATATCTTGCAGTTGGATGAAGTGCTAGCTGAAGTAGAAAGGGATTTGTTGCCGAACCGACTGTGTCAGTACCTGTTTGAGCTAAGTCAAAAGTTCAACCAGTTCTATGACCAGTGCTCTGTGCTGCAAGCAGAAGAACCTCAGCGAACCTCTCGATTAGTGCTATGTGATTTGACAGCGCGAACCTTGAAGCTAGGGCTATCGCTTTTGGGTATTGATGTGTTGGAACGTATGTAGATATTGGATAGCAGGCAATTTTCATGAGACATCGAAAACTTAGCCTTGTCTATATTTGTACAAAGTGACCACGCGTCGGTTTCGAACGCTCTAGATTATGTCCAGCACAAATTCAAACAAAATGAATATAAGGCTAAATCCGGACAGGTAGACCAAACCAACGGTTGCTAAGATCACTAGCCACGGTTTGGGCTGAGCTTCTATAGGCAGCGTGTCGATGCTGCGGATGTTGAGCCATGCGTAGAACGGCGCGAATACAAAGGCGATGATGGTGATGGTGTTGATTAGTGGCTCGAATCCGGCGGTGAAGAGGTTGAGCAGGAGGGCAGCTAGGGCGATCAGGAGAAGGGCGATCGCACCTCGAATTGGCCATGTGCTCTTCCTGGCGCTAGGCCATAGCTCATGAATACCGGCTTCTAGCACACGGGGAAAGGCATCGACGACGGTGAAGGTGGTGGAGAAAATAGCTGCGATCGCACACACCCCAATCACCGGCTCCGCCCAAGCACCGATATAGCTGGTATACATGCCGACTAGCTGACCCGCAAACGCCGCTGGCTCTGTCGCCATTCCCTGCTCTGGCAAAGTTAGCGTCCCTAGCACCAAAAATAAGCAGGCTAGCACCACCGTCAGCACGTAGCCAAAATTAAAGTCAAAGCTCGCCTCTGACATCGAGGTCTGCTCGCCGCTGTCTTCTCCATTTGCCTGTACCCACAGCGACTGCCAAACCGAAAGCTCTAGTCCACCCGGCATCCAGCCCATGAATGCAATTACGAAAGGCAGCGCTTCAAGCGAGAAAATAGAAATGTCTATGGAGGTAGTTGTATCTACAACTTCCAGTGCTATGGAATCAATGCTGTCTAAGTTAGGTTGAGTGAACAGTTCTGTTAATGTGGTTGCGATCGCCACAACTACCGCCGTGATCGTCGCCACAGATAGCAAAATCACACACCATTTCGTCACCTGCTCAAATAGCCGATAGCGACCAACCGCGATCAGCCCCCAGCAAAAGATCAGCACCCCAATTGCTAGAACCGTCGCCGACACCTGCGGCAGCCACAGATACTGCAACAGCATCGCCGCTACAAACGCATCCACTGCAAAGCTACCCACCGCACTAATGACGCTGATCAGCAGGAACGGCACAAAGATCCGCTTTCCCTGCTGCCGATACGCTTGAACCAGGTTTTGCCCGGACGCGGCAGCATACCGATGGCCATACTCATAGAACGGATACTTCATCAGATTAGCCAGCAGCAAAAAGACCAGCGCGGCCCAGCCGTACATCGCTCCGGCCCGAGTACTCTGTACCAAATGTGAAACGCCAATCGCCGCGCCTGCCATCAACAGGCCCGGTCCTAGCTGCGAAAAGGAAAACTTTGATGGGTTGTCTTTGGTAGCCGATGTCATAATCGCAGTCGCTAGAAAGGCGAAACCTCTACAGCCTACAGGGTTGCTAGCAGAATCTGTGACATTTCGCGCCGCTGCCGTCCGCATACGATGTGCCGCGCTTGGCTACCCCTGCTGATAGAGCTGCTTGATCTAAACCCAGATTGCTTTGAGTCGTACAGATATTTATAATCTGTTGTTGGTATCGTCCATAAAAGCCATGTATAAAATTTTGATAGCAGAGGACGAGCCACGTATTGCTTCCTTCATTCAGAAAGGGTTGAATGCTCACGGATTTTCTACCGCGATCGCACAAAATGCAAGAGAAGCGATTACGCAGATACTAGAGGCCAACTTTGACTTACTGATTCTCGACTTGGGGCTGCCAGATAAAGATGGTCATGAAGTCGTCTCAGAGCTGAGAGGGCAAGGGGCAGCTTTACCGATCATCATCTTGAGCGCTAGGGAAGATATTCAAGACAAGGTGATGGGGTTAGAAGGAGGCGCAGACGACTATGTGACGAAGCCCTTCCGTTTTGAAGAACTGTTAGCTAGAGTGCGCCTACGCTTAAGACAAGCTTCTGAGCGAACAATTAGTTCACGACAAACGATAAAGTTGCTACGAGTCGCGACATAGAGCTAAACCTGCACACCCGGCGCGTGTGCGTAAATGGTCAAGTAGTTGATTTACCAGCTCGAGAGTTTATCTTGGCAGAAACTTTCTTTCGCCATCCTGGGCAGGTGCTGAGCCGCGAACAGCTATTGGACCGGGTTTGGGGATATGACTACAGCCCAGGCTCTAACATCGTAGATGTCTATGTAGGCTACTTACGCAAAAAGCTGGGTAGCGATTTAATCGAAACGGTGCGGGGTGCGGGATATCGGCTGCGTAGATAAGAGTTTTCTCATGCTAGCTGAAGGCCGCACGGGGTATGGTGCTTACTATGCTGGCCAATTTTGTTTCTCTGGTTAGTTAAACGCTGCTTTATGTACCAGATTTTGATTGTTGAAGATGAGGAAAAGCTTGCTGCTTTTGTGGCAAAGGGACTGAGAAAAAACGGATTTATCCCGACGGTGGTGGCTGACGGTGAGCAGGCGCTGACGGTCTCGAAGGAGAATCACTACGATGCTATTTTGCTGGATTTGGGGCTACCTGTGAAAGACGGCTGGACGGTGCTTAGGGAGCTGCGCGATCGCGGTGACTCTGCTCCGATTATCGTGATGACTGCGCTAAGTGACGTTAACGAATCTGTGCTATCGGCTCAGGCAAACGACTATCTGCAAAAGCCTTTTCGATTTAAGGCGCTGCTAAGGTCCGTACAAAACCAGATTCAGGCGACTTCATCGGCAGCCAAATCTGAAATGTAGCGCCTTTTTGGGGCTGGCTGATGAGGCCGACGCGCCCACCATGCGCTTCGACGACAGCTTCGACAATTGCCAGCCCCAAGCCAGATCCTTCTGAGCGACGGGGCCGCGAGCCGCGACTAAATCGGGCGAAGATATGCCTTTGATCAACGTCGCTGATTCCTTCTCCCGTATCGCGAACCCAAAGCTGAAGCTGGCCTTCTGCCTGCTCTTCAGTCGCTGTCTTCTCAGTGACAGGCTTCTCCACGCGATAGCCCAGCTCAATGGTGTCTGAGGGCTGGGTGTATTGCGTCGCGTTTCTAAGCAGGTTGAGCAGCGCGCCGGTTAATTTTTGGCGATCGCCCCTGATTTGAATAGGTCCACCCGCAGAGTCTTTTGTATCGAGTATCCAGTTGCGCTCGGCTAGTGCTTTCGCCTTGGCAAACACTTCTTGCATGAATGGCTGCATCTCGATCATCTCTAGCTGTAGAAAGTTAGGTCTTTCTGATTTGGCCAATAGCAGCATATCGCTGACCAGCCGTCCCATGCGATCAAGCTCATCCATCACTAGCTCAATGGTTTCCTGACGCTCTTGCGGATCGTCGTCGAGTAGCTCTAGGTGGCCTTGAATGATGGTGATAGGCGTGCGGAGTTCGTGCCCAGCGTCGTTAATAAAGCTGCGCTGAGAATCGAATGCGGCTTGGATGCGATCCATCATGTCGTTGAAAGTGTTTGTTAGAGCAGCTAGTTCGCTATCGTTTTTACTAGGCGGCAAGCGCTGGGTCAAATCGGATTCACTAATGGCGGTTGCGGTTCGTGTTAGCGCGGCAATTGGAGCCATCAGCCTGCCCGTACCTATCCAAGCGAGGATCAGTGCGACTAGCGCCGCAACACACATCACTCGCACAAATAAATAAACGCTCTTTAGCGCCTCTTGCCGCTCACCAGCTGTGCTATGTGCGACTACAAAAACGCCTCGCTGCTCGCCGTCTAGCAAGAGTGGCGCAGCCGTATAGAGAACGCTGCCAACCGCAGAATCACTCACCTTTTGTTCGTTCAGCGTAGGAGCTGTGACATCCTGCCAGCGCTCAAACAGCTCAGAGCCAGGGCGCAGCGGCTGTAGAAGAGATGAGGGGTTTGAGCGATACAGCTCGCTGTTAATTAGAACAATTTGAAAGTTGTCATCTTCTGGGCGACTGTCTTCTAAGAAATCATCCACAAAGGCTTTTAGTTCGCCTATAGATTCTACTGAGCTGTCCTGTCCCTCTGCCCAGTCTGCATAGGCCGCTAGGAACGCTTGCTTTTCTTCTTCGAGATCTTCTGTGACCCGCTCGTTGACTTCTGTAAACAAGAGGTACCTAAAAATAGGAACAGATGCGCCCGTCAGCAGCAGCAACAGCAGCGCATATATAAGCAAAATGCGTGTTCGAGTTTCTTGAATAAGCTGCTTCCACATAGCTGGCTTGCATAAAATGCACGAGAACGGGCAATCGTCTCTTAAACCATCTCATAAAGCGCAAATTCCAACATGAGATTTTTTTCATGAAAGGACTCTCACGTAAAGTTCATGCTTATTTTATGCAGAGCCGCAATAGTAAGAACAAGCAAATTCGATGGATTGATCGCCGATTCAAGGATGCTTCGAAGACATGACTATACCTGCTACAAAAACGAGTACAGCGACAAGGCTGATGGTTTACTCTCATGATACGTTCGGGCTGGGCAATCTGCGACGAATGCTGGCAATTTGTGAGTATCTGTTGGACCGCTGGCCTGGGCTATCGGTGCTGTTAGTCTCTGGCTCGCCGATGATACACGAGTTTCGCCTGCCTAGAGGACTAGACTACATCAAGCTGCCCTGCCTAAATAGAGGCGCTTCGGGAGAGCTGACGGCGAAGTATTTAGGCACATCTATCGAAGAGACTGTGGAGCTGCGATCGCAGCTCATTGCCTCGGCCGTCATTCACTTCAAGCCCAATCTTCTGCTAGTCGATAAAAAACCAACAGGACTCAAAGGCGAACTCATTTCAACGCTCAACTATCTGCAACAGTATCTGCCTGAAAGTAAATGCATATTGCTGCTGCGCGACATTCTAGATACGCCCGAGAAAACTATGGAAGAGTGGTACAGGTGGGGCTACTACCCTACGATTAGCCGCTACTACGATCGGATATTAGTGGCAGGAACGCAAAGCGTATTCGATCTTATTCAAGAGTATCGGTTGCCGCTGTCGATTGCTTGTAAGGTGCGCTATTGCGGCTATATTCGCAAGCAGGTGTTGGAGCGCGATCGCCCTGACTTGAGAGCGCAGTTGGGCCTTGATACAACAGATCGGCTCGTACTGGTCACACCCGGCGGCGGCGAAGACGGCTACAGCCTAGTACACAGCTATCTTCAGGGGCTTCAGACACTTCAAGAGAACCCCCCCGCTCATCATAGCAACCCCCCTCACAGTACTTTTCATAGCCTGGTTTTGTGCGGCCCAGAAATGCCAATCGAGCAGCAGCTACAGTTGCAGACACTGGCTGCTAACTGTTCTAACGTCATTTTTCAAAGCTTTACTAACGACTCACTTTTATATATGAAGGCAGCAGACGCAGTGGTTTCGATGGGTGGATATAACACACTCACGGAGATTCTTACGCTAGGTAAGCGAGCGGTGGTGGTGCCTCGCTATCAGCCTTCTCAAGAACAGCTTATTCGCACCGCTCGCTTTGCTGCTAAAGGCTGGGTGACAATGGTTCATCCTGACGATCTAACAGCGCGATCGCTCATCCAATCTGTACTAGCACAGCTTACTCATACTGGCCTACTGCAACAAGAAGCAGCACAAGAAGAAATAGCGCTAAACGGACTCTCTAACATCGCCAACTATTTAAAATCACTGGTTCCTTCAGTACAACAGCCAGTTTCTTTTTCTTCACTTTGTTTACCTGCCTGATGCTGTCGATGCCTCTCTAAATTCCATCACTCACTCACTCACTTACTCTAACTGCTATTCCCATGAAAAAAATCATGTTTTACTGTCAGCACATTCTAGGAATGGGCCATCTCATTCGCAGCATAGAGATCGTGCGAGGACTGACTGCCGATTTTGAAGTGTGCTTCATTAACGGCGGAGAAGTCGTCAAAGGCTTCCAGGCTCCGCCCGACGTGCAACTCATCAATCTACCCGCCATCAAAAGTGACACCGAGTTTCGTGAACTTATCCCCGTCGATTCAACCCTCACCATAGAAAAAACGCAGGACATTCGGCGGCAGCAGCTTCTAGAAGTGTTGAATAGCTTTCGACCAGACGTGCTAATGATTGAGCTTTTTCCCTTTGGTAGGCGGCGATTTTCATTTGAGCTAATTCCTTTAATCGAATCCGCCAAAGCGCAGGGCGCAAAAGTGATTTCTAGCCTGCGTGATATTGTTGTAACGAAGAACAATCAAACTCGCCATGAGGCAAAGATTGTTCGGCTAATTAACCAGTACTTTGATCAGCTACTGATCCACAGCGATCCCAACCTGCACCCGTTAGAAGATAGCTTTTCTAGAGTCACTGATTTGAACTGCGACGTTCGCTACACTGGCTACGTTGTGCAGAAAAGCGAAAGCAGCCAGCCGACGATCGCAGACAACATTGCGCTTAGCAAAAAGAAGCCAATGGTCCTCGTAAGCGTTGGGGGCGGACGGTTTGGCCATGAGCTGCTAGATTGCGTGGTCCAATCTGCTGAAATTTTAGAATCAAAAATTCCGCATCGCATTCAGATATTCACTGGCCCTTTCATCCTTGACGACCAGTTCTGGGCGCTAAAAAATGCTGCTAAAGATCGCAGCAATTTAAATATTCGCCGCTACACGCCGAGTCTATTAGCCTATATGCAACAAGCAGAGCTTTCTATAAGCATGTCTGGCTACAACACCACTATGAATATTCTGACAACAGGCGTGAGGGCTTTGATGTTGCCTTTCACCGGTAACGACGATCAAGAACAAACAATCAGAGTTGAGCGGCTTGCGCAGCTAGATAAAGTCCGTAAGATACAGCCAGAAGATTTGCAGCCAGCGCGCTTTGCAGCCTTGGTAATAGAGCATCTTTGTCATAGCCCTAGCCAGATTGAATTTGATTTGAACGGAGTTGAGAAGACTAATCGCTACGTCAAAGCGCTAGTAGAAGGCGAGCTAGAGGCAAACAGCTTGGCAGGGCGACAAGTAGCGGGACCGAGAGCAGCGTAGCTCAATCGCACGGACTACCAGCCGATAGCAAACCTTGAGCGCAGGAAAGAGAAATGAAGAAAATTATGATTTATTGCCAGCACCTAGCAGGTATGGGCCATCTAGTTCGCTGCAAAGAGATTATCAACAGCTTAGTGAGAGAGTTTGAAGTTTGTTTTGTCAGCGGCGGGCAAGCGGTGCCTGAGTTTCAGCTTCCAGCTAGAGCTGAAATCGTCTATTTGCCCGCAATTTGGCAAAAAGGAGCGGAACTGCTGCCGGTCGATTCAGCTTTGTCACTAGAGACCGTTAAAGCTCAGCGAACAGAGTTGCTGCTAGCTGTATTTGAGCGATTTCAGCCCGACTGCCTGATTACTGAGTGCTTTCCATTTAGCAAAATGAGTATGAAGTATGAGCTGAACCCTTTGTTAAAGCGGGCCAAAGCCTCTGCGCGTCCGGTCAAGATAGTATGCAGCCTAAGAGATCTGATCATGACTCAGCCGCTCTCTGCTGGCGCTAGAGAACGCAGAGAAGACAAAGTTTGTCGGCTGATTAATCGCTTTTACGATGCGGTGTTGTTTCATTCTGATGCTAACTTTCAGCGATTAGAAGATTGTTTTCCTCAAGCTAGCAATCTCGAGTGCGAGATTGTCTACACGGGGTATGTGGCTCAGTCGCCGCCTGCCAAAAGATCGCCGACCCCGGATGATATTGCGGGTCTGAGCAGTTCATCGCCTAGCATTGTGGCTAGCGCGGGCGGCGGCAGACATGGCTATTCACTGCTAAGTGCAATCATAGCCGCGAGTCCTCGCCTAAGTGACAGGCTACCTCACCAAGTTTATGCGTTTGCTGGACCGTTTATGCCCGACGAAGACTTTGCTCGGCTTCAGCAACAGGCGGCAGGTCACTCTAACGTAACCTTGCGCCGATATACTTCGCTGCTGCTGGACTATTTAAAAAGAGCCGATCTGTCGGTGAGTTTAGGTGGATACAACACTACGATGAATCTGTTGAGAACGGGGGTGCGATCGCTCATCTTTCCCTCACCCAATCCCAGTCAAACAGACGAACAGCGTATCCGAGCCGAAAAGCTAGCCAGCTTAGGAATTCTGGGCCTGCTCTCTTCAGAAGACTTAGCGCCCGGCTCTTTGGCGCAGATTATTCAAACAACGCTAAAGCAGTCGTTCACAGCTCACCAAATCGATTTGCACGGTGCTGATCATACGGCGCTCTATCTTCAAAAGCTGCTATCGGCAAAATCGGTGCTCACTCAAGCGGCATAAACGCTCGCTTGTTCAACTCCGTAGACACTAGTCACACTTTTACAACCCATGAAGAAAAAAGTCTGTATCACCAGCCTAGAATTTCCCCCTGATGTCGGCGGTGTCGGCGAGTCGGTCAGTCGGATTGCCAACATGCTCATAGCGCTTGGCTACGATGTCCATGTAGCCGTCTTTAGAGCTGTCTTTCGAGAAGAACGCGCGATGGCTGCTGCCGGAGAATTTCGTCGCTCTACTTGCCAAACTACGCAGCAAAATGGCATCACCGTCCATCGACTAAAGCCCGCCGTGCGCTCCGATCAAGCCAAGGTGCAAGACTATCTGTGCGACCTGCACAGTCAGCTCAAGGCGCTGCACCAAACCTATCGCTTTGATCTTCTCCACGCCTTTTTTATCAATGAGATGGGCTTTGTTACAACCTTGCTAGGTAGAGAAAGCGGACTGCCAGTGATCAACAGCGTACGCGGCGCAGACTTGAACAAACATATCTTTAGTCCTGCTCAGTTTAGTCAGGTGGCCTGGGCGCTGACGCACTCTACTCAGACAACCTTTGTCAGCCGAGACTTGATGCACCGCGCCCAAATCATTGCCCCAGAGATTCAAGACAAATCGTCTGCCTTTTGGAATTCCATTATGCCGATTGATTTTGATAGTTTGCCTGAACCTGCCTTAGTCGAAAAGCTTCAGGGTGTTGTCATCGGTTCGGTTGGCAGCTTTAGGGACAAAAAAGGACTAGAGCATCTGTTCGATGCTTGCCAAACGCTTAGAAAAGAACAGATTGTAGAACAGATAACCCTGCTACTAGTGGGTGACTTTGCTGAAAAAGAGCGAGACTACTGGGAGCAAACGCTAGCACAAAGTGGGTTTGCCGATCGGGTGGTGATCACAGGCAAAATCAGCCGCCAGGAGGCGATCGCATACCTCCCTCACATGGATATCTTTGCGATTCCTTCTCTGCGCGATGGCTGCCCCAACGCCATGCTAGAAGCGATGCTAGCGGCCAAAGCCGTTGTTGGCAGCAGTGTAGATGCCATCGGCGAAATTATCGAAGATGGGAATGACGGCCTGATTGTTCGACCCGGTGATACTGAGCACTTGACAGACGCGCTGCGGCGTTTGATTACTCAGCCGGACTTGCGATCGCAGCTAGGCATTGCCGCTAGACAAAAGGCGCTCAGTCAGTTCGCACCCACTATTGAACAACAAAACTGGAAGAGTCTGTACGAAAAAGCGCTTGCCGCTAGCTCAGCTTCAGCTAAGAATCTCTCAGTCAACCAGTCTCCTCTAGCAACCGTTGCGCATCAGGCCCTATCACAATGATCAAACGCACCCGACCCAAGAATCTGAAACAGGCGATCCCTAGTTTGCAGCGAATCGCCAGCCGATTTTGGCCGCAGATCAAGCAGCAAAAGGGACTGCTGACGCTGGCAGGACTGGCGCTAGTTACTAAAGTGCTTTCCCGGCTGATAGCACCCTGGCCGCTAAAGCTGATTTTCGACTTTGTGCTAATTCCCGATGCTCACAATGCTGAGCTAGACTGGCCAATCTTGCGAGACATGGGGTCTAACACGCTGCTGATGGTGCTGTCCCTTGCAATTATTGCAACCGCTGTCCTACGCGCGCTCTCTGCCTATGTCAGCCTAGTCGGGCTTTCCATTGCTGCTAGCCGAATCATCACTGAGGTTCGCGCCAACCTTTACACCCACATTCAGCGTCTCTCTCTTTCTTTTCACGACCAGTCAAAAAGCGGCGATATCATTACTCGCATTACCAGCGATGTCGATACGCTGCGGAGCGCCACAGTCGATGCCACGCTGCCGCTGATTGTCGATACGCTGACGCTATTTAGCATGGTGGGCGTCATGTTTTGGATTGACTGGGAGCTGGCGCTGATTGGTCTAGCCGTGTTTCCGCTGTTCATCCTCTCTAGCGTTAAGATGACTCGGCGAATCAAGCAGATCTCTCGTCAGCAGCGGCGCAGTGAGAGCGCGATGGCGGCAACAGCAGCCGAAGCGATGGGGGCGATTAAGGTAGTGCAGGCGCTGTCGCTAGAAGGTAGATTAGAGAAAATATTTGAGCAAGATAATCGCCAGAGCCTAGAAGATAGCGCCCATACGCAGCAGCTTTCAGCAGGGCTACAGCGAACGGCAGAGATTTTAGTGGCGATCGCAACTGCCCTAGTGCTGTGGCGAGGCGCGGTAATTGTTCAACAGGGCAGCGCTACCCCCGGCGATCTGCTCGTCTTTATCACCTACTTGAAAACCGCCTTCAAACCTACTCGTGACTTGGCAAAAGAAGCCGCCAAGATATCAAAGGCCACCGCATCGGGCGAGCGAATTCTTGATTTGTTCGATATGGTGCCCGAGGTGCGAAACAAACCCAACGCCCTTAAAGCTAGAGCTTTTAATGGAAACGTCCGCTTCGATAATGTCTACTTTGCCTACAATTCCAACAGCATGGTCTTGAGCGATGTGAGTTTTGCAGCCAAAGCCGGGGAGCGCATCGCTTTTGTCGGCCCCTCCGGCGGTGGAAAATCTACCCTGGTCAGCCTGTTGCTACGGCTATACGATCCGCTGCTGGGTCAGGTTTCGATTGATGGTAAAGATATCCGCGACTATCAAATAGACTCGCTGCGCCAACAGATTAGCATTGTGCTACAAGACAGCGTTTTGTTTGCCACCACCGTACGCGAAAACATTGCCTACGGTACGGTAGGTGCAACCGATGATGAGATTGAACAGGCCGCAAAACTGGCTAACGCTCACGATTTCATCATGAAGCTGCCCCAGGGCTACGATACGCTGATGAGCGAGCGGGGGTCGACGCTCTCGGGCGGACAAAGGCAGCGGGTCGCGATCGCCAGAGCCGCCGTGCGCAAAGCTCGCATTGTGATCTTGGATGAGCCGACTGTGGGTCTAGACAACAAGAGCGAAAAGAGCGTGAGCGAGGCACTTGCCCGGTTAACCAAAGACGCTACCACGTTTTTGATCACCCACGATTTAAGCGCATCTAAGCGCTTCGATCAAATCTTTTATGTTGAGAACGGTCAAATCTTAGAGAGCGGCACTCACACAGCGCTAATGCAAACAGGTCGACGCTACGCCGCTTTGTATCAGCTACAGAGTGCGATCGCCTCTAAAGCTTCAGCCGGTCACAGCATACCGGTCTAGCTAGAAACTAGAACAAGCCAAAAACAGTAAATTAAGAGAACATACTCATGCGCCAACCGCCAGTTACGATCATTGTTGTTCCTAGAGAACGATTCCAGTTCACTCAAAAATCATTAGAGAGTCTGTACGAGAATACTCAGTATCCCTTTCGTCTCATCTATGTAGACAATAACTCTCCTGAACCTATTCAAAGCTATCTAGAGCATCAGTCGGCCCAAAAAGAGTTTGAGCTGGTGCGATCGCCCTACTATCTCTCACCCAACCAGGCTAGAAACGCAGGGCTAAGGCGAGTCCAAACCCCTTACGTCGTCTTCGTTGACAACGATATTCTGTTCGCTCCAGGCTGGCTTAGCGCCCTGATGAAATGCAGCCAACAGACTGGCGCATCTGTCGTCGGCTCTCTAGTCTGCCAGTACGAACCCATCCATACTATCGTTCACTGCGTCGGTGGCGACTATATGGAACCGGGCGAATACGCTAAGTTTGCTAGAGGTGAACAGGGCCCTGAAGGAACGCTGGCGAACGCAGGCCAATGGACTATTGAGGAAAAAACCTACTTTCAAAACCGCCCGATTGCCGAGATCGAAGATCAGCTCCAGCGGCAGACCGTAGGCTTCATAGAATTTCACGCCATGTTAGTGCGTACCGATTTGTTTAATCGCATCGGTCTACTCGATGAAGGCTTTTGCTGCACCAAAGAATATTTGGATTTCTGCATGAGTGTCACTCGCCTGGGAGAGCCGATTTACCTAGAGCCCACCTCTGTTGTTACTTTCTTGACGCATCCGCCCGCTCCGCCGATGGAACTCTTTGATCTCCCTTACTTTATGCTGCGCTGGAGTGATGATTGGGAGCGGGCCAGCCTAAAGCATTTTCAACAGAAGTGGAACCTAGCCGACAGCAAGTACTTTCAAAAGCGCTATAAAAAGCTAGGCCAAAGGCGGCGTAAAGAGCTGATCAAACCGCTGGTGGCTCAGTTTTCTTTTCTTAGCGATCCGGCTAAAAAGTGGTTAGAAAAACGGCTGGTCAGCGTCGAAAAGCTGTTCAATCGCTATCTGTCTCGGCAGTATCAAAAGCTGTTAGAAAGTCTCGATGCGCCGCTATCAAACTATCCTCAGCCGTCGTTTCCCGAGAAAGCATTCGAGAAATTTGAGAAAACATTCGAGAAAACCAACACCCTGAGCAGCCGAGCAGCCGAACGGTTTTCTACTGATGCTAAAGCCAAGACTCTCGCTGAGCTAGACACTTCAACCTCGCCAAAGCTCGACGCTGCGGCATCTCGTTTTTAGTAAATTTCATCGCATTTTATCTTTCACTATTTACTCACGACTAGTCACTTAGGAGATACTCACATCATGCTTTACCGCGAACTAGGTAATACAGGTATTAAAGCATCCGCTATTGGTTTGGGCACTTGGAATATTGGCAATCAGTGGGGCGAGATTGATGAGGCATGTGCGATCGCCACTGTTCGCAGCGCCATAGAAAAAGGCATTAACCTAATCGATACGGCTGAATCTTACGGCATTCCCACAGGGCTCTCAGAAGAGAGACTGGGCAAAGCGTTAAAGGGCGTGCGCGACCAGGTTCATCTCGTCAGTAAAATTGGCCGCTGGGGGCGACGGACGGGCCAAATGGTGCCAATGACAACAACAGATATGGTTAGGCTGTGCGTTCATGCCTGTTTGTACCGGCTAAGAACAGACTATATAGACGTGATGCTCTGCCACGAGGGCAAGCTAGACGATCCGCAGATGGCCGATACCTACTTAGCAGGATTCGAGATGCTTCAGCAGCAGGGACTCATTGGGGCTTACGGCATTTCAACCGATCGCCTAGAAGTACTTGAGCTATTCAACAAAAACGGTACCTGTAGCGTAGTCGAAACCGATTATTCTCTTCTAAATCGCAATCCCGATAAAGCGTTTCTGCCCTACTGCAAAAACAACAACATTGCTGTATTAATGCGAGGACCGTTGCACAAGGGTCTGCTCTCAGGAAAATATTCTGCCGAAACAGTCTTTACCGACACGGTGCGATCTGAGTGGTACAAAAACGACAAGTCGAAAGATAAGCTCGCCCGCAAACTAGCGAAGGTAGAAAGCCTTAAGACCGAGATAGCCCCAGGGGAAGCGATGGTAACTGCCGCCTTGCGCTTTGCCATTTCGCATCCAATTGAGCCAGTTGCGATCGCCGGTGCCAAATCTCCTGAGCAAGTAGCCGTTAACGCCAAAGCCGGTCAGCAGCTTTTGTCGGCTGAGCAAAGAGAGCATTTGGTGCAGTGTAGCCGCTCCAAAAAAGCCGATTTAGCGATTGCCTAAGCTGAGTGAAAGTAAATCCTGTCAGCTTTCTCTTTATTCGTCTAATTCAATATACGGTTGCGGCAACTCTTTTACTTAATGCCCCTCTTGCGGCCACTGCCGACACCCGTATTCGAGGAGAGTTTGAGTACAACCTCGATGATAGAGCGCTAAGCGAATGGCAAGTTGGCCCTACCTTTTTGCTACAAGAATCAGATAATAGCGAAGTAGAGCTAGAAGTTCCCATCGGCCAAAAAGACAGCGTATGGTTCATTCAGCCTGAGATAACCTACGAGATTGAGTTTGACGATCTCAACGTTGAATTTGGTATTGGCATTGAGGCTCCTTTTAACGGTGAAGCGGCTGAAGGCTTTGGCAGTATTGAAGGCAGCGTAGACTTTTAACCGTTTAGCTAGCTGCTTAAACTAAAAACAAAATCACTTTACCCTGAGAAAAAATCATGATAGCTATCCACTCCCCTGCAAATGACACCCAGCTTGCGACCGAAGCAGCAACCAGGCCGAAAGCAACCTTGGTCATCGGCCCGAGAGAGCGCTTTAGCTACACTGAAGCTTGTTTAGAGAGCATTTATCACAATACTGACTACCCTTTTGATCTGGTGTTTGTAGATGTGTGCTCGCCCAAGCCCGTGGCACGCTATGTCAATCAAAAGGCTAAAGAAGAATCTTTCAAAATTATTCGTACCCCACAATACGTTTCGCCTAATCAGGCTCAGAAATGTAGGGCTGCGCTACGTACTAGAACAAACTAACAGCGACTACGTCGTGTTTGTTGAAAATGACGTTGTGGTCAAAAAAGGTTGGCTCACTCGGCTGATAGCTTGTGCTGAAGAAGAGAACGCGGCGGTCGTCGGCCCGCTGACCTGCATCGGCCAGCCAGTGCATCAGGTGATCCACAATGCAGGCGGTCGCTCGTATATCAAAACCGAGATAAAGAACGGAAAGCCCCGCCGAAAGATCAAGCAGTCAGCTTATCTAACGGGCAAGCCCGTTGCGCAGGTTCCCGATGAGCTGCGCCGAAAGCAGTGCGACTACGTGGAATTTCACTGCCTGCTAGCTCGCACAGATCTCTTCAAAACAGCGCCTTTTCAAACAACGGGCGGGCTGCTAGATGAAGGCATGATGGCCACTAGAGAGCATATTGACTTTTGCTTTATGGTGACTGAGGCAGGCGGCAAAATTTATAGCGATCGCACCGCCATCGTCACCACCGACACCGTCGGCATCGACAACAACAAAGTCGGACTGATGGAGTGGTTTGGCGAACTCAAGCTGCCCGACTTCAAGCTCTATGATTTGCCCTATTTCATGATGCGCTGGAGCGATGCTTGGGATCTCGCTAGCCTGAATCATCTGCGGCAAAAGTGGGATCTCGCTGAAGATAAGTATTTCAAAAAGCGCTATCTCAAACTAGGCAGTCGCCGCCGTGAGCTATTGGTAAATCCTCTGGTGAATCGGCTGACGTTTGGTCGAGGGAGCGATCGCCTTGAAAAACTATTGAGCGCGATAGAAAGAAGAGCAAACCACTTCTTCTACAATCGCTATGTCAAAAGCAACCCAGACACCTCTCAGCCAATCGAGTTAGAAACTGTCCGGCAAACACTTCAAACAGTTCGACAAAGCTAGCGTTTATAGCTGTTTATTTCACGCTACAACCCATCATGTCAAAAACCACCCGCGTCATCCTCGTCCGACACGGGCGTAGCTCATTTAACGATCAGGGCAGATATCAAGGCAGCTCCAATGAATCTGTCTTGACGCAAACAGGGAGAGAAACCGCTCGCCTAGTCGGTCAGCATCTCAAAGAACGCTCTGCTGATACGCCCATTGACCTCATATACGCTAGCCCGCTGCGCCGAGTACAGCAGAGCGCTGATGAAATTTCTCAGGCAATGGCCTCAATCCAGACAAGCTCAGCTCAGCCCTTACCCATAGTCACTAGCAACGATCTCAAAGAAATCTCTCTCTCCTGCTGGGAAGGACTCACCTATGATCAGGTAAAGCAACAGTTTCCCCACCAGTATCACTGTTGGCAGCAGCGCCCGCACGAATTCGAGCTGCCCGTCAGCGCTGATATGGCCAAAGGTGGCGGTATCGCAGTCACAGCCAAGACTTACTTTCCCGTTCAGGATCTCTACCGAGAGGCGCGTCAGTTCTGGGCTAAAATGCTGCCGCGTCACGCAAACAAGACGGTTCTTATTGTGAGTCACAGCGGCACGATTCATGCACTTTTAAGTACTGCGCTGGGCATATCGTCAACCTGCCACCACAGCCTACAGCAGTCTAACTGTGGCATTAGTGAGCTGACATTCTCTATGCAATCTTCTGACGCTGGCTCTACTAAGCCGTTGCTTTGCGATCGGCGTGTTC
Source organism: uncultured cyanobacterium (assembly GCA_963772185.1). Classification (GTDB taxonomy): domain Bacteria; phylum Cyanobacteriota; class Cyanobacteriia; order Phormidesmidales; family Phormidesmidaceae; genus Phormidesmis. Next base: position 202,966 of record CAVYWR010000001.1, on the reverse strand, counting down.
AGCTCCGTCAGCTTAATCAAACCGCCGCGATTGGCGAGACACTGCCTAAGCTGAAGATCAACAAACAGGGCGTACGGCTGCTACTAGTGAGTGAAGATTCGCTGATAGAGAATGGTGGCGATCGCCTAACCGAGCGACTGAGAACAGCCCCCATAGATTTTTGCCTATCGGCAGACAAGGAACAGGCAGGGCTAAAACAGGCATGGCTAAAGACGCTAACCGAGCACTCTCCCAAAATTCTTTGTCTCAGCGCGCAAAAATCTGACTTTCTCCAATCCTGGCAACCGCATTTGGAGCAGTCCTATCAGACGCTATCTGGTCGCGATTCTGGCAAGCTCATGACAGGGTTGGTAATTGCGTCTCGTAGCAGTATCCAACAGCTCATTATCCAAACATTAGGAGGACAGGTTGAGCAGAGCGATGCGATCGCCCTACAGCCAGGATACTTCAGCGTTATTCACTATCCCTACAAACATCGCCCGGTTGTTCAAGCTGTTAATACCTAATGCCGTTCGTATCTCAAATTGAACCCGGTCAAAAATAGTAATATGAGGAAAGGTAACGCTTTTGGGCTTTTGTCTACTCCTATGAATTTACTCCTTTTGCTATTGATAGTGCTGCCTGTAGTCGGTCTAGTCGCCTACTTGTCGACGGCTCGGCGCTATGACTCGTCGGATACCGTAGCGACCTCTTATGACGAATGGACGCAGGATGGCATTTTGGAATTCTATTGGGGTGAGCACATTCATCTAGGCCACTACGGTTCACCACCAAGGCAAAAGGATTTTCGTCAGGCAAAGTATGACTTTGTGCATGAAATGGTGCAGTGGGGCGGTCTAGACAAGTGCGCCCCCGGCTCGACCCTGCTAGATGTAGGCTGTGGTATTGGTGGCAGTAGCCGGGTGCTAGCCAAAGACTACGGCTTTGATGTGACAGCCGTAACGATTAGTCCGGGACAGGTGAAACGAGCGACAGAGCTAACGCCAGCGGGTCTAAGTGCAAAGTTCATGGTGGATGACGCGATGGCGCTGTCCTTTCCAGATGAAAGTTTTGACGTGGTGTGGTCTTTAGAAGCAGGTCCACACATGCCTGACAAGGCAATCTTTGCAAAAGAGCTGCTGCGGGTGCTAAAGCCAGGTGGACTGCTAGTAGTCGGCGATTGGAATCAGCGAGATGATCGTCGCCGTCCGCTGAACTGGTGGGAAAAACCAGTGATGAGACAATTGTTAGACCAGTGGTCACATCCTGAGTTTTCTAGCATTGAAGGATTCTCTGAACTGCTAGAAGCAACTGGGATGGTAGCAGGCTCTGTGGAAACAGCAGACTGGGCTGAAGAAACGCTGCCCTCCTGGCTTGACTCGATTTGGCAAGGAATCATACGACCAAAAGGGCTAGTAAAGTTTGGCGTATCTGGCTTCATCAAGTCTGTCCGCGAGGTGCCAACACTGTTGCTAATGCGTTTGGCGTTTGGCAGTGGCCTCTGTCGGTTTGGCATGTTTAGGGCAACTAGGGCAAAAGTGCTGGCACCCGTTGCTATGCCTAGTGAAGTGAGCGCAACAAGAAAATAGCCGCAACTTACTTGAGTGGAATGTGCGTGATTTGGTCGCGAAATTCGCTACTCTCAGCAACCTTTGCGATTAGTATCAAATCCTCTAGGATTGCTTTGATAGTAGCTCTGCGGCGAAACACTAGGATTCCCGGCAATATAGCTTTCCGCACTTTGCTTGCTACACCACGAAAGGCTACACCCCTTATTCCTAACGCAAAGTGCCATAGCAAATGCGATGCATCCCGGCTATATTTGCCGCTGGCCAAGTGGTCGGCAAGATGACTAGGCATAGATGCTCGGTTGTTCGTGACTAGAACAAATTCGTACTGGCTGCACCAGTCAAGGATATCTGGATCTTTGGTGCCTCGTTCGGGTGCGCCTGGATCGCCAATCATCCAAACAGTCAGCTCTGGAACCTGCCTTTTGAGCTGTACCCTGTAGAGCCCTGCTAGGTTCTCGTCAAGCAGATATTTCATAATCAGAAGATACTGCTGACTGCTCGGATTTTATTTTGAGCAATCGCTGTACGAAGGGAGAAGGATTTTGATCTTGGGCTTGTTCAGCTTTTAGGCAGTATTCCAACCAGTGCTTGAGGTATTGACTGACTTTTTCACGCTCACGCCAGTAGTACAAGATAGTGGCATAGACCTGTTCGTTTGTGAGTCCGGTGTAGGCTTCTACAATCTCTTCTGGTGTTTGGCAGCGGTGAATGTATTCGTATAGCACCGTCTCGATACCAATTCGAGTTCCTTTAATACGAATGTCGTTTTCAGCGAGAAAGTCAAAGTAGTCTTCTATTCTCGCTTTACAAAGGGAGAGGGATTCTGATCTTGGGCTTGGTCAGCTTTTAGGCAGTAGTTCTAACCAGTTCTTGAGGTATTGACTGACTGTTTCGCGCTCGTGTCAGTAGTACAAGATAGTGGCATAGACCTGTTCGTTTCTTAGTCCGGTGTAGGTTTCTACAATCTCTTCTGGTGTTTGGCAGCGGTCAATGTATTCGTATAGTACGGTTTCAATGCCGATTCGAGTTCCTTTAATACGAATGTCGTTTTCAGCGAGAAAGTCAAAGTAGTCTTCTATTTTCATTGCCTTAGTTCCAGTCAGACGTGGTTGAAGATAGGATGCATACCTGTATTGCGGCTCTAGTTAGTCGGGCGCTTCGAAGATTAGACGACTATACTTCTCCCCAACCTGGATTGAATCTTTTCATGATGGGATTATAGAGCTTGAAGTAGGCGATAGAGCCGACCTGACGCAGAAGCGACTTTTGCTGGGTGTCTGCGCCCATGCAGCGTTTGCACACCGGGTTAGTGACCTGGAAGCTGTCGAAGCCTTTGCGCAGGGCGCAGGCAGGTCTTTGCTGATAGAGAATTTCTCTGAGTGGATAGTTATTTAAGTTACCTAGCGGAATTTTGCCGTCGTAGTCTTTGCAGCAGGGGACGACGGTGCCGTCGTAGAGGATGCCTGCCTGGTCGGTGGTGCCATTGCAGTAGCCGAAGCTGGCGGGAACGACGGTGCTACTTTCGACGTTGCCCCAACTGTCGAGGGGAAAGGTTTCGAGGGCGAGCTTGGGGGTGAGTTCGATCACTTGCCAGCGTCCGGGTTTGTGGGTAGCGAGGCGGCGAGTGAGTTCGGCTTGGCTGGGTCGGTGGGGATGGTCGGCTGGTAGAGTGCGGAGGAGGCGATCGCACCACTCTCTCAACTGCTTCTGCATCTGTTCTTTTCCTTCCACTACATGCATCGCTTTGTGTGGCACCAGAAAAGGATGCGGCGTCGTATCTAAGAACTTCAAATGAACTCGTGTATCTGACTGCTCATTCAATAAGTTTGCCTGAACGTACTGCGTGATGCCATCGAAATACTGTTCTGGCTTGAGATTGGGCGGTGCGCCGCGAATGATAAAGGTGTCTGGATCGGGCGTTTGCAAAGAGATGGTGACTTTGGGAATGCCTGAGGCTACTCAACTTCTCGATATGCTCGGGGCGAATGTGGAAGGTGCTGCCATTGGTGGTGAGGTGCAGATTTAACTGGCGGGCGATCGCCATCTCAATCGCGTCAAAAATATGTGGATAGATCAGCGGCTCGCCCATCAGATGAAAGGCGACAATCTTCGCTAGATTATGGTCAGCAATTTCATCTAAAGCCTTTTCGAGCAGATCGATGTCCATATGGCCCCGCTTGCGTTCCATAATGGCATCAGGGCAAAATTCGCACTTGAAGTTGCAGACGTTGGTGACTTCTAGATGAATGCGCTCTAGCGGGCGGTTTGCTGACCGGGACTTGGTCGGTACCTGAGTATTTGGCTGGGCGATAGAGCTAGCTGACATAAAACCTGAGTGATCTATAAAAATTCAAACCGATTCAAATGTAGCAAGCCGCTAGAAAGACACGTGAGAAAGTCCTAAGAATTCCAGAAAAATGCGCGATGACTAATCTACCTCCTAGCTCAACCCCTGATCCAATCGCTGAGGCTGTTCGCTACATCAAGGGCGAGGGCAAAGCGCCTGATTCTAGCGATGTAATCGATGCCCTGCTACAGGTAGAGAAAGAGAACAAGCGCATTAAGCCGGACTACCAATACGAGCAGCTAATCGGTGAGTGGCGGCTGGGGTTTGTCTCTGGCACCCAGAAAGTGCAGCCGCGTCCTGGCGCAAGCGCTGTGACTACGCTGGGAAAAGGTCGATTTATTCCTCGGTTTGTGCGGATTGCGATCGCCTACAACCCACTCATCGACAGTGACCAGGGCCGCGTTACCAATTCTGTGATCCTAGGCCCGCTCAAGCTTCAGCTCAAGGGTCCGACTCAGTTCTGGCAGAAGACTAACAGCCTCGGATTTGACTTCACTGCCCTCAACGTCAAGCTGCGTCTGCTAGGGAACTCGTGGTCTGCCTACGATGGCGGACTGCGCGGCGGACAGGCCCGCGACGCCGCGTTCAAAGAACAAACCCTAAAGGACCAGGCGTTCTTCACGTTTTTTCTAGTCGAACCGACCTACATTGCCGCTAGGGGGAAAGGCGGTGGGCTCGCGCTGTGGGTAAGAGACTCGCCCCAGACTGCTCGACTGCCTACCTAACGGCTGACTAGCTACCTTCAAACCGCTTCACCTGAGATAGGTACTCTTCTAGCATCGAGAACTGATCGACGTTGAGACTATAGTACATGTGTCTTCCCTGCCGTCTGACTATCACCAAGCCAGACTGACTGAGCGTCTTTAGATGAAATGAAAGCTTTGACTGATTGATACCCAGATACTGTGCTATGTCACTAACGCAAAGTTCCCCAGTACCCTGTAGCAACTCAATGATCTGTATGCGAATCGGTTCAGAAAGCGCATGAAATCCTGGAAATATGGATTGCTTACTCATAGTGACGATGGTGTTGAAGAAGACATGACTGTGCTATCTCGGTATAATTCATAACTTCCACAGCCAAATGTCCATATATGGTGCTTTACATAGGCGCTAAAATCAAAGTGACTTCTTCTAAAAGTATTATTCGAATAAGACTAAGCTGCGGTGGAGCGTACGCTCTATCTTAGGTAAGCGTACTTAGATAAGCGTACTTAGGTAGGCGTACGCTTTGTTTCAGGTAGGCCCGCACGTGTTCAAAGGCCAGCAGTGTTAGTAATTCTCCTTTAGCAGTCTTATGGTCTGGTTCAGTCGACAGATCATCGTAACTTTTGCCTCAACTCTCTGAGTGTGAGGGTGCTCTACGCCTAGCTTCTCTTGAAAGATAGCTAAAGACTCTTTGAACAAAGTCTCAGCCTCGCCGAATTGAAACTGATTGTCGTAAAGCGTAGCAAGATTGTAAAGGCTAGCTGCAACATCTAGATGATCGTTCCCTAGAAGCGTTTTTCTCATCGCTAAGACTCCCTGTAGTAGAGTTTCGGCGTCATCGTAGCGATCTTCGTATACATGCAGCATCGCCTGCATCGATAAGAGCCCTGCTGCAACTGTGGGTAATACGCTTAGAGCTGCCTCCTTCCTTTGAGCAGCAGCAGCTTCCTCCGCTTTACGAGCGGTGATATCAAACTGCGAGCCGACCATTCGATAGGCTATGCCGCACGGATCCCGTAGGGCTTTGCCTCTAGTGAGTACCCAAACGTAGTGGCCGTCTGCGTGCTGAATTCGATATTCACAGTAGAACTGTTCTTGATGCTGAGTGAGAGAGTCCTGTAAGGCTTGCCAGAAACGATCGCAATCTTGAGGATGAATTCGTGCAATCCACTCATCGAGGGTGCTGCTTGGCGGTGTGCTACCCGCCCCTAGCAAAGACTGCCATCGCGAAGAAAAGTAGACTTGGTTATTCTTCAAGTCCCAGTCCCAGATGCCTTCATCTGTCGCTTTGTTAGTCAGCGCGTACCGAGCCTGTTCCGCCTCCTGGCTCTTAGCAAGCGCAGCTCGCTTAATGGCATATTGAATCCGACGCACTAGCAGATTGCCCACATCGGTAGGCCCCATCTGAGAGAGCCGAACCTGTGAGAAGGTGTCTGATTTGGTCACATAGTCTTGAGCGCCTTCTAAAATAGCCGCAGCTGCTACAGCCTCATCTTGAAGCCCCGTTAGAACAACAACTGGTATGTCTGGCACGTGTTGCTTTAGCTGCCGAATCAGGTCTAGTCCCTCTCCGTCCGGTAAGTGCAGATCCAACAAGACCAAATCGTAGGTCTGTTGTGCCAGCATTACCAGCGCTTCTCTAAATCGTTTGGCGTGAGATAGTTTAGGTCTATATAGATCGGACGAGCTGACGACCGCCTTCACTATCTGAGCATCCGATAGACTATCTTCGACTAGCAACACTTTGATGTCAGTATCCACTTTTTTCCTAATACTCTTTTTGACGAAAATTGACGAAAACGGTATCCAGCTAGCTGTAGGACAATTATTCCCCAACTCTCATCAACAAAAATTGGTCGAAATGTTAAGAATATCTTTGTTTTATTGAAGATCAGTTCAGTCTAGTAGGTTTTTTGATGGCAAACCCTTGAACGTAGTCAATACCTAGTTCTCTTACTTTGTCGAGGATAGGCTGATTCTCAACATATTCTGCGATCGTTTTGAGTTCCATGACGTGGCCTACTTGGTTAATAGCTTCTAACATGGCGCAAGTGATGTGGTCTTCAGCTGCCTCCTTGACGAAGTTGCCATCAATTTTTAAGAAATCAACCGGTAGATGCTTTAAGTATGTGAAAGAAGACATGCCGCTGCCAAAATCATCTAGGGCAAACTGGCAGCCTAGCTGCTTGAGCTCTAGCATAAAGCTAGCGGCCTTTGGTAGGTTGGAGATGGCTACTGTCTCTGTGATTTCAAAACAAAGTGCTTTGACGCCAGTCGGATGCTGCTCTAGCTGTTCTTTCACGAAGTCGATAAAGCTTTCATCGTTGATACTACATCCTGAGAGATTGATACTGTATAACTTGTCAACTGGATCGGTTAGACGGGCATGTCGGCTAGAGAGATAGGCTAGAAAATGGCGAATCACCCAGCGGTCAATCTTAGGCATTAGGTTGTACCTTTCCGCTGGCGGGATGAATGCCATCGGTAGAATAGTCTCTTCTCCTTCTTTGAGCCTGAGCAGAATCTCGCTCAGGCTAATATCGGTAGAGTCTGTTCTAGCCGGTAGAATTGCCTGTTCGTACAGTACAAACTGGTCTTCATCTAGCGCTTTGGTAATGCGAGCAAACCATTGGCTATCCGAAGAATACTGTTGCACTTCCTGGTCATCTTGGTCGTGGACCTGAACTCGGTTGCGCCCTTTATCTTTGGCTCTATAGCAGGCACTATCAGCGAGCTGTAAAGCTGCTTCTGTATTGATGGTCTGTTGGGTAATTGGGACAAGGCCGATACTAACGCCAAGATTAAAGGTTTTGTTGTCGTAAGTAAAGCGAAAGGTCTGTATGCTTTGGCAAAGGTTGTTGGCAATTTCGATCGCTCGGTCTAGTTTGCAGTCGTATAGCAGTAGACCGAACTCGTCGCCGCCTAGTCTGGCTAGGCTGTCTGATGCACGAATTTTGGTACGCCACAGATCGGCTATCCGGCGCAGTAGCTGGTCGCCAGCAGCGTGGCCGCAGGTATCGTTGACTGTTTTGAAGTGGTCTAAATCCATGCAGCACAGTACATGGTGTGTTTGTTGGCGGCGAGCTTTCGCTATGCACTCGTCTATGCTTTGAATAAATTTTTGACGGTTGAATAGGTGCGTTAGCGGATCGTGGGATGCCTGCCAGGCAAGCTGTCTAGCGTAGCCTCTTTCTTGTGTGACATCGTGGAAGATAAGCAGATGACAAACTTCGGAGATAGGACGCGCATCGGCACCGCTTGCTTGCTTGCCAGTTAACCTTTCTGTAACCAGATTAAAGTCTTTTATAACCCAGCGATAGTTGCCATCGGCGTGTAGCAGTCTGTATTTGTGGTGAAACTGCTGACGCTGGGGATAGGCCAGGTGAGCTTTGAGTAAGTGCTCAAAAGCGTCGCGATCTTGCGGATGGATGTGCGATCGCCATTGGTTGGGACTCTCGTTCGCGTCTTTGTTCAGGAGGCCAATGAGCGATCGCCACCTAGCAGAATAAAAGACGAGATTAGTCGCCAGATTCCAATCCCAGATGCCGTCGTGATCGCCTTCTACCGCTAGAGAATAGCGTTCTTTACTAGTCGCGATCGCTTGGATAAGTTCCGCGCGTTCAATCGCGTATCTCTCTTTGAGCTGTTTCACAAGATCTACGCCTCGTCCATCTGGCAGGCAGAGATCGAGCAATATTACATCAAAGCATTGAGTCTGAATCGCATCAAGCGCGTCGTAAAAGTGCTGGTTGTGGTAGAGCTTAAGCTGATCAAATTTGGCAGAGCTGATCAGTGCCTCGACTAGCTGCGCATCGACTAAGCTATCTTCGATCAGCAGTGCATCGATACCATTTTCCATATGAGCGGTTCCTTCAAGCCCAATTCTATGAGTGCGGTGATGCTTTGAGCGTTATATATCAACTACTCTTGTTGCGTCTAAAGCCTAGTACCAACCGAAGTGTACTGTGTACGGAGAAAATACGTAAGCGAAGAGATTTTTGGACGAAAAGCACGAAAATTCTACAAAAAGACTTATGTGAAGAGTAGATTTTTTGAGAAAATAGAAAAGACCATAACAATTTCACAGGTGTAGATGTGTGGCTGTTATGCGATTTTTGCTATGTGATTATGCACTTCTTGCAAAGGAATGATAGCTGTAGCCCTCAAGACTTAGATCAACTAACCGCGTTCAGCAATAGGGTGACTGAACCGTTTCTATCCAAAAGCTATATAGCCGCCTAGCGACCGTTTCGTAGTGGTTAAGCTGTCTTGGCTTCGAGATGTATGCATTAGCGTGCCTTTTGTAGCTGTTGCTAATATCTGTAGGTGACGAAGAGCTAGAGAGCACAACGGTGGGAATGCTCATCCAGCTAGGGTTAGTCTTGATATCGTTCAAGGCTTCTAGCCCGCTCCGTCTAGGCAGATTTAGATCTAGCAGAATTAGCTGTGGCCAGACCTGCTCAGTGATGTTCTCGATTGTATCTAGTCGTCCCTGAAAAACCACTCAAAGCTAGAGCACAGCGCTGTTCGAGCAGATAGATGGCACGATAGAATTGCCAGATAAGCCACTATTGTCGGAAAAAGCTTGCAAAATGAAGCCGTCATCATCGCCTTCAAATACCGAACCGCCGCTATCAGCTTTAGCGCGTTAGATAAACCTGAAGCACCCACTAGTGCAAATGACTGAAACGATAGACTGGCAGTCGTTTGAGGATAAATTTGGTCGGGTGGTGAAAACGTCTGGTCAAGCGACGCAGCGCCATTGAGCCGGTCATTGGCCACCTAAAGCATGACCATGCACTAGGGCGCAATTTCCTCAAAGGAAAGCAGGGCGACCGCATCAATGCGCTCCTGACTGCATGCGGATTTAACCTCCGTAAGCTCTATCGTTGCTGCCTTGATGCAACGGGTACTTTCGCGATGGCGTAGCTTAGCGCTGGGCGATGGCAACGCCCGCCGTAAGCGATCGCGTGGGTCTGAGTTGGGTTCTTCAGGGACGACTAGTTAGAGAGGAGCCGGATGAGGTCGAAAGTCTCACGTCCGGTTTTGAAGCCGAGTCGGGTGAAGCGATTCCCCGGCTTAGGTTAACCGTACACCTGCTTTTACAGGTCAGAACGAAGGTGCTCGACGGCGACTGGCGTGAAACCTTTGAGCGGTGGTATCCAGAGCTGGCTACTCAAGCAGCTTGAATGGTTGATTAACGAGTTTCCGGGCTTTCCCACGGTTTTTGGTACTCTCCCTTCATGCGCAGTGAGTGTGAGGAACGCGTTGGGAAAAGTCCAACGGAACTGATGACGGGAGAAAGCCACCCTCATTGGTTAGAACTCCTCGGATTTGAGAGTTTCCAGCAGGCCTAATCAAAGGCGCTGAAGGGAGCTAGGTCATCACCGTCATGATGGCCCAATTTATCGTGTGAGTGTTACCTGAAAACGGCCATTTTTGCACCATGCCATAAATGCTTGTAGGAGCCGGAGCGTTGTTGCGATCGCTTAGCCTTAGCTTCACTCACCTGATCTAAATAGGTCTGATTCCCACCAGCCAATGAGGGAACAGCCAGGGCGGTCTGAGTCTCCTCAGCCGCGTTGTGAATAGCTGCTTTAGTCGAGGTTTCGTAAACAGGTCTGCCCTGAAAACGAGCCAGGTCAACATGGGCAGGCTTATCAAGAACTGATTCTAGATTACCTGCGCACTGTCTTTATCAAACAGATGGAACCGGGTGAGGTCGAACTGAAGTTCTAGCTGTTCGCCGGGAGAGATCTTAGCGCGTGGGTCTAAGCGAGCGAGGAACTCGGTACCGTCGCCCAGCGTAAAGTACACAATCACTTCGTGGCCCATCAGCTCGATGACTTTGGCTGTGGCCGGGATGCCAACCGGGTCGATGCCAGGTGGAACGAACTGCGGGTGATAGATGCCTTCGGGGCGAATGCCGAAGACGACCGGGCGACCCGTGAATTCCTGATATCGCTCTAGGCGGTCGGCGGGAATAGGAACAGGAATGCCGCCGTCTGTTTTGATGATGAGGCTGCCGCCCTGTTGAATGAGCTTGGCGTCGAAGAAGTTCATCGACGGGCTGCCGAGGAAGCCTGCGACGAAGATGTTATTGGGATGCTCGTATACGTTTTGAGGCGTGTCGATTTGCTGCAAGATGCCCTGGTTCATCACGGCAATGCGGGTGCCCATGGTCATCGCTTCGGCCTGGTCGTGGGTGACGTAGACAAATGTGGTGCCGACTTTTTTGTGGAGTTCGCTCAGCTCAGCGCGGGCCTGTACGCGCAGCTTGGCGTCTAGGTTGGAGAGAGGCTCGTCCATGAGGAACACTGCGGGCGATCGCACAATAGCTCGCCCGAGCGCCACCCGCTGCCGCTGCCCGCCCGATAGCTGCGCAGGCTTGCGGTCTAGCAGCTGCTCAATGCCAAGCTGCCTAGCCGCTTCTTCTACGCGCTTGCGAATTTCTTTTTTGCCGACGCCTTTTAGATCCAGGCTAAAGCCCATGTTGTCAGCAACGGTCATGTGCGGGTAGAGCGCGTACGATTGAAACACCATAGCGATGTCTCTATCTTTAGGGGTGACATTGTTAACCTGCTGCCCGCCGATGTAGATACTGCCACCGCTGATGTCTTCGAGCCCGGCGAGCATTCGCAGGGAGGTGGTTTTGCCACAGCCGGAGGGGCCGACTAGGACGAGGAACTCTTTATCTTCGAGTTCGATGTTGAGATCTTTCACGGCGGTATAGCCGTTTTCGTACTGCTTGGTTACGTTTTCAAAGACGACGCTAGCCATAGGAAGAGAAGGATGAATGAGGAATGAGGAAGGATGAATGGAGGCGCGAGTTAGCCTTTTACAGAACCCGCTAGCAGCCCGCGCACAAAGTAGCGCTGTAGGGCGAAGAAGACGGCCATAGGTACTAGCATAGAGATGAACGCGCCGGCCGTGAGCAGATACCAGTCTTGGCCTCGGTCGCCCACGATATTACGTAGCACCAACGTTACAGGGGCAACGTTTTGGTTGCCACCTAAGTACACTAGCGCCACCAGCAAATCGTTCCAGACCCAAAGGAATTGGAAGACGGCAAAAGAGGCGATCGCAGGCATACTCAGCGGCACAATAACCCGCGTGAAGACGTTCAAGTAAGACGCGCCATCGACTGCTGCTGCTTCAATTAAATCCTTGGGCAAGGAGCCAATGTAGTTGCGCAGCAGGTACACACCGAGCGGTAGGCCATAGGCAGCATGAGCGAGCCACACGGCTAAGAACGTACCGGAAATGCCCAGAGCGCTGTAGGTGCGTAGAATTGGAATCAGGGTCATTTGCAAGGGCACCACCAGCAGAGCAACAGTGACGATGAATATGACCTGCCGACCGGGGAAGTCCATCCAGGCGAGGGCGTAGGCGGCAAAGGTTGCGATCGCAATCGGGATCACAGTAGCGGGAATCGAAATCACCAGAGAGTTTAAAAACGCCTGGCCCATACCCGCTTCGAGTACCTGCTGATAGTTGCTCAGCGTAAACTGGGTGAACTCTAGCGGATGCAAAAATACCGTCCACCAGCCGCTGTTGAGCAGGTCATCGGGCGGACGAAATGAGCTAATCAATAAGCCCAATGTAGGCATCGTCCATAAGAGGGCAATACCGACGACGGCAAAGTGAACAGGCGCGCGCGCCATCAGCTTCTCGAACTTTGTTTGTTCGTGGCGCTTGGCGACGTAGTTAGGAACGGGATCTCTGCCGGGTGGCATAGACTGACTGGGGGGCTTGGGAGTAGCAATGCTCATCGGTTCAGCTCCTGCTGGCGGAATCGGCGAATGTTGGCGACCATCACGGGGATGACGGCAATAAGAAGGATGACGGCGATCGCACTGCCTCGGCCATAGTTGCGAAAGTTAAACATTTCTCGAATCATGCGGCTGGCAATCACATCGGTGCCTAAGTTGCCGCCCGTCATCACAAATACAATGTCGAAGACTTTAAGCACTAATACGATTACCGTGGTAGACACCACCAGCACCGTCGGCATAATCATCGGCACGATAATCCGTCTAAAAATTTGGATCTCATTTGCGCCATCTACTCGGGCCGCTTCGAGCACATCATCGGGTACGCCTTTGACCGCACTAGAGAGCAGCACCATACAGCAGCCCGTTTGCAGCCAAATCATGATGGCGATTAGAGCAAAGTTGTTGATCGCTGGATTCACCAACCATCCGACCGGTTCAAAGCCTAACCCAGTCACAATTGCATTGAGTAATCCTATTTGTTCGGCACCTTCTGGGCGATAGGCGTAAATAAATCTCCAAATGACGCTTGCGCCCACAAAGGAGATTGCCATCGGTAAGAAGATTAGCGACTTAGCGACCGACTCATACTTCACACGGTCAATCAGCACCGCGATGATCAGACCCAACCCTACGCTAATACCCGTTACCAGCACCAGCCATAGGAGATTGTTGCGAAAGGTAATCAACGTGTCGGGCGCAGTCAGCACAAAGATGTAGTTTTTAAGCCCTACAAACTGGTCTGAGCTGTTGCCAAAAAAGCTAAGATAAAACGTTCTAATTGCGGGTATTACCAGATACGCCGTGAGCAGCAGCATCGCTGGTCCCACATATATCCAGGGCAGCACCTTGATGCGATTTTTACGAGGAACCAGCTTTTCTACCAGGATATTCAGCGCATAGAATATGCCAATAACGCCGAACGATCCTAAAAAGATAGCGAGCAGTGCCTTCAAGATTAGGTCTAGGTTGCCATTCATAGCCTGCTCACCGCCTGTTGTTTATTTTCCACCTGTTGTTTATTTTCCATAGGTCTAGAGTTTGTTGTTTGAGTTTGTTGGTTTAGCACATTACTATTTTTTGCTTACCTCCGTCGCCTCGTCAGGTTCTTCCGGCCAGTAGTACTCAATCTTTTTGGTTACGTCTTCTGCCGAAGCGCCTGCAACAAAGTCCATCATGCCGGACCAAAAAGTACCTGTACCGACCGCGCCTGGCATCGAGTCCGAGGCGTCAAACTGTACGGCCTCTGCGGTGGTCAGCAGCCCAGCCTGCTTTTTACTCAGCTCGTCGGGGTACACACTCAAGTCAACCTGTTTGTTGGCGGAGAGAAAGCCGCCTTTCTCAGCCCAAATTTCGTGCGGCGTAGGCGTCGCCAAATAGGCCATGAGCTGCCGGGCTTCGGGGGTGTCGTTGAGCATAGCAAAGATATCACCTGCTACAAGCAGGGCGTTGTCATACTCTGGATTGATGGTTGGCGTTGGGAAGAAATCGACATTCTCGCCAGCAACAGCATCTTCTGGGAAAAAGTTGCTAATGAAGTTGCCCTGCTTTTGCATGTAGCATTCTGGAGCTCCGGTCTGTCGGTTTTGAGTGAACAGCCCCAAAATGGAGTCACCCCAGGGAATGCTGAGTGCGCCTGTTTTACCACCGTATACATAGTCAGACGTTTTTACAATTTCACCAAAGTACTGAAAGGCTTCCTGCACTTCTAGCGCGTCAAAAGGGACTTCATGCTGTACCCATTTACCATAAAACTCTGGGCCCTGAGCGTGCAGCAGGGTATCTTCTACCCAGTCTGTTCCTGGCCAGCCTGAAGCGTTGCCGCTCTCCATGCCAATGCACCAGGGGTTGCTGCCATCTGCCACTATCTGATCGCTCAAGGCGATTAGCTCATCCCATGTTTCAGGGATTTCGTAGCCTTTGGCCGCAAATTCTTGAGGGTTGTACCACACTAGGCTTTTGACCGCTGCTCGGTACCAAATGCCATAGATGTTGTCATTGACAGTAGAAAGATCAATCCAGCTGTCTGGATAGTATTGTTGTAGTTCTTCCCGGCTGAGCACTTCGGTAACGGGAATAAGTGCGCCTTCTTCAGCGAGCGATCGCATCAACCCCGGCTGAGGAAACATCGCAATATCAGGAGAATCTCCCGAGTCCACGCGTACGGGCAGCAGCGTGGTAAAAGCATCTGTTCCTTCATAGATAACATCAATGCCGGTTTCTTCTTCAAACGGGGCCAACGCGGCCTCAGCCTAGCCTGCTGCTCGCCGACAATGACGCCGAGTACGCTTACGGTATTGGCGCCTGCGGGCGGGCTGGTTCGTGTCTCGGTATCTTCTGCGCTAGGCTGGCTACAGCCCGATAGCGATAGCCCAACTGCGCTCAAAAGTGCCATGCCTACCGCAAGCTGCTTTTTCAGCGGCGGTTTCAATTTTGAAGAAAGGGGTAATAGTTGTGAAAAAGGAAGCATGGTCTCAAACCTGGATGAATATAGCCCTGTGCTGTTGTGCCTAGCTGGTTTTTAAAGTCTGTTGAATGTGTTCATGAGCAAGCGCCGCACAATTAACTCGTGAATTAACTCGTGAATTAACTTGTGAATTAACTTGTGAATCGACACCTGTATTCAATGATACTTTCTCAAAGAAAAGTCGCTTCCTAATCTTAAGAGATAGTTATGAGAGCAAGAAACAAAACGTAATGAACTCACCAACTAGACATATTCTTGTCATCATAAGTAACCGGCTTCGTCTGCCAGGGCTGAATATCCTCTTCATAACCCAATTCCTAATCTCTTAAATGGACAATGCTTCCCCGACAGCCGACAACGACATTCCGCTTAACCCCTGCTGGGATCCGTGGATTCTCAAGGAAGCAGCAGGCTATCGCCTGTTTTATCTGAGCGGTCGCACCGATCAGGAGCCCTGGTGGAAAACGAGCTGGATTTGCGAAGCGACCTCTTCAGATATGAAAGGTTGGACGCATCTAGGCCCCGTGCTAGAGCCCCTAGCAGGCGATGGCTGGGAGTCTGGTCGCTTGTTTGCTGGGAGCGCCTACCTGCGAGATTCGGCTAACGCGCAGCCAACTTATTGTTTGTTTTATTCGGCAGCGAGTAAAGGTGATATTTCAAAAGAAGCTATCGGGCTCGCGACGTCTACAGACGGTTCTCGCTGGCAGCGATTGCCTCAACCGCTACTTTCTTTTGAGGCTGATACGAACATCCAGGGCCAAACGGCGACAGACTTGGGCTATGCGGGCCGCTGCAACTGGTCAAACCATCTCCACTGGAGAGATCCTTATATTGTGCAGGAGCCCACGACACAGCAATACCATTTGTTTTTCTGTGCTTCTTTAAAAGGCAATGCAAACTACCAGGGTGGAATTGGGGTAGCCGTTGCGGACAAATTAACCGGGCCTTATGAGCTGCGATCGCCCGCCGCCGGCCCTGGTATTCCAACCAAAGAGAATAACCCAAATGAACAAGATGCCAGTGGACAAGATGCCAGTGCAAGCTGGCCTTTCTATCATCTAGAGCGTCCGCAAATCATCTACTTTCAAAACCGGTACCACCTGTTTTTCTCCTGCTTCAAAGACTTTGTGAATCCCCATTGGCTTGAGAAAGTCGGTGCCAGTAGCGTCACCGACTCTACGCTGTACTGGTATGTTTCAGACAGTATCGACGGCCCGTTTGAGCCCTCCAGCGAGCTGCCGATTGTGCCGGGCAGTAATGACACCGGACTGTACGGCACCACGTTTACGCCGCTGCCTGCGGTTAGCGATTGGGTACAAATGGCCGAACAAACAGAATCGAGAATGGGGGTGCTAGGTTGGTACCATCAGGATTATCGCTTGGCAGTTGGACAGGAGTTTAGCGCAGTGTGGACAACGTCTGGTTTGACGATTGTTGATGCTTGATAGAAAAAGACAGGTGTGTCGCAACAAAGAGATACAACAAGTGAGCAGGTTTATTCCTTTTGTAAGACATGACTCATTTCTCATTTTCATAGAATTAAGTGTATTAATCGATACATTCCCGGTTCGTTGCCGGATTTTAGAAATTACCATGTTGAAGAAACTCATTTTCGCTAGCGCGATCGCGCTAGTCTGTTCTGCCGCCTTTGCCTCCGGTGCCTCTGCCCAAGAACAAACCCAGCTGGCTACTGAGCTAGCTGTTCAATCTACGGTTCAATCTGCTGATACGCAAATTGCGCAGCGCGACCCCCGCAGCCCCGAGAGACGGCGCGATGTCCTAGAAGACGATGATCTAGAAACCTTAAACGATGCTGATGTGGCCAGCAACCCCGTCACCGTTTCACTGCGGCTGAATACAGAGCTGTTTGCTAACAGCGGCGATCTGGTTGAGTTTTTGGTGCCGGTTCGCTACAACCCTTCCGACCGGCTCGCGCTAGAAGCCGTTCCTGTTCTCAAGTACTTTCCCGAAAGTACCGCCGATGAATTTGACTACGGCATCAAGTTTGCGGTGGAATATCGTCTCTAGCGTTTGCCTCTTATGTCGGCAAGCGTTTGAGTACGCCCACCGATGATATGGATGCGCCTGCCCCTTGGGCGCGGATGCTCACATGCCAAGCAGCGTTCCCAAGCGTCAGAATGTTGACCGTCTTGGTGCCGACTTCCCGCTGGGTACGGTCAACTGCAAGCACCCAAGGCGCTCAGGAACATTCATCCAAGTAGCGACTACTGGGCGATGATGCTGTAGTCCACTTCAAAGGCTCGGCCATTGAGTAGCAACGGATACTGTTGGCGAAGTCCGAAACGGGTTTAAGAAGTAGGATTGAGCGCAGCAAATCGGGATGTTCGCGTCTTTGCGCGAGGAATTTCATCGAGCCAATTTACCAGCCGTACAACCTTTATCGCGGCGGCTGTCAGTGAATGTTGTAGATGCGTTTTAGCTAATCCGATATAGCGCGTCCGCCTCATCCCAAATACGCGAATGCCCTGTGAAAGTGTGCCTTCAATCCCTGCTCGCACGTTATATCGAGACTTCCACTCCTCGCTTAGCTGCTTTTGACGCATCGCTTGAATAGCCTCATGTTCAGCCTGAAGTCGTAAAGTGAGCGACCTCGGCTCACTCTTGCTTTTCGTACATCGGTGTCGATTTGAGCAGAGACGACAGTCCGTGCGAGAAAATTTGACTCGAATCGTAGGGTTGTCCCAAGCATCCTTTGAGGGTGTCCAGCATTTACTGGGGTGGCCTTCTGGACAGGTCACCTAGGTACTACTGCGTTTGTTGCCATAGCTAGCCTGCGGGTCATAAGGTGAGTTGCCCAGCGGGTGGTAAGTCTTTGGCCGCTCGCAACTGTACGTGCCCCTGGTCAACGAAGTACTGATGCACCCAGTTCTGACGCAAGATTTCAACGGAAGGGATTTCACGCAACCACGCTGGTCCGTTGTCGTAGATCTCGCTCAATAACTGCATCCTGTCGCGACCAATCGTTTCGGCATATTCTTGTCGAACTGGAATGCCTTTGGGTAAGCGATATTCCTCAATTGCCCGACTGTAGCGGTCGAATCACTCGTCTGGCATCCAATCGCGCAGCCAGTTGGGGGTAACAGTCGCCAAATCATTCAGGGTTGCGCGAAGGGTTTCACCTACGCTTTCAAGTCGGCTTAGATTACGGATAGCGGCCAAGACATGAGTCGAGTCTGTCCGCTGCTTCCCACCTGCCCTGAGCCAGCCTTTTGCTTTGAGTTGATCGAGCAGCACTTCTAGTACTCGCTCTTCACCACTGCTACTGACTAAGCGACGCCGAAATTCGCTGAGCACTGAATGGTCAAAGCCAGTGTCATCTAGCTCTAAACAGTCTTTGAGCTTGTCTAGCTGCACATCTAGACTCTGGCCGACAGAACTGCCCCGAGCATAGCCAACGACCGACATGGAGGCTTCCTCAAATGTCTTATTATGCCTTGGAGCCTATGAGAACGCACTAATGAGGAATGGCGCTGACTTAAGAGTGCAGCATAGCCAAAAAAATGGCCAAGAGCCCTGCCTGTAAAGGAGAATGACCTTGGCTCATCAAAAGATACTTCTACTATGCTGCACTCTGTTGAAATACTCAAGCGCAAACTGTCTGAACGAACAGGCGCAGCATTTTCAGGCATTCTTAATGACCGCATCATCGAAGCTGCCTTGAAGGATGCCAACGTCACTTACCGTAGGCGATTGTTTACGCCTATCGTAACGCTGTGGGTGTTTCTATATCAGGTACTAGATGCGGATAAAAGTCTGTCGAACGCTGTGAAGCAAGTTCAGTGCTGACTGGCGGTTGAAGGCGCACCTTTGCCTTCACTGAACACAGGTGGCTATGCCAAAGCTCGTCAGCGCTTACCGGAAGCCGTTTTATGTCAGCTGTTTGAACATACTGGCGAAGCGTTGTGTGCAGAAGCGACAGATGCGTGTCTATGGCAAGGTCGAGTAGTCAAGATACTCGATGGCTCTAACGTGTTGATGGCCGATACGGTGGCCAATCAAGCGGCCTATCCACAGCCCAAAAATCAGCAAGCAGGCTGCGGGTTCCCGATAGCCAAACTAGTGGTCGTTTTCTCGTTGGCGACAGCCGCCGCGATCGCCGTGCGAATTGCTGTGATCGAAATACCTGCGATCGCCATGTCTATCTGTCCGGTCGCCAGCCCCGCCGTAGCATTTCACTGACAGTCTCGTAGCGGACCCACTCAGTTTGAAAGCCAAGATCATCGGTTACTCTATCCCACAGCTCAATGCTAAATCCATAGGGCACTTCATCATCTAAAAAGACAAAGGGAACAATCTCCTTGGTCCCGACTCTAACTCTTCTAAGCGGTTCAATCTCGGCGTTGAAGTTAGTGGTATCTGCTGGCGATACATTAGTCTGCGATAGCCATTCAGTCCGTGATGGCAATTCAGCTTGTGATAGCCGTTCAGTCCGTGATAGAAGTGTGGCATCCAACTGGCTAGCGTGTACAGGTGCTACCACAGAGACTGTACAAACTGATAGAACGAAACTGCTAAGACACCGAACAAACCGTTCCATACAGATGGATTTAGAAGAACTACGCATCAGCCAAACGCAAGATTCTAGCCATCCTAAAAGAATATCCATCCAACATAGGTGATATGAGCTACCTACATCGGATGGATACTAGATTATACAGAATTTAGACAGATGTTCTATCTGCCAAGCGCTCGGTTACTCGGTTAGTCGATCACTAGCCAATTCGCAATAGCTCCACATCAAAAATCAGCGTAGCATTTGGGGGAATGACACCACCAGCGCCGCGAGCACCATAGCCTAGCTCAGGCGGAATGATCAGCTTGCGTCTGTCACCAACTTTCATCATGCCAACGCCTTCATCCCAGCCCTTGATCACCTGACCCTGGCCAATAGTGAAGTTGAAAGGCTTACCGCGATCGCGCGAACTATCAAACTTTGTCCCATCTTCTAGCGTGCCCACATAGTGCACATACACCCGGTTACCCGGCTGCGGCTCAGCGCCGTCCCCTTCCGCAATCACCACGTATTGCAAACCAGACTCTGTCGTCACGACTTCTTCTTCGGGCAGCGCTGCGTTCTCGGCCATAGTGTCCTCTTGAGTATTGTCCAATAAATCACTTGCACCTTGTGCAATCAAAGTCTCTGAGCGTTCTACAGCAGCAGGCGTGCTAGTAACGCTGCCTGCAACTGCCCGCTCCCCATCGCCACCAGTAAACTGAGCTACCAATAAGACTGCGCAGCAGGCAACCACCACGCCAAAGCTAATCAATATTTCTCGCATAGTTTCAGATCTAAGTAGGCTCTTCGCAATTGAAAAGCTAGAAAGTTTACTACTGGCAGTCTACTACTCGCTACAGTCTACAGTCAGTTAAGAAAAGTACGAACGCGCAATGGTTAATCTACTAAGTCCATATTCATCGTTCATCATTCAAAACTTCTGACTTCTCTTCATCGCCACTGCTTATTTTCTAAATCTCGAATCTGCCGCTCTAGGCGATCAAGCCGTCCACGTAGCTCGTCCATTTCTGACTGGCGAGGCACGCCGAGATCTTGCATAATGTTGCGCACCTGGCGCTGCATCTGCTTTTCTATTGCCGCCTGGTCGATATTAAACTGCGACATAAAGTCATCGACAAATCCCTTTGCCTGATCGGGATCTAGTTTGCCGTCACGCACTAGCTCTTCGCTCATTTGCTTCACCCGTTCAGCGACTAGCGAAGTGGTGCCAATGCCAAACATTAAAAGCTGTCTGAGTAGATTAGAGCTGTCCATAAGTGATCTCCAATAGGCCAGAATAAAGACACGAATACCCTTCTATTTTGACAAACTATGACTATTGGGGGCGGGCGGTTTACCGTAAGGCGTCCGGTTCACTATCGTTAAACGCTCCCTATAAACTAGCCACAACTCAGCCACGACTCAGCTATGACTACCTGTCCTCGGTGTGATCGCTCCATCTCCCTAGCCGCTATCAACTGCCCCCACTGCCAGCTCGTGTTAAAAGCGCACGGCCATCCGGGCATGACGCTGCACCGGACCAATGGCGAGACTTCCTTGTGCGATACTTGTACCTACGACGCGGATGATAGCTGCAATTTCCCCAAGCGCCCCACCGCCCAAACCTGCACGCTCTATCAGAACGTCAACGCCCTGCCGGAGCCGAGCGCGAAGGAGATCTATTCCATTCCCTGGTGGCGAAAGATTAACCGATTCTGGGCAGGCATCCTTGTTTTGATTGTGATCAGTGCAATCATCACTATTCTGTAGTACAAACTCTGTAGCTTAAGAAAGGATACGAGACGTGCGATCGCCACAGAAAACCGTGTTATCACAAACACTCGAACGTCTGTAGATCATGCGTTCGAGCATAACCCCTCGATCCTACCTATCTCAACTATGCTCGCATACACAACCGTTACCGATCATTGTTCAGATGCCCACAGCGCTAGAGTCCATCGTCTATCTAGGTGGACTAGTGTTCATTCTGGTTTGTCCTTACCTTATCTTCAACGTGATGGACCGAATCAGCGCGGCAAACAAGCCTGCTCAGAAAAAGGCACAGCAATAATCTCCACTATGAGCTGACCGCCTAACCGCCGATTTGGGCTAGGTATTGTCAGCCCAAATCGGCGCGAATTTCGCGATTTACCAGCCAGCTTACTGTCCGACCTACAGGCGAGGCTGAGTCGTTGTAACCACCGGCTGCTCTGAAGGCACACCGCCATCAATATCAGGCTCATAGCCAGCCGCCAGTACGCCGTTGTAAAACCAGCCCGCCAGCAGCGCCCCTAGAATAGGCGCAACCCAAAACAGCCATACCTGTGCCACATATTCAGCGCCAGAAAACAGAGCCGGCCCCAAGCTTCGCGCCGGATTCACAGATGTATTCGTCACTGGAATGCTAATCAAATGAATCAGCGTGAGACCTAGCCCGATGGAAACTGGCGCAAATCCCTTCGGCGCACGACCGTCGGTTGACCCCAAAATTATCACTAGGAACATGAAGGTCATCACGACTTCGGTGATGAAGCAAGAAACCAGGCCATAGCCACCTGGAGACAGCTCACCATAGCCATTCGGGGCGATTCCACCTGCAAAATCCGGCTGGCCTGAGGCAATTAAATACACCATACCAGCGCCTAGAATCGCGCCCACCACCTGTGAGGCGATATAAGGGAGCAGCTCGCTGCTAGGAAACCGACCGCCAGCCCACAGCCCAAAAGACACGGCTGGATTGAGATGACAGCCCGAGATATGACCAATGGCATAGGCCATCGTTAAGACTGTTAGGCCAAACGCCAGTGAGACCCCTACAAAGCCAAGGCCAAGCGGAAAAGCGACATTGGGGGCAATTTCGCCGCCCACAAAAGTGGCTGCTAGCACAGCACTACCGCAGCCGCCCAACACCAGCCAAAACGTGCCGACGGCTTCAGCCATGCACTTTTTGATTAAAGACATTTTCTTATACGCTCCAAAATCTTCGCTAAAAGTATAAAACGCTACGCAGCGATATCAAGTGATTAGTCTCAACAGACCCTGAAGAAGGTATAGTTCGCAACATTTATGGCCTAATTCGGCTAAATCTGGTGTATTACCGACAGCATTAGTCGGGTCGCCTCAGTTAGCACTCATTTCTACAACCGCTGAGGTTACAGGGAAAAGATTACAATTGGATTTGATGCCCCTATTTCTGAATAGCCATCGATCCAACTGACCTAACCTATGACTTCCACCCTAATTTCTAAGAGCGAGATTGCTGAAGCCGTCGAGCAGCGCCGCAACTTTGCCATCATCTCTCACCCAGACGCTGGTAAAACGACGCTGACCGAGAAGCTATTGCTCTACGGTGGAGCGATTCATGAAGCGGGTTCGGTTAAGGCTAGGCGAGCCCAGCGTCACGCGGTTTCTGACTGGATGGCGCTAGAGCAGCAGCGGGGTATCTCGATTACCTCCACGGTGCTGCAGTTTAGCTACGACGACTACTGGATCAACCTGCTCGACACGCCCGGTCACCAGGACTTTAGTGAAGACACCTATCGCACCCTGGCGGCGGCGGATAACGCCGTCATGCTAGAAGACGCGGCCAAAGGTTTAGAGCCGCAAACGCGCAAGCTATTCGAGGTCTGTCGAATGCGCGATATGCCCATTTTCACTTTCTTTAATAAGCTAGACCGCCCCGGACGTGAGCCGCTAGAGCTGTTAGACGAGATTGAGCAGGAGCTAGGACTGACCACCTACGCAGTGAACTGGCCGATTGGTATGGGTGAGCAGTTCAAAGGCGTGTTCGACCGTCGTAAGCAGCAGGTGCATCTGTTTGAACGGACGGCCCACGGTAGTAAAGCAGCCAAGGATCTAGTGCTCGACTGGGGCGATCCGCAGATTGAGGCGCTAGT
The DNA here is from genome assembly GCA_963772185.1 of uncultured cyanobacterium. GTDB lineage: Bacteria > Cyanobacteriota > Cyanobacteriia > Phormidesmidales > Phormidesmidaceae > Phormidesmis. The sequence continues at coordinate 179,710 of CAVYWR010000001.1, read as the reverse complement.
CGGAGAAGAGCTGTTTGAGCAGTTCACAGAAGAGCTAGAAATGCTTGATGAGATTGGACCCAAGCTGGATCTAGAGATGGTTCACGCGGGTCAGATGACGCCTGTGTTTTTTGGCAGCGCCATGACTAACTTTGGTGTGGAGCTGTTTTTAGAAGCCTTTTTGGACTACGGGCTAGAGCCTGGCGTGCATGACAGTACGATTGGCCCGGTACCGCCAACCAAAGAAGAGTTTTCGGGCTTTATCTTCAAATTGCAGGCGAATATGGACCCTCGGCATCGCGATCGCGTGGCCTTCATCCGCGTTTGCTCCGGCAAATTTGAAAAAGACATGGTCGTCAACCATGCCCGCACCGGTAAAAACGTTCGCCTTTCCCACCCCCAAAAGCTGTTTGGCCAGGGCCGAGAGTCGTTAGAAACGGCCTACCCGGCGATGTAATTGGCTTGAACAACCCAGGCGTCTTTGCCATTGGCGACACTATCTATCAAGGAGAGCCGCTCGAATACGAGGGCATTCCCTTCTTTTCTCCAGAGATGTTTGCCTATCTAAAGAATCCTAACCCTTCCAAATTCAAGCAGTTTCGCAAAGGCGTCTCTGAGCTAAGAGAAGAAGGCGCAGTTCAGATTATGTACTCTGCGGATGAGTCGCGTCGCGATCCGATTCTGGCGGCGGTAGGACAGCTACAGTTTGAAGTGGTGCAGTTTCGGCTAAAGAACGAGTACAACGTAGAAACCCTGCTAGAGCCGATTGGCTACAGCGTCGCTCGCTGGGTTAGCGGGGGCTGGCCTGCTCTAGAAAAAGCAGGACGCATTTTCAATACTGCGACAGTCAAAGACAGCTATGGTCGCCCGGTCCTGCTATTCAAAAACGAGTGGAACTGTCGCCAGGTCGAAAGCGATCATCCTGAGCTCAAGCTGAGTAATACCGCGCCTGTTGTATCGGGTATGCAGCCAGAAGATATCTAATGCTTTGGGCTGCAGCTTTGTGCAATCAACGTCGCTACCTGAGAACGCGATCGCGTGTCTCTAAAGGCGGATGCTGATTTCCGCTGCGTAGAACAGAATGAGCTTACAGATCAACCGTTACTTTCTTCATACACCTATGGCACAAAACGACATCACTAAAAAGGGCGGAGAGATTATCAATCAGGTGACTCAGGCAGTTGAAGAAGCAGGGAAAAAGGTGGCAAACCAGGTGTCTAATTTGACTGAAGCGAAACCCCAAAGAGTTGACTAAAAAAGCAACAGAAGAGGCTATCCAAACAGCAGTGGATCAGGCGATAGACGTTCTACAGGTCGCAGGCGACAAGGTCAGAGAGAAAGGCATCAACACCGAGCGGGTCACTCTCAAAGCAGGAGTCGGAATTCCTAACATCGCGCAGCTAGAGATCAGCACAGATGTGCCAAGCAAAAGTGAGACCAGCAGCCGAGGCAAAGGGTTTGAAGTAGAGGTCAGCTAGGCGTAGTCAGTAGCGATATCAGTAGCGGTTTTGCTCTAATAGCCGCTGCTGTCGTTACTGTTTATTTCACTGACGTTAAGCCTTACTAAGGTTATGCCAATCTAGCGATATGTGAGTCTTACAGTCGCTAGCATAAAGAGGTCAGCGAGGTTGTCCGCAGCTTGATTGGAAGCTTACAGCGATGAACAAAAGCATTCTCTTTCTTATTGTTCTAGGGGTTGCCCTAGCGGTTTTGCATTCCCCGCACGGCGTGCTTACTGTTGGCGTTATTGGCCTGTTAGTGACTGGGGTCGTTAAGCTGTTTTGGTCTATCCTAGAGTCGTTTTCGCAGCCTTCTCAACCTGCCTCTTCGACCACAGCGCTAGAAACTGTGAAATAGTGAGCTGACAAGCGCTCGCTTCAATTACAAGCGCTTGTCAGTTGATATAGGTAGGTACTGACCGCTGTTAAAGAGATAGCGCCAGTAGAGCGCTAGCGCCAGGGTAACGTGTTTGAGCAGCCAGTAGAGAAAGGCGATCGCACCAAAGGTCAGCACTATCATTGCCACTGACTGCGGCTGCCCGACCATCCGCGCAACGTAGGCCAGCAGACGCAAAGGGTCGGTGATGATATCCCAGCTATTGAACCGAGGGAATCGACCCAGATAAATCCCAACTGCGCAGAGTGCATGTAGCGATATCTCTGCGGCGCTTACCCAATGGCCCCACCCCCGCTGTCGTAAATAGTGCCCCGCATTGATCAGCGAAATCACATAGGCTTCTATGCCAATCAGCATAAAGACTAGATACTGCGGCACCAGGACAAATACGATGATGCCCAGCGGAGCACCTTCGCGGATGAATCGAACCAAGTGGATGATATCAGTCAGTACATAGGGCGCATTGGGTAGAAATGCGATAAATACTGCCAGCCCGATCCACCAGTCCAATCGCCACGCGGCTGGTCGCCGTCCTGCTCTTCGCCCCCTGAACAGCCACAGACTCATGACTAACGGAATCACCGCCAAGAAGGTATTCCAAGCCATAAAGTCAGTACTGCGCTGAGCCGCAGCAAGAGAATTGATTATCCAGTTATTCATTTCTGTAGGCATAGTTATACGGTGATAGTGGCCACGGGAGCGCGCTTCTTTTAAACGCAGTTATCTAAACAAACTACCCAACCTATACCGCTTATTTCGGAATAGTTGTCAGTGTCTGGTCATTAGAGCCTTTGAGCAGAATGTTTCCTATTCAAGATGATAAAGATTATGAGCAGGGGGCACTTACCGATAAAATGAATCGGTTGCTTTAGGCGATCGCACCCCTTGATAGAACGCTATACCCTGCCCGAGATGGGCGCGCTTTGGACAGATGAATACAAGTTTAAGACCTGGCTGCAAGTGGAGATCGCGGTATGCGAAGCGCAGGCGCAGCTAGGCCGTATTCCCAAAGAAGCGGTAGAGACTATCAAAGCGAAGGCCGATTTTGACGTAGCGCGCATTCTAGAAATCGAGGCCGAAGTCCGGCACGATGTGATTGCCTTTCTCACTAACGTCAATGAGTATGTCGGTGATGCTGGCCGCTACATTCATCTGGGCATGACTAGCTCAGACGTGCTAGATACCGCGCTGTCGTTGCAGATAGTCGCTAGCCATCAGCTAATTTTGACCCATGTCGAAAATCTAATCCAGGCGATTCGCTACAAGGCGCAAGAGCATCGTGACACGGTGATGATTGGGCGATCGCACGGCATCCACGCCGAGCCCATGACCTTTGGCTTCAAGCTGGCTGGCTGGCTAGCAGAAATGCAGCGTCACCGCGAACGTCTCACCCGCATCCAAGACGAAATCTCCGTCGGTCAAATCTCCGGCGCGGTCGGCACCTACGCCAACATCGATCCAGAAGTCGAAGAAATCACCTGTCAGCTACTGGGACTCAAGCCCGATACCGTCTCTACCCAGGTGATCTCGCGCGATGTCCACGCTGAATTCATCATGAGCCTAGCCGGGCTAGGGGCCTCAATCGAGCGCTTCGCCATCGAGATTCGCAACTTGCAGCGCACCGATGTCTTAGAAGTCGAAGAATTTTTCTCTAAAAAGCAGAAAGGCTCCTCGGCCATGCCGCACAAGCGCAACCCAATCAAATCAGAGCGCCTGACGGGGATGGCTCGGATACTGAGAGGAAATGCGATCGCCGCTTTAGAAAACGTTGCTCTCTGGCACGAACGCGATATCTCTCACAGCTCCGTAGAGCGCGTCATCTTCCCTGATAGCTGCATCCTCACCCACTTCATGCTGGTCGAGACCACCAAGCTAATCAAAAACCTGCTGGTCTACCCCGAAAACATGGCCCGCAATATGAACCTCTACGGCGGCGTCGTTTTCAGCCAGCGCGTCATGCTCACCCTGGTCGAAAAAGGCATCAGCCGAGAAGACGCCTATCGCATCGTCCAATCCAACGCCCACCAAGCCTGGAACACCCCCGGCGGCAACTTCCAAAAGCTAATTGAAAGCGATCCTCAGGTCCAGGAGAAGCTATCGGCAGAAGAGATCACCGAATGCTTTAACCCCGACTATCAGCTCCGTAACTTAGACAAAATCTATCAGCGACTCGACATATAGAGGCTGGCACGTACAAGGACGCGAAAGCTAGTCGAAAGCCTTGCTTACAATCTGCTGTAAGCAAGGCTTTTCTACGCTGCGCTGTTGCTATTTCTCGTCGTCGTCAAAATACTCTTCGTCACTAGGCTTATCCATCTCGTCCTTGAAGCCTCGAAGCGTCTTCCCTAGCGCTCCGCCTAGCTCAGGGATTCGCTTTGGCCCAAAGACCAGCACAGCAACCACCCCGATAATGACTATTTCTGGCACGCCCAAACCAAACATAACACTCGCTCCTAAACCCGCAGCTTCGTCTAACCATCATAGACGCTTGCATGACTGCGGACTCTAGAGAATCGTCAGATAGGTATTAGACGACTCAATCGGCAAAACTCTCAGCGTTTGATTTTGTAAGTCAGGTTCCAAGCCCAGCATCTCTAACGGAATGACACCAATTAGAGGTTCCTGTCCGCCAGGTAGCTCTAGACACTCAAAGGTGCCTTCCCTGCCGCACAGCAAAATTTTGGCATCTTGAAAAACGCGCGCCTTGCTCATACCGTTTGCTGTCGCAACGGTTACCTCTTTTAATAGCTCTAAACCCAGCTTCTCGATAGTCTCTGCTGGTAGGCACAGCGTAGTTGCCCCCGTATCTATTAGTACGTTCTCTAGCAGTACGGAGCGAATCTGTTCTGTAGGCATAAATCCTACAGTTGACTTAATTTGGTCTGCTCGGTTTGTAATTCTCAAATCGGCTAAAACTTTACCTATAGTCTGCGCTGCGTCTTTAGGCATATAGATATTTCCGATTCACTATATGCCTATTATGACAAACATCTATGGCAAATCACTGGTAGTGACGCTGCTCTAGCCAGGTGCGCAAGCCCTCTTCGGAGGTATGAGAGATGGTTTGTTCAGTGGTAGGGTCGTAGGCGTACCAAAGCATACCTGTGCCAGTGTCTTTGGTCCAAATGCGCATCTGTCTAGTATCAGTGAGCAAACTGACCAGGCTCTTGCCTGCTGTTTCTATCCAGCGGAGAAGAAGGGCGACTGTACGCTCGGTGCGGCGCGGGGTAGGCGGTCTATGCCATAGCTGTTCTAGGTGCTGGCGATCGCGTGCGGTTGAATGAGTCATGGTAAATCCTCGAAATAAGATTGTTCTTTTATTGAGATTGTTCTTTGGGTAGAGAAGAATGCCTCAGTCTTGTAATCAGTCTTGCCGTAAAGTTGAAACGGACGTCGGCTTGTCTCTTTCTCTTATGAATACAGCTTAAGAAACTTGCGATAGAGCGGCAAAGCACACAGTCTATAGGAGCTATGCAAAAGATAGATGTGCTATCAACGTGCTATCGCAGGGAAATCGCGATAGCCTAGCATACACAGCAATCAGAAGCCGCCCTAGAAACAGGCCGGATGCGAACATGGCTGGAAAACCCGCAAAGACGCTACAGGATAAAGTCAAACTCTCTCAGCTCAAAACGCTGAGCGTTGTGGCGACGACCGGAAGCTTTAGTGAAGCCGCTTTGCAGCTAGATGTCAGTCAATCGACGGTTAGCCACAGTATTGCGGCGCTAGAAGATGCGTTAGGGGTGGTGCTGATTCATCGGGGGCGACAGCGAGCCTCGCTGACACCGGTTGGCGATCGCATCTGTAAGCAGGCACTAGCCACGCTAGCTCTAATTGACGAGATGGCTCAAGAAGCCACCCGCGCTCGCGGCACCGATGGAGGACTCGTTCGGATCGGTGCCTTTCGCAGCTTGGCCAGTGAGATACTGCCCGGTGCGATCGCCCACCTACACGAGCGTCACCCGACTATCCAAGTCAGCATCATCGAATACGACGACAAGCGCGAACTGATTGACTCGCTCCAAGAAGGTCAAGTCGATTTAGTCTTTGCAGACTTGATCTTGGGCGGCGACTGCGCGACCTTTCTAATCATGGAAGATCCTGTTATTGCCCTGCTACCGCCTAATCGATCGGATATCTCCTCGCAGCTTTCTTGGGACGATCTGCGTCAGCACCCGCTGATCACTTCATCTAGCGACTGCTGCAAAAGCCTTGTAGCACGCTTGCAGCAAGTGAGTCCACCCATCAAGGTTGACTACTTTATTGCCAACGACTCTACCGCCGTTAGCATGACCCGTCAGGGCCTTGGCATCACTCTACTCCCTGAACTGGCCACTAGGCCCGTTCCCAGCGAGGTTCGCGTGGCTTCACTCCCGTTTAATATCACTCGCCCTCTAGGTATCAGCTGGCTCAAAGATTCGCTGCTGACACCCGCTACCTATGCGTTTCTAGATACTTTCAAACATCTAGATAAGGGCTATCAAAGCGGCATACCGCAGTATAGTACGGAGCATGCATGTGCTGATGTGAAGCTATAGAAGCTAGATAGATAGATAGATAAAGAGTAGGGCGCGACTTTTTAATGAGAAAATTACTGTTTCTACTGCCTGGAACGACCAAGCGGTTTTTTGCAGGGGGACTGACGGCTGAGCTTAATACGCTTAGGTTAGCTCAGCAGATTTGTTCAGCTGAGGTGGTGACCTACCGTCAGCGAGAGGATAACACTCTCTTTTTGGACGATTTGCTATCAGTGCCAACAGACCCTGACTGTATCTTTGTGGTGAGCTGGGGATTTGATGTGCCAAAGCTGCTCAAGCGACTGGGCGATCGCCCCACTATCTACCATGCTCACAGCACTGGCTATCGCTTCAACATTCCGCCTCGCGTCCCGATCCTAGCAGTTAGCAACAATACTATGGGCTATTGGGGAGAAAAAGCGCTAGGCTCACTAATCTATCATCTACCCAACGAAATCTCGCCTGATTTTGAGAATCGGCAGGGGCCTAGAGATATTGACGTTCTAGTCCAAACTAGGAAATCCTCTGAGTATCTGTTGCAACAGCTTTTGCCTGCGTTAAAAGAGAACTGTAATGTTGTTGTACTAGATAGCTATGTAGAAGATTTGGTAGGACTGTTTAATCGAACCAAGGTCTACCTATACGATTCTGCTGAATACTGGGGTAGATATAGGCTAAGCGAAGGATTTGGCCTGCCCCCAATGGAGGCGTTAGCCTGCGGCACTCAGGTATTCTCTAGCGTGAATCATGCCCTGTCTGACTATCTCGATCCGGGATTTAACTGTCATAAGATAGCAGGCTATTCTACTCGCTACGATACGCGCAGAATACTCGAAGTCATTGAGAAATGGGAGAGCTTTACACCTGTTCCTGATTCCTTCTTTTCGCCTTACCGCAGTGAAAACTTAGTCTCTAGACTCGAAACTATTTTGAGAGAGATTAATGCTTTCTTTGATCATGTCTTTGCTAGTCAGTCAGACGCTTCATCAGATATTCCCCAGCTCACCCGCTCACGAATCGCGCGGTTAAGCATAAAAAGGATTGTGGCTAAACTATCCCGCTCGGGCTGAGTAATTTGCTTAGCGTTCTTCTCATTGCGCCCGAATCTCACAGAAGCTTCATAGACTTGGCCTACCAGTGGGCATATTATGATGTCGTACCAATTTGTTTTGATATGTGCATCTTCAAGACAGAACTCAAGCTGAAGACGCTAGACCATGATATTTCAGGTACTGGGGCGTACGCTGAGGATCAGGGCTACGGCAAGACTCGAAATTGGGCAGAGTATTAGATTCTCATCCGCAAGCCTACAAAACTAGCCAAAAATGTACCAGAGGTAGCCTTGAGCAGCAGGCTCGAAAGTACATGGGGTACCTAAAGGCACAGTTTCTGCTGAGTCTGGCTGTATGCTCTTGTGAGTGGCTGTCGTGTGACAGATTGCGACAAACTCGTTCAATCTCCAGCGTTCCTATCAAACAGGGTGGGAACAATCAAATTAAGTATTATCTAACCGTCAGTAATGGCTAATTTCTCTTCTAATTCAGTTGTCACGGAGCGTTTGGACCATCGCTATGGCAATCTGCGGCCAATCGGTCAGCCCTTTGGCTATCAGCAGATGCTGGCTCACGACACCCGATTACAGCGCTCTGTCGTGATCAAGTCTATCAGGATAGAAGAGCGCACCTCTACAGATGATATTGCTTGCTTCGAGAGAGAAATTTATCTGCTAAAGTCTTTGAACCATCCAACGGTTCCTCGCTATCTAGAGTCTTTTCGACTAGAGACGGCTGAAGGGCAGGGATTGGTGCTAGTCCAGTCGCACCCAGGCGGACAGACGCTAGAACAGCAGGTGGCTTCAGGCAAGCAGTTCAGTGAAATCGAGATTCGGGCAATTGCAAAACAGCTCTTGCAGGGGCTGGTCTATCTTCACAAGAAAGGACTCATCCACAGGGATATCAAACCTAGCAACATTACAGTTACTGACAAAATACCTAGCAAGGGGGCAGGGCAAGCGGCTTGGCTGAATCTTGGCACTATGCAATATCGTCAGGCGCAGCGATCTGATGCGCTAGTCGGCACGTATGGCTACATGCCGATGGAGCAGGTCCGATCGCAGGCGACCTTTGCTTCAGATATGTATAGTTTAGGGGCGACGCTGATATATCTGATTACAGGCGCTCACCTTGGCAACTTGCCTCGCAACGGCTCACACGTTAAGTTTGCCTGCTCGACCGATCGGCTCAGCGCTGACTTTCAGCAGTGGATTAACTGGCTGATTGAACCGCAGGTGTGCGATCGCCCTACTTCTGCCAAACAGGCACTAGGTGCGCTCAACCGTCTACCGCTAGCTATGCTGAAGCGGCGCATATGGCAGCCTACCCAATCGCAGACACTGCCTGTGCCGATCGCATTGGACGAGCGCGGCGGACACAGCGGAAGCTATCGCTATCAGCCCTTTTTTACAAAGATCCGATTTCAGCGGGGTGCTAACTCGCTCAAGCTAATCATTCGCCCCCAAGGACTAGGCTCTAAAGCCTGTCGAACAGCCGTTCCCCCCTTGTCGCTTGGCATGACGATGCTAGTTTTGGCGCTGTATCTCATTCATCTCATTGATTTTTCTCTCATGCTTTCTAGTACGAAGGGCCTAGCCGCACTGATGGCAACTATCCTAAGTACGGTGGGCTGTACCTACAGCTTCCGCTTTCTACAAAGTGGTTTGCGTCAGCTCGATGTGGCGCTCTTACGCCGTATTCAAATCGAGATTAAAGAGGACGTGCTGCTAATTTCTAAAAAGCACCTGCTGCGATCGCCTAGCTATCTGGTCAACACCAAAAGAGAGAGTATCTATGGCATCAGCGCGCTCCCTGATGGCAGCGCCATGAAGATCTTCACGAATTCCAACCGGACCCAAGCACCCTGCAACTGCTACAAGCTAAGCGTGAATGACGGTGCAATCAGCGAGCGCGATATTCGCTGGCTGACTTCCTTGCTCAACAACTGGCACAGCTCAAGCGCTAAGTAGCTTAAGTTTGCGTGGTTAGAAGCAGCGATTTAAAGGGCTTATACAGGAGATATTCCCGACTCGGATGAGCGGTTTCATTTTTCGAAACCGCCCTATTCTAGGGCAGGTTTGCTCACACAATAGGAACTAGTTTGATGATGCATAGCAACCGCTGTGAATTGTCAGCAATGTGTGACTAACTGTTGGGGTTCTCTTCTCGCTCCTCTAGAGAACCCCAGCGGTTTTCTTGTCTAGTTTTTTCCCTTTTACAACTTTTTGCTTTCTGTGAGCTGATCGACCAGTTCAATAAATCCTTCAACTTCGGACGCGGCAGTGATATAGGCGGGGGTGTACGAGAGTACAGAGAGGTAATTGCGGACGTTAGCCACCCCAACAGAATAGGGAAAGTTGTTGGGATCGAATAGGCTAACGTCGTTAGGGCTATCGCCTACAGTGACGATCGCTGTTGCTGGTACGGTAGAAAAGTTTTGCTGTAGTACCCGGCTTAGTCCGGTCGCCTTGTCCTGCCCTTTTACTTTGAGATGACACTGCACCGTGCTGTAGGTAAAGCCCATCAGCTTGGCATCGCAGGTCGACTGTATCCAGCTAATGTCCTGGTCGGTGAGCCCGTCAATATCGAAAGTCCAGTCTGTGAGTCGGTAGGCATTGTCAAGCGATGGCGATAGATCGGGGTAGCGCTGACGCAGATGGTTGAAAAGCGTTTCTAGGCGATCGCGGTGCCGACTCATGCGAGGAATATCGGACAAAATAGTGGACTCGCCGGTTTGCTTGTCTATGTAGAGACCGCCGTTTTCTGCGATCGCCCCCACCACTGGCAGGTAGTTCACCACGCCGCTTACCCACCCGGCTGAGCGTCCTGTGACGATCATCACCTCAATGCCGCAGTCCCTGAGCGATTCAAAGGCTTCTAGCAACCCAGAGGTAAACTCTCCTGATTTTGTCAGGGTGCCGTCCATATCCGTCGCTACTAAGCGAATATCTTGCCAAAAGCTCTGCCTACGCGTAGAGGCCAGTGTTTGCGGTGCCATCGCCTACTCCTGCTGTATTGGCTTACTGTATGGGCATGCTGAAGACAATCAATCGACCGTAGCTATGTCAACCGGCAACCTATCACAACTTGGGCCTAATACGCTAGCTCAGACATCGGCAGCTTCACCAGCTTCGCCGTTACCGCGCACTTCGACAAATATGTGGACATACAGCACAGGCGGTCTTTTCGTGCTGCTAGTTGGACTGGGCATCTATTCTTATCTGCAAAATCGCAAGCTGCAAAAACAGCTTAAGTTTGAAACCTATAAAAACAAAGAGCTGCAGAAGCGGGTCAAACTCGCGCTGAGTACCATTGTCAAAATGGAGCGCAACCCAGATCTAATCCATTCGCGAGACTTTAATCTCGACTACCTACGCATGCGAATGGAAGAGAAACAGTTCAACTTTGCCATCGTCAATCAGCTAAAGGTCAAAGTCAAGCAGCGAATTAGCGAAGCTCTCCGCCCGCAGCAGGCCAACACTGGCATGGTCGGCATCGCCAGTGCTGGCGCTCGTAGCGTCAACCAAATCTTTGACGTAGACTACGTTTCGCCCAACGATCCCCAAAAGAGAAAGCGCGTTCTTTTTCGAATCCAGATTCAGATGACAAAGCTGCCTGCCCAAACGACTTCTAGCACCGTAGAAGATATCGTTAAGTGCATCGAAGACTTCTTGAATCCAAAAGAAGACGGTGGTTTTTGGCAGCCTACGCTTCAAGGGCGAATTGCCAATATGAAATGGGACCAAAAGGCAAAGCCCACACCGCTGCTGTTGCTTCAGCAGACGAATGAGGGCGTGAACGTAACCTTTAGAACACAGAAGAACAAATCGTCTATCGTCTGATTCGTAGGCATTGCCGTAAGGGCATAGCATGCTATGCCCCTACGGCAATATGGTGATAGGCCAATAGGTGTTGCTTGAACGCATACCCCTCTATCGCAGCCAGTTCTTCAGCCGAGCCGCTACTTGCGGACGCCGTAGCTTTCGCATTGCCTTAGTCTGGATCTGTCTGACTCTTTCTCTAGACAGTTGAAAAATGCCGCCTACTTCTTCGAGGGTGTGGGTTTCGCCAGTGGTCAAACCGTAGCGCAGCGCAATAATTTCCTTTTCTCTTTCTGTCAGTACCTCAGTCAGCACATCAGAAATCTCTTGACGCATCATTGACTCGCTAATCTGCGATTCGGGCGAAAGAGAATTTCCGTCTTCTAGCAGCTCCATCAGCTCTGTATCTTCGCCTTTGCCAACACGATGATTAAGAGAAAGAGACTTCCTTTGCACCTGCTGCAAAGTGCGGAGCTGCTCAGGCGTCATCTCTAACGCAGCGGCCACTTCGACTTCGGTCGGCGTCCGCTGTAGCTCTTTGCGTAGCTCGCGCTGCGCTTTCTTGAGCTTGTTGAGCTTTTCGACGATGTGAATAGGCAGGCGGATAGTGCGCGCATCGTTCGCAATTGTCCGGGTGATACCCTGGCGAATCCACCAGTAGGCGTAGGTGGAAAATTTGTAGCCCTTGTCGGGATCGAACTTTTCAGCCGCGCGGTTGAGTCCTAGTGCGCCTTCTTGAATCAGATCGAGGAAGGGAACGCCTCTATTTAGATAGCGCTTGGCAATAGACACGACTAGGCGCAGGTTAGAGCGAATCATGCGCCGCTTGGCTGCTCTGGCCTGACGGAGCTTTTGCTTGAGCTGCTTTTCACTACAGCCAAAGGCGGTGGCTAGCTCGGCGTGGGTGGGTCGTCGGTTGAGTTCTTCGGCGACTTTTTCTGAGTAGTCTTCAATCTCAACAATGATTCTGACCTGTCTGGCCAGCTCAATCTCTTCAGTAGGCTGCAAGAGTGGATAGCGAGCCATTTCCTTGAAGAAGGCTCCTACCGCATCATCATTAGTCGCTTTGCGATAGCGAGTAGAGGCGACGGCCTTATCAGAGTACTGAACAGAGTACTGAATGGCCTCTGGATCGTCTACAGCTACGCTAGATTCTAGAACGCCTGCTTCTAGCAGGGTTGAGGCACTTAAGTCATCCTCTAGGTCGTTTTCCTCTAGATCGTCATCATCGTCATCTAGATCATCTTCATCGCTGTCGAGATCGTCTATGTCTTGGTCAGCGTCTATGTCTACATCTGTCAGAGCGGTTGAGCGGTATCGATCTTTTTTCGAACTGTTTCCCTTTAGTTCGGTTTCACCTGATCCCGCTTCCTCTAGACTATCTTCACCAACATTCCAGATCTTCTGGAGTACTCTTTCGCTGATGCGATCGCTTGAGTTTTGCAGACGGCTTTCTTTTCGCAGTAGATCACTGGCCAAAGCAAGATTATCGCCTGTTTGCTTTGCCTGCCGACCTGCCTTCTGCGCAGGAGCCTGGGTAACGACGGTCGTTGAGTCACCAAACTTGACGGAGCTGATATTAGAAGATTCTGGAGCTGTCATACTTAATATAAGGAGGTGAACATCAGAAGGCGACTTTCGGAACTGAGCGTCTTGGCTGTGTCTGACTAAGCTTTTTGACTAGGCTTTTTGATCAAGCTTTTTGATCAAGCTTTTGAGTCTGTATACTTATTCCTTTTTGAGTAATTACCGCTTACTATAGCAATCCGCCATTAAGACGTTTGCGTACTAGGTAACTACCTATCTTCGGCAAGGCCGTAAAAGGCTTTACCCGTGGGATTTTGTTTTATTGTTACGTTTCTTTTTTCACTCTCATAATTCTTCTAAGTTCATCTGCGCTGGAGCAATTTCGTTGAGTAGTTTCACTGAATAATCTTTATTAGTCTGCCTTAAGTCTGCTCTAGGTAGTGGGCTTAGCCACATTCTCAATTCTTGGTATTTGGTTTTACCATCTTCTAATCATCTATTTGACGATTTTTAATTCATGGGTCAAACCAGGCAAGAGTCAGAGACTGTGTGGGCGAAGGTTCTAGTTGACTATCCTGGCGCTTCTGATCAGGCGCTTGATACCTATATCTACCGTGTGCCTTCGGAGCTGAAGGTCAGTTCGGGCGATATTGTGTCAGTTCCTTTTGGGGCTCGGCAGGTAGGTGGGATTGTTATTTCTACAGTCACACGATTACCCAGAGATATCTCTTTCGATTCGATTAAACCGATTGAAAATATCCTTAGCAATACTCTTTTTAATAAAGAGTATTGGCAATTATTAAACCGTGTCGAAGACTACTATCAAACGCCTCTGATTAAAATTGTTAAAGCAGCGCTCCCTTCTGGGTTGCTGTCTAAATCACAGCGACGGGTTCGACTTTGCACCTCAGTCTCTAAAGAGGCTTTAAGGCTTGCTCGTCAACAGTCTCAGCTTTCTGAATCGGCAGTTCTTTTAGTAGACGCTCTACGTAATTCAACGGAGAAAAACTATAGCTGGCAGTATCTAAAGCGGCAGATTAGATCGCCAAAGAAGACGGGAACGGCTACGGCTGCGCTTAGCCAGCTGCTAAGGCTAGGGTGGGTAGAAAGCTATCTGGTGACGCCGCGATCGCCCCAACCTCAGAAACGTCAGGCAGTTCCTACTAACCGGTTCTGTGCTTTCCCAACCCTCAGATCGATTGTCAGCCTCAGAGCTAAGCGATCGCCAGCGTGAACTCGTAGCGGCCCTAGAGCGCAGTGGCGGCGAGCTGTGGCTAAGCGATGCGTTACAGCAGCTCAAGACAACCAGTCAAACTTTGAAGAAGATAGAAGCGCTGGGCTATGTGGCGATCGCCCCCAAAGAAGTCCTTCGCTCAAGCAGTCATTCCCAAGCTGTGCCCGATCGGCCAAAGCAGCTCAGCAACGATCAAGCGGCAGCACTCTGCCAGATTCAGCAGCTGCGCGGATACGCAGAAGTGCTGCTGCACGGCGTCACCGGATCGGGAAAAACCGAGGTGTACTTACAGGCGATCGCCCCTACATCAATGCCAAAAAATCAGCCCTCGTCCTCGTTCCTGAAATTGGCCTCACCCCTCAGCTAACCGATCGCTTCCGCGCCCGATTTGGCAAGCTAGTCTACATCTACCACAGCGGCCTTTCTGCCGGGGAGCGCTACGACACCTGGCGACAAATGCTCACCGGAGAGCCGCAAATTATCATCGGCACCCGCTCCGCCATCTTTGCCCCCTTGCCTAACCTCGGCATCGTCATCCTGGACGAAGAGCACGACAGCAGCTTCAAACAAGATCAGCCCATGCCCTGCTACCATGCCCGTCAGGTTGCCCAGTGGCGCGCCGAACTAGAAGACTGTCCGCTCATTCTCGGATCGGCTACTCCCTCACTAGAAACCTGGCTGCGATTCAAACCCTCCAAATTTGAACAGCCCTCCGAATTCGAACAGCTTCCTTCCCTTTTTCGTGCCACCTGTCCACCTTCTACTTCCCACTACCTCCCTCTTCCCAAGCGCATCCACGATCGCCCACTGCCACCGATCGAGGTTGTCGACATGCGCAAGGAACTACACGAGGGCAATCGGACTATTTTTAGTCGTCCGCTACAAACGGCTTTAGAAGAACTTATCGAAACCGGGTAATCAAGGAATTTTGTTCATTCATCGGCGCGGGCATAGCAGCTTTGTGTCCTGCCGGAGCTGTGGGCATGTGATGGAATGTCCTAATTGCGATGTGTCGCTCTCTTATCACCAGACTCATGCTGAAGCGACGGCTCGGCTGCGCTGTCACTACTGCGGCTACGGACAGACTCATCCAGACAAGTGCCCTGAGTGTCTCTCTCCTTATCTCAAGAACTTTGGTAGCGGCACTCAAAAGGTTGTAAACGAGCTGACAAAATACCTGCCGCAGGCGAAGTGCATTCGATTTGATAGTGACACGACTCGAAACAAGGGATCGCATAGAGCCTTGCTAACTCGATTTGCCGAAGGAAAAGCGAATCTACTGGTCGGAACGCAGATGTTGACTAAGGGGATCGACCTGCCGCAGGTGACTTTAGTCGGGGTGATTGCAGCGGATGGACTGCTGTTTATGCCGGACTTTCGGGCCAGTGAGCGAGCTTTTCAGACGCTGATGCAGGTGGCAGGAAGAGCCGGGAGGGGAGAGCAGCCGGGGCGGGTGATCGTGCAGACGTATAGCCCTGAGCACAAGGCGATTCAGGCGTTGGGTGGAGATAGCGAAGCGGAGAAGATGCAGCCGATGGCGCAGTATGGGCAGTTTTTGCAGCAGGAATTGGGCGATCGCGCTGAGCTTCAGTATCCGCCGTTTGGCCGTCTTGTCCTGCTGCGGCTAAGCGGACTAGAACCGCAGCCTGTGGAGAATGCGGCGGTTAGACTCGCCAACAAACTAGAAGCAATTCGCTCGGACACCTCGGCTAATTACGAACTATTGGGGCCGGTCCCAGCGCCTATCTACCGGGTAGCTCGCCGCTATCGCTGGCACATACTGCTCAAGCTAGCGGCAGCGGACGCTTTACCTAATCTGACTCGTCTGCGCCCACCGAAGGGCATCAGCTTGACGATTGATGTCGATCCGCTGAATTTGTCTTGACGCATCGCTCAAGAGATAGCGGGCGATCGGATCAGCTAGTGAAGTACAAGTAGGCTACGAAAGGCAGCAGGTTGGCGACGATTAAGAGCGCTTTGGTCTGGCGCGATCGCACCTTGTTGAACACATACGCGCTTGCCACCAGCATCAGCACCAGCTCCACGCGGCTGGCAATAGCGCCGTAATGATCAGGATCCCAGTATGACACTGGGCTCTCAAATCGAAAGTTGCTCAGCGGCCAAAAGTGACGGTGCGCATCATCGTGATGCACCGGCAGATCTTCTAGGCAGTGCAGCGCGATACTCGCAAACAGCAGCGCAATGCCGATCCGCTTGGCATAGACCATCACGCCAACGCCCAGTAAAGCCAGTGGAATAGAGTTGAAAAAATCGAACAGTAGCTGCCAACCGGGCCTGTAGTACTCTGTCCGCCAGATCTGCAATTCGGGCATATCCACTACCAGCTTTAGCCAGAAATAGAAGCCAAACATGGCCAAATCGGGAATTAGCGCTCCCCAGATGATCAGTGGATTCCACTGCGGCTTTTGCGATCGCGCCAGCAGGGCAAGATTGAAGACGGCGTGGGCCGGGGTGTTCATAGGGTCAGAGTTGCCTACAGGCACAGGAGCGCAACAGTCTGCTTGATCGAAACGTTACAGTAAAGTAGCTGTTCTTACCTAGTGTTTGCCGTTAGGTATCTGCTATGAGGGCTTTACTATGAAAATAGGTTCTTCACTCGCGCTTCTATCCCTGCTAGCTTTGGGGGGTGCTTTGATCATCACCAATCCTAGTGAAGATGACTACGCAGTGTATCTATCCGATAGGGTTTCGACCGAAGCGAAAGTTGCTCTGTGCGATCAAGAGGGTTTTACCAACTGGCTAGGCAAAGTTGGCGCTGCGCTGAGTCAGGCTTGCCAAGGACTACTCGCAGGCGGTGAAACGCTCTCGGAAAGCGAAGTTCAAACCCTGATTAAAAGCAGTACTGAGTATCAAAATCGACTCTTTTTTAGTACCTACATCACTCAAACTCCTTTCGGCAACTACCGAGCTATTGGCGTGTTTGATAGATTTCTGCTCCAACCTCAAGAGGCTGACGATCCACAGATTGAGTCAGAGGGGGCATGAGCAGACCCAAGCCAATCTACTTAGATTGCAATGCAACAACGCCAGTTGATCCTCGGGTGCTCTCGGCGATGCTGCCTTTTTTCACAGAGTATTTTGGTAATCCTGGTAGCTTGAATCATCGCTATGGGTGGGAAGCAGACGCGGGTGTGGAAAAAGCAAGGGAGCATTTGGCGGGTGCGATCGCCGCTGACCCAGCCGAAATCATCTTCACTAGCGGTGCCACCGAAGCCAACAATCTAGCAATCAAAGGCGTCGCTGAATCCTACATGAGCGTAGGTCGGCACATCATCACCGTGCACACAGAGCACAGCGCCGTTCTAGAACCCTGTCGCTACCTAGAGAAACTAGGCTTTGAAGTTACCTATCTACCAGTCAATTCAGACGGATTGATTGATTTAGACAGTCTCAGAGAATGCTTTCCGTGCCGAGACAATCTTGGTCTCAGTGATGGCAGCGAACAATGAGATTGGAGTCTTGCAGCCGATTGGAAAGATTGGACAGATGTGCCGCGATCGCAATATTCTTTTCCACACCGACGCGGCTCAAGCCCTCGGTAAGATTCCGCTGAACGTAGAGGCGATGCACATCGATCTGCTTTCTATGACCGCACACAAACTCTACGGCCCTAAAGGCATCGGGGCTCTATACGTACGCAGAAAAAATCCTCGCGTGCAGGTTTCGCCTCAGCTACACGGCGGCGGGCAAGAAAAGGGCATTCGCTCAGGCACGCTGTATCCGCCGCAGATTGTCGGCTTTGGCGAAGCGGTGAGACTGGCAGTAGCAGAAATGGATACCGAAGGGCAAAGGCTAATAGGGTTACGCGATCGCCTCTGGGACCAGCTATCTACCCTTCCTGGCATTCACCTTAACGGCCATCCTACTCAGCGACTGCCTAATAACTTGAGCGTCAGCTTTGACAATGTAGAGGGGAGTGCGCTGCTGCTAGCGGTTCGAGATGCGATCGCCCTCTCATCCGGTTCGGCCTGTAGCTCTGCCCAGACAGCGCCATCCCACGTCATCCGGGCACTAGGCCGCAGCCGCGAGCAAGCAAAAGCAACCCTACGATTTGGGTTAGGTAGACAAACCGATAGAGAAGATATCAAAACAGCCGCCGCTATAGTCAGTCAGGCTGTGAAGTCGCAATTTAGAGAAAGAATATGAGAGAGAAGATACGGGTATTGACAGAGAAATCACAGAAGGCACATAAGCAAGATTGATGCTTAACAGTTGATAGAAAGAACAAAGCTGAGACAGACTTGCGATTCATAATCCGCCTGTTGGTTATTCTCTTAGTGAGCTACTAGCAGAAGAAGACACGCTGCCTCTCAAATCAAGACAATGTGCAGACTCTGAATCGTGCTACAACAGATACAAAGTGCTTTAAAAAACGAAGCTGCCTACAGGCTGACTACCTACAGGCTTATCAAGAGAGACGGGGATAATAAGTGAAGCAGTATGAAGCCTATGAACGGGTCTCCACTGGCTTAGAAACGCTAGACGAAATTTTGCACGGTGGACTGCCCGCAGGCGAAATATATGCCATCAACGGCTCACCTGGTAGCGGTAAAACCACCTTGGCGCTTCACTTTCTGCATGCAGGTGCAGCTAATAAAGAGAAAGTACTGTGCCTAGCGCTTACGCAGCGCGTGGAAAGCCTAGAGCGCACCTCTAAATCAATCGGGCTGGACATTTCTGGCATTTCTTTTTTTGATCTGAGTACAGTGTCAGCGATTCAAGCGATGACCGATCGCCAGACCATCTTTGACACCTCGGAGAAAGAGCTAGCCGAGACGATGCAGGCCATCATTGAGAAGATTGAGGTCGAGCAGCCTAGCCGTATTGTCTTTGACGGCGTATCTCAGCTGAGGATGCTAGCGAGCGACGTTATGGTCTATCGTCAGCAGCTGTTCAAACTAAGAGACTACGTCACCAGTAAAGGAATGACCGTTTTATTGACCGATTCTCCAGAAGTTACCTCAGGCGATCATGAAATAGTGGCAATTGTGAACGGTGTGATCTCACTTACGGTCGAGACGACGCCTCATGGCAGCGACCATCGCTACCTTAGAGTCTCTAAAATCAGGGGGAGTAGCTATGAACCAGGGCTACACGATTTAGAAATCAGCGACAAAGGCCTTCAGCTTTATCGCTCGCATCGGCATTCAGAGAGCATCAAGCTCGCCAGTGCTGACTCTATAAAACTACCCGATGTTCAAAAGCTAGGTAGCGGATTACCGACCCTAGATCGACTCACAGGAGGGGGTTTGAATTCAGGAACCTCTTGTCTTTTGCTGGGGCCTTCAGGTACGGGTAAGACCTCTATTGCTACCCTGTTTGCTTATCGGCTAGCAACCCAGGGCAGCAAAGCTAGCGTTTTTCTATTCGATGAGTCGATCGAAACTTTTCTCAGAAGGTCCAAGGGGTTGGGTATGGACCTCGCCCCACTGATTGAGGGCGATCGCTTTCATCTGCATGAGTTGAGCTTTGGCAATATCACGCCTGGTAAGTTTTCGAATTTGATTGATACGGACGTAGAAGATTGGGGTGCTGAGATTATTATTATTGATACGCTGACTGGCTATTTGAACGCTATGCCGACGAAGGCCAGACTAATTTCTCAGATGCATGAGCTGATGAGACGACTTAATAAGCAGGGCGTGCTGACTTTCTTAGTGGTGGCTCAGCATGGCGCATTGGGTATATCGATGGATACCGCAGTAGATATTAGCTATCTAGCTGATACCATTTTGCTGTTTCGCCATTTTGAAGCGGCCGGGGAAATCCGTCACGCTCTTAGCGTTTATAAAAATCGCTGCGGCAACCACGAGAAGCGCATCTGTGAAGTCAAGCTAGAGTCAGGCGGCATTAAGATCGACGAAGCCTTGGGTCAGTTTTCTGGCATCCTGTCTGGGCTGCCTCGTTACGTTGCCGACGCTGCTAGCACTACAGAGTTAGACACTGCTACTGATGCCTGAACCACCCTTTGTGAAAAGACAAATTCCTCAGCGGATCGTACTGGCTGCCCGCTTGGGCGCGAATGAACAAGCCCTGCGTGAGGTATTAGAAACGCAGGCTCAGGTACAGGTCGATGAGCCGACGGTCACAGCAGTCTCTGAAGCCATTCGCACAGAGGCAACGCTGGTTGTATTGACAGAAGAAGTCCTCACAGACGAGGTTCTAGGTTCGCAGCTAGGCGAACGCCTGACTCAGCAGCCAGAGTGGTCTGATATTCCGGTAATTATCCTGCTTAAAGAGTGTCAGCGCTTTGGTGACTGTTTGGCGCTACTAGGACAGACCACCCATCACCGCAGCGTTTTACTACTAGAGCTGCCGCTCAAACGTGGGCTCTTTGCGGCAGTTGTCCGCTCCTGTCTGATGAATCGAGCGCGGCAGTACTGGCTGCGCGATACGCTCTATCAGCTCAAAGAGAGCAACCAAGCGTTAGAAAACTTCAGCTATACGGCCGCTCATGAGCTCCGTAGTCCATTGGGAATTGTCAAGTCAGCTTTTGACTTACTGATTAGAACATCGCTATCGCACAGGCAACAGAAGCTAGCTGCGATGGGGCAGCAAACTGCTCAGGATATGAATAAGCTGCTAGACGCGCTGCTGAGCTATAGCAAAGTACAGTCGCAGGCTACAGACTTTGCATCGGTTGATTTGGACGCTGTGGTGAGAGAGGCGATCGCAGGACTAGACTCGCTAATCAGTCAAAAAAATGCTGAGGTAACCTGGCAAACACTGCCTCAAGTTCACGGCAGCCGTCAGCTACTGGTGCAGCTAATTAGCAATCTGATAAAGAACGCGATCATCCATAACGATACCGAGGCCCCTACCGTAAAAATCTGGGCAGCGCTCGAACCGTCAGAAGATAAGCTAGCAACTGCCAGTGACAAAATGCAGCATGGCTGTCTACCTAAGTCAGAAAGCTCAAAACGGTGGGTCATTTCCATCGGCGACAACGGTCCTGGCATCGCTCTAGAAGCCCAGCAAGAAATATTTGCAATGTTTAACCGAGCCGGAAAAAGTCGAGCGGAGGGCAGCGGTATTGGTTTGGCCCTCTGTCGCCGCGTAGCCGAGCAGCATCAATCCACCCTTGAGGTCCGCGCAACCATCGGTGGAGGTAGTATCTTCTACTTCGATCTAGCTGGCGCTGAAGGCAGCTGATCTCTGTAGCTGATCTCTAAAGAGAGTTGGACTAGTCGTAATCGCTCTGCAGCCGCACAATATCGTCTTCGCCAAGATATTCTCCACTTTGAACTTCTATGAGGACTAAAGGAATAGTGCCGGGATTTTCTAGACGATGCGTTGTACAAGCAGGAATGTAAGTTGACTGGTTTGTCGATAGGAAAGATTCGTCACTACCGCAGACGACTTTGGCTGTTCCTGATACGACGATCCAGTGTTCATTGCGGTGCTGATGGGTCTGTAGGCTAAGCCGGTGACCTGGCTTTACTTCAACGCGCTTTATTTTGTAGCGCGTTCCTGTTTCTAAAACGCTAGCGGCCCCCCACGGGCGCAGCTTCTGCGAAGTAACCTCATTGGAACCGGAGACTGCTTCAGATGAAGCGGCCATTTTGGCTACGGATGCCTTTTCTACATCGAGTGCTTTCTGCTTTTCTATCATGTTCATAGCTGTCTATCAAACCAAAATGCTATAGCCTTCCGCACTTTGCTTGCTACACATAGCAAGGCTACACCCCTCGTTCCATAGCGTAAACTACCATAGCAAAGTGCGTAGGCTCGGCCTTCTCGAAGAGTATGCATCCGCGCTTTGCTAGACATTGGCGAGTTGCCCCTTGGTACAAAGACAGATAATTGAGGACTTGTCCATCATATCGGGGCGGCGTTCGGCTTCGATCTCATTGGTGTATTAGCTTGTATCATCAATAGCTACAGCGGGTCAATCCCTGTCACAACCAGTACCGACTTCTTTCTTTCGACCCCCTTCCCAGTAAATTATGGCTCTAAAAACGCAGCGCAGCTTCTTTGGCAAACGGTCTAGCAGCACGCCACTGAGCATATCTGTGATGCTGATGTACATCGGCATCGTAATCACGGCTGTTTTTGTCCTAGCGGCGCTGTTTGCTCCACTGATGCAAAGCTGGGGCTGGATCCAAGATCCAACTGCTGGCCTTACTAATCCGATTCATGAGCCCCCATCCGCAGCGCACTGGTTTGGCACCAGTCGGCAGGGCTACGACGTATTTTCTCGCACCCTGTTTGGGACTAGGGCGGCTTGGCAGGTAGTACTACTAGCGACAGCGATGAGCGTCATTGTGGGCGTGCCGTTAGGAATGCTAAGTGGCTACCTCGGCGGCAAAATAGATCGAGCGCTGCTGTTCTTTATGGATACGATCTACACGCTACCGGGACTTTTACTGTCGGTGACATTGGCCTTTGTGGTTGGCCGTGGCGTTGTGAATGCGGCAGTAGCGCTGTCGATTGCCTACGTGCCGCAGTACTACCGGGTAGTGCGCAACCATACGGTGAGCGTCAAAACAGAGCTATTTATCGAAGCCGCTCAGTCGATGGGCGCTTCTACCTGGGCGGTGCTTTCTCGCTATCTATTCTTGAACGTAGTACAGAGCGTGCCAGTTCTATTTACGCTGAACGCAGCCGACGCGGTGTTGATTTTGGGCGGTCTCGGCTTCCTCGGATTAGGGTTACCAGAATCTGTACCCGAATGGGGCGACTCATTGCGGCAGGCTCTAGATGCATTACCGACTGGTATCTGGTGGACAGCGCTGTTTCCCGGACTAGCAATTACGACGATGGTGACCGGACTGTCACTAATTGGCGAAGGGCTTAACGAATTTATCAACCCCTTGCTGCGTCGGGAGAATTGGGACTAGCACGAATGCAGCTAGGCAACTCTTCCTAGTTTAGTAGATGAGTTTGTCCGGTGGGTGCAGTCAGCACAGACGCAAACGTATCCTGTTTTGTCTGCTATCGAGGCGCATTATTGGTTTGTTTCTGTTCATTCTTTAGTCGCAGGACAATCTGACGTTGTTGTTCTTGCTGGTTGGTGAGAGGGCGATCGCATCCCTGGTAGAAACGCTTTTTGTAGCTGCTAGTGCAGCCGATAGTAAGGCCAAAGGACAGCTTTTTTACCAAGAGGTTGTTGCTTTCCTATCGAATCCCCCCTTCCTAGTAGCAAAGCCGTGACTATAGAACATTTGCTACCCGTGGCTTAAAAGCATACGGGTGGCTGAGTATAGGTTGTTTGATACGATCTAAGTGCTCTTCGTTTTTTCCTCTGTCATGCCGATCAGTCGTAAGCTTGTCCGCTTCGTTGAGTATGCGTCTGTTTCTGCCTCGGTTGTGGGGGCGATCGCCACCCTTACGACCCAGCAGCCTGCCTATGCAATCGCCCCTTTATCTATCTCAGCGGCGATCAATTTAGTCAGCCGTCGTCAGCGATCGCAACAGCTAGAAGACGCTTCAAGAGAAACGCAAGAAGTATCCAACTTTACCGCACAGATACAGCCTATCGATCAGCGTCTGAACGAAGTAGAGCGACGGGTGCTCAGCTACCAAAAAGACACAACCGCCTTGATTGAAACAGTTGCTGAGCAAAACGTAACTGCGAAAGAGAACGCAGCCTTGGCGCTTCAGTCTATCAAATCACTTCAGGCACGTAGCCTTCGGCAAGCTAATAAGCTAACAGACCTTGAGAATAGTCAGACTCAGAATAATCAAGCGCTTGAAAGTTTGACAGTCTCCTTTAATCAAGCCAAAGAAGAAAGAGCTCAAGAAGAAAGAGCTACTGCACTAGAGGGGATACAGAGTACCCTACTGACCTTTTCGGCGCAAATAGCCGAAATCCAAGCGCAGCAGAATGCTCAGATCGAAATCCAAAGGCAAAACAGCGGGCGGCAAACCGCAGCGGCTGAGAAAGTTGTCCGGCTAGAGAATCAGACGGAGGCGCGTCTCTCCAACCTGTCTACAGACATTGAGCAGTTCAGAATAGAACTGGATGCTGCGGTACAACAGCTATCGAACCAAGTAGCCCAAACGTTAGAGCTTATAGAGAAAAAAGCAGTAACAGAACCGGACTTTAGTCATGTGGTGCCGCAGCTACCCACTGACGATAACTTCGATCTAGATATCAACCTGGGCATAGATTTTGGCACGGGCTACACTAAAGTCTGCATGAGAGATTTGGCGCTAGAACAAGCAGAGGTTGTGACCTTTGCTGGGCTAGCAGACAGCGGCTTGACCCTGGATGAAACGCTGATGCCTACTCGTTTGGCTATCTTGGAAGATGGCACCTTGCTCACCGGTTTAACGGTGAAAGAATGGCAGGCTTGCGATCGCCCCATCAAGCAAAACATCGACGTAAGTATTCAGGTCGCAGATACAGGAATCAGTGAGGGTGCCTCAATGCTGTTGTGGTGTTGAGCGCTTAGAGCTTGCCTGAAGAATTCAACAGCAGAACGCGCCTGCCGCCGACAGGTCTGAATCACAGAAAGGAGGTCAGCAGTTTGTTCAAAGCGCAGCATAGAGCGCGAGCCCTCGCACACTTTACGTTTAGTGACCGCTAAGCGAATCAGTCGTTCGGCCAGATTGTTGTCAGGTGGAATCTTGGGGTGGTCGAGGAAGTACCCCCACTGCGCCGCTTTAAGCTTGAGCGAATTGAGCAGCGTGAGCGCTTTGCCCTCTACTTTGAGTGTCCACTTTTTGAGCGCAGCTTTTACCCTTTTCTTGAACTTGACGGCCCACTGAGCGTAGTCGCGGTTGTCTGGTTGCTCTCGCCATTGCCGATGCCGCTTAAACGCCTCGTCAATTAACCTCAAAAACCGGCGACCCGCTTTTTGGTTATCGCCTGAGTCAAAATGGACAACGCGGTTGAAATGCCGTTTGAGATGCGCCAAACACTTCTGCTGAGCGGTGACCTCATAGCCGTTGTAGACACTAAAATCATCACTGCTCAGAACCGGCTACCCAAAGCCACTCCTTAACACCGTTCACCGTCCAGGGCGCTTCATCGACTTGCACATGCCCTTGGCCGCGGGCCCATTGCCACAGCTTATCTATCGGTTGAATGATGGCATCGGCGACCCGCCGATTGGTCGCTTGCAGCGTACCTGAGCCGATCCCAATGCCGCCTAGCTCTTTCAATAGTTCTTGCTGCTTGCCATAGGACAGATGAGCGTAGTTACCTAACCAAGCTAAGAGAGACTGTAAGCCGATGCTTAAGTCTTGCGTCGGTACGATATCCGATGGCCATTGGCCTTTGACGCATTCGCCGCACGCACACCGACACTGTTGTTGTACGTACTCTACTATTTCGATGGGCCTCGATGCCAGCCGCGCGACCTGATGACTAACCTCGCTCACTGGCGCAACTTCAAACGCGCTGTTGCCGCAACCGGGGCAGCGCTCCGGACGGAGTAACTCTACTCGATCTATGCGGCTGAAGCCTTGGCGCGTTTCCCTGCATGCCCCGGTTGTCCTCCCGGCTTGCGTTTCTTGTTTTTTGAAGACGGTGTATCTGCTTCGTCCTCTGATTTCTTCAGTAAGTCTGTAGACGGCGGTTTCGATGACGTTTTGCTGTCCGTATGCTGCTGCCCTTTTAACCGAGCTATCTCTGCGCGCAGTTCTTCGATGCCCTCCTGCTGCTGCAAGATGATTTCTATCAACAACTCTAGCTTCATCGTCTCCAGCGCTGTTGATAATTTAGTTCCATTGGTAGGGGAAATCGCCATAACGCTACTCTAGCCATACCTCTCTGGCTTGCGCGCATTAAAATAACCTGAATACTTACCTTTGAAGAGAGCGTAGGTGATATTGAAGGCATCCTAGGTGAAATGACCGAGCAGCTAATGCTGGAAATGTTTGAAAAGAATTTGACGCCTGAAGAAGAGCGGCTAAGAATCGACCAGACAGCAACAGCTTTAGAAGACAAGCGCGTGCTCTAAGTGGATTTAGAGAAGGAGGCGGTTAATATGCTTGCTTTTTCTGATCATATTCTAGAAGTTAATAGAGAACTAGAAGTAAAGCTAATCACCATTCAGCAGATAAAGAGACGATGTCAATCACAATCAAAAAGAATTAGCAGCAGGCGTAATCTTTGTCGAATAAAGATGGCGCTCTGCCTCTACCCCAGCAAGAAGCTGCCACCCTTTCCACCCATGACACCTATGTCCCCCGGACCACCCTGCAGCAGGTAGTCGTAGTTGCCTTTTCCTACAGAGTCTTCTAGCGTTTTGAGAATCTTCTCGGCGTTGTCGTAGGGGCCGTTAACGTACATGGGTTTACCGTCTTTTCCGAAGTTTAGAACAGGTAAAGTATCGGTTTCGCCGAGTATGGCCTTAGCTGCTTCAAAGTCTTTATGAGGCTTAAATCCTAGCTGTCTAGCGTAATCTACGGCTCCCCATACAATTGCTTGCGCCTGTGTCAGCGATATTTCTTCAACGCTCTCTTCAAACTTTGAGAAAACGACTTCTTTCATCTGAAGGTATTTGCTAGCATTGCTTAGTTTCTTGGTTGATGCATTCTTGATTCCGAGGCAGTAATAATCGACTAGGAAAGTGGCCGCTGCAAATCCGTTGCGCTGCTGCCGAACAGCCATAACAATTCCTAGGCCAGCGCTGCCAGCAAGTTCTGGCGCTTCATCTGTCAATAGAGCGCTGACCATTGAGCGATTGGCAAAGCAAGCTTCGATTGGTGGCAGTTCTCCTTTAGCTGTGCTTTCTTGCTGTTGGATGGCAGCCTGTTGCTGAATAGCTAGTTTGACTTCAGCAGGCCGCAGTCCTAGCTTTCTCGCAATTTGTTTGGGTGCGACTTTGCGATCGCGCAGTTTCTGAATTTCCGCAATTTGCTCTGGTGTCATCACAATATGCTCACAGTTGGCTCATTAATCCCGATTAGATAAGTCCGAAGCTCTGTTCAAAAACTGCGTATATTCCGGCTGAAACAACAGCTTTACCGTACCCGTAGGACCGTTTCTGTGTTTGGTAAGAATAATTTCAGCAATACCGCGATCAGGCGTATCAGGATCGTAATACTCTTCGCGATATAGCATCATAATCAAATCTGCATCCTGTTCAATTGCGCCACTTTCACGTAGATCTGACATCATTGGGCGTTTGTTTGTGCGTGATTCTACGCCTCGACTAAGCTGAGAGAGCGCGATAATTGGCACGTTGAGTTCGCGCGCTAGTCCTTTTAGTGACCTGGTCATTTTCGAGAGTTCTTGCACCCGGTTATCACCAGATCCCTCCATCAACTGCAAATAGTCGATCAAGATCAATCCCAGCGCGCCCCCTTGTTCGGCCTGTAGTCGCCGCGATTTGGATCGAATTTCGCTCACTCCAATTCCTGGCGTGTCGTCAATAAAAATTGGCAGCTCGGAGAGCGTGTTGATTGCATGACCCATCGGCCCCCACTCATGCTGACCAATCCGTCCGGTCCTCAGTCGACCGCTCTCAATTTTGGCTTCAGAGGAAAGCAGTCGATAGATCAGCTGCTGCTTTGACATCTCTAGGCTAAAGATGGCGACTGGCTGCTTGTGCGTGTCGGCAATATTGCGAGCAACGTTGAGCACGAATGACGTTTTTCCCATCGACGGCCTAGCAGCGGCAATGATCAGATCAGAGCGTTGGAAGCCCTGAGTCATCGCATCTAGATCGTAGAAGCCGCAGGCGAGGCCAGGTAAGACCATACCGAGCGATCGCTGCTCAATATCAGTGAAAGTATCGGTCAAAATATCCGATGTTTTGCTCAGCCCTTGCGATGGCCGTTCTTGAGTAATGCCAAATAGGGTTTGCTCAGACTGATCGAGCACGTCCTCTAAGGGCGTTTCGGTTTCGTAACCTAGCTGCATGATTTCACCCGCCGATTTGATTAGCTGACGGCGAGTGTATTTGTCCATTACCAGCTTGGCGTACTGGTCGATGTTGGTCGCGCTGATAGTGCGATCTACTAGCTGTGCTAGTCGGCTTTGACCACCGACTTTCTCTAGCGTGCCTTTATCTTTCAGCCAGGAGGCGATGCCCATTAGGTCAGTCGGCAATCCACGTGATTGTAGGTCTAGTGCCGCCTGATAGATACTGCGATGGGCACCAATGTAGAACGCTTCAGGAACGATGATCTCGGTAACTCGGCCAATCGCCTCAGGGTCGATTAGGATACCGCCGAGAATAGCTTCTTCGGCCTCTATGTTTTGCGGAGGCAGACGATCAACAGAGGGCTTGAATCGGGGTTCGGAGGAGACCATAGGGGAAAGTAGATCGTTCATCCTTAATATAAAAGGGTAGAGAACAACTATGGCTCTCTACCCTAATAAATTAACCGAACGTTTGTACTATTGCTAGTTTGTTAGGAACTGGTTGCTTAGTCGGGAGCAACGCGGAGGTTGATAGTGGCCGTGACTTCGCTGTGTAGCTTGATGTCTACTTTGTATTCACCGAGCTTGTTGATATCAGGCAAGCTGATATCGCGCTTGTCGATTTCTTTGCCTGCGTTGGCCTGAATGATTTCGGCAACTTCAGCGGTAGTAACGGTACCAAAGATAGCTTCATCTTCACCGACGGCTTTTTTGACGGTGAATAGGCCGATGGTGTTGAGCGCGACTTTGGTGGCTTCGGCTTCTTGCTTGATGGCCTCTAGGCGGGCGCGTTCACGTTCGCGGCGAATCTCTACCTGCTTGAGGACGCCGGGAGTGACGCGGTAGGCCAAGCTTCTAGGCAGCAAGTAATTGCGGGCATAGCCAGGGGCTACTTCTACTAAATCGCCAGTGTTGCCTAGCTTGTCAACGTCTTGGCTGAGGACCAGCTGAGTTCTTTTTTTCGCCATTGCTTTTACTAATTACTTCTCGTCTAATTACTTGCCATCGCAGCGCAGTTTTCTAGTGTATTCAACTTAGGTCAAAGGTGCAACCGTTAGTCGCTATTCCAGGCTATCCGGCTAGAAATTGTCCTTGAGCTTGCGGATGTGGGCAAAGACGGCAATCGGATCTTGACTGTTGGCGACTGACTGGAGGGCAGGGCTGTTCCAGCGGAGGAAGGGGTTGGTGGCCTTTTCGATGGCAAGCAGTGAGGGAATGGTGGGCTGGTTTTGCTGACGGGCGGCTTTGACAGTGGCGAGGCGCGATCGCAATTCCTCATTCTTGCCTTCAACGGTAATCGCAAACTTCAGGTTGCTCAGCGTGTATTCATGGCCGCACCATACATAGGTGTTATCTGGTAGCTGACGTAACTTAGCCAAAGAGGTCGCCATCTGGGTCGGTGTGCCTTCAAACAGCCGTCCGCAGCCACCGGCAAACAGCGTATCCCCACAGAATAGATCGCCTGTTTCATTCTCCTCGGCAGGCGGAAAGTAATAGGCGATATGGCCTCGGGTATGGCCAGGAACGAAGATAACCTCGCCAGTGCGACCTGCAAAAGAAACGCGATCGCCTTCTCCTAGAAAATGCCGCTGTCCTGGAATCCGCCCCTGATCTTGCGCACCGCCGTAAACTTCAGCCTTTGAAAACCGCTCTAAAAGCTCGCGGTTGCCGCCAACATGATCGTTATGGTGATGGGTGTTGAAAATGGTGGTGAGAGTTGCGCCTAGTTCTTCGAGCTTCTGTAAGACCGGCGGTGCGTCGGCTGGATCGACTACGGCGGCTGTGCTATCAGTCGGATCGTACAGAACGAAAATGTAGTTATCTGAGCGAGCGGGCAGGCGATAGATTTTCATCTGGAGCGGTGCACTAGTATAGAAAGATAGTGCTGATCTTAATTGAACTAAGCTGGTCTTTTAATCCTGCCGAGGTGCAGATCTTTTGTCATGGTACAGTTCAAGCCGCCCAAGCTACTGCGTCCTGATTTACCCACTGAGCACGATCTTCCCTATTCTGACAACAAGCCTGTGGATAATGAGCCACAGCTACTGATACCGATTTTGCTACGGGGGCGCTAGAGCTGGCTTGGTGCGATGGCAACGATTGGTTTCTAGGGGCAAATATCGGCCTGTATCATGAGCCTAAAACGCCTGCAGTCGGTCCAGATGGGCTACTGGCGCTAGGTGTGCCTCACTACCGGGAAGGGCAAGATTTGCGGCTCAGCTACGTGGTTTGGCAAGAAGGCGTGATGCCTCAGTGAGTATCTGCTACCTGCTAGAGACTGGCTGTATTGGTACGATGAGGCCGGGAATCAGTATCCGACAAAGGACTCTATAATCTTCCAGGAAAGGCAGCGCTCTAGCCGAGCCGAGCTGACAGCCGAAGCAGAAAGGCAGAAGGCTAAGGTAGAAACACGCAGGGCTGAATTGGAAAGGCAAAAGGCTGAAGCGGCGAGGCGAGAGATGGATGAACTGTTGCAGAAATTGCGCGATCGCAATATCGATCCAGATGCTTTGTGACTGAGCTCCTGCACTAGGTCTCCAAGTAGTATCAAGTTTCGGATTGACAACATCCTTGCCACAGAAGAGCGCGTTTATACAGATGCTTAGCTGTTTTGTGGAAAAACGTTCTACTGCGTAGCATTGACAGCCTAATCTGGCGCTCTACTTCTACTCTTAAACTCGATATCGCACGATTTTGACTTTCATAGAGCTTGAGGAGATTGGTTGAACTCGTGAGATCGTCTTACCGACTTATTTCCGGTTAAACCCAATGCATTTGTACACCTGTAGTCCTCAGGTGATCTGTAGTAAATCAACAAGAATTATGACCCGTGTAGTAATCCTCTCATGTCGCCTGTAGTAAGAGATACAACAGTTTTGACAGCAGACTCTGCTAGAACGTAAATCTTACCTGGCCAATAATTTCTGACTTGCCTGGGCCAGTAAAGCGTCCGGCTTCTATGCCAATACTATATTCATAGCCTAAAGACGCTTCGAAGCGCTTACCCAATTCTATTTCGCAGCGAGCTTGATAAGTACTGGACAAGCTAGTGCTACCCTCAAAATTTTTCTCACCCAAGCCCGCAGAAACACGGCAACCCAACTCTTCAGAAATATTACCATCCCAACCAACTTCCCCTTCATAAAACAAGAAGCTATCAGGATCGAAATATCCATTGTCTAAGTCTTTGCTGTAGTGCCAATAAAACAGGCTTGCGCCCACAAAGAAATCTCCAAACGTGCGCTCAACGCTAGAAAACAGCTCTTGTTCTCGATTGCCATCGCTATAGCTACCCCAGGTAAATGAACTAAAAAAGCTTGTGTTGTCGTCTATCTGCCAATACACGCTGGGCGTTACTCGTAGCGCTTTCACTTCATTTTCTAAGGTGTCTGCGTTGAATTTGTAGGCACCATATTCAATATCACCATAGAGCGATAGGTTAGGATCGATATCCCAAGTCGCTTTTGCGAAAATATTAGGAACCGCAGCTAGTCGATTGAAGACATCAATGCCGCCGCCAGCTGACAACACCAAGTTACCTAACGTTTTCTCTACACCAACCTGAATTGGAATGTTGGTAATCTCTTCAATTCCCACTTGAGAAAAATTGTTGTAGCCCAAGCGAAGTATTTGCACTGTTTCATTCTGAGACTGCTCTCCATCATCTAAACGAAACCGCACAGTAGAGCCAATAAACTGATTCACGGTCGAAGAACTGTTTTCGTTTTCAAAATCTAGCTGTATCTCTGTAGTGGCAGGTCGGCTAGTAGTTTCAGCCTTTCCCGTCGACTCGGAGCGCCTAGGAGGCTCTGGTCTATTAATTAGAATGAACTCTTTCAACAAAATCTGGGCTTTGAGATTGCCCTGCGCCGACAGTGGCTGAAGAATCTCAGTCGCTTGCTGAATTTGCTGGCGATTCAGATAAATTTGTGCCAGTGCTATTTTTAGCCCTTCATTTTGGGGATAGCGGGCGATCGCAGCTTTGTAGTAGTCAGTAGCCGTTGTTTTCACGCTCACCTGCGCTAATAAATCGGTTTTGGCTCTTAGCGTACCTTTTAGCGCATCCGAGCGAACGGGAATCTGTCGAAAACTTGGTTTAGAAATAGCAGAAGCAAAAGCAGCCGCGCTTAATGTTGTTAAGGGTTCTGCCTGCTCGTTAGTCACGTCCGCAGCAGTAGTATCGCTAGGGCTAGTTTGTCTTTCTAGAATAGGAGAGATTGTAAAAGCAGGAGAAGGTAGATACTGCTGAAGCGATCGCATCTGTAGTCTACTAGCCTTAGCTCCTAATGAATCTGAGGCAGTAGCATAGTCTAAATGAGCCGCAGGCAGCTCCTCCCCTTGACCTGTCGCATCTTCATTCGCCGATATTCTAATTGCTGGATCGAAGCCTTCTTCTACAGGAATCTCATCTACAGCGGTTTCCTCAATATCCGCAAAGCAATCAAACCTAGAGACTGAGCTCTCCAAGCGATAAGACCATAGCGGCACTTCGAACGTAGGCTCGGGCTGTAGCCGATCCGCCTCCGGAAGATAGACAGCAATCTCGGCCCGCTCAGACAGCTGCGACTGGCTAGCTACAGTCGTTGACGCATCAGCTTCGGAGAGTTCTTCCGTAGGCTCAATGTCGCTAACAACGCTACTAGAAAGAGAGGCTCTGCTAAATGTTGGAGAGGAAAAGCTTTGCGGTACAGGTTGCGTTTGCCCAGCCCCAAATGAACCTGCTGATATTGGCTGGGGCTGGGTAGAATCATCGGTTTCTAGATCACTCTTAACAAAGCCAGCAAAGGGCGAATGCTCGGGCATCTCTAGATGGACCTGTCCAATCAAAGAGTGAGACTCTAGGTCAAAGTCTGGTTCATCAAGCGCTAATTCAGGATCCTCCTCTAACGGATCGGATGAAAACGGCGGTTGAGTCACTAAATTAATTCTAGGCTGAGCCTCTAGATCACCAAAAGCGATAGAATCCGTCTCTCTAGACGAGACGCTCTCAGGCGATGCGTTACCGTTGGTATCAGCTACCGCCTGGGGCATATGCTGCGAAGATATCGGCATTGGGGCGACTAGATCTCTCACCAACGAAGTCTCTGCCTCTATTGGCTCTCCAGAATCTGCTGCTTCCAAAACGGAGCTAGTTGGCAAGGGCGAAGCGTCGGTATCAGGCTGCTGGAGTAAGCGTTCACCGTCAGAGCCTGCGGCAATAGCCTGGTTCCGAACTGACGTACCTGAAACCAGCGGTTCAGTAGGTTTAGGCGATTGCTTACCGCTAGCTAGGTTAAAGAGTGGCCGTGCTGGTAGCGGATCTACAGGCGCAGGTGGGAAAGTATGCCAACCGCCAGTTTGCCAGCCTGTTGAGGATTCTATAGCCGCCGCCGTTGACTCGCCTATCGCGGAGAGAGAAATTCCCGTCGATGAATCTGGTGTTATCGTAGATGGATCTACCAGAGACTGAGCCCGCACCTGAGAAGGCAGCAAGCTCAGCGTAGAAATAGCTACAGCGGTGGATGGGAAAAGCCAGGTGTAGGCTCGTGAGAGCTGAAAGAAATTGTAAGAATAAGACAACTGAGAATTTAATCTCATACTGCACCTATGAAATTAGCCATAGCCAGATGCAAGGGCTATGTCCTTTGAGTGAACCCTGAGGAAAAGACCTAATTAAACGCATCAGCTAAACAGTCGAAAATCGTAGAAACTTTACGATAGATATAGCAAAGCGCGGATGTATTCGCACTTTGCTATGGCACTTTGCTTTATAGAACAAGGGGCGTAGCCTTTCGTGGTGTAGAAAGCAAAGTAGCGGAAGGCTATAGCAGCCCAAAATTAGAATTACTAGGTCACTTCTTACCTATCAGCACAAACTTCACTCGCTTTATAGAAACTTCAGCAACGCCTTCGATAGCAGAAACGCCGCGTATTCCAAAAGCCGCCATTAATAAGCAGACCATTCCTCCGATTACTGCGCGATGAATCATTAGCCAAGAACGCCTGGGCTGATGGGATTTATTCTCTCGCAGATGTGCCCATACGATTGCCGCGCTCAAACCAACGTACAACGCGCCGTTCAACATAGCTAGAAAGTAGTATCCCGTAGCCTGTTGAACATTGGCCATCAGCAGTACTGTCAAGGCGGAAGCGATCGCTAATATGCAGTACGGCATCAGCACTCTCATCGGCAGCGGCTTCGGCCCCTCCATCCCCTTAGGCGTCACGCGAAAAGGCAGCTCTTTTGACAGTATCCAGGCAAAAACTGCGTTTAGAACACCTGCCAATATCCACGGCCAGCGCGCTAGCTGAAACAACAGCGTCTCCCAGCTGATGACTTTGGCGTTCTTTGGTCGAAACCATCCTTGCTGATTCACCCACATCACTACGCCAATACAGACGGTATCTAAAACAAAAGAATGTGCAAGAAACGACAAATAAGAAACATTTACCCAAGGAACATCTTGAACAAGTGCAATGATTGGCAAGCTTATTCCAATCCCTAGACTCATTGCATACAGAGGATACCAGAGCTGAGAAAAACCAAACTGAAACTTTAGCCGAGGTGGTAGCCTCTTCCAGTAGCGAGGTGTCACTGATAGCAGTAGCGTCGTTAAACTTCGCGACCACTGAAATTCTTGCACTAGAAAGTCAGGAAAAGAAGCTGGCCCATCGCCGTGAGCTTCGGCATCAAAGGCAAATATACCTCGCCAGCCATGAGCATTCATCATCAGGGTCGTAGAATGATCTTCTGCCAACTCTGGTCCTAGACCGCCAATCTGCTTTAGCGCCGATACTCTTACCGCATAGTGGCTGCCGATACACAGCGGAGCCCAGCCATCGTTATAGCCAGCTTGCAAAGACCCGTGCATACTCCCTTCAGCAAAGGCTCTAGCATTGACAACCCAGCTTTCTTCTGCGTTGGCATCGCAGATACTCGGCGCGGCCACATAGCCTACTCGTGAGTCTATAAAAGGACGAATCATCGCCTCCAAATAGCCTAGCTCAGGTACATGGTCGGCATCTAGCTGCACGACGATATCGTAGTTGTCGTAGCCATACATGTCGTAGAAGTAGGCTAGATTGCCTTCTTTGCAGCGTGTCCGACGGGGCCAGGAAGGCTGATGATAAGCGGCAATTCCCTCACGCGAAGAAATGTGAACACCATGCTGTTCACACCACGCTCTCGCTTCACTTTGAGGTTGTTCATCAGCTAGCCACACATCGTGAGAATAGGCTTGATCTAGCATTGCCTCTAGCGTTCTTTGAACAACTAGCCAGGGCTCCGAAGGCGCTTTGGTAACCACCATCGCTATCCGCCAGTCTGAGGGAATCTCAAGCGCTGGATTAGGTCGCTTCATGCGGTACACAAAGTAAAAATAATAGGCTGGTAGCAGCGTTTGCCATCCAATAATCAGACTGATAAAAATCATGTCTAGCCAAGAGAGAATGTGTTCTTCACTTAGCCACCAGTACCAAAAATAACCTAGTGCGATCGCCCAGATACCCACCAAAGCAACAAAAGTACGCTTTTGCCGCTTTGACATGACATTAATTAAGAAAGAAGGATGTAGAGCCTTATCATGGTTAACCTCAGAAGAAGAGAAGGAAGAAGCAGAAGGAAGTGTGGATGTCATCAGACAAATGCGAAATAAAGAGACGTTCAACAAACCTGATGGTAGAAACAGTCGTAGGTAAGATATCTGTAGGAAAATACCTCCCAACAACAGTCTTCAATACACCCTTAGCAGACTCAATTTGTGTTAATAAACCGACAAACGAGATCTATTGCTATGCTGCTGCGGTCAGCACTGCTGAATCCAGCGGATGTTGCACTTGATGTCGCACCTGGTGCCATTGCCAAGCATGCGACAAAATAACCTCAATATCGGCATAAGCGGGCGTCCAACCCAGGAGTTGACGGGCTTTATCACTACAGCCCACCAGCGCTGGGGGATCGCCCAAGCGACGATCGCAGTACTCTACCGAAATATCTCGATCGCTCACCTTACGCGCAGCTTGAACAATCTCGTTCACCGAAAAGCCATCTCCATTGCTGAGGTTGAACACATCGTTCTTTTTACCTGCTAGCAAGTGTTCTAAGCCTAAAATGTGAGCCCTAGCAAGGTCCATCACATGAATATAGTCACGAATACAGGTCCCGTCATGGGTAGAATAATCACTTCCAAAAATAGAAATGCGATCGCGCATACCAAGCGCTGTCTGCATTACCAAAGGAATCAGGTGAGTTTCTGGCAAATGATCCTCTCCTAACAAACCGTCAGGGTGCGCACCGGCAGCATTGAAATATCGAAAAATCACTGAACTAAGATCGTAAGCCCGAGAAAAATCAAACAGCATTCTCTCTACGATATGCTTACTTACGCCGTATGGATTGATTGGCCGCTGAGGATGAGTTTCAGTGATAGGAACACTATCAGGTACACCATAGGTGGCACAAGTGGAAGAGAATACGATATTACGCACCGACGCTTCTACCATCGCCTCTATCAAGGTCAGCGTGCCTGCAACGTTGTTCCGGTAGTACTTACTAGGATGGCTGACTGACTCGCCGACGTAGGCATAAGCCGCAAAATGCATAACAGCTTTAATATCAAACTGTTTGAATACGTCTAGAAGCAAGCTGCGATCACAAATATCACCAACAACAATTTTCTCGCCAATGACCGACTCTACTAATTGCTGATGCCCATATACTAAGTTGTCTAAAATCACAACATCGTAGCCAGCCGCTTTGAGTAAAAGAGCCGTGTGGGAACCGATATAACCGGCTCCTCCAGTCACAAGAACAGTTTTTCCTTTAGAGCTCATAAACTTCTATCACAATAGATTTACAGGCATCACAGGCATCACAGGCATCCCGCCTGCAAAGCCCCATACATGCAAGCCATTTACACTTGCCGTTTTTGATGTGAAGATAATACGCGTTCAGCTTTTCAGGAAATTTTGGAACATTAGAGAGAAAAAAGGGAAGGTCAGAAGATTCATTATATTTTCTCAGCCAACTCGCCACAGCCCACACTCAAAACATCGCTCCATTTGCAGTGCGGACACTCTCATGTAAGATTACTCAACATAACGACGCCATCCGGATAAATAAGATATACGTAATTCATAACTATATTTTTGCGATTGGAGCGTCTCATAATAGCTGAATTCTGCTTCCTACAGCTAGCTGAACTCTACAAGCTGAACTACACGCAAGTCATAGCAATCATCAGAACCACAGAGGCTTAGAAGCTTAAAGACTCTAAAAATCTGCTGCAAACAAGACAGTCAGCTGTATTGTTTCCGGAATCGCCATCGCCAATCAGAAAAGATTGCCAAGTAGATATAGCCTCCGCTATTTTGCCCCTCGCGCTGATCATGAGTAAGCCAATATCAGAGCACAAGTGTTCAGCTAGTATATGCAGATACAATATTCTCTTGAATGGGTATCTATATGCGTTAGCAGCACTCAGGAAGTTTCAAGCTCCTGATGGGTAAATTCTTTGACAACAAAGCGCGCACCCTGACCTGATCGGTTCTACGCGGTCAGCTCATATGGACGTATAGTTGCAAAGATACAAAAGCTAGGTCTTATAATTTAGAATGCGCTTAAAACAGATAAGTAACAGTATGGTTGGCAAGCTTCTCAAGCGATGGCGATGGCAGCTTTTGGTCTGTCTCTTGGTTATCTTTTTACTCAGATTTGTTGTAGGGCCAGCGCCGCTTTCATCGAAAGCTCTAGCACCCATAGCCTTCGGGGTTTATGATCCGTTTCAAGATTTTTCTAATGCTCAATCCGTCACTCTAGAGCATCACTTTGTTCCGTGGCGACGCAACGAGTCCGATGAAGTCAAAACAGCCTTAGAACAAGCTGTCAAAAATAATCATATTCCGATAATTTCCCTAGAGCCATGGCCATGGAATTGGAACGGAATGACAGATGCAACTTTACTAAACGACGTTGTAGAAGGAAAATACGACGAGACGATCATTCGATCTCTATATGCAATTCAGAAATACGCCCCTCAAGAAGTGATTGTACGGTGGGGCCATGAAATGGAAATCGTCGATCAGTATCCCTGGGCAAAAGCTGACTACGAAGCCTATATTGCAGCCTATCGCCATATTGTTGCATTGGGTCATAGCCTAAGCATAAGCAACATTTCGTGGCTGTGGTCACCTGCCGGGAATCGAAACGCCATTCACTATTGGCCAGGGGAAGAGTTTGTTGATTACTTAGGCATTTCGGTATACTCCATTCCGGAGTGGCATCCCAAAAATCTAAACGAAATGCCGTCGTTTAAGCTGGTTCTACAGCAGAAGTACTGGCTGTCAGAGCTTTACCACAAGCCACTAATCTTATCTGAGGTAGGCGTTGCCGGAACTGAAGCAGAAAAAAAAACTTGGATTGAGGAAGCGGTCGCCTCGCTATCTGAGTTTCCCAATGTCAAAGCGTTTGTATACTTCAATCAGATTCAGCCGGACATCGTTCCTCTAGAGATCGGCCAGCCGCAGTGGCAGCTCTCAGCGCAAGAAGTTACGCAGCTTAGCGATCTTTGGCAGCAGACCTATCCCAGCAGTCATCTCTCTTCACTTGAAGAACTAGAGCCACAGCCCAACTGAGGAGAATGCTTCACGTTGCATTGAAACACACTGTTACGGCGTGAAACACCTTGTGTGAGTCCTGCGCTGCACTTTGTTGTAGGTAGAGAAGGAAGCATTAGCCAAACATATCTAACTGTTCTTCAGGTTCTGCTGTTGGCGTTTGTTGAAGTAGCGCTTTTCTATATTCTTGATGCTCTATCTTTTCCTCTGCTGTCGATTTGACTGTGGCTGGAGAAGACGCTGTTGATGAGAGCGGAGCAGATGGAGACGCGGTAGGCTTGCGCTGTTTTTTCTTGGCTGCTTTTGGAGGAGTCGGTTTGGCAGAAATGGTGCCGTCTCCAGTATTCTCCCTAAGCCCTACGGCGATCTTGCTATGCTGTTCTATCTGACTCATTACCTGCCTAGCGCGGCTGATGACGGTGGCAGGCAATCCCGCTAGCCGTCCGGCTTCAATGCCATAAGACTTATCCGCGCCGCCAGGGCGAACCTGATGCAAAAAGATAATTTGATCGGGCATTTCTTTTACCATCACCTGATAGTTCTCTACATTCGAGAGAATGGACGCGAGTTCGTTGAGCTCGTGATAATGCGTGGCAAAAATAGTGCGGGCGTTGATATCAGTCGCGAGATGTTCCGCGACGGCCCAGGCGATAGAGAGACCGTCAAAGGTGGCGGTGCCG
Source organism: uncultured cyanobacterium (assembly GCA_963772185.1). Taxonomy (GTDB): domain Bacteria; phylum Cyanobacteriota; class Cyanobacteriia; order Phormidesmidales; family Phormidesmidaceae; genus Phormidesmis. Next base: position 140,571 of record CAVYWR010000001.1, on the reverse strand, counting down.
CGTCCAATCTCGTCTAGCAAAACGAGAGATTTTGCGGTGGCGTGATTGAGAATATTGGCGGTTTCATTCATCTCTACCATGAAGGTGGATTGTCCAGTGGCGAGATCGTCGACTGCGCCAACTCGGGTAAAGATGCGATCGCACACTCCCAACATCGCCGACTTCGCTGGAACAAAGCTGCCAACTTGGGCCATGAGCTGAATCAGTCCTACCTGACGTAGATAGCAGCTTTTTCCGCTCGCATTCGGTCCAGTCAAGATAATCAGATCGGGCGTGATCGCCGTCGGTGCATTCTGGGCGCTGCCTAGCGCCGTGTCATTGGGCACAAAGAATCCCGCAGGCAAAGATTGTTCAACTACCGGATGGCGACCGTCCTCAACAAAAGCAGGACGGCCTTTGACTATCTCGGGGCGGCAATATCCTTGATAAACTGCAACCTCAGCTAGCGCAGCCAACACATCTGCCGCAGAGACAGCCGCCGCTACCTGACGAATCAGGTTCACATGCTCGGCTACCTGATTGCGCAGGCTAATAAAGAGATCGTATTCTAGCTGGTGAATCTGTTCGTTTAGATTGTTTAATCTTGCTTCGCAGTCTTTGAGTTCGGTGGTGATATAGCGCTCTTCATTGGTGAGTGTTTGCTTGCGGGCATAATTAGTTGGGGCCAGGTCCGCTTTGTTACGAGAGATGCTGATGTAGTAGCCAAAGGCTTTGGTATAGCCAACCTTAAGGTTAGAGATGCCCGTACGGGTGCGTTCTGTTGTTTCTAGATTGGCAATCCACTGCTGGTCGGTGGTGACCTGGGCGCGAAGCTGATCGAGCTGCGGGTTCACGCCATCGCGAATCAGGTTGCCTTCGGTCAGGTATAGCGGCGGGGTTTCTACTAGGTGCGATCGCAATACCAACCCCAATTCCTCCAGCTCCGGCGGCACAAACTGTAGCTTCACTAAATAAGGAGAAGTCGCCTGCGACATCAATCCAGCTAAATCTGGCAGCTTGGCAAAAGAGTCCGCCATCGCGACCAGATCGCGCCCGTTAGCCGTACCCGATCCCGCTCTACCTGCCAGTCTTTCTAAATCGTAAATCTGTTTTAGCAGCTGTTGCAAGCTGCTGTCTGAGACTGCCTTTGGTGACCAGCTCCTCGACTGTATCCTGCCTGGACTGGATGCCTTCAATACTCAGCAGTGGTTGCAATAGCCAGCGCCGCAGCGCCCGTCCCCCCATCGCCGTCACGGTTCGATCAAGCGCCCACAGCAAAGAGCCGTGATAGATCCCATCTCGACAGGTCTGAGTAATTTCCAGATTGCGCCGCGTCTGATGGTCGATAATGAGATACTCGCTCAAAGTGTAGGTCGAGAGCGTTTGCAGGGGCGCTAGGCTAGATTTTTGCGTGTCTTCAAGATATTCCAGCAGGCCGCCAGCGGCGCGAGTGGCCAGTGGCAGGTGATTACAGCCGACGCCTTCAAGCGATCGCAGCTTCAGACTCTCCAGCAGTCGCTGCTTAGCCTCTGATTTTGTAAACGGCGTCTGCGAGCGAAAGGTGTAGCAAAACTGAGCAGGCAGACCCTCAGGCAGCTGACTAGACTTTTCGCCTGGCCGCAGCAGCGCACCTAAGTCGGGCGCATTGGTCGGCAGTAAAATTTCAGCGGGCTGCAGTCGCATCAGCTCTTGCGCCAAGTGGTCTAGGTCAGCCGACTGCGTGGTGAGAAATTCACCCGTTGAGACATCGGCGTGGGCCAGTCCCCACTGATCGCCAGCGATCACCACCGCTGCTAAAAAATTATTGCGGCGCGCACTCAGCATCCCTTCTTCGATCACGGTGCCAGGGGTGATGATGCGGGTGACTTCGCGTTTGACCAGTCCCTTGGCGAGCGCCGGATCTTCTACCTGATCGCAAATAGCGATCGCATATCCTTTTGACACTAGCTGCTCGCAATAGCGCTCTAGCGCATGATGCGGAATGCCAGAGAGCGGCACCCGGCCAATTGCCTTGCCAGAATCCTTGCTCGTCAGCACGATTTCTAGCTCACGTGCGATCGTAATTGCATCTTGAAAAAACGTCTCAAAAAAGTCGCCCACCCGGTACATCAGCAGCGCGTAGGGATGCTGATCCTTGATCTGCGCGTAATGCCGCATCATCGGCGTCATATCTTCCCGATTGACCTCGCGGTAGTCAGCATAACGAACCGTATGCTTAGCTAGCCTTTCGGGAATACCGTGGTTTTCGACCTGGTCGCGAGGCTGCGCAGTTTTGGAGCTAGGTTTAGAGTTTGCGGTGTTTGAAGCAGTCATAGAAAGTGATTGAGGCACTCGGGTTAGAAAATTGGCTCCTCCAAAACTGGGTACCAAAAACCAATCTAGAGCTGTGGCAGTGCAGGGCCGTTCCTTATTCTAAGGGTTGGCGTAAAAGATCGTCTTAGCTGCGCTCCTTGTCTAAAGCCAGTGCCTCATAACCGATACGGTTGATTTTAATAAGCATCATCTATTCCATACCTTTCTAGACCTGATCTAGCGCTAGCTATGTGAGCTGCGTCTCTCTAAGCAGCCAGCCAGCAGGCGAGGGGGAAGATTAGATACTCTACGAAAAAGAGTTTCCAAATGAACTGGTAGAAGGCAGGATAGGAGATATCTTTTCTAACTGGAGAGGGATCGAGATCAACTCGGCGGCTGAGCCACCAAAAAGAGAGAATGCCGATACTTTGCGTAACTATTAGAAAGAGAGAATTCACGCCTGCTAGAAAAGGCGCAGATACGATCAGTCCACCGTAGCAGGCGGTGAGCACCCAGCGGGCCAGATTGAAGACTTTTTTCTGACCGAGCTGCAAGGTGTAGGTGGAGATGTTGAACTGTCGATCGCCTTCTAGATCGGGAATGTCTTTGAAAATTGCGATCGCAAAGCTAAACACCAGCACAAACAAAGTCAGCGCCCATACCCGAGCCGGTACGATCGCTCCTATTCCTAGCTGGGTTGCAAAGTAGAGATACAGACCCAAGTTCACAATCGCACCGCGCACGACTAGAATGCACATTGAGGCCCAAAAAGGATAGCGCTTTAGCCGCATCGGCGGTAGCGAGTAGGCAGTTCCAATCACCAGACTTAAACCCACTGTCAGCATCAAATAGATGTTTTGAGAGATTACAAAAAGGGCGATCGCCCCCGCTCCACTCAGCCATACCAGCACTTGTGCATGGCGCTTGGTAAACTCGCCAGAGGCAATTGGCAACTGCGGTTTGTTGATTCGATCAATGGCAATATCTTCTACCTGATTGAGCCCGACGATGTAGACATTGCCGCACAGACAGGCTACCCAGGCGATGAGCCAGCTAAGCGCAACAGGTTGTATGGAGGGCGGAATAGGAGAAGCTGCGATCGCAACCAACAGCAGCGCCAGCGTACTCAAACTAGTGCCGATCACAGTATGAGGACGAGAGAACTGCCAAAGAGCCCGTAGCCAAGCCACCGGATTCCTGAGCGGGTGCAGCGGTTCCTTCAAGCCGGGTGCCTCTAGATCGGATGAGGGCGCAGACTTAGGAGAGTTAACCATGTTCAAAAAAACTGTGGGTATCTAGGGTTTAGCGCGTTCGTATGCGTATGCCATCGAAGCTTTGATACACACTATAAATTCCAAAGCTGTGTGTACCCTAGCAATTTGCCAAGATTTCTGTGCTGGGATCTCGATTGCTAGTGCGGTGCTCTATTGCGGTGGCTGCGGCTAATTTGCCAGCTGAGCACAACTACCGGAGCTAGACCCACCAGTAGAATAGTCAGTGCCGGAGCGGCAGCTTCTGCCAACCGCTCGTCAGAGGCATACTGATACACTCGGACGGCTAGCGTGTCAAAGTTGAAAGGCCGCATCACTAAGGTGGCGGGTAGCTCTTTCATCACATCGACAAATACCAGCATGACCGCCGTTAGCAAGCTGCTGGTCATCAGCGGCGTGTGAATTTTGAGCAGGGTTCTAGTCGGTGAGTAGCCTAAGCTGCGAGCAGCATCATCTAGATTGGGCCGAATTTTGTCCAGTCCAGATTCAACTGAACCTAGGGCCACGGCTAGAAAACGGACCAGATAGGCAAACACCAGTGCCGTAATCGTGCCGCTAATCAGCAGACCCGGCGAGCTGTTGAATACTGACTTTGCCCAGGTGGCGATCGCCTTGTCTAAGGTCGTCACCGGAATCAAGATACCGACGGCAATCACAGCGCCTGGAATGCCGTAGCCCATTGCCGCTAGCCTGACGCCCAACCGAATAGGACGAGTGCCCTCTAGCCTTTGACCATAGGCTAGTACTAGAGATAGGATAAGCGCGATCGCAGCCGTCATCCCCGACAGGATCAAACTATTCGTTGAAAGTTCCGCGAAGCGGTTTCCGAGCGCCCCATCCCAGTTTTTCTGCACCATCAGCAGTAGCAGCCCGCCAGGGACCAGCAGCCCCAGACCAATTGGCAGCAGACAGGCTAGAAACGCAAGAATCTCGCGCACGCCTTTTAGCGGGTACACCGTTGGCACCTGCATACTGTTGTTGGCTTGATAGTATTTTGCCTGCCGCCTAGACCATCGCTCTAGCAAAATCAGCGCTAGTACGAACAGCATCAGCATCGCCGAGAGCTGCGCAGCGGCCACCCGCTCGCCCATGCCAAACCAGGTGCGATAGATCCCGGTAGTAAAAGTCGGCACGCTAAAGTACTGCACCGTGCCAAAATCGTTGAGCGTTTCCATTAGTGCCAAGGAGAGTCCGGCAATAATGGCAGGCCGCGCCAGTGGAATCGCGACCTTGGCAAAGCTGCGCCACGGACCGCAGCCCAGTGAGCGGCTAGCTTCTAGCGTACAGACAGACTGCTCTAAAAAGGCGACGCGAGCCAGCATATAGACATAGGGGTAGAGCGTCAGAGTGAACATGGCGATCGCCCCGCCGATAGAACGCACGTTTGGAAACCAATAGTCGCCCGCTTGCTGCCAGCCAAAGAGCGATCGCAGTCCCGTTTGAATCGGGCCGTAATACTCTAGCCAGTCGGTATAGGTATAGGCCAATAGATAAGCAGGCGCAGCCAAAGGCAGCAGCAGCGCCCACTCAAAAATCCGTACGCCCGCAAACTGGCACATCGTCACCAGCCACGCCGTGCTAACACCAATCGTTAGCACGCCTACCGCTACTCCCACCATGAGCAGCAGTGAGTTGGTAACGTACTTCGTAAGAACGGTTTCTACTAGGTGAGCCCATACCTCGCCAGTATCAGCAAAGACGCTGCCTAGCACCACCAGTACAGGTAGAAAGACTAGGGCGGCGGTTATCCAAGTTGCGATCGCCCATCCACTTGGCAATCTATCTGTCCACTGCCAGGAGCGAAGTTTGGGATCTAAGAGAGTAGTTGATGATTCGACTAACGATTTAGTTTTGGCAGCAGCCAACGAAGACAGGCGCAAACGAGACATGTTTGTAAGAATATGGGGTGATAGCTTTGGCCACATCAATAGTCTAGGCTACGGCCATCCATAGGCCAGAATGAAGCATGCCAAGGCAGCAGCTAATTGAAAAAGCGATTGCGTGATTGCTCTGCTGCTATCAACTTGCCTTCTGCTGAAGTCGAAGATAGCGGTTTCGAGCGATTCCGTTGCTCTGGTTTGGAGATTTCTAGCCCGAGCCGCTCGGCTATGCGATCGCGCTGTCGCTTGTTTCTACGCCGCATCTTTTTGTACTGCAGTCTTCCAATTTGCCGATTCCATTGCCAAGAAAGCCACAGCGCATAGCTTAATCCGATCATCGCGCTAATAATTAGCAGCCAGTGGTCCCAGCGAGAGGCGTTGAATCCTGCTTCATTCATCGCATATTTCCGCACAATTGAGATCTAGTCTCATCAATATTAGTGCATGAAACTATAGAAATCAAACGACCGCGCGTTTGTTTTAGCGTGATCTAGCCGTACGCTTTGCGCTCATCAGCGCCCATCTATAGCAATCCGCCCTTAGCTTAAACCACTAACAGAATCGGTAATCCTCATCTTGTAAAGCGCTAAGTGTATAGCAATCCGCTAATGCATCAGCGGATTGCTATACATAGCTCTATGGCTTCTACAGTTGATACGGAATCTTGTTAACTACTTAGGTAGATTTCTCAATAAGGCGCATTTGTTGCAAATGAATCACCGATTCGCTATTATTCTCATTAGTTAAACGTTGTTGATTCTCACCAAGAGGACTCTCAGGACATGGTTGCATACACACCAATGGCCCTAAAAGCTGAGCTGCACGAACGTGGCTGGCGTATGACCCCTCAACGAGAAACCATTCTTAAAACGTTTCAAAACTTGCCAGAAGGCAGGCATCTCAGCGCCGAAGACCTGCGCGATATGCTCAAAGAAGAAGGCGAACCCATTGGCCTATCTACGATCTACCGCAATCTAAAGCTGATGTCCCGCATGGGCATTTTGCGAGAGCTAGAGCTAGCCGAAGACCAAAAGCGCTACGAGATCAATCGACCCGCGCCTCACCATCATCACCACCTCATCTGCGTACGCTGCAATAAGACCATCGAATTCAAGAACGATTCTGTGCTGAAAGTAGGTGCTAAAACCGCTGAAAAGTCTGGCTATCAGCTCTTAGACTGTCAGCTTTCTATTCATGCGGTATGCCCTGCCTGCCAGCGTTCGATTCTACCGATTTAGCGATCGCACATTCTCTTTTTAGAACTCGTAAAGCCCTGCTACGGACATCTTTTGTAGCAGGGCTTTTGCGATCTACAAGACTCTATCGTAGCGCTGCTACCGATAGGAATTCTTATTTAGGCTTTCAGACAGTTGCTAATTTGCCTCAACAGTAAATCGCTTTTGAGGCTTGTAAAAATCATCGAATGACAACTAAATAATTCTAGCTAAAAAATCCAGACTAGTTACTAACTCCCTGATTTGTTAGGCTTTAGCCCGCAAAGAGCACGCTCTTACGCTCTGAGAACCAGCGCTACTGTATTAAAACGGGACATCAATCTACCCGAATGATCGTCAACGACTTGACCTTTTACGGCATCCTAAATAAGAATGATTACTAGTTTACGCGGATAGGTCATGCCTTTTTTGTCAGATACAGCTTTAAAGGGAGAACTGAATGCGAGGGGCTATCGTTCGACGCCTCAACGAAAGAAGGTTCTAAGCATATTCATGGAGCTGACGCAGGGTGAGCATCTTAGCGCCGAGGATCTGCACAGCCTTTTAGAAGCAGACGAAGAACGCATCAGTTTATCCACGGTCTATCGCACACTACATTTGATGGTTTATATGGGACTGCTACGCGAACTAGAACTAGCCGAAGGCCATAAGCACTACGAACTCAATCGGCCTTTGCGAGATCATCACCACATCGTGTGCTTACACTGCAATCAGACACTAGAGTTTGCCGAAGATTCAGTGGCGCAAATCGGCGAAAAAACCGCTAGGTCAGCTGGATATCACGTTCTTGACTGTCAGCTAACGCTATACGGAATCTGTCAGAGCTGTACGGTGGTTCAGCAAAACTCGTGAGTAGGACGCGCTTTTGAAGCCGAACAAGACTGTTTACTCAATGACCGGAACGGTCCTTTCGAACTTATTGAGATATATTCTCAATAAGTAAATTTTAGGATATACTCCTTTTAATCGCTTATTGAGTATCACTCTCAACAAGGAGCTCTCCTATGTATCGGAAAACTGAGGCGCTTTGGCTATCTGTGAGTCCGTCTTTAAAGTGTTTTGACCAGCGGCTGCTGAGTCGGCTTGCTAAGAGTCAAATCGTTCGGCGGTGGCAGTACTGTCAGACCATTGATGAGCCTTGCTCAATAGTAGCCGTTATAGAAGCGCTACATGAGTATTTGCGATCGCGCCCTACTCAGCCAAACGGTCATCTCGCACCCAAAATTCACCTGATCGGACACGGGGTCAGCGGCACTATTGCACTACTCTATGCTCGTCAGTATCCACAGCATATCGCCTCAGTTACGCTCCTATCAGTCGGTAATTCTCCCGCCGTCAACTGGCAGGCACACTACTATGCGCTGCGACGACTAATTCCCTGTAGTCGCGAGATCATTCTAGGTCAGATGGTCCGGCTGCTGTTTGGAGAACAAGCTCCTAGATTTGCAAAGGCATTGACTCATCTGCTAGCCAAAGATCTAGATAGCAACCTAACGCTGCATTCGCTAACGCACAGTGCTCAGATCGAACCGGGCGGTGTTAGCGTTCCTCTACTAATCTGCAACGGAGAAGCAGACGAAATTACCGCCTCTAATCAGGCCAAGCCGTGGCAAAAGTGGCTAAAATCTGGCGATTTGCTTTGGCACTGTCCCGGCGGTCAATACTTCTTTCACTTCTATCACTATCAGACAGTAGCCAAAACGATTAGCCGCTACTGGTCTGGGCTAGCTAACTTGCCTGCTAATCAGTCTCTTGATTCAACAACCAATCGAGAAGGCGCTTCAGACTCCAGTTCGCAATCTTGCTTGTCCCGTACTTTAAAACAGTTCACGAGGGACACCTATGCTTGAACCCGCACTTAGACCACTACACAATTGGCCATCCCGTAGCCAAAAGCATTCTTCAATACCTGCTCAACTACCTATCGCAGAGTCTCAGACAACGCTAAAACTAGTCAGACTCAAGCGTCAGAACCAGCTAAGCTTTGTCAACCACAGCCTGTGGAAAATCCATCAAGGATACATCCGCACGCTGACTGTTGATTCGCAGGGGGAGCCTGTACCCATCGGGTTTTGGTCAGTAGGAGATATCGTCGGCTATCCCATCGCACAAACTTACCCATATATTGCAGAGTGTTTATCGACTGTAGAAATAGAGTATCTAGACATAGGCTACAGACTCTCGCATGAGCCGCTCCTATCGCAGGTCCGGCAGTCTAACGAACTGCTGAAGATTGCCCACTGTCAACAGGCTGAAGAGCGACTGCTACAGCTGCTCTGCTGGTTAGCGGAGCGCTTTGGTCACCGGACAGGTAATAGCTACCAAATAGATCTGAAGCTGACTCATCGAGAAATTGCGGAGTCTATCGGTATTACTAGAGTGACAGTCACTAGGCTGATTAAAACTTTGGAACGCAAAGGCCATATTGTCTGGGGCAGTCGTCAGCGGTTGCTGTCTGCGGCCACATTTGAGCAGTGCTATGCCAAGTCGAACAGTCTCTAGAGGCGACGCTGATCTGCTTCCTTGATATACCCACCAGACAAGCCATACGGATAAGCCACAGTGACATTCAGCCAAACCTATATTTCTTGTCACTTCTTGACACTGGTTGTCAATTAGTTATATAACCATATCAACAACAAACTCTCTTAACTAACGAAGTCTGGTCTGTGGCGCGAGTGACATGATTGGCTAGCGTTGAGAGATATTGCTTATACTACTGTGTCCTTAGAATGAGCACAAAATCTCTCTAGTAGCAGAAGACCGATAGCGAGGAATCAACAGCAAAAGATCAGAGAAAGAAAAAAGCAGAAGTCCGCTTAAAGACATCTGCTCTAATTTTTCCATCCCGCTTTCAGACTCTTTCATGCTCAGCTCCTTTGAACCAAGCGTTTGTCGAAACAAACCAAGTCAAACTATCTTTTCCAAGTATGCCTATGAAAAAATTAATTTAGAAAGTTGATCAGTGTATCAGGTGCAAGGAAGTGATCCAAGTGATAAGCTCGCTCTTCTGTCTTTAGCAGAATACCTTCATAGAGGTAGCGTGTTGCTCTATCGCCTAGGCTCTCCGCCTGCGCCGCATTGCGGCGCAATACTTTGAAATTGCCTGCTCAGCTTTCAAATCATTGACAACCATTTGGCGACAGCCAAAAATACCATCGGGCTCCTGCTCGAAGCAGCAGATTTCAGCCAGTTTTGCATAGCTAGCAACTGGTACACCGCCTAAACCATCTAGGCGTTCGCCGATGTCATGAACATGCTCTCTAGTCGCAGTGTAGCCTTCCTCAAAGAAGTTATGAAGCTGTAGAAACTCTGCGCCTTCTACAACAAAATGATGCTTTTGATACTGGATATAAAGACCTTGAATACTAGCTAACGCTACGTTTAGCCCCTCGCAGACAGGTTCAGTGACTGATTTTTCCAACAGAATTGGATTGTCGGCGACCTGACCAAATGGAGTGATGACAGCAGATGAAATTGCCATGGTGTTTTTAGTCCTCTGAAGGTAAATGTGATGAGACAAAAAGATACCGCTAGATATTGGGCAAAACGCTGCGGCATGTGTCTGGTGATCGAAGTATAGCTCATTCTCAATACCCTGAAACCCCCGTCCTCTCTGAAGTGTAGAGATGTTTGGTTGATACATATTCTCAATAGAGCGGCAAAGCAAAATGATCGATATATCGCCTACAAACTGTAGTGAGACAGCATATCGGACGTTCTACAGATGAGTGCTCGTTGATCTATTAGTCCTGATTATTGAAAGTATCTTCTAGTTAACTCGCTTATTTACATCTATCACTATCAATTATTGATTAGTCTGATTGTCTATTTCTCGCTTGCAGATAGCTTCTAGCTAGAATTCATTCCCCCAGTATTTCCACAAGAGGTTTTTGTTCGGTGTCAATTTACAGATCTACGGAATCGACTGATTCGTCTATCAACCCAGCCGCTAATCAAGCTGACTCATCGACTTCTAGCCGCGTCCTGATCGCCTGTGAGGATCGCTGGCAAGTCTATCGCCGCTTGCAAGAGTTAGGCATCGACTGCCACTGCGGTGGATTCCAGCCGCTACAGGTAGAAATCAACACGCCTGTGGAAGCACTACAGCTATGGAGCGTTGTCAGACAATCATCTAGTTCTCGCTCTGCTCTGATATGCTCGCTAGATCGATGTTGGAAAGCACCTTCGACCAGTCCTAGTTAAACCTTCGCAATTAATTCTTCTGTCTTGAATTCATGACTGAGATAGTTAACAAAACATTGAACTTTCGCAGAAACAAACTTCCTTGTCGGCAGACCGCCTGTATCGGTAGAGGCTGTGGCTGGAATCTAGACAGGAGAATAGAGCCTCAGTACGCAGGCTATGTAGGCTATCGAGGGTTAGTCGATAAATCGGATCTCGATGCCAAGACAGCTGCCATCTTGACGGAACGCTTTGTGTTCTATCAGTTTCTAAACTCTCATATCTTGCAGTATGTCATTCCTGGTGAGGATGAATTTCTAGTTCCTGGTGAGCAGCGGTTTAACTGGGTTTGGTACGTGAACTACGACGAAGCAACAGAACTACTCAACTGCTAACTGATAAAAACGGCAGACGCCGAACTCATTCTACTTCACCTGGGATGATGTCTATCGCTGCTGAACAACAGATGCGCACCTACGCAAACCGTACGCTTGTTGAACCTTTTCGAAAGCTAGTTGCAGCGACAGAGGAGCCTTTTGTACAATCCATTCTTGACTTAGGAATTCCTCAAATGGCGTTTGGTAGAACTGCTTTGCTGGGAAATTCGGCTTTTGTGCCTCGGACACACAGAGCGGCGAGCGCATCAAAGGCCGCGGCCAATGCAATCGCCCTTTCCAAAGCCTTAGTCGCACACGAGCACATTGTACCTAGCGCCCTTGAGGACTGGGAAGGCGGACAGCTATCGCTAGGAATGCGGCTCTGGCATCATGGTCAAAGCTTGGGCGATCGCTCTCAGTTTACCTTCATTGGGCGATCGCACCCACAGACAGCGAAGCAAAGGAAAGACATCGCAGGACTAACGAAATAGGAGCACCGCAATTGGGCTGCTCCTCAGCAGCTGAATGGTGGTGCTGCCAATGATCAGACGGCGAATACGACTGTGTCCGTAGGCACCCATTAAGAGCAAATTGATCTGATGCTGCTTGATGTACTGCGCGATCGCTTTCTCAGGTTCGCCACTGGCCAAACTTGCCGTCGTCGCAAATCCAGTCTGCTCTAATGTCTCCTGCACTTTGGCTAGCATCTGTAAGGATCCTTCGTCTGACGCTGACTTGGCCACCGTTATCACGTGGAGGTCACTATCCTTGAACCCTTCCGCATTGCCTGTTAGGAAGCTGACGATTCGTTCTGCGGTCGGACTGCCATCGTAAGCAATCAAAATCCTTTCGACCGGGACAAAGGTTTGAGGCGTTACCAAGCAAGGCTTGCTGCTGCTGCGGACAATGCGCTCAATGTTGGCACCCAAGTGATCAGATGCAAATTCTGCGGCCTCACCCCGCTTTCCTAGCACCACCATATCAGCGTCAGCTTCAAAGTCGCGAAAGCAGTCTACTAAGAACCCGGTTGGATTCAGCAGCTCGACATCACTAACACCTTCTTCCTTCAAGATCTGATCGGCATTTTGCAAGATTAGTCGTGCCCGCTTCTTACTAAGCTTGGCCTTTTCGTACTCCAAATTGACGAGTTCATTCATGAGCTGTTCTGACGCACCCAAGCCAAGACTGCCGCTAAGGTTGCCGGTAGAAACCACCTTTTGGCGAATATCTGTGACAAATAGCACCTTGGCAGTGGACTGAAACCGACGGGCAAACCAGGCACCGTATCGATAGATGCCTTCTGAAAAGGCAGACCCATCAGAGCACAGCAAAATTGTTTTTATGGCGTGTTTCACGGTGCGTATTTATCTCCCTTTTTAATATCTATAGCTTCAATGTCTACCGCTTCGATGTCTACAGTTGCGTAGCAACGGCTAGGCACCATCCACCAGTTCCTCTGCTGTAGCCAGACGATTGAGCAAGGTGCTGCTGGCCTGGTTAAGACCAACGACATCGACTTCAATCCCTTGACGACGAAACTTTTGTACGGTTCTATCAAGCACTTCTACAGCGCCTTGATCCCACAGATGAGCATCAGTCAGGTCGATAGTTACACACTCTACCGGATCGGCAAAGTCAAAAGAGGCAGCAAATTCATCACGTGAGACAAAGAAGATTTGTCCCGATATCTTGTAAATGCGACGGGCCCCGTCCTCAACTAGCACCTTATCGACAAAGACCAGCTTAGCCACTTTACGAGAGAAGAACACCGTACTCATCACAATGCCAATGCCAACGCCTAGCGCGAAGTTACGAGTAAAGATGATGACAAACATCGTTGTCAGCATCACGCTCACTTCACTGCGGGGAACGCGCCGCATATTGGTAAAAGACGACCAGCGAAAGGTACCAATAGAAACCATAATCATGACCGCGACTAGAACCGCCATTGGCATCTGGCTCACCCAGTCTTGCAAAAACAAAATAGACGCCAGCAAAAAGATGCCAGCCGCTAAAGTAGAGAGCCGACCCCGACCACCAGACTGCACGTTAATCACCGACTGACCGATCATGCCGCATCCAGCCATGCCACCAAAAAAGGAGGTGACAATGTTGGCAATCCCCTGACCTTTGGCTTCTCTAGTCTTGTCGCTGGGCGTATCGGTCAAATCATCGACCAAGGACGCCGTGAGAAAGGAGGCCAGTAACCCGACAATCGCTAGCGTGATGGAATAAGGAAAGATAATTTGCAGCGTCTCAAGCGTAAACGGCACTTGCGGCAGGGCAAAGACAGGGGGCGCAGTGGGAAGTTCGCCCATATCGCCGACGGTAGGGACGTCTAGTCCTAATGCAATGGCGGCGATGGTCATGACCGCCAGGGCAACCAAGGGTGACGGAACCGCCTTAGTAAAGCGCGGCAAAATGTAGATAATTCCGAGCGATAGCGCGGTGATGACATACACCATGTAGGGAACGTTTGTGAGCTGTGGCAGCTGCGCCAGAAAGATCAGAACGGCCAAGGCATTGATGTAGCCGATCATGACCGCACGGGGCACAAACTTCATCTGTCGGCCCAGTTTAAGCAGACCGAAGACAACCTGGATAACGCCAGTCAAAAAGGTCGCTGCGAGCAGATATTGCAGTCCGTAGTCTTTGACCAAATCGATCATCAGCAAAGCCATCGCGCCAGTAGCTGCTGAGATAGAGCCAGGTCTACCACCCAGAAAGGCGGTAACCACAGCGATAATAAAGGAAGCGTAGAGACCAACTTTGGGATCGACGCCCGCAATAATTGAGAAGGCGATCGCTTCTGGAATCAGTGCCAGTCCAACAACAGCACCCGATAAGATGTCAGCTTTGGGATTGACCAGCCACTCGCGTTTAAGAGAGCGCCAGCTTAGCGCGCGAACGTTGAAATTGAGAATGTTCAAGGGTTTTACTTAAGCCAAAAATCGAGTCCTGGTATCTTAACGCCATAAAAACGCCGCTACCAAAACTAAAGACGATCATACAGCAGCGGCTATCTAGGGATGGTTCAAGCGAAGGTGACACTTCAGAGCGAACAGGCCGTCTCAAGGCTTATCATCTCGAATAGTTGTACACAGGAACCTGAATGAAATGGTCAGGCTCTTTCTCGCCTAGAACTGTTTGTTGTAAGCGTTCTACGGTTGATGGAGAGAAAAACTGCTCGTCCGTTTCTTCATTCACACAAGCGGGCACATTATCAATCAGAACGATCTTGCCATTCAGATCTAAGGTGTACGTCACCTGCTTCTCAACCAGTGTCTCTTGCCAGTAAGCGAGTCGGCATCAGCCGCGCCAGTTACTATCGGCTAGTCGCAGAGTAAAAGATAGCGACTGCAGCACTTTATCCCCTGGAACTACGCGCAGTTCCTCGAACACGCCGCTCAGCATAGATTTATTCAAAGAACCGGTGGGCGCTATCGGTTCATTCATAATCTTCTTAGAGAACACTTTGCTCAAATGATACTTTAGCAACAAGCAGCTCTTGCACAACTCTTTGGAGAGCCTAGTTGATTGAGCAGCTAAGCACTCAGCGAACAGCACAGAAAAGCTTCAAAATAGCCCGCTCAGAATGCCAGTATAGACCGATGAAAAAAGCTTGCCGGTACGATAGCACTTTGCCATTTTGAGCAATGATACTTGCAGTTGCGAGGATGACTGCCAGTGCTATTCAAGAGGAACCATAGACCTGCACCACAACAAAGCCCTGAAGAAAAGCTGCGATCACGTACTAAGTTGATAGCACAGCAGCTCTATCAGAATCGCCTCATCCTGCAAAAAGAAGGCGATGAAAAGAGCGATTGGGAGTTAGCGCAGCAAATTGTGCAGAGTCCCGTAAGGTCAGCTCTGCTTTCTTGTCATATCCAGTTCATTCAGCTAGAAAAAAGAGCTTGGGAGCCATTGCTAGAGTGGGCAAGCAGGCAAGCTCTACTTGGGATTTTTGGGCTAGTAGGTAACGTTGGAATTATCATGGCGGTGCTAACTTACGTCGTGTCGGAGAAGCAGCGCCGGGATGCTGAGGTACTGAATGCTTGGCAAACGATTACCAACGCTTCTGGTCAAGCGGGGAGTGGAGGGCGAATACAAGCATTAGAGTTTCTGAATGCATCTCCCGGTGCGAATTGGCGACGGAGGTTTCCTTGGTTTTGTGCGCCGATGTCATTCCTCAAAGGCGCTGACCTTTCTGTTGCCAATCTCGAAGGCGCTGACCTCTCTGTTGCCAATCTCGAAGGCGCTAACCTTTCTGCTGCTAACCTCGAAGGCGCTGTTCTTGAAGAGGCCAATCTTAAAGGTGCTGACCTTTTTGCTGCTAGCCTCAAAAGCGCTAACCTTTCTTCGGCTAATCTCGAAGGTATCGAAAGGCTACAAACAAGGCAACTTACACAAGCCAAGCTGTGTCGCACAAAGCTACCGACAGGCATGGACTTGCCAGAGAATCGGGATTGTGCAGAGCTAGGCATTGACCTGGAAATGGGGTTTGAGTAGTTTTGGATACTGTTGGCGAGCCTAGAACGTAGGTATGCTCTACCTTTACGACTTCGTAGCTTGTTTCCTAAGCAATGTCTGCTACCGGTTTTGAGACAGTTTTATCGTTCCGATGATTCTTGTTTTTGGAAGTATTGTACGAGTGAAGAGCCCACCGGTTATTTTCTTATGCAGGATTTGCCAACGGAAAAGATTGATATATTCTTTCGACCTGTAGCCTGTACCGGATGCATACTCTGCGAGAAGGCAAAGCCTACGGGACAGGCGCGTCACTTGACCCGTTGCAACATAGAGCTTTCAGCCTGTAAGCTGTACCTCAGTCAAGTGACAAAAGCTATAGAAGTATAGAGCGTAGAGGCGACTTTGCTCAGCGCAGCGCATAGATGATATGGCGCTTGTAGTCCAAGAATTCGCGAGTTAGCTTCATATCTAGCTCTCTTTGTTCTGGCAAATCAACATCTATGGTTTGGCCGATTTTGCCATTCCGGTCCATGATGAACACTCTTTGAGAGAGAAAGATAGCCTCTTCTACGTCATGGGTAATCATCAGAACGGTGATTTGGCTCTTTGCCCAGAGGTCGTGAAAAAATGCCTGGAGCTGCTCTTTGGTTTGCGAGTCGAGTGCGCCAAAGGGTTCGTCCATCAGCAGCACTTCTGGATCGTTGGCTAGGGCGCGGGCGATCGCAACCCTCTGCTTCATTCCCCCCGATAGCGCCTTCGGATACGCCTTCGCACTTTCTCCTAATCCGACAATGTCCAGATAGTGAGAGACTTTGTCTCTAATCTCGCTTTTAGATATCCCTTTTAGCTTCAGGCCAAAAGCAACATTGTCAGCAACAGATAACCAAGGGAACAAAGTGTAGTTCTGAAAGACCATGCCTCGGTCAGCTCCGGGGCCTGGAACTGGCTCGCCATCGACTAGAATGCTGCCGCTGGTGGCTTTGCTTAGCCCTGCCGCGATGTTGAGTAGGGTAGATTTACCACAGCCTGACGGGCCGACAATGCAGCTAAATTCGTTGGGCGAAATCGACAAACTCACATTGTCTACTGCCGTGATCTTCTGCTTGCCCTGGCCGAAGACTTTGACAAGATTGCGAATCTCTAGCTTAGGAGTGAGCGAGTGTTCTCGTGATAGCGTTGTTGGAAAAGATTGCATAGGCTAGCTCATCTTGGAATCGGCCCAGGGTAGCCACAGGCGAAATAGCAGCTTGAAGGCGAAGTCTGTGGCAAGTCCGATCAGGCAAATAACGAGAATGCAGAACATGGCCCGGTCGGTTTGCAAGTAGCGCTGCGATCGCACAATCGTAAATCCCAGTCCATTTTGCGCCGCAATCAGCTCAGAGAGAACCAAGAAATTCCACGCACCCGCAATATTTACCCTTAGCGTATCGAGGATACTCGGCAAAGTCGCTGGCAAGATCACTCGGCGCACCACATCCCAGCGAGTCGCCCCTAGCGTGTAGGCTACGTTGAGCGTTTCATTCGGAATGAACTTGACCGCATCTGCGATCATCGTGGAATTGTAGAATACGATTCCCAAGAAGATAATGATGATCTTAGAGGCTTCATCAATCCCTGCCCAGATAATAATCAAAGGCACGAATGCGGCAATCGGCAGGTAGCGAGCCGTGCGAACAAATCCTCCTAGCAAGCTATCCATGCTGTAGAAAGTGCCCATCGCTAGCCCGACTGGAATGCCCACTAGCGCCGCAAACGTAAAGCCCGCTATCACCCGCGCCGTACTCGCAAAGATATCGACCATCAAGTCGCCATCGATCAGCATTGACCAGCCCCTGACAATCACCGCTGTCGGGGTCGGCAGAAACTTAGGATTGACCAGTTCGCCATAGCTCAATCCTGACCAGATCAGAATAGGAATGGCCAGCGACACCATCACCAGCACAAACTGAAGCCAGCCAGGAAAACCCTGCCGAATACTCCAGAACACCGAAGGTCGTAGATAGCGACGATTGGAGACAGATTCTTTATAGTCTTCTTCTAAAGGCTGGCCTGATAGTGGGCTAGCTGACATTACAGCTCTGCTGCCTCAACAAACTGCGGGTCAATTAGAGCAGAAAGATCGCCTGGATCAGACTCGATTTGCTCTTCGCTAAGCAAGAAGCTAGACAGCTCTGCCAGCGGCTTGCCTAAATACAGATCGTTGTCTGGCTGAGCGAGCATTGCTAGATTCGCTTCCTGGTCGGGGAGTTCTAGTCCGCCTAAATCGCTTTCTAGATCGGCGGGTTCCATCTCTAGAACAGCCGCGCCAATCTCGAGCCCTTCTTCCGGGTTTTCCTCTAGATACTCAATGCCGCGTAGGGTAGCGTTGACGAATGCCTGAACCGCCTCAGGGTTTTCTTCGACAAAGGCCGTATCGAATACGTACAGATCGGAGATTGCAGTTGGCATCTGCGAAGAATCGTAGATAATACGTCCGTCTTCAGCCGCATCATCAGCTTCTTGTAAAAACGGCGCGTAGGTCACGGCAATATCAACATTGCCCGATTGGAAAGCTGCCGCCGCTGCCGAAGGCTCTGTATTGACTGCGGTGATATCTTCTTTGCTGAGCCCTGCTTCTTTGAGCACCTGTAGCAAAAAGAAATAGCTAACCGCGCTAGTTTCTACCGCCACCTGCTGACCCGCAAAGTCTTCGATACTAGCAATGCTATCTCTAGCCAAGATGCCGTCAATGCCAACAGAATTGTCTTGCACCATGACAATCTTGAAATCTTTGCCTTGCGATTTCATTAGGACAGCCTCAGAAGTCACTGGCGCAGCCGCATCTAGCTGATCGCTCAAGAACGCCGCAATATACTCACTGCCCGATCCAAACAAACGCAGCTCGAAGTCTAGTCCTTCTTCTTCATAGAAGCCCTTTTCTTGAGCGATGTACATCGGTACCTGTCCGGCCCAGGGAATGCTGCCCATTGTCAGGGACATCGTCGGCGCAGCGGTGTCGGCGGTAGTATCCTCAGCAGTATCCTCAGCGCTGTCATCGCTCGCAGTTTGAGGATTGCAAGCTTTAAGCAAGGTCGCTCCAGACGCGCCTACCAAGAGTTGTAGGGCATGGCGACGACGGATTTTGAAAGGCCGGTAGGTCATAGGGGATCTCCTCTTTGATGAACTGTATCGCTTTTTTGAGTCTGCAAGAAGTATAAATACTTACCGTAGAAATAACTAAGGATAAGTTTAGGTGTTCCTCTAGCAGTCACTGCCTAGAACTGGCTAGTTAAAACCACTCTTCCTCGGCTTCGTCTTTTGTATTGGTGCTGCGCTCAGGCGTTTCGCGCTCAAAGTTCAAGCGAATAGAGCGAGTCTGTTCGCCATCGGCAGCTACAGCCCGGATCGGATAGTCAATTTGACCGTCTGGGAAGGACACGTGGAAGCGGAAAGTGCCGTCTGGATTGAGTGGGACTACTTTGTCGCCAACAGTGAGCGTGGCATCTGGTTCGGTTGCGCCGTAGACAATTAGCTCGGCGTCGGCGACTAGCCAGAATTTGCGCGATCGCCCTGGCAACTCAGACGCTCCCGATCCAATTCCAGACATATTCAGCCCGGACATATTTAGACCAGACATGTTCAGCCCAGCGAAGCGCTCCAAGCCAACTGGCCCACCCGATGGTGACAGCGTCCCCGGTGCACCCTGCTGCATCGATCCGTACAAAGATCCTGCTACGCGTAGTGCTTCTTGGCTCTGAGTCAGCGCAAACAAGTTGTCATAAATTTTTGGTAGGTCGGTTTGACTATCTCCACCAGAGTCGGCTGTACCGGGGCTGCTGGGGCTGTAGGGCTGGTCCAAGTCACCAAAGGTCCGACCGACCAGGCGCTTTTGCCAGTCAATCGTGACAAACTGATCTTTCACCCATTCCGATGGATAGATGGGCGGCACTCGAATCGGTGCCGATCTAGCCAGCAGCAGCCACTGGTCACTGTCTGTGAGGTAGCCGATTTCGGCAATGTAGTCGCGATCGCTCACTGGCATCTCTAGATACCAAGAGCGCGCCATCTCGTGACAATCCACCTGCTGCATACCGTGAGGCACCTGCGATGTCAAATCAATATCGGTGACATCATATATTCTCAGCATCAGCCTTTGACCGCCCTGCTGACGCAGCTGCTCTTTGTGCTCATTAGACACATCCCAGTAGGCATAAGCCCATTCTGGGTCACGAGGCAGCAGCACAATCCGACTTTCTCCATACCCTTCGGGCAGGTCTGCGAGGTTGTCGTCTGTGCTAGCAAGTTCTTCTATAGTCAAGGGTCTAGTTTCTCTATTGCTGGCTGATGCTTCTAACTCTGTGATGACTGCTGTACTCGATTGCGTCTTCACTGCCGCTACGCTAGCGACCGCAGCTCCGCTAAAGATCACAGCGCTATCGCCAATGATGGTCTCTCTAGTGGGCTCGATATCAAGGATGGTCTCTGTCTCTGCAATCACCGTATCGCGAGTAGGCTCTATGCTGTCGATGGCGGTGGCTTGGACAGCAGCTTCGGCGGCTAGAACTCCAGCAGTAGGGACTTCAACGGCAGTCATCGCTGCAAAAGACGGTTCAATCGTAGGGGCTTCAGTCGCAGGCGCTACAGTTGTAGAAGCTTCAGTCATAGGGGCCTCAGTCATAGAGGCCCCAGTCACAGACGCTTCAGCCTCAACTGCTGCTGGAGTCGCTTCTACAGCGAATATTCCACGCGCTTCCTCTGCTGGAGGTGCTTCAATTGCGGGGGCTTCTAAAGCTTCGGCAGAAGATTCAGCGGGTGTAGTTGCGGCAGCGGCTTCGGTGGATAGGTTGTCTCGATAGCAGGCATTTCGATAGCAGGCAGCTTAGAAGGTTCTTGCTCCAAGCTGCTAGCTAGAACCGATTCCGCTAATCCTATGGGTAGCTCCTCGGTTTCTATCCTCTCGTTCGTCGTAGTCTTATCCGCTGTAGATAGTGGTGTCGCGGCTGGTGCTGTTACGGGTGGTGCCTCGTCGGGCTCATCATCCAAGGTCAGCTGTAGGTTATCGTCAAGGTCATCGCCCCAGGGGTCGTCAGTTTCTAAATCTGCGGCGGTATTGCGATCACTGCGATCGCTTTCTGATATAGCAGCATCTCCCAGCGAGCCTCCCAAAGCTAGATCGTCCGTAGCCATAGAAGCCGTAGCCAAATCTAGATTGGTACCTGCTAGGTCAGGAGAAGATTCCAAATCGGTCGACTCTTGCAGCGGCGGCGCTTCACTCTCAACGTCTGCGCTAGCTAGATTTGCATCAGCTAGGTCAGTACCAGCAGGCGTGGCAACGTCGACTTCGCTAGATGCATTAGCTTCAACGACTCTCGACTCATCGGTTACTCGATCGGTTGAGATAACCGTCTGCGCTCTGCTAGAAACCTCTCGATCGGTTTCTGGGTCGCTCGTTGGTGGTGGAACGGTTGCAGTCGGTGAAGTTTGCCGCTGGGCTGCGGTGGTAGTCGCCTGAGAACCGCGCCTACCTAGGAGCAACCAGCCAAGACCTGCTATGCCTAGAAGCGGAATTAGCCAAACCCACCAGGGGGGTGCACCTGTATCGGCTTCTGCGGTTTCTGTAGCGATCACATCATCTACCGCACCCTCTGCGTCCGCCGTCTCTATACTCTCCCCTGGCGGCAGGCCATCGAGCCCCCAAAGTCCCTGCCGTCCCTGTGTGCCTTCTACAAAAAGGGTTTGGTCATCCTCGAATCGTAGCGCTGTGACTGTGCTGTCCTCACCGACCACTGCCGGAAATAGCTCCCCCTGCGGTTCCCCGTCAATACTCCAGTAGCGCACTTGTCCCGATTCGCTGCCGGTCGCAAAGGTCTGAGCATCATCGCTAAACGCCAGCGCCGTTACGGTGCCACCCGTCTCAGCTAGAGGCCCCGCAACCACGTTTCCCTCAGCATCTTCTATGCTGACTAGTCCGCTGTCGTCTGTTGTCGCTATCAGCTCGCCATCTGGGCTGGTGGCAAGTATCTCTGAAGCGGTATGCATCGGTATCTTGAGCGATTAGCAGCTGATTGATGTCTCCTTCAGGGCGACCCTGGGCGACGGTTGCAAAGGCCGGTCGCTGGATCGGAACAGCAAGGGCCGTCAGCAAGCAGAGCCTGGCGAGGGTGGAACGGTTGACACGCATCATAGGGCCTGGATTTTCAAAATCATGAAATCATCTTAATATCTCAGTGATTCTTCAGAGAGTCAATCTGATTTGTTAGAAGACTGCATGATTTCGCTCCTACTACCATCTTTTCGAGTACCGATAGATAGCTGCTAATAGACAGCTTCGAGCGCAAGTCTAGTGGAAGCTACTGTCGCTTTCTTTTGCCGGAGCGCTTGTTTTTACCAGGCGCAGTTTGATGAGCCCCAAAGTACTTTTCGCTGCGGTAGCGCAACCAGATTCTTAGCTGCTGAGGAATTTTGTCTTTCTGCGCTTTGGTGAGCTGGTGATAGAGAGCAAGTGCCTTTTCGCGCTCATTGCGACAGGCCGCGTTACGATGTGCATCCCACAGGCCCTTTGCTGCCCTGATTCGGCGGCAGGTTTCCTTGACTAAGGCATCGCCTTCTAGCGGTCCAGTTGGTTGCTTTGATTTGGCCATAGTATTGCGGTGCTATCTGCGCCAGTGCTATCTGCGTCATGGACGCAAACTGTATCTTTGGCTGCGTGGTCGCCATCGTAGAAACTGTACTATTAATGACAAGGCTCATGCACTGCGCGGGGTATGCTTCATTTTATCGCTAGCCCGCACCGATTCCGCCTGCACTGACTTCGCCCGTACTGACTTCCGCCGAACTCAC
Organism: uncultured cyanobacterium; assembly: GCA_963772185.1. Lineage (GTDB taxonomy): Bacteria > Cyanobacteriota > Cyanobacteriia > Phormidesmidales > Phormidesmidaceae > Phormidesmis. The sequence continues at coordinate 118,063 of CAVYWR010000001.1, read as the reverse complement.
TATGTCTGAGCATCATCACCATTCTGAAGGCTGTCACTCTGCGACGTGTCATCATCATGGCGTTCCTTCTACGCCGCAGCAGGTGCGATCGCTCAGAATTGCCCTGGTCTTTATCACCTGTTTTTCAGCCGCTGAACTCTACGTGAGTTTCCAAGCCAACAGCCTGTCTTTAATGGCAGATGCTGGGCATATGGTGTGCGACGTGTTTGCGATCGCCCTCTCGCTCTGGACCGCTAGTAAAGTCTCTAGTTCAAACGCCGCGCAGTCAGACTTGGATATCGAAAGGCTCAATGCGATCGCCGCTTTGGTCAACGGCGTACTGCTGCTGATCGTCTGTGGCTGGTTGGGCTGGGAAGCTATTGAAAAGTTGCGAATAGTCCCTACCGAAATATTGAGCCAGCCGGTAGCGATTACCGCGTCCGTAGGCTTGGCGATTAACGGACTGAACGCCTACTTGCTGCACAGCCATGCGGATGACAACCTGAATATGCGCGGCGCTTTCTTGCATATGGTGGCAGATGCGAGTAGCTGCCTAGGGGTGCTGGTCGGTGCGGTGCTGATTGCTAAATATCAGTGGTATTGGGCAGATGGAGTTGTTAGTAGTGCGATCGCCCTCCTAATTGCCTCTAGCGCCATTCCTCTAATCCGGCAGAGCTGGTCAGTGCTCGATCCTTTTCAAACTCCCATAGGTTCCTGACAGAATATAGGAGAATACAAAGGCTTTGTCTGTGTTCTTCTGCTATGAAAGTCACCACTTGGAACGTCAACTCCGTTCGTACCCGCCTAGAGCACATCACGCAGTGGCTACAGGCAAACCCAGTTGATGTTCTGTGCCTTCAGGAAACCAAAGTCATCGACAAAGACTTTCCTGAACAGGCATTCACCGATATTGGCTACCACGCTTACTACTACGGTCAAAAGTCGTACAACGGCGTTGCCCTAATTAGCAAAGAACCGCTATCAGATGTGCAAATGGGTTTCGGTGCGGTCATCGATTCCGAAACCGTCGGCGATCTAGACGCACAAAAAAGAGTCATCAGCGCGCTGCTAGGCGACGTGCGCGTCGTGAACCTCTACGTTCCCAATGGGTCTGCCATCGGCAGCGAAAAGTACGAATACAAACTCAGCTGGCTCGCCCTGCTCAAGCAATACCTCACCCAGCAGCTAGAGGCGCATCCTCAGCTCAACGTCTGCGGTGACTTCAATATCGCCCCCGAAAACAAAGACATCTACACCGACAAGAACAGAGACAAACACATCATGTCCTCTCCAGTCGAGCGAGAAACCCTGCGCGATGTGCTCTCGATTGGCCTAGCCGACGCCTTTCGCAAATTCACCAACGAAGGTGGCCACTTCAGCTGGTGGGACTACCGCACCAATTCCTTCTCTCGAAACACCGGCTGGCGCATCGACCACCACTACCTCTCACCTATTCTCTACGAGCAGGCCACTAGCTGCACCATTGACCCCGAACCTAGAGGACTAGAGCGCCCCAGCGACCATACCCCAGTCACAGTGGAATATTGATTAGCTAGAGACCCTTATGCAAACTTCTTTTTGATGAATGCGAGGATTTTGTTGTTTTGTGTTTTGAGCGCGGCGACTTCTTTGGTCAGCACTTCTACTTGCTTTTGCAAGGTGGCAATTTCATTAGAGGCATCTCCAGCACCACTGACTGTCGGTGTGGCTAGCTGCGGTCTGGCTTTACGGGCTTTGGCCATAGCGCCTTTGATCGCACCGATCAGCTCTTTTTGCTCAAAAGGCTTTTCGATAAATTCAAAGTATTCGAAGGGTTCTTGAATCTTTTCGGTCAGCTCTTCGCGGCGACCTGACATCATCACTAGTGGAATGCTTTGAAATTCAGGAACTGCTTGAATTTCCTGGTAGACTTCGTAGCCGCTCATCTTTGGCAGCAAAAAGTCCAGCATGATCAAATTTGGCTTCTGGGCGCGAATGGCGTCAATTCCCTCAATGCCGTCGGTTGCTTCGATCACTTCAAAGTTGCCGTTGGGTAGCATGTCGCGTACCCGAGCGCGAATGACTCTGCTATCGTCGATTACTAGAATTTTGTGATTGGCCACGACGAACTCCTGGTGCTATCTAACTAAATCGCGCTGCTTGACCGCTTCATGTCCGCTTTAAACTTGCCCAGATCGTTACGTTGATAGAACACAAGGTTGGGAGGAAGGAGGATAGAGAATGACGGCTAGAATGTGGAGGTGTATTAGCGTCTGGCTGTCTTGATTCATGTCTAACTCTTCTAAGCGTCCTGAAATTTTAGCGATGCCAGATTGGCTACGGCGACCGATTGGCAAAGCGAGCGAGCTATCAGCGGTGCAGAAGGTCATTAAGCAGCGGCAGATTCATACCATCTGTGAAGAAGGGCGCTGTCCCAATCGGGGGGAGTGCTATGCCAATCAGACGGCGACTTTTCTATTAATGGGGCCGACTTGTACGCGTAGCTGCGGGTTTTGTCAGGTGGATAAGGGCCATGCGCCAATGCCGCTAGACCCGGCGGAACCGGCGAAGGTGGCAGAGGCCGTGAAGCTGTTGGATCTAAAGTATGTGGTTTTGACTGCGGTCGCTCGCGACGATTTGGCTGATGGCGGAGCCGGCTGGTTTGTAGAAACGATGAACGCTGTGCGTGAGCTGAATCCGCAGACACAGATAGAGGTGCTGACATCGGACTTTTGGGGAGGGACTGATGCAAAAGTGCAGCAGCGGCAAAGGGTAGAAACGGTGGCGATCGCACAGCCAGCCTGCTTCAACCACAATGTAGAAACGGTGAGGCGTTTGCAAGCCCCAGTTAGACGCGGTGCGAAGTACGAGCGATCGCTAGATGTCCTGCGCTATGTCAAGGCCGTTGATGCCTCAATACCAACCAAGTCGGGGCTGATGGTTGGGCATGGAGAGACGCACTCAGAGCTAGTAGAGACGATGAAAGATTTAAGAGCAGTCGGGTGCGATCGCCTCACCATCGGTCAATACATGCGTCCCTCGCTTGCGCATCTGCCCGTGCAAAAATACTGGACCCCAGCAGAATTTGATCAGCTCGGTGCGATCGCCCAAGACCTTGGCTTTGCTCACGTTCGCTCTGGCCCGCTAGTCCGAAGCTCATACCACGCAGGCGAACAGCCCTAATCCGAGCAACCCCCTCTAGGCGATCTAAATCTCAGGAGCGGATGCAGTTAGCTCTCGCCATTCGTGCACAGCGAAAGGTGGAACAACAATCTCTGCGGTGCTGCCATCGCCTAGCGGAACGTCGATCTGCAAAGGAATATCGCCTGAGAGTTCCGAGACAGCCGTCATAACGTTGTACTGTCCGGCATAGTCTGGCAGTTCTGCGGTTTGCGGGTCCAGTTCAGCAGCCGCCTGCCACTGCAAGCTAGACCCGGTTGCGATCGTCAGCGGCTGTTTGCGATTGACGGTGACCAGTCCAGGAAAGCCGACGAGTCTGAGATAGAGTCCTTGCAGTTCGTCTGACTGATAGCGTTTGAACAGAATAATTTGCCAGGACCGATCGGTGCGATCGCGTAGGCTCTGCTTTGAGCGAAAGGTGGTTTGTCCTGGCAGCTCTTGATAGGTGTGCAGCGAAGCGATAGGTAAAGACGCCCTAGCAGGTGCTGCGGATAGTAACAGGCAGCATAAAGACAACAGCAGAGTAACCAAGCACCGAATCATAATAGCCGTAGAAGAGTATTCTCTAGATATTATGTACGGTTTAAGAGTAGCGCCGCAAAAGAGAAGTCCATATGGAATGGATGCGAACCTCTTGCAACAAAGCTGTCGATTTAGATATCTACTGATCTGAATATCTACAGTCTGCTCATCCGCTCAATCACGGCTCGATAGCGGTCGGCCCTACCTTCGACTAAATAGCGATTGGCGGCAGTTTGCAAATCGCTATGGGCAGCAAAGCTATCGCCTAATGCCATCAGGGTGACGCCTCGGTAATAGTAGATATCGGCGTCGGCTGTTGGGTCTTGGCGGATGATCTGCGAGAAGTCTTGATAGGCTCCCTGGACATCGCCTGACTCGAACAGAGAACGGCCTCGGGCCGCATAGGCGGCTGAATAGCTGTTGTCTAACTCGATGGCGTAGGTGTAGTCTGCGATCGCACTAGCCAGATTCCCGTGAATCGCATACGCATCTGCTCGTCCCTTGTACAGATCCTGTCGGGCTGGGCTGAGGCTAACCGCGCTGTAATAGTCTTCTAGTGCATCAGAAACATGATTAGTCGCTAGTCTGACTTCGGCCCGCTGTCGATAGGCTTCGCTAGAATCAGCGTCAATCTCGATCACGCGGTTAAAGTCTGCGATCGCCTCATCGTGCTTTCCCTGAGCGCTGTACAGAGTGCCACGCACCATATAGGCATTCAGCGACTCTGGCCGCGCTGATAGAACGCGGTTGATATCGGCCAAAGCATCCGTCGGTCGCCCCATTGCCGAATAGACATAGCTACGGTTGAAATAGGCTTCGAGGTTGCCTTCGTCAAGATCAATAGCTTTATTTAGATTCGATAGCGCAGTCGGCAATGTGCCTAGATGGTAGTAGGCGACCCCTCTGCTGATAAACGCTTCTGCGTATCTTTTGTCGAGATCAATCGCAATGTTGAGCGGGGCGATCGCATCCTCATACTCTTCCATCTCAATGAGTGCTGCCCCTTTGCGCAAGTAGGCAGGCGCGTATTTTGCGTCGAGAGCGATCGCCTGGTCAAAGCTCTCTACAGCCATCGCGAAGTTGCCCATATCTGCCTGGACAACGCCTAGATAGCTGTGGCTAGGAATATGGGTCGGATCGAGCGCCACCGCCGCCTCAAAATCGCTCAGTGCTGCGGCCATATCTCCGGTATTATGCAGCAGCGCCCCTCGATAGAAGTAAGCTAGCGCGTAGTCGGGTCGCAGATAGATAGCAGTGGAATAGTCTGCGATCGCCGCGACTGGATCTTCTAGAACCTGCTTAATCGCGCCTCTAAATAGATAGGCTTCAGCATATTCTCCGCTGGCTGCGATCGCCGAGGTAAAGTGCTCAACGGCTGCTGCATTCTCGCCGTCGTGATATGCGCTCACCCCCCGTTTGTAGTACTCGACCGCTGCGGTCTCGACCGGTGCATACTCGGTCCCAGTCACTTCGATCTCTAGATCAAAATCTAGATCAAAATCTACAGCCACCCCGCCGTTAGTTGTTTCAGCAGGCAGGTCGTTGTTATCAAGCGTTGCTGGAACTAGTGGCTGTAGCGGCGGCTGTAGCGGCGGCTGAACGGATGGTCGAGATAGCGGCTGAGCCGGAACGCTGTTGATTGGTGGCAAGGGAGCCGAATCGTAGTCGCTCTCAATGTCAAAGACGGGCAGATCGATAGCAATCGAATCACCTACCATCGTCAAGCCATTAGCGCGAGCTGGCAGTGCTTTTAGCATGCCACCAAGCAGTGCCGTGATACTTAAAGCTGCGATTCCGCTGCGATTCATGACGTTCCTTTCAAAGTAAAGACTGTGTAGTTTCAGAGGGTGTGGTTTTTTAGATATCGTGAAGCTAGCCTAGATTGCCCACTCACAAAGGGAATCGAATTGAGGGGAACTACCTATCTTGTTGTCTAATCGAACGCCGGGCTGGGTCCGCCCCTTTTTCAGAGCTGGCGATTGCTAATACCACCTCTAGTTTGATGGTGCCGCTGGCGGGGCTGATTGATACTGCCTTTTTAGGGCATTTATCCGACGTTCGCTATCTAAACGGCGTGGCGCTAGCGTCGGTCATCTTCAACGTGATCTATTGGAGCTTTAACTTTTTTCGGATGGGTACGACTGGGCCGGTTGCTCAGGCAGTTGGTCGCGGTGATGAAACGGATATCTGGCTGATTTTAGGACGTAATTCTCTGCTGGCTCTGGGCACGGGACTAGTGGTTTTGGTCTGTCGGCAGCCTATTGCAGCGATTGGGTTTTATTTTTTGCAGATGGGACCGGATGTAAGAGAAGCGGCGATCGCGTTCTACGAGGGCCGCATTGTCGGTGCGCCTGCTGTCTTGCTCAACTTTGTTCTACTAGGTTGGCTGCTAGGGCGCAGCAAAGGCCGTCAGGTGGTGTGGCTGGCGGTAGTGGGCAATGGCGGTAATATTCTGTTGGATTACTGGTTTATTGTTCGGTTCGGCTGGGGTAGCTATGGCGCAGGACTAGCCACAGCGCTCAGCCAATACGTGATGCTGGTAGTCGGCGTTGGGCTTGTTGTTCATAGCACTATTCCCTGGCATCTATGGCCACAGATCAAAGAGAAGCTGTGGCGACCCGCAGAATTAAGAGCGCTGTTTGGTTTGAACAGAGATATCCTGATTCGCACGCTGCTGCTGGTCTTGGCGATGTCTAGCTTTACCAACTTTAGTTCGAGTCTAGGTGAGACGGTGCTGGGTGTGAATGCTTTGCTGATGCAGGTCGTGCTGATGTCGGCTCACTTCATGGACGGTGTGGCACTAGCGGTCGAAAGCTACGCGGGCAAGTTCTATGGCCAAAGGTCGGTGAGCGATCTGATGTGGCTGCTGCTGCTGGGGGCGGGGGGCAGTGTGTTCTTGGGGATTGCGATCGCCCTGACGCTGATCATCTGGCCGATTTCCTTCTTTAGCCTGCTGACTAGTCACACCCAGCTACTCACCCAAATTCCCACCTATGTGCGGTGGCTAATCCCTGTTCTCGGTTTTGGCGGTGTGGCCTTTACGCTAGACGGCTATTTTCTAGGACTTACCGCCGGTCTTGTTTTGCGCAACAGCATTTTGGTATCGGTGCTGCTAGGCTTTTTCCCGCTAGCACTAGCGGCGCTTAGATTGAATAGTCCGCAGATGCTCTGGCTATCTCTAGCCGTTCTGATGGCCCTACGCACGGTGACTTTGATTCGTCAGGTGCCGATTATGAATCAGCGACTATTGATGCGATCGCCCAAAGCCATCTTGTAGGGATGGTTCAGCAAAACAGCTCACAAAACAAAAGCGGTGGCCTATCAATACTGATAAACCACCGCTCGATCTATTTTTCTACCTAAGCAATTACTTGCGGATATCCTTTGCCATGTTGCGGAACATGTCCATATCGCTACTAGCAGGCTTGCGACGAGCAGACGCTGGCGTGGAAGTGCTTTTATCAGTGGTAGGCTTACTCGCTTCGGCCTTCGATGCTGAAGGCGTGCTGAAAGAGCTGAAGGTGGCAGCGGACTGAGTAGACGTCGAAGAATTGGTGTTTGCTTCGATTATCTTTGCGGCTGTCGAAGAGATCTGCCTAACGGTTTCCATGTGCTCGGCTTGGCCTTTCTTCTTTGCGAAAGTGCGCTTTACGGTCTTAGCAGAGCGCATGTAATCGATGTTGCCAAAGGTCTTGGCGTCGTCATCGTTGAGGTAGAAAGCTTGCTTAGTTGCCGTATCGTCCTTGGGTGCGCCTTTGCCGAACACGAATTCGAAAATTCCCATTGTTCTCCTAATATGAAAGTGTTGAACCGGTATGTGTACTTATACTAACTTTTATTTCGATTATTAGAAAGCCTGATGTGCGAATTGGCGATCGCACATCAGCCATTGAGCTGCTTCGCAGAACTGCGTTCACAGATGGCGCTGATATTCTTCTAGAAGATCGACTAGGTTGACAAGGCACTGCATTGGCAGCAGGTCGGATAGTGCAACCGTTTTGCGTCCGCCGCCTAGCTTGATCGGAATATCAGCGAGAACTTTGGTGACGTTATCTTCAGAGATGTCGTCGCCAGCTACCATCGGCATTAACTTTTCTGCTAGCGGGGTGTGCAGCTTGGCAACCCCTAGATACAGATGCCATTTGGCGATATCCATGTAGATATTTTCGCCAATCTCTGCGGCGAGAGCTTCAATGTTCTCAGATGCGTTGGGGGCGGCCATGATTCTTCTCGTGATTTATAGAGGTTCTGTGTCTAGATCGGTGGGACAGCGTTGACAGGATAGGCTGGCTAATCGCCGCTAGCAGGATTAGCGGAATAGTCTGCGATGATGAAAAAATAGACGGCGTGCGCCGCTAATCCACAGGCCCAAACCAGTGAGATTGGCTTAGCTAAGGGAAGCGATCCTGGGTTCAAAGTGTTGAAGAATCCCATGCAGGAATTGACCGCACCAAAGATAGCTAGATGCACTGCAAGATTGATGCGATCCTCTAGCTTTCTGTATTCAGGATCGGCGCGATCAGGTTTGCGGGGCCAGCGGGGAGGCATGAATAGAGTATCTCGGGTAGTTCTTTTTCTATTGTAGGGGAGTGGCTACTCCACGAGAAGAGCACAGCTCTACGACTTCGCTTAGCCACCTACTAGCCACCTACGGCGCTTGCCAGTGGCCGGATTTGCCGCCGATTTTTTCGACTAGGTGAATGTTGCTAATGGACATTGATTTTTCTAGGGCTTTGGCCATGTCGTAGAGAGTGAGTGCTGCAACAGAGACGGCGGTTAGTGCTTCCATTTCTACGCCTGTTTCAGATTTTGTTTTGACGGTGGCGTGTATGCGATAGCCAGGGAGGTTGCTGTCGGGTTCTATAGTGACTTCTATCTTTTTGAGAGGAAGTGGGTGGCAGAGCGGAATTAGTAGAGAGGTTTGCTTTGCTGCCATGATGCCTGCGAGTCTAGCGGTACCGATAACGTCGCCTTTTGGTGCATTGCCAGATTGAATGGCTGCTAACGTTGCGATCTGCATAGAGATCGATCCGGTGGCTGTAGCTTGGCGTATGTTCGTTTCCTTTGTCGAGACATCTACCATTTGAGCTTGGCCCTGACTGTCTAGATGAGTCAGTATCGAAGGCATAGGCGCAGAGTCTGTGTCGGTGTTTTGCATGGTAAGAAATATGAGTTTCGAGCCGCGAGGATGCGCTGGTCTTGTGCTACTATTAAAACCCGATGTGGGCCTGTAGCTCAGTGGATAGAGCACGTGGCTACGAACCACGGAGTCGGGAGTTCAAATCTCTCCAGGCTCGCTCACAAAGAATGTGGTGGTAGATTCTTGTAATCTGCCACCACTTCTTTTTTCGATAGGTTCACTCAGCGGCATGATCTATTTAATGGCATAGACGTCGCGGCCACCGTTGAGCGCAAAGCGGATGGAGTGAGGAATGTCTTTGCTAGAGGTGATGATGAAGATGATTAGACCCAAGAAGGTCATCGTTCCGGAGATCGCAAAAACAACCGCGTAGCTGCCTGTATAGTCGGCGACCCTTCCCATCACCGGACCGGCTAGCGCAATGCCTAGATCAAACCCGGTCATGCATAGCCCAAAGGTAAGGCCGCGCTGATTCGGTAGCGAGCGATCGGCCATCAGCGCAGCGATGATGGGAATGGTCGTTCCGCTGCCGACGCCTTGAAAAATACCTGCTAGCAGCAGCGTTTCTGGTGCGTTGGATAGCCAGAGGGTGAACATCGAAAGGCTGTAGAAGAAGATGCCTAGGCTGATGAAGCGACCTCTGCCGAGGCGATCGCTAGCGCTGCCGGTGAAGGTGCGAGTAGAAAAAGAGGCGATCGCACTAGCCGTATAAATTAGCCCAATATTGAACGCCCACCCCTGGTCTTGTACATACAGCGGCACAAAGGTCACTACCGAGCCAAAGGAAATGCCCACCATAAATAGAATTAGCGCCGGAACTCGGATCGGCGGCGTGAGTAGCAGGCTCCAGAAAGGCGCGTTCTTGGCTCGCTGACTGCTGTTCTGTACGGTTTTTTGGACGTTCGCTGCGGTATTGGCCGGATGAGGTACGACTGTTGGGGTAGGCTCTTGCGCCGATAAAACGCACAGCGCTCCAATCGCTCCCATCCCAGTCATGCTCAAAAAAGCTAGCGTGAAACTCCCGGAGAGATAGCCACCTAGAGCTGGCCCTAACGACATGCCGATGGGGTTAGCAAGGCTCATTGTGCTAATCAGTTCGCCGCGATGCTGAGGTGGTGCCAAATCAGCGACTGCGGCTGTGTATGCGGTCGAAAACGCCGCAATGCTTAGACCGTGAAACATGCGGACGAGTCCCAGCAGAACGGTCGCGCTTTTGATTTGCCAGCCTAGAACGGGCAGCGTCCAAACCGTCTGCGGCAGTAGTCCAACCGCTAGATAGAGGATTGGCGCGATCGCAATCACCAGCACTCCTACTAACAAAGCAGGCTTACGCCCGACCCGGTCGGTCAGTCTAGCCATACGCGGACGAAAGCACAGCAGGCCCACCGCAAAAGAGGCCATCACCCAGCCAATTTCTTGATTACTAGCGCCAAAGCTGCCTATGTACAGCGCTAGATTAGGAATCATCCCTGACAATCCTCCCCAAAAGCACAAAGCTGCAAGGAAGAAGATAATCAGGTTGCGTTGAAGCTTTGGTTCTAGCTGGCGAAAGACGTTCAAGAGATTACCCCGGTAATTAACGGCTGTGATAGATGCTGAAAGAACAAGATAGAAGCGTCCCGATTGAAAGAACGGCTATTTTCGACCGGACAGGTCGGTATCGATATCAGTTGGGCAGGCGATGGCAGGCAAAAGGCAAATCTGTTGCGTTTGTAATGCTCAATCCCAGCCGGGCAGACGCAAGCTGTGACGATCCGACGCTTAGATCTTGCCTACAGTTCGCTCAACGCTGGCAGTACGCGGCGCTCTCTGTGGTCAATCTGTTTGGCTATCGAACGCCGCATCCAAAAGAGCTGAAGCAGGCAAGTCGATCCGGTTGGTGACGATAACGATCGCTACCTGTTGGAGGCTGTAGACGGAGGCCGATCAGGTCGTGCTGGCTTGGGGAAACTGGGGCAGTCTGGCAGGGCGCGATCGCACCATCCTCACTCTCCTCACCCCTTACCGATCCAAACTCAGCTACCTCCAGCTCAACCGCTCTGGCCAACCCCGCCACCCGCTCTATATCAAGCGCAGCACTTTACCCCAGAGCTACCCACCCGACAACTACCCACCCAAAGCTACCCAGTCCCCAGCTACCTGAGCCGACTGTCCTATCACCTTTGTTATCACCCACTGACTCAGCAGCGCATTCACTTCTGCGGGGGCATCATCGTGCGGGCAGTGGCCTGCATTGATATGGTGCTCTTCTAGGTTGGTGTAGTGTTTTTGAAACAGTTCGCCTCGGCTGTAGGTATTCATCCAAGGATCGGCATCACCCCAGACCAGCAGTAGCGGGCAGGCCATTTGAGCCAACAGCACATCTACATACTCGCCGCGCTCCGCTTTGAACAAAGCCGCAAATGCAGCCGGAGCTTCAGGGTCAGTGGCGGGCCTGTAGACATCTTCGACTAGCTGTTCGGTCACTTCTGCTTTATTCACATACACCTGCTCTAACGTTCTGCGGATGTACGACTTCTTGCGAACAAACTGGAAGATCACCCAGCTAGGCAGCGGGGAGAGGATGACGGTTTTAACGAGCTGACTAATTGTCTTCTGGAACGGATTGGGTTCGGTTTCCGGCTGCTGTTCGCTAAAAGAGCCGACGCCGTTGAGCATGCAGACGCCGACGACTTCCTCTGGACAGGTTGCGCCTGTGTACAGGCTGCTGTAGCCGCCAATGGAGTTGCCTGCGACGACAGCAGGTTTACCGACGACATCTTTGATAAAGGTCGAGATCTGGTCGCGCCAAAGCTGAGGACTGTAGCCGCCGCTAGGCTTGGACGAGCGGCCAAACCCGATCAGATCGATGGCGTACACCTCGAACTGATTTTGCAGTCCAGAAATATTTTTTCTCCAGTGGTCAGTAGACGCACCAAAGCCATGCACAAACAGCAGCGGCGGGCGTTCTGGATGTTCGGTTCTAACCGCTTCTCCAGCGTGGACATAGTGAATTCGATAGCCAGACCAGCTCCAGTAAGCGCCGTTGTGAGCAGGCGGAATAACGGCAGGAACTGATAAAGCGGGCTCTGTAGCGGTGGCAACCATAAGAGTTGTAAAGAAAAGTAAATGTCTTTTTAGTCTATCGTGGTCAACAGAAGGCCGCTGTCATAGCCGTATTTTTGAGAGTGATCCTGGCCTGATTTCTATCTTTAGAGCGATCGCATGACGCTATCTCCAATCAAATCCCGCCGTGCCAAAGTCAGCCCAACCGTCACTTGGTTTGAACGGTTCATGGCTGCGATCGCCCTTGTCAATATTGTCCTGGTCCTATTCGATCTGAGCTACGTTCGGTTTCGCGATCTTTACCTAAAGACATTCCCTGCGCCCACCATCTGGTACGGAGAGCAGTTCAAGGGGATGGAAGCTAACCGGACGACGAGCGCCTATCTCACGTTAGTCGATCAGCTCTCAGCTCAGGTGGAGACGGGCGCTGACGCGATCGCAGACCAGCAGAACGTACTAGATTCTGCTAGAGCAGCTGCGAGAGCAAAGCGTTGAGATGATCAATGAGGATCCTTTTGCGGTCGCGAATAAGTCTGGCACGCTAGAGCGAATCAAGAATGCGATGCGCGATCGCATGGAAGAAGAATCCTCTAAAGTTGCCTTTCAGCAGTTCTGGCAAATAGGGGCAACCTCAGAATTCGGACTTGTCTCTAGCCGAGAACCTTGCCTTCTTCGATGAAGAGATCAGGCCGCTGATGGAGACAAACTACTATCGCGGCATCAACGAGCGGGGTAATCCTATCGATCTGTTTTGGCAAATAGATATCTGGTTTATGGCCATATTTGCCGCCGAGTTCATCGCTCGGACCTTCGTTCTTAGCCGTCGCCACAGAGACACGACCTGGCTAGACGCCATGCTGTGGCGAATCTACGATGTGCCGATGTTTATTGGCTTCTGGCGCTGGCTGCGCGTTGTTCCGGTCACGCTGCGGCTGCACCAGGCTCGCTGGCTAGACCTAGAACCTGCTCGCAATCGTCTGAGCCGGGCGCTGGTCAGTCAGTTTGCCGTAGAGCTGACCGAGATTGTTTTGCTGCGGGTGATAGACCAGGCTCAAAGACTGGTGCGAGAAGGTGAAATTAGCCGCTGGATTCTAGCGGCGACCGACCGCAGCCAATACGTCGATATCAACGGCGTCGATGAAGTCCAAACCATCGCCAAACGCCTGTCAGATGTCGTGGTCTATCAGGTGCTGCCCAAGATCAAGCCGGAGCTAGACGCGCTCTTGCAGCACAGCGTCGTGAGCGCCTTGCATCAGGCTCCTGCCTACCAAGGGCTGAAGGTCATGCCAGGATTTGAAGGATTCGCTACGCAAATTTCTGGGCAGATAGTGGCCGAGCTTTCCAAGACGCTAACATCGGCTATACAGGACGCTTTTGCCGATGAGCGCGGCGGAGAGCTAACTAACGCGTTAGTCGCTAGCTTTGGCAATAATTTGCGCACTGAACTGCAAAGAGAAGAAACGCTAGATGAAGTGCGATCGCTAGTAGCAGACCTGCTAGAAGAAATAAAGATCAACTACGTCGATAAGGTCGCTGCCGAAGATGCGACGGCACTAGAAGCCTCGCGCTATCGGCTGTATGGAGTGACCGGGCGATCGCGGCGCTAGCTGCACTAGCCCTGCCACAAGCATACTCAAACTCCGAACAGAGCTCTTGCAAATATAGAACACAGGTACCAAAATTATATCTTTCGCAATCCATGCGCTAGACTGTCTTCACGCAGTTCTTAAAAAGGTTTGATAAATATCACTCCCAGTCAAGTAACTGCTCCAGATTGCGTCGACACCAACTGTTGACTTGTCATCTGGCCTAATTCGTCTGGTCCGTTCTGGGCCGCTGCGAAAAGTGGGAGCTTCTCTAGGAGCCCGCTTTTTTTATTGGTTAATTTTCTCGATTGTTTTCCCGTGGACTTTGAGCCGCCGGGCCGTTTTTATGACGCACCCTTTAATTCCTCAGGTAATTGAACTGGCTACGCCGATTGCCAGCAGCGTTGGTCTAGAGATTGTCGATGCGGTCTTTCAAACCAATCAAAGCCCGCCCGTTCTGCGCGTAGATGTGCGCAATCCTACTCAGGAAGACACAGGGCTAAATGACTGTGAACGGCTGAGCGTTGCGCTGATTGAGGCGCTAGACGAATCGGAGCTGATACCTGATGCCTATGTGCTGGAAGTGTCTAGTCCAGGGGTGTCAGATGTTTTGACGAGCGATCGCGACTTCACAGTATTCAAAGGCTTTCCGGTCGAAGTCCAGCTCAGCGAGCCTCATAAAAACAAGCAGGTCTGGCAAGGTAGCCTAATCGGTCGCGATGACGAAAAGCTCATCCTCAATCTAAAAGGAAGACCGGTCAAAATTCCTAGAGAACTGGTTCAATCCGTTCAATTAAGTACAGAAGAACAATAAAGGAGAAAACCCTATGTCTATGGTCGCCCTGCCCGGTTTACAAGCAATGATCGACGGCATCAGCCTAGAGCGAAACCTGCCCAAAACCGCCGTCGAAATGGCCCTTCAAGAAGCCCTGCTAAAAGGCTACGAGCGCTACCGCCGCACCCAGAGAATAGACGGTCAGTTCGACGAAGAATATTTTGATAACTTCTACGTAGAGCTTGATACCGACGATGAAGGCTTTCGCGTATTGGCTAACAAAACTATTGTCGAAGCCGTTGAAAACTCCGACCATCAGATCGGCTTAGCCGAAGTGCAGCAGGTTGCACCTGAAGCGCTAGCCGGTGACACCGTTGTTCTAGACGTCACCCCAGAGCAAAATGACTTTGGTCGGATGGCCGCCATCCAAACCAAGCAGGTACTTGCCCAAAAGCTGCGGGATCAGCAGCGCCGCTTAATCCAGGAAGAATTTCAAGATTTAGAAGGCTCTATCCTCAACGCCAGAGTGCTGCGGTTTGAACGCCAGTCTGTGATCATGGCAGTCAGCAGCGGTTTGGGCCAGCCTGATACCGAAGCCGAGCTGCTGAAGCGCGACCAGCTACCTAATGATAACTACCGTGCCAACGCTACTTTCCGCGTTGCCCTCAAGCGCGTTTCCGAAGGCTCCCACCGGGGACCGCAGCTTCTGGTCTCTAGATCAGATGCCAGCCTAGTGGTTGAGCTGTTTTCTAACGAAGTCCCTGAGATCGAAGACGAAGTCGTTCGCATTGTTGCCGTCGCCCGAGAAGCCAATCCACCCTCTCGCTCAGTCGGTCCTCGGACCAAGATCGCCGTTGACACAACAGAAAGTGATGTCGATCCGGTCGGTGCCTGCATTGGTGCTAGGGGATCGCGGATTCAAGTCGTCGTCAATGAACTGCGCGGCGAGAAAATAGACGTAATTCGCTGGTCCCCCGATCCGTCTACCTATATTTCCAATGGACTGAGCCCAGCGCGTGTAGACGAAGTTCGCCTGATGGATTCGGAAGGGCGTCAGGCCCATGTGCTAGTCCCAGAAGACCAGCTAAGCTTGGCGATTGGTAAAGAAGGGCAAAACGTTCGACTTGCCGCGCGCCTGACCGGTTGGAAGATAGATATCAAAGATTCAGCGAAGTATGACTACGAGGCTGAGAACGAGAAGATGGCCGAAATTACTGAAGCTAGGAGACTGGCCGCAGAAGAGGCTGAAAGACTAGCGGCAGAAGAAGCGGCGGAGATTGCAGAGGCAGAGGAATGGAGAGCAAAAGCGAGGGCTGTCGCCGAAGAGAAGCAGCTAGCTGAAGAGGCCGCCGCCGCCGGGATTAGCGTAGAAGAGCTGAAAGCTGCTCGGGCCGCTCAACAGGCGGCTGAGGAAGCCGCGTGGGCCGCATCGTCTGAGGCGACCGCAGCGGACTACGAAGAAGCTGGGTACGAAAGCGACGGTTTGTACGCTGAACCTACTGATGAGGTTGCCGATGAAGCAACAAATCCGACGGCTGCTGACGAGGATGAGACTGCCTACTCAGAAGCGTCCGAGCCCGTTGCTGAAGTAGCAGAGACTGCTGAAGAGGAGTAGACCTCACAGCAGAACTCGCTACGAGGTCTTTGGTCTTGTAGTGCGTTCTGCTGTTTAGCTGTTCGCTTTCAGGCTATTTGCGCAGGTTCCACTATTAAAGAAGATGGCAGAGAAAAATCACCGAATGTGCGTGAGCTGTCGGCAAACAGCACATAGAGATCAGCTATGGCGAGTAGTCCGTACCTATCCTCACCGCAAAATACAGCTAGACTATGGGATAGGACGCTCAGCCTATCTCTGTCCTACTGCTAGCTGTTTAAGCGCGGCAAAGAAAAAAAATCGCATGGCTAAAGCGCTAAGGGCATCAGTCCCCCCTGAGACCTATCAGAGCTTAGAAGATAGACTGCTACAAGATGGGTCACAAAGGGTCGCTGCACTCAGCCGGAATCGGAGCGATCAGACTACCAAAAAAGAGGTTTAGAAAGAGTCAGCCCACGTTACGGAATGTATTGATTAGAATAGGTGCTCATCAATTAGTCATGAGAGCGTGAGACAAAGCGCGCTGCTGTATTAAAGTTATAAAACAGCAACCGCTTTACTTTATGCTAGAGCGCTAATCGTGTTGATTCGATAAGGGCAAAAGGTCTTATGTAAAACACAACTCGTCAAGTCAGGTCTTAAGAGGATAAGGATGAACAAAGGCAAAGTGAGAATTTATGAGCTATCAAAGGACTTAGAACTGGAAAATAAGGATATTTTGGCGATCTGCGAAAAGCTAGACATCGCCGTTAAAAGCCATAGCAGCACTATTTCAGAAGAAGAAGCCGAACAGATCAAACAAGTGGCGACTGCTTCTGACTACAAGCCTACTAGCAACGCGGCGCGCCCTCCTAAAGCCAACAAGCCCGTCCGTAGCCCTGGTGCAAAGCCAGCGGCTAAGCCCGTTCGCCCTCGCCAGCAGCAAATCCTAGAGATTCGTCGCTATCCTAAGCCTGCGCAGCCTGCTGGCTCCAAGCGCTCAGAGACTCCATCCCCAGCCAAGCCTACTGCTCCTGTGGCTAAGCCCGTTGCGCCCAAGTCGCCTACTTTGTCGGCTCCCCCTCCACGCCCAGGGAGTCGGAAAGCGGTGGACAGTGCTTCTGATACCTTTGCCGATAACGGAGCCACTGCGGATAGATCTGCTGTCAGTAGAGCCTCTAGTCCCGAAAATAGTACTGCTGAATCAATCGCTCCGAATGCACCGCTTGAAGCTCCTAAGCCTCCAACTCCGCCGCCAGAAGAAATAGTGACGACTTCTGGTGCGACTCGCCCAGACCAGTTGAAGCCTCGCTTGGTATCGCCTCCTTCGCGGCCCTCTGCCGGTCCTGCGACAGGTCGAAGTGATGATAGCGATGGGGATAGCCGGGTTGCTAAACCCGTTTTGAAACGCGATCGCAGCGGTCCTAGTCGTTCTGATAGTCGCTCCGAAGGGCGTTCTGACGATGATTCGAGAGACTCGCGCCCAAGCCGTAGCCGAGTAGATAGTGGTAGTTCGTCTGCGCCGTCTGCTCCTAAAAAGCCTGTCGTGGAGCTGCGTCGTCCGGCAGTGTCTAGGAAGACAGCTATTGAAAGTAGTGATACAGACGATGAAAACGACGGTGATGACGATCAGTCGTTTGTCGATCCCTCACTAGAGCTGCGCCGACCCACTGCGCCGCGTCCGCCGAAGCGACGCGATCGCGCTGCTGGCGAAGAAGAAGAAGAGGAAATCCGGCCCAAGAAAGTCACTAAGACCAAGCGTCAGCGCGTCATCATCGACGATGACGAAGACTTTGAAGATCTAGAATCAGCCAGTAGCGATGTCTCACAAGAGCAGATGAGCATCTCGCTGATGCGTCCACCCAAGCCTAAAGGCCAGCGGCAGGCGAAGCCAGCGCCGACGACCAAGAAGGCAAAACAGCGCACACCTTCGCGTCGTGAGCGCCGTGAACGTAGACAGGAGGTCGCACCTGAGCGCCCAGAGATGATTGTTTTGACTGGCGGCATCAGCGTTCACGATCTAGCCGAGCAGCTTGCTGTCCCTCAAACTGACATCATCAAACTGCTCTTCTTCAAGGGAATTGCTACTAACGTCAACCAAACGTTAGACATGCCGACGGCTGAGATGGTCGCTACCGAGTTCGACGTAGAAGCGGTTACCGCCGAAGAAGCACCAGAAGCTCGTAAAGTCACCGAGATGATCGACGATGCTGACCGAGAGAACCTGGTGGCTCGTCCGCCTGTGGTGACCATCATGGGCCACGTAGACCACGGTAAGACTAGTCTGCTTGACTACATTCGTCAGGCCAAGGTGACAGAAGGCGAGGCTGGCGGCATCACGCAGCATATTGGTGCCTACCATGTGGATCTCAAGTCCAATCCGAATAGCGATCGCAAATCTGGCCAAATTGTCTTCCTAGACACGCCGGGTCACGAAGCCTTTACCGCGATGCGAGCGAGAGGTACTCGGGTTACGGACATTGCGATCTTAGTCGTGGCGGCTGATGACGGCGTCAGACCGCAGACGATTGAGGCGATTAGCCATGCCAAAGCGGCAGGCGTACCAATTGTGGTCGCAATCAACAAGATCGATAAAGAAGCTGCTAATCCAGATCGGGTCAAACAAGAGCTGATGGAATATGAGCTGGTGCCCGAGGAATACGGCGGCGACACCATCATGGTGCCAGTCAGTGCAATCACAGGCGAGAACGTAGACACCATCCTAGAGATGTTGCTGCTAGTTGCTGAGATTGAAGACTTGCAGGCGAACCCCGAGCGGCTAGCTCGCGGCACCGTGATTGAGGCGCACCTGGACAAGGCTCGTGGTCCTGTAGCCACGCTGCTAGTCCAGAACGGGACGCTGAAGATTGGCGACGCTTTTGCCGCTGGGCCTGTGTTTGGCCGAGTGAAGGCGATGGTCGACGACCGAGGCCACCGCTCAGAAGTGGCGCAGCCATCTTTTGCCGTAGAGGTGCTAGGTCTAAACGACGTACCGCCTGCGGGTGAGGAGTTTGAGGTATATAGCGAAGAGCGCGACGCCCGTGCTGCCGCCGACGAGAAAGCGATTGAACAGCGTCAGTCTCGTCTAGCTCAAACGATGGCGTCTCGCCGAGTCACCCTCAACTCTTTGTCAGAAAAAGCGAAAGAGGGCGATCTAAAAGAGCTCAACCTGATTTTGAAAGCAGATGTACAGGGTTCTCTAGAAGCGATTCTAGGCTCTTTGCAGCAGCTACCTCAAAATGAAGTTCAGATTCGCGTGCTGATGGCCGCACCGGGTGAGATCAGCGAGACTGATGTTGACCTGGCGGCTGCGAGTGGCGCGGTGATTATTGGCTTTAGTACCACCGTTTCAAACAGTGCGCGCTTGGCCGCTGACAATCTGGGCGTGGACATCCAAGACTACGACATCATCTACAAGCTGCTAGAGGATATCGAAGGCGCGATGGAAGGTCTACTAGAGCCTGAGCTGGTTGAAGAACCGCTAGGTCAGGTAGAAGTTCGTGCGGTCTTCCCAGTGCGCAAGGGAACTGTTGCTGGTTGCTATGTGCTCTCTGGTAAGGTGACTCGCAACTGCCGAGTCCGCGTCAAGCGAGGCAGCGAAGTCGTATACGAAGGCAACCTAGATTCGCTTAAGCGGATGAAGGACGACGCCAAAGAAGTCAATTCTGGCTTTGAGTGCGGTATCGCGGTTGGTGGCTTTAATGACTGGAAGGAAGGCGATATTATCGATGCCTTCAAGATGGTGTCACAGCGACGGACCTTGGCACGGGCGTAGAGACAGCAGCGTAAAGGCAGCGGCAGCATAAACACGAGAGGTAGGATCTTCACGATGGGGTTTGAATTGCGATGATCGAATTGCAGCGAAACCGCTATCTTTGGATCCACTTCGCTGGTCTAGCGTTTGTTCCGCTGCTGCTGGATGTTTGTTTAGCAGGGCTTGCTTCGGCAGGGCCTGCTTTGCCTTTTGGGGCGCAGTTCTGGGCGATCGCACTATTTGGCATCACTCCCGCTCTGGCCATGCAGTGGCTCAAGCCCTTCTACGTCTTCAGCCTGCCCCCTTCCGCTCTAAAGCCCACCGCGCTTAGCGAAGACCAGCGGCGGTGCCTACAGATTTTTAAGTCCTGGCAAATCAAAGCGCTGGCAGTGCTAGTTGCTGCCCTTTCGCTATGGCTGCTGAAGCAGATCTATGTGATGCTGCCGCAGGTGAGTCCACTGCTGCCGCCGAGGACGGGGTTGGCTTTGGGTGCGATTGCGTTTTTCACCGCCTCTACGTTCATGCAGATTTCCGTCAGCGCTGGCAGAGCGTTGCTGATTAGTCCAACGGCGCTGAAGCGAGTGCCTGCTGTAGAGGAGAGTGCGATCGCTAGTGACTTTCTGATTTTGGGCATTCGTCTCGATAGACTTTTGCCCGATATCCCCACTCAGTCTGTGACAAAAACAGCAGCAGACCTAGACAAACCTACTCCAGACGTTCGCACCTCTTTGGTAGAAGCTGAACCTACCTCAACCTCATCAGTAGAAGCGCAAGACGAAGCCACGCTAGAAGTCATAGAGTCCCCAGAAGTTATAGAGCCATCCAAAGTTATAGAGCCATCCAAAGTTATAGAGCTCATCCAAAAGTTATAGAGCCAGCTGAGGATACTGAAGAAACGGAAGTTATCATCCCCGAAACACTTCCCCCCGAGGCCGATCTATCCACATAGCTCGGCCTGATTCGGTTTCCCGCCCTCTCAAATCCAAAGTACTTCTTTACCTTATAAAAACAGCTAAAGACAGTGAATCTTTGGATTTATGCAAGTACAAGCGTCGCCTGCACAGGTTTTGGCCGAGTCTACTCAAGAAGAACTGCGTCGTCTGCTCAATATTACGTTTGTCAATATTGAGAGAGTTCTAGGCTACCTAAAGCGCCATTCCAAAAAGCAAGGACCCAAGACGCTACCCGATCAGGTCGATCCTAATTATTGGGTGTACGAAATTGGAGAGAACAGCGACTGTTCTGTAGATGCTGCGATCGCCCACAACGTCAAAGACCTAATCGCTCTGTTTCGTGATCTATCCAACGCCAAGGCAACCTTTGCCACCAAGCGAGTCAATCGCGATCTGCTGAGCTACGACCCGCAGGGCAAAACGCGCATTCGGTTCAGCCTGATGCCGGAGTCGATGGCGCAGGTTGTAGACGTGCGGACTTCTGGGATGAGCGATCGCATCAACGCTATCAACGACTTTGTCGAAGCAGGCTACGAAGTCCACGTTAACCTCTCCCCGGTCATCTTCTATGACGGCTGGATAGAAGACTACACCGAGCTATTCAGGCAGCTAGACGATACGCTCACCGACGCTGCCAAACAGCAGCTAAAGTGCGAGATTATCTTCCTCACGCACAACGACAAGCTGCACGAAGTCAATATGGGCTGGCACCCCCAGGCCGAATCGGTGCTCTGGCGACCTGATATTCAAGAACAGAAGGTGTCTCAAACAGGTGGCCGCAACGTTCGCTACAAGCGCGGATTCAAAGGCAGACTGGTCAGTCAGTTTGAAGCGCTCCTGCGCAACGAAATTCCGTACTGCACCATCCGCTACTCGTTCTAGACTTCTAGCTTTATGAGTACAGACTGAGACTAGGCTGGGCAGGACTTCTAAAGCCTTTCCCCTCCTCTCAGATAGCGCTTAATCTGCGCTCACATCCCCACCGCCCGTAGCTGGCATTCTTAAGTCAATGAAGCAAACACATTGATTCCTACAGGAGCCAACTCATGAAAAACCTACTCTTCTCTACTCTCGCTTTGACCGTTGCTACACTCACTTTCGCACCCGTTGCCAGCGCTGCTGAAGCCTTTCCTGCGTCCTCTCTACAGCAACGCCGTTTAGAGTTCCTGGACACACAGACCAAAGCCGTCGATGACGTGCAGGCTACGCGCCTAGAGCACCTGAACAACCAAAGCAAAGCAGTTGACGATGTCCAGGAAGCACGACTCGCTAGCCTTGATGCTAGTACTATAGCAATTGCTCGCACTTTGCTTGCTACACCACGAAAGGCTACACCCTTGTTCTATAACGCAAAGTGCCATAGCAAAGTGCGAATGCATCCGCGCTGTATAAGTAGTCATACCTCCATGTGCACGATTGCTAACTATAGCTATCGCCATCAGCCAGCCTGATACGAACTGTGGCTTTTCCTACAGTTCGTATCAGAGGTTTAAGCTACCTTTAAAGGAGTTGAGAAGTGATTCAGGTTACCTCTTAGCCCCAAGACTGACTCTCTGAATTGGAGAATTACCCATGATAAATTCGTCGTCTACTAGCCCTGCTCATGCCGCCCTAGATGCTGAGCTTTGGCAGAGTTTGAAGAGCGCGATCGCAACTAGCTCTGGATTCCAAAGCTGGCAAGCCGAACAGCCTACCACCCTCACCACAAGCACCACAGTAGAACAAATGGTGCGCCTATACTTACGCGAGACGCTAGAGACTTTAGCTTACTAGCTCCTGATTGCTATGTATCTAGCTCCCGTCTACCCTCTAATGCCCTAGCCAGCGTGACCTCGTCTGCGTATTCCAAGTCACCGCCCATTGGTAGCCCAAACGCGATTCGAGTCACTTTAGTAAACGGCTTCAGTAGCTGCCCCACATACAGCGTCGTCGTATCGCCTTCGATACTAGGGCTAATTGCTAGAATCACCTCGCTAGTGTCTTCTTTATTCACTCGATGCACTAGCTGGCCTACAGTTAGCTGCTCTGGTCCAATTCCATCCATCGGCGAAATTAGTCCGCCCAGCACGTGGTACTTACCTTTGTACTCACGTGTTTTTTCGAGTGCGATGACGTCTCTAGATTCGGCCACTACGCAGATTGTCGTTTCGTCACGAGATAGAGAACGGCAGATATTACACACGGGTTCAGCCGATAGGTGAAAGCACTGTGAGCACTGGCCTACTTGCTGCTTGGCTTCGACTAGCGCATTCGCCAAAGCTCGAACCTCAGCTTCGGGGCGCTTTAGCATGTGCATGGCCAAGCGCTGCGCTGACTTCGGGCCGATACCGGGCAAACGCTGAAATTCTTCAATCAGTTTGGCAAGGGGACGGGTATAGATGGGAGGGCTCCGGAGAAAGGATGAAGTGTGAACGATGAATGATGCGGTGAGACAGTTTAAGGTTCTGAGCTGTCTGCGTCTATCTTGCTTTGAGATAAGGGCGGCTCTAGCTGTTCGCTTTTGCCGCGAACGGGTGGGAGGCTTTCGACTAGGCCCATCTCAAAAGCAGCGTCTGGAAGCTGTCCGGCTAGGTACTTGCCGGGTTCGAATAGTCCGCTAGGTGTCATGCAGACCTGACGGAGTTCGACAATCTCGGTTTCAGCGAATATTTCTCTAGATAGGCGGCGCTCAAGTGACATGATGTTTCCTCTCTAAATGGGGTCTCCCTATTCGTCTATCTGCCAGTACTCTTGGGTGTAGTTCTCATCGAATATTTTCTTAGGACGCATGATCAGTGCGATGCCGCCCAGTAGCGGAACGTCGGGTGCTGCTTCAAACCAGCTAATTTCTAGCTGTCCGCCTGCGTCGATGACGTAGTAGCTAAACTCATCCCACTGACGCTTGGCCCGGTCGACGACGATCAAGACCTCCTCGTCTTCGTAGCCTTCGGGTGGATTGGGCAACTGCCCATATTTGGCTAGTAGCGCAATCGGATCTTCAGTTTTCAAGATCACCTGCCAGCCGGGAACGGGCACCCATGCCCCTGTTCCAGAAAACTTGACTAGTCCGAAGGTATCTTCTGGTTCTACCATTGGCACCTGCTTGTAGTCTTCTGTCGGCAGTGGCATTCGACCCGCGACAGGCACGATAACGGGTGAGTCAGCTTCGTTTTCTAACCGAAAAATTGGCAGTCTAGGAGCCGCTTTGGTCGAGACGACTGTGAAGTCGGTCAGCAGCTTTTCCACCTTGCCACGAGCGCTCTCGGATGTCGCAAAGCGCAGTCCCTGTGCAATCAACCTAGACCTAGCCTGCAAGTCTCCCTGCTGACGAGCCAGCCGCCAATAGTAGTAAGCTGCGCCATCGCCCATCGTTTTTTCAAAGCCGGGGGGTGGCGTTTCGCTGTAGTAAAAGTCTCTGAGTCCTTTGACGATCTCTTTGACTTGCTCGCTGTCTAGTCTGTGGCTAAAGGCGAAGTCGGCGGCGGCGGCGCGATTTTCTTGGGGTAGAATCCTGAATTCGTAGAGGCTGTCGCTGCCTCTAGTCTGGTAGTGGGCTTTGGTCTGTTCGCTGATACCGCCAGCAATCATAGAGTCAAAGACCTGGGCGGCGACGATAAGCTGATTTTGCTGAATTGGCTCAAACCCAGTCGCTTCGAAGACAGCTTGAGGGTTCATGTTTGCTTTTTGCAGCGTCTGGCAGGCTTTTCCCCAGTCGACCCAGGTGCCTTCTTTTCGCCGTAGCTTTTGGATAGTGGCCTGAACCTCTAGCTGGTCCACATCATTAGATGCACTAGATTCGGTGTTGAGGTTGCTGGGGGGCGTGGCGGTCATAGGGAGTTGACGCAGTTCTCGTTTCTACGTAATTATAGTAGTCTTAGCAAGGGCTAGTTTTGTATGTTTGCCTAAAGATACAAGCGTACGGAATTTGGCGATCGCAAGGGGCTATAGCGCAGCTGGTAGCGCACCTCAATGGCATTGAGGGGGTCAGGAGTTCGAATCTCCTTAGCTCCATGTTTTTGACTACATTTTGATTACGGTGCTGCTGGCTACCTACTAGCGCCTAGCGGTTAGCAGCTGACTGTTAAGCGATTGGCAACTGCGAGATAGGCTCACGTAGCTATAGTATTCTTTGTACCAGTCTACGAACTTCTGAATACCGACAGACAGGGGTGTGGAGGGTTTGAAGCCAACGTCGTCCATCAGATCTTGGACGTCGGCGTAGGTGGCGGGAACATCGCCTGGCTGCATAGGCAGCATGTTTTTCTCGGCTTTTTTGCCCATTGCGGTTTCAATCATTGTGATGAAGTCCATCAGTGCGACGGGGCTGTGGTTGCCGATGTTGTAAATCTTGTAAGGTGCTGTGGTGTGTTTATTCTGGGTGGCGGCTTCGGCTTTTGTCAGCGAAGCGGGCGGGCGGGCGATGACGCGAATGATGCCTTCTATCACGTCGTCTATATAGGTGAAGTCGCGTTTCATTTCGCCGTGGTTGTAGACATCGATTGGCTTGCCTTTGGCGATCGCATCGACAAACTTAAAGTACGCCATATCCGGCCTGCCCCAGGGGCCGTACACCGTAAAGAACCTCAGCCCTGTGATTGGCAGATTGTATAGATGGCTATAGGCATGGGCCATCAGCTCATTCGACTTTTTGGTGGCAGCGTAGAGTGAGACGGGATGATCGACCCGGTCATCTGTGGCGAAGGGAACCTTCTTGTTTTTGCCATAGACGGAGCTAGAAGAGGCAAAGACTAGATGGCCAATCTTGCTATGGCGACAGCCTTCGAGGATATTGACAAAGCCCAGTAGGTTGCTATCTGCGTAGGCAAGTGGATTTTGCAACGAGTAGCGCACGCCTGCTTGGGCGGCTAGGTGGACCACGCAATCGAATGACTGGCGCTCGAACAGGCTGCTCATGGCGGTGCGATCGCCGATATCTATCTGTTCAAAGCTAAAGTCTGAAAATGCCTCTAGCTGGGCGAGCCTGCCTGCTTTTAGAGAGACATCATAGTAATCATTCATGCTATCGATGCCGTAGACTGGTGTGCCTGCCTCTAACAGCCTTAACGATAGGTAGAACCCAATGAATCCAGCAGCGCCAGTCACAAGAATTGCCATAGTGAAAGAAGAGTAGGGGTCAAACGGTAACTAAACATTGTGGCCTGACTTTCGGCTTTTGCAACCACAAAACGCAAGGCTTCGTCATCAGTGATACGATTGCCAAAGCACAAAATGAGAAAACTAAAAAGAGTAAGGACATCAATGCAGGAAATTGATAAGTCGATTTCAATCGACGGTCGAGACATTCAGCTAAAAACTGGGCTGTTTGCCCCGCAAGCTGGTGGCTCGGTTCTAATAAGTTCTGGCGATACGGCTGTATTGGTCACAGCTACACGCTCTAGCGGTAGAGAAGGCATTGACTTCCTCCCTTTGCTAGTGGATTACGAAGAGCGGCTATACGCAGCAGGTCGCATTCCCGGTGGATTTTTGCGTAGAGAAGGCCGTCCTCCTGAGAGGGCGACGCTCACTAGCCGATTGATCGACAGACCGATGCGACCATTGTTCCCGCAATGGATTCGCGACGATATTCAAATCGTAGCAACAACGCTCTCGATGGACGAGGATGTCCCTCCCGATGTGTTGGCGGCAACGGGCGCATCAATTGCCGTTTTGCTCGCCGAAATCCCGTTCAACGGCCCAATGGCGGCTGTTCGCGTTGGGCTGGTCGGAGATGACTTTATTATCAACCCAACCTATCAAGAAATTAAAGACGGCGAGCTAGATCTCATCGTTGCCGGTTCACCTGATGGGGTGATCATGGTGGAAGCTGGGGCCAACCAGCTGCCTGAGCAAGATGTGATTGAGGCGATTGATTTTGGCTACGAGGTGGTGCGTGACCTAATCCAGGCGCAACTAGATCTCGTAGAAGAATTGGGACTAGAGCGGCCAACTGAGCCAGCGCCTGTGGCTGATCCTAGCCTAGAGACGTTTTTGAGCGATCGCGCCACCGCCGATATCAAAGAAGTCTTGAAGCAATTCGAGCAGTCCAAGTCTGAGCGAGATGACAAGCTCGACGCGATCAAAGCAACGATTGCCGAAGAGATTGCTGCCAAAGCGGAAACCGATGACGTTCGTGCAGCAGTCGATAGCAATAGCAAAGCACTGGGCAAGGCGTTTAAGAGTCTGACGAAGAAGCTGATGCGATCGCAGATTCTAGAAGAAGGCGTTCGAGTAGACGGTCGTAAGCTTGATGAAATTCGCAAAATTACCTGTCGAACCGGCGTATTGCCCAACCGCGTTCACGGCACAGGACTCTTCCGCAGAGGATCTGACCCAGGTACTTATCGGTGGCCACGCTCGGCACTCCCGGCGATGCGCAGATGATGGACGATCTCCACCCCGGCGAAGAAAAGAAGTATCTGCACCACTACAACTTTCCTCCCTACTCTGTGGGTGAAACTCGGCCCATGCGATCGCCCGGTCGCCGCGAAGTGGGCCACGGTGCCCTCGCCGAACGCGCCTTGATCCCAGTACTCCCCAGCCAAGAAGATTTCCCCTACGTCATTCGCGTCGTCTCCGAATGTCTCTCTTCCAACGGCTCGACCTCGATGGGCTCAGTCTGTGGCTCGACCCTATCTTTGATGGACGCCGGAGTTCCTATTACCCAGCCCGTTAGCGGCGCGGCAATGGGACTGATTCGAGAAGGCGACGAAGTTCGTATCCTCTCTGATATTCAAGGGATCGAAGACTTCCTTGGCGACATGGACTTCAAGGTAGCGGGCACCGACAGCGGCATCACCGCTCTCCAGCTAGATATGAAGATTACTGGCCTGCCGATGGAAGTCATCAGCGAAGCCATCAATCAGGCTCGTCCGGCGCGGCTGCATATCCTCGAAAAGATGCTAGCGGCTATCGACAAGCCTCGTGAGGAAGTCTCACCATACGCGCCGCGTCTGATGACCATGCAGATCAAACCTGACCAGATTGGCATGGTAATCGGACCAGGTGGTAAGCAGATTAAAGCCATCACCGAAGCCACAGGTGCCAAAGTTGATATTGACGACGACGGTACAGTGACCATCTCTGCGGTCGACTCTGACAAGGCCAAGCAGGCTCAAAAGATGATCGAAGGCATCACCCACGTACCCGAAGCGGGCAATGTCTACATGGGCAAAGTCACTCGCGTGATTCCAATCGGAGCGTTCGTCGAGATTATGCCGGGTAAAGAAGGCATGATTCATATCTCGCAGCTTGCCGACTACCGAGTCAACAAGGTAGAAGATGAGGTGAACGTAGATGACGAAGTCCTAGTCAAAGTGCGTGAGATTGACAGCCGAGGCCGCGTGAACCTGACTCGTCTAGGTATTCATCCAGACGAGGCAGAAAAAGCAAAGGAAGCTGCAGGGGTAGCTTAGAAGCGGTGATTGGAAACAATGAAGTATGAATGATGAACGATGAAGTGAAGAGTGTTTTAAAACTCATCGTTAATCATTCCTCGTTCATACTTCACACTTGATTTCCCTCGGCAATCATTTACCTGTACGATCTAGGCTGATATGCCTATAGAAGAATATCCGTGCGAAAAGTTGTAATTGCTGGTAATTGGAAAATGTATAAAACCCAGGCGGATGCCTTGGCGTTTGTACAGCAGTTGATGCCTCAGCTAGAAGGCGTTCCTGACGAGAGAGAACTTGTCCTCTGCGCTCCTTTTACTACGCTAGGTCTATTAGTTGATAAGTTGCAGGGCAGCCGAGTACAGGTGGGGGCTCAGAATGTCCATTGGGAAAGAGAAGGGGCCTACACAGGAGAGATTTCGGGGCCCATGCTCAAAGAAGTGGGCGTGCGCTACGTGGTGGTGGGCCACAGCGAACGCAGGCAGTATTTCGGTGAAACGGATGAGACGGTGAATGCCAGACTAAAAGCGGCTCAGCTCAATGGCCTGACGCCGATTCTATGCGTAGGTGAAACCAAACAGCAGCGCGATACTAACCAAACCGAATCTGTAATCACGAACCAGATCCAGAAGGCGCTGGTTGACGTTAATCAATTTAACTTAGTGATTGCCTATGAACCGATCTGGGCGATTGGGACAGGCGATACCTGTGCGGCGGCAGATGCCAATGCCGTGATTGGCAAGATTAGAGCGTTGCTAGATAACAAGGAAGTCTCTATTCAGTATGGGGGGTCTGTTAAGCCTGCCAATGTAGATGAGATTATGGCGCAAAGTGAGATTGACGGTGCCCTGGTCGGAGGCGCGAGTCTAACAGCAGACAGTTTTGCCCGTTTGGCAGGCTACCAGGTCTGAGCATAGTCGGGTGTAGCTACATCGCTCACTCGTTTGGCGTCAGCTTTAGCCTAGACTCTGGGCTGGCTTCTGCTTTGAGCGCACAGTCGGCGAGGTTGACGGTATTGTGATGACCGTTGATGTAGGTCCGATTGCGGCCTTGCTGCTTGGCGTAGTAGAGCGCGATATCTGCCGCTCGAATCAGCGTTTGAGTAGTGTTATCGCGTCCTGGAATGATGGTCGAAACGCCCATAGTCACAGTGACATAGGCTCCAGTGCTACTTAGTGGATGAGTGATCCGTAGCGCTTGGATGTTCTCATGGATGCTTTGGGCAATGCGCCACGCGCCTCTTGTATCGGTGTTGGGTAGGACAATCGCAAATTCTTCTCCACCGTAGCGAGCAACTAGATCAGCCGGACGCTGGGGAACTTTGAGGAGCGCTCTGGCAATATGGATGAGGCAGCGATCGCCTGCCGGATGGCCAAAGGTGTCATTGAAAAGCTTGAAGTGGTCTATATCGCACAAAACTAGCGAAAGAGGCTGTTGCTCTCTGGCTAGCCGCTGCCATTCGTCTTCTATATATTTATCAAAGCGACGGCGGTTGGCTAGGCTAGTGAGCCCGTCGGAGAGTGCTAGCTTTTGGAGTTCTTGATTGGTGGTCAGTAGCTCTTGGTAGAGAAAGCTATGCGCCATCGCTGTAGAAAGTTCGCTGGCAATGCTTTGGGCATCGCCAATAGTCGCCGCTGGCCAATCCTGGTCGTCTGCTAGCGCCAGCGCCAGGATGCCCCAGTACTGTGAACCAATCGCCGACGCGAGACTATTCTGCGGACCACTCGGCGGGAAGCGCTTTTGGATAGGGATCAATAGCCAGCTACCTGGCCAGCGAGACTGCCAAATTTGGACTTCACGGTTCAGCTCAGCAGGCGATCGCATCGATTCATCCATTGCCTGGTCGGTACTCGATAGGCAGATCGGCTGGCCCTGCCACAGTTGCTCTAGCAGCGAGGGAAAATCAGCCTGAGAAAAACCAAGCGACAACTGCCACGCTAGCGACTGATTACGACAGTAGCGGTTAACTTGACGATATCTCTTAAGCTTTGAATCGAACTGTATCAACGCAGCTTGATAAGCGTTAAATAGCGCTGCGGCTTCTACGACGGTGGTTCCAAAGATAGTTGATAGGTCAAGCGTTCTTCTGATTTTACGCTCCACTTCTCTAAGCTGATAGTAGCTAGTCGGATCGGAGCGTAGGGGGGGGTGTGAAAGGCCGTTCTGCGATACCTGCGCGCTTTGCTGGTCAGCTGCACAAGCGCCTGTGTGCGGATTAGGTGGTTCTAAAGCGCGGTACGAAGAACAATCCGATGCACGTGGCAGACCCTGAAAACGCTTGAACATATCAGACTCTTTGTCTAAACAGGGTAGATGGAAAATAAGACACTCAATAGTGACCCTTGCATACGCTACACAGATAGTTTCTATCCGCTTGGCTTGCCTTGTCCAAAGGTGCGAAGGTGTCAGATTAGAAAAGCGTCAAGCATTAGCGAGTTTTAAGGCAGGTCTTACAAAGCTGGAAATAGGCACGCCATTAGCTGTACGTACCAACAGGCGGTTTCAGATGCACTTGTCCGCTAGCTTCTTCATCTCTTCAAGAGTCGAAAGCCCTGCGCAAGCTAGTCGGCTAGAAGCGAATAGATGTACGCATATAACATGTACAACGTCTAGATGCTTAGAGTATAAATATGGTAGCTCGCTGTGGATTTGCGTAGATCCGTGTATCCCCTGACACTTGCAAGTACAGAGACCCTACGACTGTGTGTAGCGACCTTCTGCCTTGCCCAGGGTCAGGATTCTGCGAGAATGTGAAGTTTGTCTAAAATCAGAGAATAAAGTTTTTCGAAGTGTGAAGCAGTATTTCAGAGATTAAGAAAGCGTTTTAGAGCTCGAGAAAGTTTTCCAAGGCAGTCACCATCTTGGGCGGCCATCTTCTGACGTTTCTAACCCAGCTCAAATCTTTGTAGCGGGTATCTAGACCAACTACCGCTACCCAGTTGCTCTCAGCCTCGCCGCGCTGTCCGGTTTCCCATAGAGCGGCGGTAAGGGCAGCGCGCATGTCCGCGAAGCTAGGGTACTTTCGCACTAGGCTTTTCATGATTTGTACGGACTTCTGGGTGTCGCCTACCTCGTAGAGGGCCAGGGCGTAGTTGCCGTAGGCGAGAGAGAAGCTCGGCTGTAGCGTAATCGCAGCCTGATAATCGGCAATGGCCAATTCCCATTCTCCAAGCCCTGCTTCTGCGTTGCCCCGGTTGTTATAGGCGGCTGGATCGTCTGGGTCGAACTGTAGAACCTGGTTGTAGTCTGCGATCGCATCTTCCCACGCTCCCATTGCCTCGCGGACTGCGCCCCGGTTCAAATAGGGATCGGGTTCGGTAGGGGCAAGTGTGATCGCCTGGTTGTAGTCTGCGATCGCCCCTTCCAAATCGTTCTGTCGCACCCGCACGTTGCCGCGATTGCTCCACACCGCCGCTTCTTCTGGTATCTGCTCGATCAGCTCAGACCATTTTTCTTCTGCCTGGTCAAACCGTCCGGCCTGCGTTGCCGCAAAAGCCGCTTCTCTCAAGTTGCCAATCTTGTCCCAGTCTCGATTTGCTCCATAGTTTTGGTTCAGCTGGGCTGGTAGACGTTGTGACAGGTTCATCCCAAAATCGGCAACCACAGCCTCTCCTGCGACAGCGGGTGAAGTGGCGCTAGTACAGGTAAGTAGCACAACCACACAGAGGCCAAGAGCGCTAAGCCCAGTGATAAGGCGCTGTTTTATACCTGCCGTAGATAGGCTCTGACGTATCCTCTTTGGCATTAATGTCTTGAACCGGTCTTGAACCGATAGTGGCGAAAATCTTGATACAAAAGAGTGTAAACCTTTTTACGTAGGCTCTTCAGTGCTGAGCAAATTGAAGAGAGGCGCATCGGGGATTAGAAAATGGTTGTGCGGCACCTGATAGCCGAGGTGTTTACAGGCAGCGGGTGTCACGACTCTTCCTCTAGGTGTGCGCTGCAAGTAGCCAATTTGCAGTAGGTAGGGTTCGTAGACCTCCTCTATGGTCTGCGAGTCTTCGCCAGTAGAGGCCGCCATTGTATCGAGTCCAACTGGCCCACCGTTAAAGTTTTCGATCATCAGCGTCAGCAATCTTCTATCTGTCCAGTCGAGGCCGCAAGGATCGACGTTGAATAGCTCTAGGGCTTCTGCCGCCGTATGCTGATTAATCGGACCTAGCTGCTTGACCTGCACATAGTCGCGCACCCGCTTGAGCAGACGATTGGCGATACGCGGCGTGCCTCTAGCGCGGCGAGCAATCTCAGCAGCGCCATCGGGCAAACACTTCTGTTTTAAGCACATCGGCAGTACGCAGGACAATCTGCGTGAGTTCGTCAATTTCGTAGAAGCGCAGCCGCTGGACTAGGCCAAAGCGATCGCGCAAAGGTGAGGCCAATGCCCCTACCCGAGTCGTTGCGCCTACCAAGGTGAACGGCTGTAGTGGAATGCTTCGCGTTCGGGCGCTCTGCCCCTTACCAATAGTGATATCCAACCGAGCATCTTCCATCGCTGGGTACAGGATTTCTTCCGTCACCCGTGAAAGCCGATGAATTTCATCGATAAATAGAACGTCGCCCGCTTTCAAATTCACCAGCAGTCCGGCAATATCTCTAGGTCGCTCTAGCGCTGGAGCCGTCGTAATTTTGCAGTCGACCTCCATCTCTTGCGCTAAGATCAGCGCCATTGTGGTTTTGCCCAGCCCTGGTGGACCGTAGAGCAGCAGATGGTCAAGCGGTTCCTGTCTAGATTTAGCCGCCTGAATCGCGATGCTCAAGACTTCTTTGAGCGCTTTTTGCCCGATATAGTCGTTGATGGCTTCTGGTCGAATGCCCTCTTCGTTCCTAGATAGCTCAGTCGTTCTCGCCTCGCCTTTTAGAAGGTCAGTCTTTTTTTGATTTGTCGCTTCGACGTTGGCGGTTGACTGGTCGGCGATTGCTTTCTCACTGGCTTTCTCACTGGCTTTCTCCTGGCTTGCTCGCCGCTTTTTCTGCTGAGCGCCGTCATCTGATGTCGATTGCTTTGAAGAGATAATCGCCATAGAACAGCGCCAAATACTACCTAAGCCTAAACAAGCCAAGTCTAGACAAATGTACTATAGCAGTTTCGTCAGGAGCACTTTTATTGTTGAGGAACAACGCCTGCCGATTGAAAGACATCTTTAACGGTTGGATAGCTATCTTCTAGGCCGAAGCTAGAAGGGGTGACCGGATTTTCGTAGGTGAAGTGGCGATAGTCCATACAGAATCGGTCCCATTCTGCCATGCGGATGTTGAAGACTTTGATGACGATATCCGCAAGTCCGAAAGATAGCGGGATGCGAAAGATGGGTGGTTTGCCAAGATAGGTGGCAATCTCTTTAACAATTTCGTTGGCGGTTTTGGCGGGGTTGCCAATCACAAGCTCTCTAGAGTCATTCGGTCCGGGTGGATGGTCTACTAGGTGACGGACGACTTTGGCGATGTCTTTGGCATGGATGTAGTGCAAGCTGCCGTCCGCGCTGAGGAAGCGGATTAGGCTAATGTATTTGGCGACTTCGGGCAGGCCGCCGGAGATGTGCGAGTAGGGTTTGGTATCGCTGCCGCCAAACACCAGCGTGGGGAAGACGGTGGTGACTTTGGGTGCGATCGCCAGCTCCTGCAACCTTTCATGACAGATGTACTTCGTGCGTACGTAGTCCGTGCCAATCTCACCCGCTTCTTTCAGCGGCGTATTATCTCTATCTAGAATGCTGGCGGTAGAGAAATAAATCACCTGCTGACAGCGCTCGGCGTCTAGCAAAGACATTGTCTCTAGCGTCTTTTCGACATTAATTTCATAGCTCTCTTTCGGATCGCCCCACGAAGTCGCGACCAGAATGGCCGTATCCATCGTCTTCAGCAGATCCGCAAATTGAGCCACGTCTCGCAGGTCGCCTTGCAGTACATGAACGCCGGGACGCTGGCCTACAGGCACCTGAAGTTTTGCTGGATTGCGCATCATCAAAAACAGCTCGTGATCAGTGTCTTCGATCAAAGTTTCCACTAGGTAGTGGCCAATACAGCCACTTGCGCCAGTCATGAAGATACGCATGAGTCTTTTAATACAGAAGGCTTGATCATTTTGACATGGAAAAGCCCAAGGCATCTGAACGCCTTGGGCCGATTGATCATTTGGATAGTAGAAGTCCCGTGCGTCAGCAGCGAGATGCATTCCGCCATTCTCTACATAATTCTTATGCTATACAGTGGCTGCTAGAAGTTCATTCACCTGCTTGCCTGCTTCAAAGAAGTACGCGCCGTTTTCCTCCGGAGTGCCAGGGAGAATACCGTGACCCAAGTTGAGAATGTGGCCTTTGCTGCCCGCTTTGCGGACGGTGTCGATAATGCGATCGCGAATCACTTCCTTCGAGCCAAACAGCACGCCCGGATCGACATTGCCCTGCACCATCATGTTCGGTCCTAGCCGACGCCGTGCATCCGCCATATCTACCGACCAGTCCACGCTGATAATATCTACCCCAGATTCGCCCATAATTTCCAACAGGCCTGCGCTGCCGCTGACCAGCAAAATTAGCGGCGTATTGGGATGGGTTTGCTTCACCTGGCGAACGATCTGCTGCTGATAGGGTAGAGCAAACGTCCGGTAATCCTGTGGGCTAAGCTGACCCGCCCAAGAGTCAAACAGCTGTACGACCTGCGCACCGCAGTCGATCTGGTGGCGAACGTAGATAGCAATATTGTCAGCAATTTTGCTAAGCAGACTGTGCAGCATCTCAGGCTGAGAGAATGCCATATTCTTGATCACAGAATAGGTCTTAGAGCCTTTGCCCTCGACAATGTATGCCGCTAGGGTCCAAGGCGCACCCACGAAGCCTAGAACGGTGGACTGGTTCCCCACTTCCTCACGGAGCGCCCCTAGAATCTTGCGAATATACGGCATCGACTCATCAGGCGCAAGCGTAGTCAACGCATCGATCTGAGCCTGGGATCGAATCGGCTCATCGATCACCGGTCCTTTGCCTTCGGCTACATCCATTGCCACGCCCATTCCCGGCAGCGGCGTAACAATATCCGAGAAGAGAATAACGCCGTCCGGCTTAAAAGCTTTCCAAGGCTGAAGCGAGACTTCGATTGCCACTTCTGGAATCTCAGATCTATCACGGAAGGAAGGATACTTTTCTCTTAGATCTCGGTAGGCTTTCATGTAGCGACCTGCCTGACGCATCATCCAAACCGGCGGACGTTCAACTGATTGGCCTTGGGCTGCCCGCAGTAAAAGAGGGGTTTGGTTCGATCCGGTCATAGCGTGGGCGCTCTTAATATCTGTTTTATTTTTCCATTGGCTAGCTTATCATTCGCTCGGGTCACGCGAACGCTACAGCGCCTCAAAGCGCCCAAAGGCACCTCAAGAGCACCTACAAAAAAGGCAGTAAGAAAACTGTAGACTTATCTTCAGCGCTATTAAATACGACTCGACTACGACGCTATGGAAATTGTGAACTTTTTTGAAAAAATGGCTGGGCGATGGTTTTCTCAGCGCACTACCCACGCTCTGTCAACTCAGCAGTCTAAAGCGGGCAAGTCTGATCTAGAAGTCGTGTTTCTAGGCTCAGATGCGGCTGAGGTGAAGGCCCTATACGAGTCTCTAAACGCAGATAGCGGCCATTTCACGACTCCTTTATGCGGGCTACAAGTCCAGCAAAGCAGCACAATCGAAGGAGATACCAAACCATCGGTATCAACTACTCTGATGGTCCCTTTTGCCCCAGAAGTAACTTCAGGTGATGGCCAGCTAATTAGCAGCGGCACCTCGAACAAAGGCGTAAAGCGCAGTACCTACACGCTAGAAGATGAAGTGCTCACGATTGTGACCAAAAACGATCAGGCGCTTTCTGCAGAGCGGGTGTGGTTTATTAATGACAACTTGCGAATGCGCACGGGGATGACGGAGCTAGCAAGCGGTTTGCGGATCGCTTCGTTTTGCTCGGAGATTCGCATGGGTGTGAAGCCACCGAAAGCCGATTAGTTCGGCTACGTGACGTGATAGCTGCCAAGGGTTACTAGAGCACAGCTAATGCTTTTTGCTTATCTGAGCGCAGCGTTTTGGTTGAGAAGGGTAGGGTGGGTTTGAAAGGCTGAATAGCTCTACCAGAGGAAAAGGGGATGCCGTTCTGCTGTTTGTGCGATCGCAGAACATTCGCCGTTTCTACTGGCCCCGAGACCGATTGCTGCTGGGCGCTAGTCAAACTGCCGGTTGAGCTGTCAGTTGCTTGGTCGATTGAGCTGCCGGTGCCGTTAGCTGTCGCTGTGCCGTTAGCTGCTCCGGGCGATGGCTGGGCTGAACTGAAGGCGATCGCAGAGAGCGACTGATGAATCCGACGACTGGCCCGTTCTCTAGCAGGCGTTTGACGAGCCCTCTGGCTGCGTCGCTGCGCGGCTATTGATTCAATTGTAGATTGAGGCAGCGTCGTAATTAGCTTCACTTCCCCAAACTCACGACAAACTGCCGCTTCGAACTCGTGTGTGGCATGGCGAATAGGCTGACCACGTCGCTCCCACAGTTCTAGAATTTGCTTGACGGAACGCGATTTGTAGCGGCCCTGATAGAGCGCTTCAACCACCGCGTCGCGAATCCAAACAGGACGATAAAACTCTAGCCACAGTGCCACCCACTGACGAGCATCATGATTGCCCAGCTCAAAGCGGTAGCCTTCTATTAGGGCCGCTGCCTGCTGCGCCTCTATAGATGTAGAAAATGTGGCCGAAGTCATAAGAAAGACTATCTACGAACAAAACAGATACTCCCATCATCTAGCCTTGCTCTTTTTAAGAGGTAAGTATACTCACTTGTTGCCCGGTTGGCGACTGCTTTTAGTCGAATCTTTCGATCACGCCCGCTTCTACTTGCCTAACCCGTGGTGTGTCAAAGGGATCGGTGCCGCCTACCCAGTTGAAATTGCTCAGCCGCAGACCCACAGACCCCGTCTCTTGAGTAGCGTTGTAGCGCAGCAGAATTCCGTATGTACGGCGGCTGTACTCCAAGGAAAATAGGGTGCTGACGGTCTCTCTAGACTCGATGCTAAAAGCCGTTTCAAACCCGGCAATGATTGGACCGTATAGCTGCTGCGCAATACCGAAAGAGATAACGTTGCGATCCACCTCACGGTCAAATAAGAAAGGCGAGGCAGCTTCTCCAATAACAGACTGCGAATAGCCTAGCAGCAGCCGAGTATAGTCGCCGAAATTACGAGATAAGTGGCCGAGCTGAGCTTCTAGAGCGACGTCAGCTAGCAGACTGTTTTGCGAATCGCCGCTGCTATAGCGTGTGAAGGTAGTCCGGACGCCTGTACTAAGATCTAGATAGGGAACTAGGGGACGCGGCGTGAATCGCAGCCCTTCTGCTTGAGTCGCAGGCCTAGGGGTACCTCTCCAGAGATTAAAGCGGCGGTTGATGGCAACGCTACCTTGATAGCGGCCCAGGGTGACTCGGCCGGTATCGGACCCGCTAGAAAGCAGCAGATCCGTCCGGTCAGTGTCTGCATTAATTAGCTGGGCGCTCGCTTGATAGAAGATCCCAAACCCAGTATTGCCGAGTGCATAGGTCGGTGACACTAGCACTGCTCCAGCGCTGGACTGGACATCTTGAAAGCCCAATGTGCCATTGAACAGGCGATCGCGGTAGCTGTACTGAAGCGATAGCCTATGTTTGGCAATCGCCTGGTCTATGCTAAGTCGGCCTCTAACATCGTCGGTGACATCTTCAAAGTCAAAGCTGGAAATGTCGGCTCTGCCGTTGAGGCGAGTAGTCGGCGAAAGCCGGTTACTCAGTTTGATGGTCGCACCAAAATTACGTGGGTCAATCGGCGAGTCAGTCTCGCCACTAACTGCCTGAGCGGCAAAGTATTGAGGGGTGATAGAAAATCTAGTCGTGTTATTGGTGACGAGGGGAATTTGACGACCAATAAATAAACCGCCGCGATCGCGCCCGTCAACTCCTAGAAGTGCAGGCACCGGATTGAGATCGTCTGGATCGACGCTGCCACCCCGGCTGATCAAAATGCGCGATCGCACCAGTGGTAGAGCAAATCCTTGATCGAATACTAGTCTAGGCCGCTTGAGCAACAGCTCGTCCTGGGTGGCCGATATATTACGCAGTAGCAGTCCGTCCGCTCGCAGCTCTAGCTCTGGTGGCGAGAACGGATCGTTCGTGATCCGCAGTGAATCAGCTCGCCATCCTTCCACCCCAAAAGATAACTCTTCAGTCTCAAAGCGAAGCTGATTGAGCTGGCCATTACTGCCTAATTCGCTATTGCGATCAGGCAGTCTACTGTCGAGGCTGCTACCAATCTGGATGGTGCCATCGTTAACAACATCGAGTTCTGCATCTCGCCCAATTGGATCGAAAGCACGCCCAGAGCGACTCCCCCTAGCCAAAGGAGAGGCGAAATCTTCATCAATATTGGGTAAGGACAGCGTTCCTACCGCGCCGTTAATGACGCCCGCCTGTTGAATGAAGTTGTATTCAGCGCGGTTTCCTTGCGCTATCTGCTCGCCTGTAGTCAGCAGTACATTGCCCTCTGCCAAGGCAAAGCGATTGGTCAGATTGACCCAAATCTGATCTGCTTCGAGCAGCGAATCGCTAACTTGCAGCCGCACGTCACCGCGAGCTGTGATCACCTGCGTCTGTGGATTGTATTCCTGAAAGTCCGCCGTTAGTGAAAGCTGAGAAATGAATTCCTCATCGGAAAGGCGATCGCGCTGCCCAGTTTCGCTAGTTTCGTTAATCTCTACAGGAATGACTTCTACAGGAGTAACTGATCTAGGCTGAGTGACTGCTTCTGGATCTATGTCTTCAAGGTCTTCCTCTTCGAGGCTCTCTTCTTCGGAAGGTTCCTCTTCAAGGTTGGTCTCTTCCAAGATAGAGTCATTTATCGGACTCGGGTCAGCGGCACTAGGTTCTACGACAGGTAGCTCTTCTGCGGAGGTCTGAGCTAATAGCGTCGAAGCGGTTTCAACGTCTATTTCTGACGGCCCAAATCCTTTTGGCTCAAGTCCCTCTATTAGCAACGATAATCGCCCCGATGAGTCAGGTAAAGAACTCGCGGATTTTGCCAGATCTGGCTTTGTCGCTAACGCTGGCTGCGGCGCTTGCCTTGGCTGATCGATCGCTTCGATAACGGCAACTGGCGCAGGCTGCGGCGGCAAGCTGATATGGACCATACGCAACCTCCTTAGTAATGACCAATCCACCCTCTCATACACACAGAGGATTGACCACCAACAATGGCCACTTAGCCAGCCATTTAGAAATGTCCACTAAAAAGCTCAGGACCCTATAGCGATACATCAACGCAGTATGTCCTGAGCTTTTTTAAGTAAGCTCTAGATTTTTGTCAGATTTAGAGTTTCTTGGTCTCTAGAGTATCTGACTAGTCAAAATCTCTACCGCTGGGGTTGCGGGCTGGGTCTCCGCTCAAGAAGCCAAAGATGAACAGGCCAACAAAGAACGAAACCGTAAGATATACGACAATTTTGAGCGTTACCATTATGTTTTTCCAAACGCAGTAAGGATAGTAATCTTAATCATATCGTAATCTCTTCTCCAAACCGGATCTCTTTTCTCGGCTCAATGTGCTTGCAGTTCAGTCTGCTGGCAAGAACACTCGTTTTGGGGCCAGGATTTTGACGTGTGCATCGGCTGTAGACTCTTCCCCAGCTTCTGTAGGCAGGCTGCGAATTTCGCTGATACCTAAAAACTCATGTGTGTTGGCTGCTAGGACGCGAACGGGCGGATAGTGTTCGCTATTGCCGATAGGGTTAGGAATGGATAGCTCTGGCGTGATTTCTAGCTTCTGGCCTAGCTGCCAGCGTCTGGCAAGATCTAGTGGGAGGGCGATCGCATCCAAATGCGCCATCGCTTTACCCGCTGAAACTGGCGCGAAACTGCCCTGTGCGATCGCCTGCTCAAGCTCTTCTAGAGAGATACTCTCAGCGATATCAAACCCACTGCTCTGGGTGCGGGTCAACCCAGCCAAGGTTGCCCCGGTCCCGACTGCCTTGCCTAAATCCCTAGCGAGTGAGCGGATATACGTGCCAGCACCGCAGGCTATCTCCACCGTTAGCTCGGGCTGCGCACCTGCTTTCCAGCTCTGGCTGACTATCCGCTCGATAGTCACCTGTCGTCTAGGCACGTCTACTGTCTTTCCAGCTCTAGCCAGGTCATATAGCCGCTGTCCTTCTACCTGAATCGCACTATACATCGGCGGAATTTGCTCGATCTCTCCCACAAACTGTAAGAGTGCCGCCTCTACTTTTGCTCTCTCCAATCCTGCCGCACCCCGCTCTTCGGCGATATCTCCTTCTAGATCATCAGTTGTGGTCGTCAGCCCAAATCGAATAACTGCCCGGTACGCCTTTTTCTCAGGTAGATACTGTAATAGCCGGGTAGCCCGTCCTACCGCCAGCGGTAAAACGCCGGTTGCTAAGGGATCGAGCGTGCCCCCATGTCCGATTTTCTTGGTGTTTAGCAGCCTGCGCGTGCGGGCTACACAGTCGTGTGAGGTCCAATCGACTGGTTTATTGAGGTTGATGAAACCGTGAATCATTAAATTCGCTACTCTAGCTGTTCTGACAGCTGCTCTGGCGTAAGCTCCGAGATCAAGCTTAGAGGAAGTTCAGGTTCACTGAAGCGAGTTGTAAAGGCGCTAGTGAGTACAGAAGCGTATTCTTCCTCGCCTTTGAGGTAGGTATTGAGGAAAGCCAGGCTAATCGCCTGGGTGTAGTCCTGGGCAATTTCAGGGTAGGGACCGACTACCGCAGGCGGAATAGTAAACGTTTCTGTGCCAGTCACGCCGATGGTTGAAAAGTGAGTTGCGCCCTGCATGACTAGCAGATAGTGGCTAGCTGTCTGTAGCCAGGTGAAAGGCCGGATCTGTTCAGGTAGCGCAGGCGCAATGGTGTCGTTGCTAGCCGCCACCATCATGACTGGAATGTCTATTTCAGAAAGACCTTCTGGGCCTAGCAGCTCGCTGGCGATTGGGTTGATGGCGATCGCAGCGCGAATGCGAGGGTCGCGAAAGTTCAGATTGCCCGTCGGGCTAGTCGTTTCCGTAAGATCAAGCGCCTGACACTGTAGCAGCAGCGAAACGTTGAATCTCAGTTCTGTGAGCGGA
The DNA here is from genome assembly GCA_963772185.1 of uncultured cyanobacterium. Classification (GTDB taxonomy): domain Bacteria; phylum Cyanobacteriota; class Cyanobacteriia; order Phormidesmidales; family Phormidesmidaceae; genus Phormidesmis. The sequence goes on along the minus strand of CAVYWR010000001.1, from coordinate 77,074 downwards.
CAGCCTGAGCCGAGCCGAGCCAGATTCAAAGGAGCCCCTGCTACAGCCAGCGCGGTGTAGCCGCCAAAGGACTGACCAATCACACCCACGTTACTAAAATCGATACGTCCGCTGCCTTTAGCGTTGAAATCGTCCCTCTGTTCTAGTTCGTCTAGCACCTGTGAGACTAGCTGAGGGCGACTGATGAATTCGTCAGCAGAGACCACTTCATCGCTGACTCCAGAGACTAGCGCAGTGACCTGAGCGCCGCTGCTGCCGCCGTGCTCTATATTGATAACCGCAAAGCCATGCTCGGCTAGAAACCGAGATAGATAGCTGTAGGTACTACGATCGTTGCCTAGTCCATGAGAGATTACAACCGCTGGCCAGATGTAGTCATCTCTTTGCAATGGACTATCGAAGAAATCTGTCGATAGCGTGGGTGTGTAGATATCAACGGGCTGTAGGCTCGCTTTGACTCGGACGGACTGACGCCTAAACTGAAAAGGCCCGGTTTCGGTGATCAGCTGAGTCAGTTTAGCGGCAGAATTATCACCAGGAAGATCGTCAGTTGCAGAAGCCAAAGAGATCTGCTCGACTAGTTCTAAAGCAGTATTTGACTGCTGAAAAGCTGCGTCGAACTGGCTGATGATTGCGGCGCCTTTGCGGATATCTACTCTTAATACGGGCGTTGGAAACTGTCGAATCACGTTCAGTAATGTCAGTCCCTCTTCTGAATCGGCTGCTGCCAATATCGCTGCGCCTCGCAGTCCTTTCATTCCTGATAGCCTGGACCCTGTGCGAAAGATATCTCCGATCTGAGCGAGAAGATATTCTCCCTGATCGGTGTAGCCAAACTGTGAGACGGCTGTGACATCAGTATCGATCCGCTCTATCAATATCTTGCGAGCGCGCTCGACTGTGTCTGCATCAAGTAAGCGTAGATAGGGCAGGTAGGTGGACAGCTCTTCGGTGATAACGCCTTCTTTGGCGTACTGCTCTAAAGAATCAACTGAGAGCGATCGCTCAACGCCCCCTCCGAGCGAAAAGGTGATTTGCTCAGCCGCCTGAGTGGACCTAGCGGCTGTAGGAGAGAGGGCGATCGCAATCTGTAACAGCCCTATTCCTAGCCTTCGCCATCTTTTTCTCTGCCATCTCTGTCTAAATAAGGGAGCGAAATGCAAGCGTCCAGATTGCGGGGTCCACATAGGCAGTCATCATTGATGAAAGAGAGGAAGATAAGCATCAGCCAACCTTCAAACAAAAGCGAATCTTCAGACAATTCAAATAGTGGCAGACTAAATCAGGACTGACAGACTTTTAGCACACTGTTGAACGGGTTAGTTTAAAAGTTGGTTTACAAAGCTAGCTCAAAGCGGCTGGTTAAATAGGTTGATTCAATAGACTAGTTCAACAGACCAGTGAGCGGGCTAGCTCAGTAACGCGATCAGCTCTGCTTCTGTAATCTGGGTGAGTCCTAGCTCGTCTGCTTTAGCCTGTTTAGAGCCAGCGTTCTCACCGACTACAACATAGTCTGTCTTAGCACTCACCGAGCCGCTCACCCTACCTCCAGCGGCTTGAATTCGAGCTTTCGCTTCAGAGCGCTTCAAGATTGGCAGCGTACCGGTTAGAACAAAACTTTTGCCAGCTAGGGGCTGGGTCTGCTGGCTACCGGGTTGAGCAGTTGCTTCTAGCTGAAGTCCGGCTTCCCTTAACCGCTCGATCAGAACTTGGTTAGCGGGTAGCTGGAACCACTGCTGAACCGACTGGGCAATTTCTGGACCGATGCCGTAGACCTGGGCGATCGCACTCTCATCCGCCGCTGCTAGCGCCCCTGCCGACGGAAAGCTATCTGCCAAAATCTGAGCGTTGGTCGCGCCGACCAACCTAATGCCTAGTCCGTAGAGCACCTTAGACCAGGGCCGCTGTTTTGAGTCGGCGATCGCCTGTAGCAGCTTGTTCGCGAGCTGCTTTCCCATCCGCTCTAGCGGCAGCAGATCTTCGAAGGTTAGATCGTATAGATCCGCAATCGAGGTCACTACGCTTTGGTCGATCCAGCTTTGCACTAGCCGCTCTCCAAGTCCGCTGATATCTAGCGCGTCTCGGCTAGCCCAGTGGCGCAAGCTGCCGCTAAGAATTGCCCGACAAGATCGATTGACGCAGCGAGTCACCGCTTCTCCTTCAGGCTTGACGACGGGCTGATCGCAGACGGGGCAGTTCGCCGGTAGCTGGTAGGCTTTCGCACCTGCGGGCCGCAGCTCAGGCAGGACGCGGACAACTTCAGGGATAATTTCTCCGGCTTTGCGGACGATGACGGTATCGCCGAGGTGCAGATCTAGCTCGGCTAAGCGATCGGCATTGTGTAGGGTAGCGCGGGCGACGGTGGTACCTGCTAGCTGGACCGGAGCGAGTTCAGCGACGGGGGTGATGGCTCCGGTGCGGCCTACCTGGACGGTGACGCTGTTGAGAATGGTGGGAACTTCTTCAGCGGGGTATTTGAGTGCGATCGCCCACCGCGGAAACTTATTAGTAAAGCCCAGCCGATCTTGCAATTCGAAGCTATTGAGTTTGACAACTACGCCATCGGTCAAATAAGACAGCTCATGCCGCTTTTCCTCCCAAATGTCATAGTAGCTAGCAACCTCTGCTGCTGACTGGCAAAGCTGACGATTCGGATTGACCCGGAAGCCCAAGTTTTGCAAAAACGCTAGTGCGGCCCACTGATCTGCTGGTGCCTTTAGATCGCCTGTGCCCTCTGGCATCAGTACTGTGTAGGCGAAAAAGTCTAGCCTGCGCTCGGCAACCACTTTGGCATCTAGCTGGCGAAGCGTGCCCGCCGTCGCGTTACGAGGATTGGCAAATAGCGCCATGCCCTCACGCTCTCTTTTCTGGTTGATATCGTCAAACACGTCTAACGGCAAAAAAGCTTCGCCGCGCACTTCCACCACCGGTGGCGGCGTTTTTCTGGGGTCCAAATGCAGCCGCAGCGGAATGGTGCGAATGGTGCGAACGTTCTGAGTGATATCTTCGCCGGTAACGCCATCGCCGCGCGTGACACCGCGTGTAAGCAGGCCGTTCTCGTAGGTCAGGGCCAGGGCGTTGCCATCAATTTTAAGTTCAGTGACAGCAGCGGCCTCGCCAATATCAGGCTCTAACCGCTGCCAGCGGGCCTGCCAGTCTAGATATTCGTCGGTATCGAAGGCATTTTCTAAGCTGTAGAGCGGAATGTTGTGCCGAATGGAGGTGAACTGATCGGCCGGTTGGGCTCCGACTCTTTGGGTAGGGCTATCGGGCGTTTGTAGCTCGGGGTAGCGCGCTTCTAGGTCTTGCAGCTCTCGGTACAGCCGATCGTAGACAGAATCAGGTAGATCGGGCGCGTCAAGGACGTAGTAGGCATAGCTAGCTGTTTGAAGCTGCGATCGCAATTCAGCCGCTCTATTTTTATCTGTTTGCTGGGCTGGATTCGGCACTGCTTCTGGCATCGCTAGCTTGTTCTAATGCAGACTATCGCAGAAGCTATCGCCGAGCTTGTAACTTGCGATAGACATCGCCTAGATCTACGTCGTGGTGCGCGATCGCAACTAGCGTGTGATACAGCAGGTCGGCCACCTCTCCAGCAATCTCGTCAGGTTCGTCATCTTTACAGGCCATAACGACTTCGACAGCTTCTTCGCCAATTTTCTGCAAGATTTTGTTATCGCCACCTTCGAAGAGCTGGTTGGTATATGAGCCGGGCTGGGGGTTTTGTTTGCGATCGCAAATCACTTCAAACACCTGCGAGAGCGTATCCGCAGGCGGTGCCAAAACCTGTGTGCCCTGCGTGCCTGCTACCTGGTGAAAGCAGCTGCGCTCTCCGGTATGGCAAGCAATATCGCCCATCTGTTCAATCGTGACAAGTAGCGCATCGCTATCGCAGTCGTAGCGCAGTCCCTTCACCTTTTGAATATGGCCCGAGGTTGCGCCTTTGTGCCACAGCTCCTGACGCGATCGGCTCCAGTACCAGACTTCGCCAGTGTCCATCGTTTTTTGGAGCGCATCGGCGTTCATCCAGGCCATCATCAGCACGGTGCCATCTAGATAGTCCTGGGCGATCGCAGGCACCAGCCCCTGCTGATTAAAGCGAATTTGGTCAACTGGAATAGCGCCTGCAAACGGAGTCATAGTTCAATAAGACGGTTTCATTAGACAGTCTCCATGCTACAGGCTGAACTGTCGTAACATTACGACACCATTCAAAAACAAAATCGAACCCAACCCGTTACGATAAAAAACACTGCTTTTCACTCACTTAGGAGCGCGCTTTGGTTAGCACCCCGACTCTAAACACAAAGACTCTAAACACCGCTAAGTCTGACGAGATTTTCTCAGCAGCCCAGTCCTTGATGCCCGGCGGCGTCAGCTCCCCTGTCCGCGCTTTTCGCTCCGTTGGTGGTCAGCCCATCGTCTTCAAAAAGGTCAAAGGCGCACATGTCTGGGACGTAGACGAAAATAAATATATCGACTATGTCGGCACCTGGGGCCCTGCTATCTGTGGCCACGCCCATCCAGAAGTCATAGAAGCGCTGCATGCCGCGCTCGAAAACGGCACCAGCTTTGGCGCACCCTGTCAGCTAGAAAATGTCCTCGCTGAGATGGTCATTGACGCCGTACCCAGCGTCGAAATGGTTCGCTTCGTCAACTCTGGCACTGAAGCTTGCATGGCCGTGCTGCGCCTGATGCGAGCCTTCACCGGACGCAACAAGATTATCAAGTTTGAAGGATGCTACCACGGCCACGCCGATATGTTCCTAGTCAAAGCAGGATCTGGTGTGGCTACGCTCGGTTTGCCCGACTCCCCCGGCGTTCCCAAAGCGGCCACTGCTGATACTCTAAACGCGCCCTACAACAATTTAGAAGCCGTCAAAAAGCTCTTCGCCGAGAACCCTGATGAGATTGCAGGCGTCATTCTAGAGCCCGTCGTCGGCAACTCCGGTTTTGTTACCCCAGATGTTGGCTTCCTAGAGGGCCTAAGAGAAATTACTAAAGACAACGGTGCTCTGCTAGTTTTTGACGAAGTCATGACTGGCTTTCGGATCGCCTACGGTGGCGCGCAGCAAAAATTCAATGTCACTCCCGATCTCACCACAATGGGCAAAGTCATCGGTGGTGGCCTGCCCGTAGGAGCCTATGGCGGTCGCCGCGAAATCATGGAAATGATCGCCCCTGCTGGTCCGGTCTATCAAGCAGGTACGCTTTCCGGTAACCCGCTAGCGATGACCGCAGGTATCAAAACGCTAGAAATTCTGCGTCGCCCTGATACCTATGAGCATCTAGAGAGAATTACCAAAAAGCTCAGCGAGGGCTTGTTAGAAGCCGCTCGCGACGCTGGCCACGAGGTCACCGGCGGCAGCATCAGCGCCATGTTCGGGATGTTCTTTACCGGTTCACCCGTTCACAACTACGACGATGCCAAAACCTCCGATCTAGAAAAGTTCAGCCGCTTCCACCGAGGTATGCTAGAGCAAGGCATCTATCTAGCGCCTTCACAGTTTGAGGCGGGCTTTACCTCCCTAGCGCATACTGATGAGGATATCGAGCAAACAATCGCGGCAGCAAGTCGGGTGTTTGCGGAGCTCTAGGCGATGTGGTGAACATATACGAAGACGAGCTATCAGTACTAGAAGCCGAGATTGGCGGCGCTAGCCCGCACGATCCGCTTGACCTCATTGCCCTTGCAGGCGAAGACGATGAGCCCAAGCCAGATGCGGACATCATGCTAGCGCTGCTCTATCACCCAGACAGTCAGCAGCGGATGCTCGGGGCGCGAGCGTTTTGCGAAATTGATGATGCTCGCGCCATTCCTTTCTTGATTGGGTTGCTAGGCGATCCTTGCCCTTTAGTCCGGGTAAGCGCGGCCAATGCGCTAGGACGCAACACTAGCTCAAACGCCGTCGAGCCCTTAATGGCGCAGTTCCATCGGGACTGGAATGGCTATGTGCGCAAAGGGTTGATCTGGGCGCTGGGCAATAGCCACGACGGACGAGCGATCAATACGCTGATCGATGCGCTCAAAAATGACATTGCAGCGGTGCGGCTATGGGCAGCGAGCGCGCTAGGCCAAACGCCCAAGACTGGCTATGACTGCATGATCAAGGCCATGCCTGCTTTAATTGGTGGCTTGCGCCGCGATGCGATACCTGCGGTGCGCAGTAACTGTGCCTGGGCGATCGGACAGATCTGTGCAGAGCTACCGTCTAATGTTGTATATGCAACGGCGATAGATGCGCTGATAGAGGCGTTTGCAGAAGACGATGAGTTTGGCGTCAAAGAAGACGCTCGCTCTGCAATCTTGAGCGTCGGCGATTCTCGCGGATTACAGGTAATCGAAGAGATTGAACAGGACGGCTATTTTTAGGACTGTAAGATATGACTTGCGCTCGGCGGATTCTCAGCCTGTTGCCATAACTTGTATCTGAAGGCACGACGCCTTCTATTGCTGAGTTTGATTTACCTGTTCTCTCCACCAATCGGCGGCTACAGCAAAATCAATCGTTTCGCTCAGGCAGGTAACGCCTGCACGCGTACCGTCTAGAAATTCGTAGTCGGCGGCAGTGGCAGCCGCTAGTTCTAAAAACTCGCAAGTAGGCACACGGACGATTTTGTTATCTCGGAAGGTAACTATAGCTTTCCGCACTTTGCTTGCTACACCACGAAAGGCTACACCCCTTATTCCATAACGCAAAGTGCCATAGCAAAGTGCGAATGCATTCGCACTTTGCTATACAATCTCATCGGCGTCTGCATCGTAGCGGGCGCTGATTAGATCGCTTGGCAGTGCTTCAGGTGCTGAGATTACGGTGTCTTAGGTTAGAGGACTGATTGTCATGCATCTTCTCCGTAGATTGAGTCTCAGATTTCCCATGCCTTGTCGAGATCCGCAACCAGAATTTCGACGTATGTTTCTATGTGCGCGAGTATCCATTTTATTCTCTCCAACTAACAAAATATTGAATTGGCTCCGTCAGCCTACTTTTTAAAAAGGTGATGTTATGGAGATTAAAGAAGAGACCTAAGCGTACGGGCGTAGATAAAGCTTCGGTATAGTATACGCTTACTACTGAACCAGCATCCTGTTCTTTAGTACATCGGATATTTCAGCACTGGTACGTGACCACAGTGTTCAGGATAGCGAAGCTGCGCTTACTGAAAGACAAGAGCGATTCCTCGCAGTATGAGTGCGCTCACTAACCTTTCATCTGAATTTCTACTGGTCTGACCGAGCGGCTATGTGAGATTCCCATAGCTTTCTGCGCTTTGCGTTGTATGACAAAGGCTGTAGCCTTTTATGGTGTAGTAAGCAAAGCGCGTAGCAATCGCACAAATGCATTTTCGCATTGCCACAACACTGTACAGAGACTGCGAATATTGAGCCTATGCAACCTATTGACTGGCTGATCGTTTTCTTCTACTTAATTTTGACGCTGATTCTGGGTGCGTATGTCTCTCGCCGAGTGCTGAATCCGGAGCGGATAGATTTCTTTGGGGCGAGGCGATCGCTCTCTTGGTGGCTATCCGGTACTAGCATGGCTGCCACGACGTTCTCTGCTGATACGCCGCTGTACATTGCGGGTATCGTGGCCAATCGTGGCATTGCGGGCAACTGGGAGTGGTGGTGCTTTGGCTTTGCTCACGTGATGATGATCTATCTGTTTGCGCGGCTGTGGCGACGTTCGGAGATTGTGACGGATGCGGAGCTGACTGAGCTGCGCTACGGCGGAGAAAATGCTGCGCTGCTACGCGGGGTGAAAGCATTTTTGTTTGCGGTGCCGATCAATTGTCTGGGGATTGGCTATGCAATGCTGGCGATGATGAAGGTGATGAGCGTATTACAGGTGTGGGAGGGGACGGATACCTCGATTGGCGGTCCGCAGGTTTGGAGTGCGATCGCCCTCACGGTCATGGTCATTCTCTACGCGGCTTTCTCAAGTCTTTGGAATGTCGTTGCGACAGATTTCTTTCAGTTTTTTGTGGCGCTGCTAGGGTCTATTGTTGTTGCTGTTGTTTCTGTCAATGCGGTCGGCGGTATTCGCCCTCTAGTCGAACAGCTAAGCGCTAGCAATCGCGATCTGCTAAGTTTTACACCTTTTAGTTTGGAGCAGGGCTTTGAGTGGAGCACTTTGGCCGCGATTCCTTCTAGCACCTTTTTTGCCTATGGCTTTTTGCAGTGGTGGTCTTTTCGGCGCAGCGATGGCGGTGGTGAATTTGTGCAGCGACTGGCCGCATCGAAAACGACGGTCGAAGCAGAGAAAGCAGCCTGGTTGTTTGGTATCTTGCACTACGTTGTGCGAACCTGGCCTTGGATTGTCTCAGCGCTAGCGGCAGTGGTGCTCTACCCGGATTTGGTTGATAAAGAGCTGGGCTACCCTCTGCTAATGGTCGACTATCTGCCGCCTATGATTCTAGGGGTGGTGGTAACGTCTTTAATCGCGGCTTTCTTGAGCACGGTGTCTACGCTGACTAACTGGGGTGCGTCCTATCTGACGAATGATTGGTACGTGCGATTTTTGAGCCCGACTGCGACGGTTGGCGAGCAGTTGTTGATTGGCCGGGTGGCCTCGATTGTGATTGCAATTGTGGGGGCAATGGCGGCTTTTGTCGCGGAGGATATTGCGACAATTTTTCGGCTGGTAATCGCGGTGGGGACTGGATCGGGGCTGGTGCTGATTTTGCGCTGGTTCTGGTGGCGGATCAATGCGGCGGCTGAACTAGCGGCAGTGGTGGTTGGCTTTGTCCTCGGTTTGCTGACGAGCGTGGGACCAAGCTGGATGGTGATAGAAGACTTTGGGTTGCGGCTGTTGGTGATTACAGTTGTGACGACGCTAGCATGGGTGGTGGCAATGCTGACCACTCCAGCAGAAAGCGACGAGGTGCTAGATCGCTTTTATGCTAAGACTCGTCCGGGTGGTCCAGGCTGGCAGCGACAGCGACAGCGTACGGGGCTAAAGCCGCTACAGAACTTGGCCCTAGATGGACAGAAGGCACTGGCTGCGCTGCTGGTGTTGTTTGGTTCTATGTTTGCGGTGGGTGGTTTTTTGCTGTTGCGATCGCTCACCGGATGGATCGCTCTATTGATTGCCGTCGGCAGCGGCGTTTGGTTACGGCAACTCACTAAACAGCCTGCTTTCTCTACCCCTAGACCCGGCACCGAAGATGGATAGACAAACGCGGTAGTTGCATCGCGGTACAGTGCCGTTGAGCCGCTAAGATTAAAAGAGGAAATTTACATAACTTTAATAAGTACGACTATGGGTTTTGTTCGTCAGTATGTCGCGCCGTTTTTGATTTTTTTGATCTTTGCGATCGCCCTTCTAGCCGTTAGCGTCAGAATCTTTCTACCCAGCGACATGATGGCACCCGCCCCAATAGAAGAGCCCATCTCCGCGCTGCCAGCTCATAATTATGACTATGCGAGTGCGAACATCACAGCGTTCTTACTGTTCTAGTGCCTATTCCCTTTGCAGTGCCTGGCTACCGACTAGAACCCGGTTCGACATTAGATAGAGCCCGCCTAGTCAAATTTATGCAGCGTGCCTACCGCGACCTAGGCGCGACCGAAACTGGCAATCACCTCGCCGATACTGTCAATCGTCACTTTACGGCTAGCTCTAAGCTGTGGTGGCTAATCGGTCCCCAGTCGCCGCTGCTAGGCGGACTGCCCGGATTGCAGCGGCACGAACCGGTGGGATGTTTGTGGCTAGGTGAATCGATTGACCAGCGCAACGGGCATAAGCAAGCCTACGTTTTTTTAGTGTATGTAGAAGCCTCGCACCGCCGCAAAGGGCTAGGCAGCGCACTGATGCAGCATGCTCACCAGTGGGCTGGAGAACAAGACTATCAGCAGATCAATTTGCAGGTGTTTGAAGATAATACTGCGGCGCTTAGTCTCTATCAGAAGCTAGGCTATAAACCGCAGGCCCGATGGATGGCTTTAGACATCTAGACTAGCCAGAGATTCAGCGATAGTTGTTGAACTGCAAAGCCATCGGCCAATCTTCTGATTTGATTAGCTGCATAGCTTCTTGCAGATCGTCTTTACTCTTACCAGATACCCGGACTGAATCTCCTTGAATTGACGCCTGTACTTTTTTCAGGTTGTCTTTAATCAGTTTAGAGATCTTTTTGGCGTCTTCTTTCTCGATGCCCTTCTTCAGCTTGATTTCCTGTCGAACCCGGCTACCGCTAGCCGCGTCAATCTCGCCAAACTCAAATATCTTCATCGACAAATTGCGCTTAGCCGCTTTGGTCTGAATTAGGACGTGGACCGCTCTAAGCGTCATGTCGCTATCCGTCTCTACATCGATAGAATCTTCTTTGAGATCGATTGTTGTTTTAGTATCTTTCAAGTCGTAGCGGCTTTTGATCTCGCGGCGTGCCTGGTCAAGCGTATTGACTAGTTCCTGTCGATCAAAATCGCTAACAACATCAAACGAAGAGCTAGAAGCCATAAGAAAAGAAAAAGCGACAACGCAAAAAAGTACGAGAGACCTATGTCAAAAGCTGGTTCAGCACAGGCAGATTTAACACAGACCTGATTTAATAAGGGCCAATTTAATCCAGACCGCTCGATCATAGCGAGGGTTAGAGCCTATCTGCTCAATCGAAGTAAAATAGCGTTACAATCTTGCGCTGGTCCTCGGCGTCTTGACAAGTCTTTAACAGCGTCTTGCTATCATGAAACGCAAAGCAAATCAGCTGCTGACATCGACTGATAATCTCTCGGTTGCAGAGCGCGCTGGCATCTGCGAGTGGCAGCATATCGCTACTCGAGTTCTCGACTAAATTGGTAACTAGCTCTAGCTGGTCGCGAGATTCTTTCGGCTGTTTCTTTAGGCTCTGTGGCAGGATGACGGTCAGCAAATTTGGGTCTGCCTTCATCGCGCCTCGAATCGCAGCAGAATTAGTACCCGCCGCGCCAGATGTAATCAACCGGTTGCCTCCTAGCACAAGCGCATAGCTCATCAGCTCGATCAGTCGCTGATGGGTGATGGGTACGTGACGAGAACCCAAGATGGCGACCCGCTTCGAGCCTGACTGCTGAATCGTTGCCAGCTCTTGCAAAAAGTCGTCTACTTTAACAGAATCAAGCGGATTTTCGACGGACTGACTCAAGGGCTACCTCTGGGGGACTAAGATACACGGGGAAATACGTGTTTAACGTACATAGACCTCGGTTTCTGTCTTTGCTAAACACATATGTATTTCTGTACAGGCTATAGTACCAAACCTGTTAGACTCTGCCAAAATCTATCTGCTTCGATCTGTTTCGACTAAGCTATCCGCTTCAACTAAGCTGTCACAGCAGGCGCTAGCTCTAGAGATTCCATCATCCGGTTGATGTCAAAGTGCTGTTCCATCAGGTGCTGGATACAGGCAACTTTGATGGGCTCGTGTAGGCGCACCTGATCAAAGGCTTGTTCGATCATGTCTACAGTTGTTAATGTATCGAGATCGACGGATAAAATCGGCACTTCTACATCGTTTGCCCGGTCAAGGATGTCTTTTCTAGGCGAGAGTCTACCGGTGAGTACTAGGCACTGGGTGGAGCTCTCTAGTGCGGCCATCTGGATGTCAAATCTGTCGCCGCCGGTTACCACCACCATGTTGTGCGCCTGGTTGAAGTAGCGCAGGGCGGAATTTGCATTCATTGCGCCAATAGAAATTTCTTCTACCATCATCTGATCGATGCGCTCAGGCTTGTTTAAAACTTCTGCTTTGAGGTGATCGACTAGCGCACCGACGCTGACGCTGCGCATGATCGCCGTTCTAGGCAAGATGCCAAATACTTTGATGTCGTGTCTTTCTAGGCAGTCTCGAACTGAGGTTTCAGCAACCTGCATCAGGTTCTCTGGCACGTCGTTGATCACCACACCGATGAGTTTGTCCCCTAGCTTTTTCTTAGCAGCTAGGAGCTTGTCGACTACTAGCATAGAGTGATAGCGAGCCACGAGCATGACCGAAGCCTGAGTAGTTTCGGCAATATCAGGCAGTGAGAGTCCGAATAGAGAGCCTTCTTCTAGATTGCCAGGGCCCTCCATCAGTAGAATATCTTCACCTTGTGACGCTAGCGCGGCGGCAATTTCGGGTCCGTCGAATGATTTTTCTTGGGATAGCTGCTGCTGAATAGTTGACTCGTCTAGTACAAAAATAGTGGGTCGAATGCGATCTGCGCCTAGCGCTAGGGTCTGCGAAATAAATCGGACGTCTTCATCAACATTGCTGCTGCTGCTATCTTCGTTAGGGCAAGTGCCGATAGGCTTGGCGTAGGCGACGTCTAATCCTTGCGATCGCAGCTGCATAGCGAGTCCCAGCACCGTGGCAGACTTACCGCTATACGCCTCAACTGATCCGATCAACAACTTTGACGTTCGTCTTGATGACTGGGGCACGCCCTTTACTCCTTTCAACTTGTAAGCGATCTGCACTGAGTTTGCTGCGCTGAGTTTGCTGTACTGAGCTTGCGGCATACTCCAAAAGCTGCATCCCGTGATGTCGATACACGATCGTCCGGTTCATAATGATACAGGCGCAAACCTGCAATTATTCTGACACGTTCGCTTGCTAAGTCACGAAAGAAAATCAAAAAAAGCCAGGCGCTCCATTACAAGATCGGACCGCCTGGCTTTTATTTATACTGACCCTGTTTTAGCGCCTGCCTGCTTCAGTTTCTACTGGTTCGGCTTCTGTTCGTTCGGCTGCTATTCATCAATGCGTAATAGTTTGCGGTAGAAAACCTTGTCAAAGTCCGGCGATTTGTTTTGATTCATTGCCACGACGATGCTAATCAAAGAATCTACGAACTCGAAAGTCGGCATGGTGATCTCGTAGGTGAGTTCGGCGTCTCCATCAAACTGCATTCGGCAGCGAGTCAGGTCGGCTGGCAGCATAGAGACGTTCCAGGTCGCTAGAAAGGCGATGTTGTCGGTTCCCTCAATTCTGCGCTCACCTTCTATATTGCCTTGTTTGTATAGACCGATGGCGTAGGGCAAGGCGTTGCGCTTCTTCCCTTGATAGTAGGGGAGATAGACGCTGGCTTCTGGCTTGGTGGCAGGTTTGATGGATTGAAGAGACATGGTTCAAGTGTGAGTGCTGCAAGCGATGGGTACTTGCAAATGTAGTGCTCTGTGTATGCCCAAAGCGGGGTTCCTAGTCGCTAGAATTCCCGCTTATGGTGGCCTGCTCACTGGTGAGATGCTCAACTCCTAGACGTTTAGCGCGCATGAGACGGTATGGTTAAAATGAAGGGATTTGTTAAGAGATCGAAACAATAACGCATGACGGATTTTGTTGAACCTGTGGATTCCGAGCTGGACTTGGAGTCTGATTTTGGCCTGAATAGTGAGCTATTTAAGGGCTATTCGGGGCGGCGGCTAAAGGCTGCGATCGCCCTATCCGCACTTTGGCTGCTGACCGCCTTTCTCCACAAAGTCAGCTGGGGCCACACGTTTGTATTGCTAGTCACTGCTGTAATGGCAATTCAGGCGCTGCGGGTCATTTTCTCAAAGCCTCAAACTCCACCTGTGCCTTTACCATCTATTCAAGCGCTCAGTCATTCTGATCAGGCGACTAAACCTCAAGTAGTGCAGGCCGTCTTAGAAGCTGATAGCTGGCCCCATGTTTCGCTGCTGGTCGCCGCTAAAAATGAAGAGCAGGTGATTGGCTCACTAGTCGAATCTCTACTGCATCTCGACTATCCTACTGAGCGCTACGATCTTTGGATCATTGACGACTACAGCACAGATGCTACTCCAGAGATATTAGACAGCTTGGCCAAAGAGTACAGCCGACTCAATGTCATTCATCGCGGGCCAGATGCCGTCGGTGGCAAGTCTGGGGCGTTGAATTTGGTGTGGCCTCAGACGAAGGGCGACTTGCTCGCTGTATTTGATGCGGATGCTCAGGTACCTAGCGATCTGCTGCGCTATGTCGTGCCGATGTTCGATCCAGAAAAAGGCGGTGAGCGCACAGGTGCGGTGCAGGTGCGCAAGGCGATCGCGAACGCAGCGAAAAACTTTTGGACACGCGGTCAAAAAGCTGAGATGGCTCTAGACTGCTATATGCAGCAGCGACGGATTGCAATTGGCGGTATCGGCGAGCTGCGAGGCAACGGCCAGTTTGTGCGGCGAGAGGCGATCGCGCAGTGCGGCGGCTGGAACGAGAAAACCATCACCGACGATCTAGATCTCACTATTCAACTGCACTTGCAGCAGTGGAACATCGGTTTATTGTTTGAACCAGCTGTCGGTGAGGAAGGGGTAACCAGCGCCCTAGCGCTCTGGCATCAGCGCAACCGCTGGGCAGAAGGCGGCTTTCAGCGTTACCTAGACTATTGGCGTCAGCTAGTGAAAAACCGTCTGGGCTGGAGCAAGTCGCTCGACATGCTGGGCTTTTGGATCATTCAATACATGCTGCCGCTGGTGGCGCTGCCGGATCTGGCGATCGCGCTGATCCGCCGTCAGGCCCCTGTCTACGGTCCGATGACTATCATGGCCGTTTGGCTATCGGGCATTGGCATGTTCACTACGCTGCGCCAGTCCGAACGCATATCGATCTGGAGTGCAATCATCCAGACCCTACGCGGCTCTTTCTACATGCTGCACTGGGTAGTTGTGATCGGCTCGATGGCAATTCGCATCTCGGTTAGACAAAAGCGCCTGAAGTGGGTGAAGACTGCGCATGGCAGCTAACAATGCGTGTTAGCTAGTGGCCCATGTCAGCTAGTGGAGGGCGAGTTGTCTTGATTTTGACGATCAATATGCATAGGGCAACGGCTAAGGCAATACCTGCGATCGCCAGCGGTAGGCGCGTGCTATTACGAATGGCGATCGCGCTCAAAGCCCAAACGACCACCGCTGGGTACGAGGCGTCCTGATACTTCAAAGCCACTACTGCTGCTATTCCTGCGCTGATTGCCATCATAGCAACTGTTGCCAGCAGCCCTGCCGTCGACGCCTCGACCACGCTTGAAAACCTGGCTAGATCCTCTGTCGGTACATCCATCACGTATAGCGCTCCGGCAGCATTCACAACCGTCGCCACCGTAATCCAACCAAAATAGATACTGATAGGTGCCTGGAACAGCCAGCGGTTCTTCCAAGTGGCTTTCACCGAGCGTGAGTTGAGATAAGCGTAGGCCAAGCAGGCCAAAATGCCTGCGATCAGTAAAACGGACGGCCAAAAGTAGAAAGTCAAAAAGACATATATCCAGATAATTTGCAATGCGCAAGCGCCAATGATTCCCCAAGACGCCTTTTGAAAAGCGGGGTGATGACGCTGAGCAGGCAGCGCTTGATAAATGCTGTAGGCAATCAGCCCAATGTAGATCAGGCCCCAAATCGCAAAGGCGTAGCCTGCGGGCGTGATCAAAACGCCACCTAGAATTGAGTTGGAGACTTCTCCTGTATTTTTGCCAGCAGGCGGGTAGGCATTGGAGATGCCGTTGATGGCGATCGCCCCTAGAACCGCCACTACCGTCAGCCACTGCCGTCCAATCTGACCCATCGCTAATCTGCCAGTCAATCTGGCCCGTAATTTGTATAGCTAGCTCTAGTAAACAACACTCATAGATAGTTATGGATACAGACTTGAGGATGAACCTTGGAGATGAATGACGTGCGGGAGTGAGATGTTAAGGAATTGATCGGTGTTTTAAGCAGTGTGTTACTTCATAGAAGAAGCTAGACAGGTTGGCTAAGGTAAAGATATGTCTTCAAATCCCTATTAGAATCTGACGAATTTAACTATGGCTAATCTCTCTAATCTGTCTTCAAAGCTGTCTCGGCGTCAGTTTAGCTGGGATGCATTTGTACTGCTAATTGTGACTTTCTGGCTGAGTAGCAGCGTTTTGCTCGACTTCTTGATGATGCCGATGATGTATGGGTCTGGCATGATGAGCACACCTGATTTTGCAACGGCTGGCTACAGCATGTTCTGGGTATTCAACCGGGTTGAGATCCTATGCGGAGCGGCGATCCTGACCGGGCTGCTGGTGCTGCGTCAGAATCGCAGCGAGTACGACGTGATTGCTAGCGGTTCTCGCAGCCGCTGGGCGCTGTGGTTGAGTGGGGCTTTGTTTGCGATCGCGCTCATCTACACCTATCTGCTCACGCCTCAAATGAGTGCGTTGGGTCTCAACCTCAGCGGCGAATTCTCCGACTTTGTCGCTCCTCAAATGAACTTAATGCACGTAGCGTATTGGGGTCTAGAAGCGCTGAAGCTAATGGGCGCTGGTCTACTGATCAAGCTTTGCTATCGTGATATGGTAGATAGTCTCGCATAGCTCTCAAAGGCATAGCTCTTAAAGGCATAGCTCTTAAAGGCATAGCTCTCAAAAAAACATACCTTCAGAAATCAAGCCCGATGCTCTCTAGTTTTCGCTAGTCTGCATCGGGTATTTCGTTAGGGACTTCATCTTCTGGCCACAGCAGCCGCACCGCCAAAAGTCCAAACCCAATCGCCGCGACACCTTTGACCACTTTCTCTGGCAGAAACAGCGCCGTACTCTCACCCAATACGACGCTGATAAAAGAGGCAAATAGCAGAGCGCTAGCAGATCCTAAAAAGACTGCCTTAGGGGAAGGCGATGACCCCCCAAGAGCGACTGCGGCTAGCTGGCTCTTATCTCCTAGCTCTGAGATAAAGACCGCTGTAAAAGTAACTAAAAATAGCTGAAAGTCCATACTGTTCTTCTACACTCCAACGATGTCGCCGACTAGTCCAATCGTGATTAGCAGCAGTAAGATACCAGCCCACGTATCTAGCGTGTCTTCTGAAACGCGCTTAGAGAGCCACTGACCCAGTAAAACGCCAATCAGACTCGTCGCGACCAAAGCCAATCCCGCTCCGGCAAAGACGACCAGCGGCGCTTGCGATTCGGCGCTCATTAGCATCGTCGTGACCTGCGTTTTATCGCCTAGCTCTGCTAAGAATATGGTGATAAATGTAGAGAGAAAGACGCTCCAAAATCCGTTATATTGGCTATCCTCATCGCTAGCCTCAACAGGTGCTGATTTTGTCTGAGCAGAGGGTGCGTGAGCGGACGGTTTTGGGTTAATAGCGTTAGAAGTGGCAGACTCTGAGGTCCAGTCTGATTTAGTCACAGTTTGATTTCATATTTTTTTCATTATCTGTGATGATCGCTTACAAACGCAATTATTCATCGGTTTCTGAGCGCCCGCCGATCTCTATCACCTCGCTGTCTACGCCAATTGCCTCATAGAATCGGTTCATTTCTGGGCTGATGTTGCCGTATATACCGCTGATTTGCTGCTCACAGCAGTCGATAGCAAAGTCGTCAAGTTCGTCTGGATCGATGTCGTACAGATGCTTGAACGTATCTGTCTGGACTCTACAAAAGTTTGGCCGCTCTTCGTAGATTGTGCAGTTACGCTCTGCCTTGTTGTAGTGAATACACCAGCCGTCTTTGCCGACCATGCTCATGTACAAACTCAGCTCTGCTTCTGAAAGATAGTCGCCTAGATCCGGTCTATCGGCTGGGCTGAGCTCGCAGCAGGCACCGCAGTTTTTCACACATTGCCAAGTTGCCATTCTACCTCTTACTACCTGCTGCTTCGCTGAATTGATACTGGCTCTAATCTAGTCAAACTTGCGACCGACAAGCAAATGATTAACCTTAGAATTTTGTAAACGAAGCTTAATATGGACTCCCGCAAACAGGTACAATGCTTTGAAGTGAAATTGCTTGACGCGGTTCGGTTTAAACAGATTTGGAGGATAAATAGCTTTGTTAAATAGCGCACTCTCTTTGGTCAATAGCATTGATTTTGTTTTGATTGCTCAGCTAACGATGCTGGCACTAGTGGTAATCTCTGGTCCTGCAATTGTGTTTTTGCTAGCGGTTCGAGGCGGCGATCTCTAAAGAGCCCCTTCGGTCAGTTTGTTCCTTTGCTTAACTTGAACCGAATTTGTTAGAAAGCCCTGCGGCTCGCTTCAAGCAAGTCGCAGGGTTTTATTTTGGAAAGCGTTTGCCTATAGGGATGCGTCACCGCGCTGTTGCAGGATGAACCGGGCGATCGCCAGATCCACAGGTGTCGTCACTTTTAGATTAGTCTCTTCTCCTTCAACGATACTCACCGGCACACCGCACTTTTCTAGCAGCGCGGCATCGTCAGTCACCTGCCAGCCCTGGCTCGCTCCTTGAGCATGACATTGCTTTAGCAGCTCCACTTCGAATCCCTGTGGTGTCTGCGCCGCCCATAGCTGCGATCGCTCAGGAGTGTGAATAATAATGCCTGCCTCGACTTGTTTGATGGTGTCTTTGACCGGAACGGCGGCAATAAATCCTTGGGTCTCTAGCGCCGCGCTAGCGCATCTATCAAATAAGGCTGAGGTCGCTAGACAGCGAGCCCCATCGTGAATCAAAACGTGGGTCGCATCCTCGGGTAGCGCCTGCAAGCCGTTAAAGACCGATGCCTGACGGGTCTCACCGCCTTGAATAAACTGAACGGGCGTTTGCAGATCGCACTGTTTTACCATTGCTTCGATCTCTGGGCGATCGCACGTCTGACAGATAATGCCGATCCAGCTCAGGCGGTCGGCAGTAGCGGCGGCAGTGAGGGTCCAGGCAAGGATAGGACGCTCGATTAAAGGCAAGAGAAGCTTGTTGCGATCGCTCCCCATCCGGCGACCTACCCCAGCTGCTGGAATCAGTAGATGCATAGAATTTCGGTATTAGATAAGTAAATAGCTACTGGTTACATAGAACACCTTTTTGAGTCAATTTCGGTTTTATTTCCGTAGAATCACTCTAAGCCTGCCAGCGTCCCTTAGAATGATGAGCGGATAAAAACACGAATTTTAACCGCATGCGCATACTGGCCATAGTCCCTGGTGGCATCAGTGATCAGCTTTTGTTCTTCCCGGCTTTAGAAGCTATCAAGCGGGTATATCCAAATGCTGAGATTGGTGTTGTCGCTGAGCCGAAGGCGATCGCTGCCTACCGAGTCTCAAAGATTGTCGATACCGTCGTTCCGTTTTCGTTCTCGGCTGCTAACAGTCCTTCTGACTGGGCCAACCTGCTAGGCATTGTGCGCGATAGAGAATACGAAGTAGTCATTACCACCGATCTTAGCTGGTCGATGGGTCTACTGCTCTGGCTTAGCGGTGTGCCAACCAGAGTCACCTTTAAAGGCACTAGCGCTCCCTATTTCTATACAGCCACGCTTGATGATAGCGCTGAGCCAAAGCAGTATCAGGCGGACCGCTATCACAAATTGCTATCAGCCATCGGCATCGATGGGCCCACTCCGGCGCTGACGGTCAATGTGCCTGAGAAGGATTTGAGCTGGGCAAAGGGAATGCGCGATCGTCTCAACCTAAAGAGCGGCTATGTTCTGATGTATCCCGGCCCTGACACTGGCAGCGCCGATATCGGTGCTCGCTTTCCGGTCCCTAGCTGGCAGTCCGTGATTGCCGACTTTCGCGACAAGCAGCCCCAAATGCCGATCGTGCTGCTACAGACAGAAGGCAGCATTCCGCAAATCAACGCCCTTAGAGTCGGCGACGACAAGCTGATCGTGGCCAATGCCGAAAATCTTGGTCAGGCGGCTGCAATCATTGCAGGTGCGGATCTGCTACTAACACCTGATAGCTACGTGATGCAGCTATCAGCCGCGCTGAAGGTTTTTACGCTGGCGCTATTTGGCAAGAACAAACCAGAAGAAATGCTGCCGCCAGTCCAGGGCGAAGAAACTCGCTTTTTGGGGATTACCTCAGAGACGAACAAAATCGCCGATATTCCACCCAACCAGGTGCTAGAGAAAGTTTGGGGCGGGTAAGCCGGGCAGGCCAATTCGGCGAGACCAGTTCGGCCGCAACCTATGGCGATCGCAGACGCTGGTTTATCTCTGTCTATTGCGGTAAGTAAACCAGTCGTATAGCCAGTAGCGTAAAGATAAAATTCACTTGTTTAAACTCATCCTAATTTACAGCCATGGACCGTATTCAAGAACAAGCGTCAGATCTATGGGCACTTCTCTTTGATGAAGAGACCGCCGAGACCTATCAATCGGCACTGAACCTGACTGGCAAGATTCTGACTGATACTGCGCGCTTACTCTGGCTGATTATTTGCTCTGTCTTTGTTTTTGGCGCGTGGTTTAGCGACGCTTCTGTCAAGACAGGCAGCAAAATCAGAACCTGGGTAGATCAGCAGGCTAGCGGCAGTGCGACTGCTGGCGAATCCAAGCCGCTCAGCGAAACGGGTAAGGACATGCTAGATAATAGCCGCACTGCTATCGTGAAGCTGCTAAACCGGGCTAGAGAAGAACTAGGACTAGAAGCAGAACCCATCTCAGAATCGCCTACCAAAAAGGCAATCATGCCAACCTCCGCAGCCGCTCCAACCGCGAAAGTGGCAGCGTCAGCGTCTGAGCCGACGGCATCTGACTCAAACTCGTCACCCCCGTCTTCTGCATCAGCTTCATCGGCGACTATCTCGTCTACAGTGCCTATGACCGCGCCCAAATCGACAATGGTTAGCGCTAGCTCAACTGAGGATTTGAGCGACGATATGGATGACGATGACGATGTGGACGACGACACGGAAGTTGAAGCTTGGCCGCCTCAGACCGCTGACGACTAGAGCACTCTGCTTGTTAGCTGCCGCTGCCCAGCAGAAATAGCCCAATCATCGTGATGCTGTTCCAGGTGCTGTGTAGCAAAATTGAGGACATCAAGTTTCGCGATCTGGCGTATATAAATCCTAATATTGCGCCCAGTACCGTCAGCGGCAGCACTTCTGAAAAGCTCAGGTGCGCGATCGCAAATATCAAGCTGCTCAGCCCGATAGCTGGCCAGATCGACAGGTAGCGGGTAAGCGACGGCAGCAGAAAGCCTCTAAATAGAATTTCCTCAAACACGGGGGCGGCGATCGCAGCTGTAAACAAAAACATCCCTAGCGCTACCGGGTCACGCTCTTCTAGCACTAGCTGCAAGATCGGATTGTTTCCCCCTTGCCCCTGCCAGATCTGCTGATTTAGTACGGAAATTCCCAGCATCAGCGGCAGCGCCACTAGATAGCCGCCCCATCCCCACAGCGGCCAGCGTCCTGCTAGGTCAAAGCGAAACCATTCCTTTGAGAGCGGCAGATACTGCCTGATCGCCCAGTACAGCACGCCTAGCGTACTCGCTGCCATCAGCAGATAGAACACCAGTGAATATAGCGCCCTACCTCGGCTAGTCAAGCCAAAGATACTGCCTATCGCCGCAAATCCTATGTCTACTAGGCTAGAGTCGACCAGGCCAGCCGTCTGTAAGCTGCCCGGTTGAGTGAGCAGCATGCCGACTTGCAAAATCAAAGGCAGCGCTAGCTGACCGATGAATAGAAAGCCACCTACAATAACCAGCCAAACCACTTCCCAATTCCACGGCACCTCCCAAGTGGTGTCTGCGATCGCCAAAATCGACGCTTTTCCTCTCAGCACTCGCTGGCCAACTAGGGCAATCAATAGCCCTGCACCTATCAGGCCACCCAATGATGGCAGCAGCCCCACCACGCTAAGCTGAATCAGCGTACCTTCTGCGGTTTCGACCTGTCCTTTTTCTATCTTGGCTAGCGAGTCGGTTCGATTTTCTAGCGTATATAGACGAACGAGCGCTGACTCTTTGTACCAGCCTCGAAGGTTAGCGTTGATTACTTCCGCTGCGGCTGGTCGAACAACCGGCGGATCTTTCCACAGATCAGCGAGCGTTGCAGCGGCTACCGCCGCATCTGATAGAACTTGGCCGTTCCCTCTTTTGGCTAAACTCTGCCAGGTTGATATTGCCTTTTGAACTTTTCCTTGCTGCGCTTCTACCATGCCTAGGCGTAGATCGATTTGATCGACTAACACCTGCTGTGATCGAGCGGTAGTCATCAGCTTTTGACGGCGCTCGGCGTCTAGTTCGGATGAGCTCTTTAGCTGTTGCTGCAAGCGAGACAGCCCAGTAGTCGCATCTTCGCGGACTTCTAAATACTGTTCGGCGGCTGATTCTAGCGCGTCTTCGCCAAAGACCGCTCGGCGAAACTGTTCGACTTCGGCCTCTGGTAGACCGCTGCCGTTCCATTTACTCGCCTGCACCAGCAGGTCTGTTTGATATAGCTGAAGCTGATTGCCGACCTGTGGTTCACCCAGACTGCTAATGAGTGAACTGCCCATTACCCACGCTACGAGCAGTGTCAAAACAGAAAGGACGATTCGCTTAAGGGTCATGCCAATGAAAGGAGTGAGTGAAGTGATTGATAAAGATCTATTATTGCATTTCGGTCGATATAGCATCTGCCAGCGTGCAGTTTTAGTGATTCGTCACCAAGCTGACTTCATCTCAAACCAGTTCTATTGCGATCGCGCCGAATGATCGCTTCAAAAGCAAACCCCATTCCATAGCAAAATGGAATAAAAGCAACTCGCGTCTTCCTTCTTTATGACTAGTCCAAATGCTTCTGACCAGACCCAGCTTGATGAAACGGCAATTCAGCTAGACGAAGAGGCCACCCAGACCGGCCTGAGCGAAGAACAGTACAAGCGCAAGATGAAGCGACGCAAAGAAGTCCAGGCGGAGCGTCTAGCTAGCCGCAGCGTGGAGAAAGGGCTGATTATTGTCAATACGGGAAACGGTAAGGGTAAAACAACGGCGGCGCTAGGAGTTGTGCTGCGATCGCTCGGTCACGGTTTTAAAGTCGCCATCGTGCAGTTCATCAAAGGGGGCTGGGAACCAGCAGAGAAAGCAGCGTTGAGCCACTGGCCAGACCAGCTCGAATTTCATGCAATGGGCGAAGGCTTTACCTGGGAGACTCAGGACCGCGATCGCGATATCCAAACCGCCCAGGCCGCCTGGGAAAAAGCCCTCACCTACATCCGAGACGAAAACTATCGCACCGTCCTACTCGACGAGGTCAACATCGCCCTCAAGCTAGGCTATCTATCGATCGATCAGGTATTGGCTGGACTAGACGAAAAGCCAGAGATGAGCCACGTTATCTTGACTGGCAGAGGCGCACCCGCAGAGCTGATTGAACGCGCCGATCTAGTCACAGAGATGACCCTAATCAAGCATCCTTTCAAAGAACAAGGTGTCAAAGCGCAAGCAGGCGTCGAATTCTAGCGAAAATATCAGCGGCGCTTAGCTTCATAAACAGCCAACTGGTCTAACTCACCTGTGAAATTGGCCTAGCAACAGCAAAAGTTGGTCCGTCGTGGGGCATTATGTTGAGGATAAAATTGTCAATAATGAATGCTAAAAATTACTCGTCTTTCAAAGCGATTTGGTGAGCGCTCCGTACTCACCGATCTCTCTTTGAGCTTGCAGCCCGGAGAAGTGTATGGATTGCTAGGGCCAAACGGGGCGGGCAAAACAACAGCGCTGAATTTACTGTGCGGTCTGTTGCAGCCAGACAGTGGCGAAATTCTAGTCCAGGGCCAGCCAGTATGTCAGGCGACCAAGCTGCTAGTCGGCGTGATGCCTCAGCAAAATCTGCTATACCAAAGTCTGACCTGCGCGGAGAATCTATCTTTTATCGCTCGCATTTATGGATTAGACAAGCAGGAGACGATGCAACGAGTGCAGATCTGTCTAAAGTCTGTGAACTTACTAGATCGCGCTAACGACGTAGTGGGCGATCTGAGCGGCGGTATGCAGCGGCGACTGAGTTTAGCAGCGGCCATCATTCATCAGCCAAAGCTAGTAGTGCTTGATGAACCGTCTACTGGGCTAGACATTGAGGCTAGGTATGAAGTGTGGGAGCTGATTCGCTCGCTAAAGCAGCAGGGTGTGACTGTTTTACTGACGACGCATCTGCTCGATGAGGTAGAGCGGCTGTGCGATCGCATTGGCATTATCAAACAGGGCAGACTCCTCGCAGAAGGCACACTCGACCATCTGCGCAAACGAATTCCCGCGCAAGAAGTCGTAATGATCGACACAGAAGACGAAGTAGGTGCGATCGCTCGTGCCAAGTCCTATGGCTTTACTCCCCGTCGATACGGCCGCGATCTAGCCTTCTGGGTGCCCGATGCGCTCGACTTGCCAGAACTCCTCCAGCGTTTTTCTGGTCTACCGATCAACTCAATCTCTCGACATGCGGTCGGGCTAGACCACATCTATCTAGAAGTCACCCAAAACCAGGCCAACTACGTACCGAGCCTAGTAGAAGTGCCGCCGCTGACAACTGCGCCTGCCGCTGCCTAGACCTGCAGCTGTACTATTCTAGAACTAACGCTGGTTTGTTCTTTAGGAGGGTTTGCGCTGTGGTAAAGCTTTTGGTTGTGATGATTCCGGCGGTTTTGGTAGTTGCGATCGCCATCCTTTCAGTTCAAAACGCCACCTCGAGTCCCGCTTAGCTTTTTGAACGCGCAGACAATCCCGCTGTCTGTCGGTATCTGGGTAGCACTAGCACTGGGCATTGGCATGATCGGAACCGCTCTATTAATCAGCCTTTTCAGTGGCAAGAAATCGCGACTATAGTTGTAGCACTAGCTCTGTAATAGTTAACTATGTCTACGCCTGAGCTAAATAAAAGCCAACTGAAGATCTACACAAGGCTGTGGAAGGAACCTAGAACTAAAAACCTAAAGTTTTCAGAAGTTGAGAAACTGATGAAAGCGCTAGGAGCTAAGCAGTCACAGACCAGCGCCAACGTTCTTTTTGAGATAGGCAATGAGCGCTGGGGAATGCATCGTCCACATCCTGATAAAGGACTGAAAGCTCCCTATATTAAACAAATACGAAAATTCCTAGAAGACTGTAATTTGGAGCCAGAGGAGGAGTCATAACGATGGCAACAGTTAAACAAATCCAGCATGAGGATTATGTAGCTGAGGTCAGCTATAGTGCTGAAGATAGTTGCTATTACGCTCAGCTGGTCAATGCTCCAGGACTGAGCCTATTAGCGGAGGGCGAGACATTAGAAGACCTCCTAGAAGCCTTTTCCTCACTCGTAGATGACTATCTGAAAGCTGTGTCTGACGATGATTTTGGTCTAGTTCAGCCCCGTACGCTAACGACGGTATAGAGATCCGAAGAGGAATACGTCTTAGAAGTTTCTAGAGCTGCCGGAGTAATAGCGCAGTCTAAATCACTTCACTAGTATCTGACTAGCGGATAGAGATAGACCTGGAAACAGGGTAGATTCGATAAGCTGACCGTTGCGAAATGTCTGACCTTCGTACAATCCCTCTACCCACATCAATACAGTAATTTGCTCAGCTATTGGGTCTACAATCCAATACTCGGGAATATGTCTTCCAGCATATTCTGTCCGTTTATAGCGATAGTCTCGGTCTGCCTGTTTAGGACTGACGACTTCTACTACTAGCAGCGGCGGTGGCATCTCGTGAGTGAGTAATCTTTGCTTTGCACCTTCTAAAGCGGCGGCAGATTCTTCAGAGAGCACCATCAAATCTGGCTGCCGCGCGTTAGCAAGCCTGCCACTGACGGCAACCTGAGCTTTCATGCTCAGCCGATAATAAGGGATGCCAATTGTTAGAAAGTAGGCATACAAGAATGAAGCAATGCGGTCATTGAGGTCACTTTCCGTAGACACCGCTACTGGCACTCCATCTACAAGCTCATACTGAGTATCTGTCCCATCATCGAAGTCCAAGAACTCCTCAAGGCTCATAGAAGCTGCGGTGATAGTCATGATCTCGCCTCTGGTCCTATCTCTAATATTATAGGGAGCCTGATAGAGAATATAGATAGTGCAGTTAGCTGTCCTGAAAGCAGAGATCGTTAGTTCTCTAACTGGGCGATCGCAGTGCTCTGATAGTAATGCTGCAAAATTCGCTCGTAGTCCCAGCCCTGTTCGGCTAGGCTGCGTGCGCCCCACTGGCTCATGCCGACGCCATGACCAAATCCGGAGCCGGTGACGGTAACTGAGCTATTATTCAAGTCGATATTGAACCGAGTGCTGCGCAAGCCCAGCGCAGAACGCACGTCGCGACCGCGTAGTGTCTTGGTGCCGTTTTCTCCGGCAAAGGTGATGGACGCGACTCGTCCGCCTGGTGTTAGCTGAGCGGTGCCGATAGTGTTGATTCGGCCAATGCCACCAATCTTGTCGCTAAATTCCGACAGGGTGAAGGTCTCTTTCCAACTGTAGACCGGAGAGCCCTGATCGTAGTCTTGGACGCTGCGCAGATAAGGCACGTCGCTGCTCCAGACGTCAACGGCGTTTTCGGTGCCGCCGCCGGAGGAGGAGTGGAAGATGGCCTCGATCACAGCGCCGTTGTAGGTGACGACCTGATTGGCGGTGCTGTCTACAGCGGTGATGGTGCTAGGCGCTTCTTGGGCAATGCCTTTGTATACCTGATAGGTGGTGGTAGCATCGACATCGTAGAGCGGATTTTTGCCCCGCGATCGCTTGTACAACACATAGGATCTAGCCGCCACTGCCTGAGACTGTAGCGCCGCCTGCGGCCAGCTTGTCGGCATCTCGCTACCGACAACGCTATACAGATAGTCTTCTAAATCCACATAGTTGATCTGCGACTAGCTCACCGTCTTCTTTGGTCACCATCACCCGGCCGCGATACCACTTGCCCCCAATCCAGACAAAGCCATCGTCGGCAGGCTCTAGCCAAAACGCATTAGATTCAGAGATCGTGCTGCCGTTGTTGACTAGATCGACATCAGAAGTGTCAGCTTGGACGCTGACGCCCTGTAGCTGGGGTAGCTGATAGAGCGCCTCGCCCTCGCCGTTGCGGATGATCGCTGTAGTAGAGCTACCAATAGTAATAGCGTCTTGGTTCTGGGCGATCGCCACTCTCAATTCCACTGCCGCCTGCGCAGGCAATACCAGTACCAGCCACAGCAGCAGGCCACCCCACCACCGCAGACTCCATCGCAGGCTCCATTGCAGGGCTGAGGGCTGGGTTTGGTCAGGCTCAGTTTTATTAACAGTCAGGCCAAAGAGCCAGTTTCTAGCAAAAGCAGAGTTCACAGACATGGTTGAAGGGGTGTAGAGGCGTTGGTGTTTATCAGGCGGGTGAATGAATGCGAATGAAGGCGGCAAACGAATTCAACGTATCAAATTTGGCTGAACTATGTTTCAGCGTTCCCTAAGCATCCTAGAGATTTTGCTTTTTCCAAATTAGGTTGGTGGCAGTTTTTGGGTTGGCTAAATAGGCAGAAAAAACGAGTCAGCGTTCTAAATAAATCCGGCTAGCTTATACAGTTCGTTGAGGCGGGCGATGATTTTGTCGCCGTAGGTGGCGTCGGCTTCCCAGAGGTTGCTGAGCTGGCCTACTAAAGGTGCGCTGCCGCGTCGGACAAAGTCGAATCTAGGATCGACCTGAGGGCGGGCGAGGGGCTCAGTGCTGGCGTAGGCTTTGAGATGCTGGATGTGGGCGCGAACGCCGATACGAGCGCTAGGAAAGCTGGCAAAGTTGCCGGAGCCGTCGGCTAAACCCGCAAAGTTATTCTGGGCGGGGCGGACCAAACCGGGAAAGCGCAAAAAGTCAGTTTCTAAGCACATTTGGCAGAAGGCGATATCGTAGTCAACACCTTCGATGGTGGCTTCTTCGCGGTACAGCTGGGCTAAGTCTGGAAACTGGTCAGCGCCACTCTTGTTCTGATTTCGCAAGAAAGTGGTCAGGGTGAGCTCTGTAGTGCTGCCGTGGCTCATGATCACATCGATGGTGCCAGGACAGATGTTGAGCGCTGAGGTGGTTTTGAGCCTTAGCGTGCGAGTGTCGGCATCCCAACCGACGCCAACGCTAAATGGCTTGAGGTCAACTGCCTTGATATAGACAACACCGCGATAGCGGACTCGGCGGATCTCGTCAGTTGAAAGATCGACGCTCAGCAGTTCAGCGAGATCGATCGGGATATAGGCGTTGCCGCTGACGATGATGCCCTTTTCGGCGTATTCTCCGCCGTTGATCTCTATATTGATTGTCGGAAAGTCTGGGACAGTTTGGGTAGGCGGCGTAGGACTGTTGCCAGTAACAGCGCGACTCCAAGCCGCTAGGCCATTTGCTAGACCCAGGGCAAAATCGCGCCGCCGCTGTATAAGCAGAGCAAAGTCCTGCGGGTTGCTGAGGTAGACAAGTTCAGTCACTAGCGCTGGCGGTAGGGTCTGGCGGCAAAAGGCAAGGCGACCCGTCGGCGAGGAGGTATCAGGTAGGACGCCTCGGCTGGGTAGTTCGGGGACTTCTTTTAACAGAGAAAGCAGGATGAGTTCGGCCTGATCGCGGCGATCGCGATTTCCCACAATGTGATAGACCGTCGCGCCTCTGACCGCTGAATTAGGTACGGCTGCGGCCTGGATTTCGAGCGCGATCGCCCCGGCTCTAGTCCTGGCATTAATCCAAGCAATGCTCTGCGTCAAGTTGAGATCGTCAGGGACTGAGAGCACATCGTAGCGACGCGATCGCAGCTCTGGCACCACCAAATCTCGCAGCGCGATCATCTCTTGCGCTTCCGTTGTCCCCGCTACCCGCGCCCCCGTATCCTGCACACCGTTGACAATGCCACCGCGCCCAGCCGAAATAAAGATCTGTGCCATGAAAATTACTCGCTACTGCTGCCTAAGGGGTCGTTTCTCTGTGGGTTTATGCTCGCCAGAATACCTTACCGCGTCAGTGAACGCCGCAATTGAGTTCGCCCGGATGATTTATTCTACGTCCGCAGTAGATGAGTCTGTAGTAGATGAGTCTGTAGTAGATGGTAGCTGTAGTAGATGACGGCTGCTCTGGCTTAAAGATCAGCTGAATGCCCAGGGCGACTAGTCCCAGCGCGGCTACCCCAAAAACGCCTGCACCTAGCGCCACTATGCCATTTACCAGCGTTCGCACCGCCGCCGAAATATTCACTACCGCTGGATTGTCTGAGACAACTGGCTTACTTGCAAAGGTCGCTGCAATCGAAACCGCTAGTCGATAGGCCAGCAAAGAAAGCGTCGCCGACATCAGCGCGCCTGTGAAGCAGCGCAGCGGCGTCGCTGGCTTTCTCCCATCTGGCTTTTGCCCGTTTTGTAGACCAGAACTGCTAGAAGATGGCTGGGAGCTGGTAGATTTTTCCATAGGTTGACGTTTATAGGCTTTAGAGACGGCTACCTGTTCATCTGGTGCCTGTCTCATTTACAAATTATCGCGCGTCTGTGTATAACCTTCTTCTTCTATCGATTAAGTAGCACCAGAAAACGAATCTTAACTAACGCTCAATTACATTCCACTGCTTCACAACCGTTTTCGGGTGCTCCTAAGTTATTTTCTAGCGCTCCAAAACAACTTTTTGGTTCATCATATTTATTTTCTAGTGCTTCAAAACTATTTTTCCAACAATCAAAACAACTTTTTTGGGCCGTAGCATTATCTTTCTATGCTGTTTAACTATGTTCAGGCAGCTTGCAGCTATTGCTTGACTGCCAGCAAACGATTTTCTTTGTATGAGGAGCACTCACGGTACGATAAGGTGCCGCCCCATTACTCTTTCAATCAGGACCGATTTAGCCCGTGCCGCCAAGAACTGGACAAAAGACCCCTCAAAGAGCGCGGAAGCGATTCGGTCAGCACTGGCTGCGGAGTGATGAGATACTCAACCAAATCGTTAGAGCCGGTGAGCTAGTTGAAGGCGATCGCGTCCTAGAAATTGGCCCCGGTCAAGGCGTGTTGACCCAAAGACTGCTAGACACCTCCGCCAAAGTGCTCGCGGTCGAGATCGATCGAGACCTGTGTTTACAGCTCAGCGAGCAGTTCATTGCCGACATGGCAACCGGACAGTTTCGCCTGATCGAATCTGACTTTTTGAAGCTAGATTTTGATCAGGCGCTGATTGACTTCGAGCTAGATCGGCCTAATAAAGTCGTGGCGAATATCCCGTACTACATCACCGCCCCGATTTTAGAGAAGCTGCTGGGAACGATGCGATCGCCCAACCCCACATCCCTTCGCCAACATCGTTCTACTCGTCCAAAAAGAAATTAGCGATCGCCTCTGCGCCGAGCCCGGCACCAAAGCCAACGGTGCACTCACCATCCGCGCCCAGTATCTTGCCGACTGCGAAGAAATCTGCCCGGTTCCCCCTAGCGCCTTCAAGCCCCCACCAAAAGTAGACTCCGCCGTCATTCGCCTGCGCCCTCGGCCCTTTTCCTACCCCGGCCAAAGACCCCGTTCGCCTCAGCCAACTCGTCAAACTTGGCTTCTCTCAAAAGCGCAAAATGCTACGCAACAACCTGCAAAGCGTCATTGATCGCGACGCTTTGAGCTCTGTATTAGAAAGCCTTTCTCTCAACCCTCAGATCAGAGCCGAAGGACTAGGCGTCAGGGAATGGGTGGCGCTGAGTGATGCAGTGCGAGCAGGCGATGCAGTGGGAGAAATCGAGTAATGCTCACTCTCCTCGCTAACGCCAAGATCAACCTCTACCTAGAAATCATCGGCAATCGCCCTGACGGTTTTCACGAGCTAGTGATGGTAATGCAGAGCGTAGCCCTCGCCGATCGCATTACGCTTAGACCCGTCAAAGCGCCCAACATCTCGATTGAGTGTGACCATCCGCTAGTGCCTACCGATTCAACGAATCTGGCATACAAGGCGGTCTCGCTACTGCAAAAGCGATTTCCCAATCGGACAAACCAGCAGGGCGGCGTGGAAATTTTGATCGAAAAGAAAATCCCGGTAGGCGCTGGACTAGCAGGCGGTTCCTCAAACGCGGCGGCGACGCTGTTTGGCCTAGATATTCTGTGGGATTTGGGGCTAACGCGAGTAGAGCTGCAAGAGCTAGGGGCAGAGCTGGGATCGGATGTGCCGTTTTGTCTGGTGGGGGGCTGTGCGATCGCCACCGGACGCGGCGAAGCGATCAACCTTATTCCCAATCCGCCCAAGCTGCATACCGTCCTGGCAAAATATACGAATCTATCGGTCTCTACGCCCTGGGCCTATAAAGCGTATCGGCAGCAGTTCGAGCATACCTACGTGCCATTGGATAAATTAGCGAGTTTGGAAGAGCGGCGATCGCGCGTTCATTCCGGTCCGATGGTAAAAGCAATCGGTAGCCATGACACAGCAGCTATCGGCACTCACCTCTCTAATGATTTAGAAAAAGTGGTACTGCCTGCGCACCCCAAAGTCGCGCAGCTCAAAGAAGCCATGCAGACAATCACCGCGCAGCACAGCGGCATCGGCACCATGATGTCTGGCTCCGGTCCGACTGTGTTTGCCCTCGCCAAAACTGCTGAGCAGGCAAAAGCTATCTCGAACGCGGTAAGTCAGACTATTAATGACCCTGACTTACAGCTACATACCGCTGAATTTACCTCTCGAGGCATCAGACAACAGCAATAATCTTCAGGCTAAATTTCTACCAGCGATCGCACCCTGACGGCTCAGCCGATGCAACAACTGGACAGACGCTTCGATCCAAGTGCGGCAGATTCGCAACAATCGAGATAGTCGTATCGGTTAAAACTATGCGCTCTGCTCTCGTCGTCGGTCTAAGCCTATCGTTTCTGCTTGGATCAACAGTCTCGATCCAACAGAAGTTCTTTCACGCGGAATCGCAGAGCCTTCCTACTGACTCATCGCTAGCCAGGTACGAAATCCCCGACCCTTTTCAGCAGGCAACCCCCGAACAAACAGCTCTGGCTTGTCCGAAACAGTACTAGTCGAGGCTGAGGCATTTTGGCGACGAAAGATACTACTGGATTCAAGCGATGGCGTTGCTCACTACCAGCTAGCGAACGTGCTGCTCAGCCAAGGCGACTATCAAGCGGCTGAGGCAGCTTACCGTAAGGCGATTGAGCACGGTTCGGATAATGCGATCGCCTACAAAAATTTAGGAATGCTGCTGACATTTCTCGGCGAAGCTAGCGACGAGCGACTAGAGCTGCTTCGAGAAGCCGCGCGCTTAGCGCCTGACGATGCAGAGACTGTTACAATCTTGGCCCGTGAACTGCAATACCAGGGTGAGTATGACGAATCTGCCGATGCTGCGGCCAGGGCTATTCAGATAGACCCGAATAACGATCAGCTCTATCTATTGAGGGGAGAGTCGCTCGCTGCCCAAAAGAAGTACAACGCGGCAGCAACTGCCTACCGCGAAGCGATTCGGCTAGCGCCCGAGAACGAAGAGGCTCGGCGCAGCTTGGCAGAGGTGCTGTACCGAGATGGCCAGGCGGAAGCTGCGATCGCCGCAGATCGCAAAGTGAACTACTACATCGGCGATACGTATCGCATCTACGAACAGTACTCAGCCGCAGCCGTAAATTACCGCGAAGCGGTTCGGCTCAATCCCGATTTTGCTGAAGCCTATATCAAGCTAGCCGTGACGCTACACGATCTAGGCAAGACAGACGAAGCAGAGACCGTCTACGACCAAGCTATCCAAATGGTAGAGCGCGATCCTCAACCTGGCCGCCCGTTTGTTCAGTACCTGTACGATTCCTACAGCCTGCTGCTAAAAGAGCAAGGTCGAGAGTCCGAAGCAGAGGCAATTCAGGCGCGATCGCCAATTGCCCAACATGCCCAACCCTAGTTGATACTGGGCATCATCATTTTGCTATACTGACCACTTGCACTCACCCACGAACTTTATGAAGCGACTTCCCTTCGACAGCCAACAAGTCATGCGCCGCACTGAAGATCTGATCAGCGCTGCCTCAAATCGCTATCGCATCACTGTACAAGTTGCCAACCGCGCACAGCGCCGTCGTTTTGAAGAATTTGACAGTCTCGACGAATCTAAAATGAAGCCAGTTTTGCGTGCCATCGTCGAAATGTCCGACGAACTGACCCAACCAGAAATCATTGGCGAATAGAGCTGTCGACTGACCCAATCCAGCATCACCACAGTAGGCGTAGCTATGCAAAGACACCTGAAGCGATATCGTTTATTAGGCGTCTTGGTAGCTACGCTGATTGCGTTTAATGGCCTCACGATTGGCACTGCCCAGGCACAATCTTCATCGCGGCGGGTCAGTCCAAGTGCGATCGCCGCTCAGGCATACCAGCAGATACCCGAACTACCCCTAGAAAATCAGTACATCAGCAGCGAAACCGGAGACACTGATGTAGAAAATACGCTGGTCTCTAGGATTATTCGCTATCACCTCTACATCAAGGATCGTTCGACCAATCTGCGATTTGAGTGGAAGCTGACGATGGCTGATTATCTAGGCGCATTTGAGCCGATAACTCCTCAGGACTATCCTGACTACGGTCTACAAGACAATCCAATGACTGGCGATATTGCGGCGGTAGAGAACTTGGCATGGGATGTGCGCGATCGCCTCACCAACTTCCTCTACGAATCTTTCGCATTACCGCCTGCACCCCCTACTGTAGGCAGCTAGCAATCGTAGACATCCACTCGAACAACCAATGGCTCGCAAAGTTCTAGAAGGCGAAGGCTGGCGACTAGGATGGGATCCGACCGCCGACAGCTTTTGCGCTTTGCTAGCTGGAGAGAACTGGGCGCTAGAGCTGACCGCTGAAGAATTCAAAGATTTCTGTCGGCTATCTAAACAGCTAGCAGCCGCGATGGCAGCAATGGCCGAGCAGCTAGTCGATGAAGAGCGCCTGAGCTGTGAGCAGGAAAGTGAAAATATTTGGCTAGAAGCTGAGGGTTTTCCTACTCGATATGGGCTGCGATTTATTTTGTTGACTGGGCGCAATTGTGAGGGTGAATGGCCTGCTAGTATCGCCTCGCAGCTGATCGCGGCTCTGAGCCAGCCGCCTTTCAGTGAGATTGCTTAAATCTTTTGTCATCTGCTTACTACCGCAAACAAAACGGCTCAACCAAACCAAGATTTGCTATTTTATCTGGGTGTCCATCTTTAAGAACTAGCGCTTTCGAGTCTGCCGTAAGCTGGGTGCAAACTTGCTATATCATCCATAGCGACACCGCGTTAACTAGGGAGCTGAGTCTACTGTGAAAGTCAAAGTCATTAGCGATACGCTTTTCAAGCTCAGTCCCAAACTATCGGCTCAGCTGTCTGCTTCTGAGAAAGTCTTCGTTAAGAACGGCACCGAATTTGAGCTAGTCTCCTACACCGAAGCGGAAGGCGATCACACCCGCCTAGTGCTAGCCAACAAAACGCTAGGCAACAATCAGCGGATCTGGTACGCCTACAACCCAGATATCAAACTCGACACTTCTCCGGTCAAGCTTACTGTCATCAGCGACACCCTCTTTAAACAGCAGCCCATACTCTCCACACAGCTCGCTGCCTCAGACAAAGTCTTTGTCAAAAACGGCACTCAGTTTGATCTCCAGTCCTATCTTCCCGCTGCGGGCAATCACCTCAAGATTGCGATCGCCAACAAATTCCTAGGCGAATTCAACCGCAACACCTGGTACGTTTACGAACCAGACGTGCGCATCAGCGGATCGACCGTCACGCTCAAAGTCATCAGCGATACGCTATTCAAGCTAGAGCCTGTGCTATCCGCTCAACTGTCTGCTGATGAGAAAATCTTCGTCAAAAACAGAACAGAGTTCGAGCTAGATTCCTACAGCTCAGCGCCAGGAAGCCATGTACAGGTATCGCTGGCCACAACTGGATTAGGCGATCGCAACATCAAAGACTGGTACGCCTTTGCCCCCGATATCCTGATCGAAGGCAACCCGCCAAAGAACACTCCCCACAAAGACTCCGACGCCAAGCCTCAACCCGTCCCTGATCCAACCCCAACCCCAAACCCTACAGCGCCCCCCGCTCGCCCAACCCCAAAGCCTACCCCCACACCGACTAGACCGGCTCCCACTGGACCTTTCCGTCTTCCCGGCTTCAACAGTACCTTTTTCCTCTCAGAACCCATCGTCCCAGATGGCAATTTCACCTGGGCAGAAGCCACCAAGAACGGCAGTCGCATTCCCGTCAACCGCAACGTGGTCTATGGCATTATTCGGATTGCCAGGGTGATGGAAGAAGTCAGAGCCCGGATGGGCGATCGCCCCATTCGCGTCAATTCCTGGTACCGCGACCCTGCCAGCAACCGCGCCGTCGGCGGTGCTCGGTTCTCTCGCCATATGTCCGGTGACGCCATTGACTTTGTCGTCATCGGCATTCATTCCTACACCGTCTACGACCGTCTTAACCGCTGGTGGGGCTCACAAGGCGGCCTTGCTAGCTCCTCAATTTTCACCCACATCGATGCTAGAGGCTACTACGCCCGCTGGAGTTACGGATACTAGTCCAGTCCGAGTTAGCCCGTTCAAGACTCACTCAGAAAGACGGCTCATAAGTTCAAAGGACAGTCCTCAGGAACACGTGTATAGTGTAAATGTACTGTATTTCTGAGGACTATCCTAAATCGTTCATACGCTCCCTCTGATCGAGCATAGGAAAGTATGTATGATATATCTAACTTAGAGTTCCTGCGGATTGTCCAGAGGATAGGTCATGAGTGACGGAAATATTGACCGAATCCCGGTCAATCAGCTGAGCGATCGCTATCAGCTGGCTAGAAGCGCTGTTTACAAGCGCATGTCAGATCTGGGCATTGAACGGGAAAAGATCGGTAACCGTGCCTATGTTAGTAGTGAGCAGGTCAAGCTTTTAGATGAGCTGCACAGCTTCATTGGCGTGGGTGGAAATGTCGCCGAATTTATAGAGCGTAAAGGACTCAACAAAGCCAGCAGTTCGTCCGCTGGCGAATCCTCAGGTCAATCCTCAGGGCAGTCTTCTGATCTGGCGCTCAATCAGTCCGATATGGTGAAGTTGATTAGTGCGATCGCCGCCGAAATGTCCGCGAAACTCCAGCCCGCTTCAGCGACGCAAGACCCCCTTGCCTACTACGAATCGTTAGAGAAAGCCGCCACCGGCAGATGGAAACTTAGAACCTCTGAACTTGCTGAGCTCCTAAAACTAACTCCCAAAGAAATTGAAAGCTATGGACAGGTCTTCTACGAAGCAGGCTTTGTCTTCAACCGCGCAGGCTATCGCTCTGGTGGCGAAGGCGCTTGGTTAGTCTCGAAGCGGTAACACTAGTTTATATAGCTTTCCGCACTTTGCTTGCTACACCACGAGAGACTACACCCCTTGTTCTATAGCGCAAAGTGCCATAGCAAAGTGCGAATGCATCCGCGCTTTGCTATAAAAGGAAAAGAGAGTAAGCTATAAAAAGAGCCGACATTTCTGCCAGCTCTGGGTTTCTTTTTGTGTTTCGTATCTGTTTAACAATTCAACTGATTTCGTTTGAGACCGGTATCAGTTGATCTCTGTTAGCGGTAGCGGTGTCGGTGATGACGTTGGTAGTGATGCTGATGTTAGCACTGGCACCGTTTTTACGTTTATAGCAATTCGCCCAAGCGGACGATCGGCTTTACGCATCAACAGCGGACTGTCAGTCGCTCTGGCATTTGTTCGCCAGAAGGGGCTTTACCCACCAGTGGAAGCCGTTCCCCCGAAACCCTTCAGTCTTGTTCACTAAATAAAGTATAGCATGTCCTCAGGACAGTCCGCAGGATAGTTATACGGAAAATCCTCAGGACTGTCCTTCGCTTATTTCTTTGACTATCCTGTCGCTCGGTAGTGCACTACTTTGGGGGTATTGGGGCCGTAGGTTGTGCTATTCTTTATAGGCAAATTAGCGGCTTCGGGGCGTAGCGCAGCTTGGTAGCGCACTACTTTGGGGTAGTAGGGGTCGTGGGTTCAAATCCCGCCGCTCCGATTGACTAAACATTTGCATATTCAAGAGCTCTAAGCGCTGACAGTCGTTGGCGCTTGTCTTGTATTTATTGGTGATTAGGCTAATAGAGAGCGATGCTCTAGCCGAGACTAGGTTAGGCCAAGCATAGAGCCGGATAAATTCGGAGCTATAGTCGGAGCTATAACTAGTCATGAGTCGAAGAGAACTAGGAATGGCCTGCTGTGGCACAATGGGAATACCCCATATATAGATAGATTTCACCTGTGAGTACCGCAAAATCGCCAGCCCGCCGAACCGTTTTTCCCTTCACTGCGGTTATTGGCCAAGAGGATATGAAGTTAGCGCTGATCCTGAATGTGATCGATCCTAAGATCGGTGGCGTGATGATCATGGGCGATCGCGGTACAGGCAAATCCACCACAATTCGCGCTTTGGCGGACCTACTTCCAGAAATCGAAGTGGTTGCTAACGATCCCTTCAACCGTGCGCCTGACAACCCCGATGTAATCAACGAGCACGAAGGCGCAGCTATTACCACTGCTAATAAGAAAGTGCCGATGGTTGACCTACCGCTAGGTGCGACCGAAGACCGGGTCTGCGGCACCATTGATATCGAAAAAGCGCTGGGTGAAGGCAAGAAAGATTTTGAACCCGGGCTATTAGCAAAAGCAAACCGTGGGCTTCTTTACGTAGACGAAGTTAATCTACTGGACGATCATCTCGTCGATGTCCTGCTAGATTCCGCTGCCTCTGGCTGGAATACCGTAGAGCGCGAAGGTATCTCTATTCGTCACCCTGCTCAGTTTGTACTGATTGGCTCTGGTAACCCAGAAGAAGGTGAACTGCGACCGCAGCTACTCGATCGTTTTGGGATGCATGCCGAGATTCGTACCGTTCGTGAGCCAGAGCAGCGCGTTCGCATCGTCGAACAGCGCACCGAGTTTGACCAAGATCCGGACGGATTTTCTATTCAGTGTCAGGCTGAGCAAGATGCGCTCCGGGATAAGATCATTGCGGCTCAGAACCGCCTGAGAGAAGTCACTATCGAGCGAGAGTACAAGCTGAAAATCTCCAAAGTCTGCTCAGAGCTAAATGTAGATGGGCTTAGGGGTGATATCGTTACTAACCGCGCCGCTCAAGCGTTAGCTGCTTATGAGGGTAGAACCGAAGTAACCCTCGAAGACATTCGGCGGGTAATTGCCCTATGCCTGCGTCATCGGCTGCGCAAAGATCCGCTAGAGACAATTGATTCTGGGTTCAAAGTAGAGAAGACATTTAGCACCGCATTCGGTGTAGCGGTTCCAGAGATGAACGGTCGCCAACCTTCGGCGGTTCGATAAGCTGGTGGCATGACTAAACGCATTCTGGGCTTAGACCCAGGGCTAGCAATTTTAGGGTTTGGCGTCATTGAGTACGATCCAGCCCAGATGCGAGACTTGAAGCCAGATATCCAAGTGGTGGACTACGGCATCGTGCAGACGCCTGCACGCACCGATACTGGCAAGCGTCTTTGCACCATCTACGACGATCTGCACAGCGTTATCGATGAGTTCAAACCCGATCTTGTTTCGATTGAAAAGCTGTTTTTCTATCGGATGGGTAACACCATTCTGGTGGCGCAGGCCAGAGGGGTGGTGATGCTAGTACTTGCTCAGCGCAGCTTGCCGTTTGTCGAATTTACGCCCGCTCAGATCAAGCAGTCGATCACGGGACATGGCAACGCGGATAAAGTAGAAGTACAAGATGCCGTGGCCAGAGAACTGAAGCTAGATGCTATTCCTAAGCCGGATGATGCCGCCGATGGATTGGCTGTTGCGCTGACGGCGTGGTTTCGAATGGAATAGTACGGACGGAATAGTTTATACGGTGCGGACGGAGTGAATAGGAATGCCTAAGTTTGCCAGCACTCTAGATAGAGCCAAGGTAGAGCAGCTAATGCAGCCTGCTTTGATTCGGGTGATCGACAATATTCGTAAGCAGCTAGACGACACTGAATGGCAGGGCAGCTATGAAGAAGAGCTGATCTGGCCAGAAGGCACAACAGACCAGCAAAAGGCAGACTATGCGAGGCTGCAAAAGGGGCTGCACGGGGTGCCAACCGAAGAGCACGACCGAGTGGCGGCGCTGATGGCGGCGCTACCACAGCCATCCCCTTTGTACACGCTCCGGTTGAAGCGCGACGGACAGACAGACCAAACGGTAGATATCTGGGCGCTGTGCTACCGGGTTTGTGCGATCGCCTATTCAGCCGAACCCGAATCGGTAATTGCAGCAGACGACCGCCTGTTTGATGAGTCGGGAGCGGTGGACTGGCGGGTCTTGGATGACAAGACGCTAGATTTGGTGAAAGGAATTTTTGAATATTTGCCAGCCTGACTGTCTGCTTTGGTGCCGATCCAAAGTAGCTCCGCTCTGCAATTGCCTGAAGCACTATCAGGTTTGATGAACTTACTCTATCGAAACAATAGATAGGACGAGCTTTTGCTTTGTGCTTATCTGTACTTGAGAGACAATCTCTCACCGTATCCCTGCTAGAAAACGAGGCATAGGACTGTGCAACTGATTGGAATGCTGGATTCACCCTATGTCAGAAGAGTTGCGATCGCACTTCACGCACTCAACATCCCATTCGATCACTCACCGCTGTCAGTCTTCCGTAGCATTCCAGAATTTAGCCAGATCAACCCGCTACTAAAAGCGCCAACGCTGGTATGTGACGATGGCGAAGTCCTGATGGACTCCAGCCTAATTTTGGCTTACGTCGAGCGGCTGACTGATGCGAATAATTCGCTCATGCCAGCCGATATCAAAAGCTATCAGCGAGCCATTCGCCTGATTGGCCTGGGTATCAATGCCTGTGATAAGACTGTGCAGGTCGAATATGAACGCCAAAGACCCGAGGACAAGCAATATCAGCCCTGGCGCGATCGCATCCAAACCCAGCTTATCGCCGCCTATGACCAGATTGAACCGTACGCCGCCAAGACCTCAGCCTGGCTAGTCACTCAGGAAATGACTCAAGCTGATATCACCGTCTGCGTAGCTTGGCAGTTTACTCGCCTGATTGCAGACGATGTCATAGAATCCAGTCGCTATCCAGGTATAGCTGCACTTTCAAAGCGTGCCGAAGCTACTGCCACTTTCAAGGCTGTGCCCATCGCACCTGACTGGCAGCCGAAATTCTAGTGCTAATCTTCCGCCAGTTCCTAACCCTTTCAATTGCGAGTGAGCTATGAAAATAGACTTATCCACCGTCCCAGTCGAGACTGGTACCAACTATCCAGCTCCTTTTCAATCGGTTGTGAGTGGGCGATCGCGTCAAAGAGTCGGCAATGCAGCCGGACTCCAAAACTTTGGGGTGAACCTTACAACCCTTGCACCTGGTAGCCAGTCAGCCCTCAGGCACTGGCACTCTGCCCAAGACGAATTTGTCTACGTTGTGCGAGGCGAACTTTGGCTAGTGACAGACGATGGAGAGCAAATCCTGACCGCCGGAGAGATGGCTGGTTTTGCTGCGGGCATCGCCAATGGGCACCATTTGGTGAATCGGTCTGATCAGCTGGCGATCTACTTGGAGGTCGGCGATCGCACCGCATCCGATCAGGTCAATTACCCAGACCAAGATTTGAAATATGTGCTTGTAGATACAGGTGGCAGAGCATTTACACGTAAAAACGACCATCCTTATTAGTATCGTAGGCAGCACCGCTAGTGCTAACCAAGTGCGCTGGACCCCAGACCCTGAAAGAGGCAGTGCTTCGAGCACGATGTCTGGAGGTCGCCGGGGCAGTGCCGCTGCTACTGTGGACAAGCCGCAGATATGGAGTTCGTTCTACATCATCCTGAACAGGCTGATCCTATCTATACCGAAGCGCTAAAATCAGCGACTGGTTTGATGGAAGTCACCCTCCCTAACTCAGTGGCTCTCGAAGTAGGCGTTCCCTATCGCTGGACGGTCTTTGTCAGCTGTAGAAGCAGCAATTTTTCTATTCACACTCGCAGTTTTGTTGAACGAATTGAAGCGCCCAACGAGTCAGAGCTACCCACTGCATCTTCTCTCGATCAGGCGTCATTCTATGCCTCTCAGGGGATTTGGTACGACGCTCTCAATCTGCTAATAGGTGCCTATCGTCAAGACGCTCAGAGCGCCGCTCTAGTAGAGCTGCGTAGTCTCCTTCAACAAGCGGACGCAGAGGTACCGATAGAACTTTCCCTATCAGTCGAATCGTAGAAATGTGCTTACCCCCTACAGCAGCCGCAGAGGTGAGGTTGGATTGATTCCTAGCCACGGCGTAGAGATCCATGCCAGCCTGACTAGCCAGATTGTCAGCGCTGCTTTTGGGCAAAGACATCCTATTAAAGTGCTAGCTAGCCACACAGAATCCTGGTTGATTGTGCTCTACACCTTCTTTGGCATAGGGCTATACCACTGGTGCCAGACAGACTTCCAGCGATTACAGCTCTATGGAGCTTTGCTGTGTACTAGCTTGGGACTTAGCCAGCTAGCACTCATGATAGGCGGCTGGTGGCTACCGATTGTGCCAGCTAGCATTGCCCTAATGAAAGCGACACTGGTCATTAGGCTGCATAATATTTACCGTCTCAAGACGCTATCGGAAGTAGATGAGCTAACGCGGCTTGCCAACCGACGGAGCTTTCAAAAGCATCTGGCTAGCGAGTGGCAGCGGGCAGTGCGATCGCATAGTCCCATTTCGCTCATCCTCTGCGACGTCGACTATTTCAAGCTTTATAACGATACCTACGGCCATCCTGCTGGCGACCAGTGCCTGCGTCAGGTAGCCAGTGCCATCAGTCAAACCGTTAGGCGACCTGGCGATCTAGCTGCTCGCTACGGTGGAGAAGAATTTGTGATTCTCTTGCCTAATACCGATACCGAAGGTGCTCAGCAAGTGGCCAAGGACGCTGGTGCTAGAGTCCAGGCGTTAGAACTAGAACACAAAGCTTCAAAAGTATCGCCGTACATCAGCATTAGTCTGGGACTAACAACAGTCACACCCACGCAGAGCATGGCGATCAGTGTTTTACTAGACACTGCCGATCTAGGGTTGTACAAGGCCAAGCAGCAGGGCAGAAATCGCCTAGTCATACGCAGGCCTTGGGCAATTGACTAGCTATGTGTTTTGTCTCTGGCGATGGTCATTGAAGTAATTTACTCTGGCTCCGGCCCACTGTAGCTTGTTCCTTAATGTCCGGTAGTAGGAGTGATCCTTACCTAGCAAAATAAACTTTGCCAGATGACTAGCCATCCGAATGTCTACCCTTTGCCCTGGCCAAACCGTAGTCGCTAGTACACCATCTGCCCATAGCTTAGTGTTGCCTTCAGGATCGACTAGCGGCCAGACGCTGACAGTACTGCCAGGTGGCAACACGATGGGTCGGCTAGAAAGGCTCATCGGACAGATTGGCGTCACAATCAGCGCATGCATTCCTGGATGCACAATTGGACCATTGGCAGAAACGGTATAACCAGTCGATCCGGTAGGTGT
This sequence comes from uncultured cyanobacterium, assembly GCA_963772185.1. Lineage (GTDB taxonomy): Bacteria > Cyanobacteriota > Cyanobacteriia > Phormidesmidales > Phormidesmidaceae > Phormidesmis. Next base: position 34,967 of record CAVYWR010000001.1, on the reverse strand, counting down.
ACTGATTAGCAGCCCATCGCCCTGATATTGATCGACGACTTCTCCATCGATTTCGACCTCTAGCGTAGAGGTGATCATCCGGTTGGGCGAGGCTGGCTTTACGCACATTTCGTTGAGCGCAAAGTAGCGATCGCTCACCGGCTCTATGTTGTGCGATTCCCCTCTGTGCGTTCTTGCCTGTAGCATCATCCGCCGCTGAACCGCAAACTGATCGCTCAGCAGCCGCTCCCATGCCCGCTCAAAATCGCCAATTACCTCTGCCGAATCCGCTAGAAACCCAAGGTGTCCTCCAATATTCACAGCCAGGATAGGAATGTCATCCATCGCTAGGTGACGGGCAGCAGCTAGTGCGGTGCCGTCACCCCCTAGTGCCACAGCTAAGTCAATCGGCTGAGGCGAGGATTGTAAAAAGACGGGATAGGGATTATCCTGTGCGCCGCTCGGACCCATCATCACGTTGGCTCCATGAGCCTCTAACTGACGAGCGCACTTGTCGGCGCAGCTTTTGCTGAGCTGACTCCCAGCCTTGTATACAATGATGACCTGCTTGAGCTGCACAACGCTCCCTAATTTCTATCAGATAAGCGACCCCACTACCACTTGAGTAGATTAAACTGCTCCATATCTACTGTGTCGCGGTTTCGGTAGATAGAGAGCACGATAGCGAGACCTACAGCAGCTTCTGCGGCAGCAATCGTGATTACAAATACTGTAAACACCTGTCCTTTGATTCCATCAGGATCTAAGTAGTTCGAGAACGCCATCAGATTGAGATTGACCGCATTGAGCATCAGCTCAATGGACATCAGCACCCGAATCACATTGCGGCTGATAACTAGGCCGTAGATACCAATACAAAACAAGGCTGCTGCCAAGATTAGAAAGTACTCAAGTTGCATGTGAATAGATGGGTTGAAGAGATCTTATGGGGTAGAGATACAGAATCTGCGCTTTGTTTCGCGCCTAGTCGCTTCGGCTACCAGCAGCCACTAGCTCACGTGGCCTTTCAGGCAGAGTAAGCGCTGGGGCCTCAACTGTCTCATCAGGAATATACTCTCGTCTAGCTAGGATAATCGCACCAACTAGGGCAATCAGCAGCAGCACAGAGGCTAACTCGAAAGGTAGCAGGTAGTCGCTAAAGAAGTGCTGTCCGATTACCTCAATAGCTCTATCTCCAGCGGCAGGCGCATTCGAGATTGCCCACGGGTGGGAAACTACCATCGTACTGAGTAGCCCAAACAACCCTGCACAAACTGCGCCCGTCGCGACTCTACCAATCCAAGCATTCTTGATTGCGATGAAGTCTTCCTGTTTATTCACCAGCATGATTCCAAACAGAATCAGCACGTTGACAGCACCGACATAAACCAGTACCTGCGCAGCCGCTACGAAGCCAGCGTTCAGCAGAATATATAGACCGGCAATGCTAATAAAAACAAAGCCCAGTAAAAACGCTGAATACACAATGTTAGAAAGCAAAACGACGCCTAGCGCCCCAGCTACCATCATCAGTCCTAGTAGGACAAAGGAGACGAGCTGTACGCCTTCTGCCAAGTTGAAAGCTGCTAGATCTAAAGCCAAAATCAAAACGATATTCTCCTCACGATGTAAACGCCGATCCAGATACGCCGATACGAACGTCGCCTGAATTGGCATCTGAACTAGCTAAATAAGCTACCCTACTAAGCCGTTTGGCTAGAGCGACTAAGCTAACTAACCGAACCCCCTATCAGCGACTAACTACTCTCCTGCTGCGGTCTCAGCGGTTTCTTTCTCTTTAGCAGCTTGCTCTGCTTCCATCTCCGCCAAGATATCTTTTGGTAGACGGCCTGCTCTTTGGCTACCGGCTGGCAGATCGTGAGGGTCCATCACACCTTTTGGCAAATAGGCAAACTCACGCATCGGCGTCACCATTGGATCATTTGTCACCTTATAGGGCAAACGGCCTAGTGCCACGCTGTCGTAGTTAAGATTGTGACGATCGTAGGCTGAGAGCTCGTACTCCTCTGTCATTGATAGGCAGTTCGTCGGACAGTACTCAACACAGTTACCACAAAAGATGCAGACCCCGAAGTCGATGCTGTAGTGGTTAAGGACTTTTTTCTTTGTCTCTCGGTTGAACTCCCAATCGACAACGGGCAGATTGATTGGGCAAACCCGCACGCACACTTCACAAGCAATGCACTTATCGAATTCGAAGTGAATCCGACCCCGGTAGCGCTCAGACGGAATCACCTTTTCGTATGGGTACTGCACGGTGACAGGACGACGCTTCATGTGGTCAAAGGTGACCGATAGACCTTGTCCGATAAATTTCGCGGCTTGGGCCGTTTCTTTTGCGTAGTCGCCGACTTGTTTTAAGAAGTTCAACATGGCAGGAGCTCTGAAGTAGGTAGTCAAAGAGAGAGTGTAGGCTGATACAGCACTGGTCTACGACGCTGTGCGCTAGCCACCGAATGCACCTGGGAAAGTCAGCTTTAGTGCGGCTGTTGCTAATAGATTTACTAGCGCGATTGGCAAGAGGAACTTCCAACCTAAGTCCAGCAGCTGGTCAATTCTGACGCGGGGTACTGTCCACCTAAGCAAGATAGTCAAAAAGACAAGCAGATATGCTTTTAGCATCGTCATTACAATCCCTAGAGAAGCTGTAATGATTTGTACCCAAGCAACGTTTGCGTCGATGCCTAGCAGCGCGGTGATAGTCTCAACAGGAATAGGAAAGCTCCACCCGCCAAGGTACAGCACAGACACGATCAGCGCAGACAGCATCAAGTTGACATAGGAGCCAACGTAGAAGAGACCGAACTTCATACCTGTGTACTCAGTTTGATAGCCTGCGACCAATTCTTCCTCTGCCTCGGGAAGGTCAAAGGGTAGGCGCTCACATTCTGCTAGGGCTGAAATCCAAAATATGACGAATCCTACCGGCTGCCGCCAAATATTCCAGCCTAGAATGCCATAGCTAGACTGCTGGTTGACGATATCGATTGTGCTAAGCCCGTTAGACATCATCACAACGGCTAGGACCGCTAGCGCTAGCGGAATTTCGTAGCTAATCGACTGAGCCGCTGCTCGCAGACCACCTAGTAACGAATACTTGTTGTTGGAAGAGTAGCCAGCCATCAGTAGGCCGATAGGCGTGATGCTAGAAAGAGAAATCCATAGGAAGATACCAATACCTAGATCGGTAATGACCAGATTTTGACCGAATGGAACAATCAAAAAAGACAGGAAGACGGGAATCACAACAATGGCAGGACCAAGCACAAACAGCCAGGGATCTGCTTTGGCAGGAGTAATATCCGCTTTGAATATCAGCTTGATACCATCTGCTACGGCCTGTAGTGCGCCGAGTGGACCAATGTATTCGGGGCCAATACGCTGCTGAGCGCCTGCGGAGATTTTTCGCTCTAGCCAGACGCAGATAAAGATGCTGACTGTTGCAACTATCAGCATCAGTAGCATTGGCAGTGGAATCCAGACTGTTTTGGCCGCGCCCGCAGGCAAGCCCAGATCAGTGAGCGCTTGGACGAATGTCCCTTGAAGGTCAATCCCTGAAGTCATGCTAATAAAAGACGTTTTGCGGTGTCTAGATACATTTCTTTAACAGATTCTAACGCTTAATCAACTTCTATACTCTTTATCTAAAAGGCAAACCTAGAGTAGAGCCATAGATAAAGCCTATGACTGGGATACAATACGCGCTCAAAATAAAACCCCCCCGGCTTACACCGGAGGGGCTGGAGTTCCTGAAAATCGTCACTGGATATATAATCTCCGCAGTTCCATAGATTGCAAAGAGGGGTAGCGCCCATCACCTCGGTGTTAACACTAGAAAAACGCTTTATTTATCCCAGATGTCCGGTCTCTTTTCTATGGAGATATAGGGTTGACTGTGGAGTCCTTCATAGATTTGAGTAGGACGAAAGATTCGATTGGTGCTGATCTGCTCTTTCCAGTGAGCTAGCCAACCGGCAACGCGGGCGATCGCAAATATCGGCGTAAACAGATCAGATGGAATCCCCAGCTTGCGATACACCAGCCCAGAATAAAAATCCACATTGGGATAGACCCCTTTGTGACCCAGCTTCTCCTCAACTACCAGCTCTAGCTCTAGAGCAATATCGTAATAGTCATCGCGGCCGACCTTGTCAAATAGCTGCTCAGCGAGTCCTTGTAGAATCGCTGCTCGTGGGTCTTTCACCTTGTACACCCGGTGTCCAAAGCCCATGATTTTTTCGCGGTTGGCAATTCGCGCATCAATGTAGGGTCGCACGTTCTCGACAGAACCAATTTCTTCTAGCATCGCAATCACTTCTTCATTAGCTCCGCCATGCAAAGGTCCTGCCAGGGTACCGACCGCAGAAGCGACAACCGCGTAGGGGTCTGTCAGCGTAGAAGCCGTTACCATCGCCGAGAACGTAGAGGCATTGATCGTGTGCTCCGCATGCAAAATCAGGCACACATCAAAAATTCTAGCGGCTAGAGCGTCCGGTACTTTTTCGTTGAGCATGTATAGAAAGTTTGATGCGTAGTCTAGATCGTCTCTAGGCTGTACCGGGTCATTCCCTTTGCGCATCAGCTCAAAAGCAGCCACCATCGTAGGGATCTTCGCCAGCAGTCTGACCACTGCGTTTTGGACGTAGGCTGGGTCATTGAGCTCTCGCTTTGAGTGAAATAGTCCTAGCGCTGCAGCGCACGCTTGGAGCGCATCCATTGGATGTCCGCTTTCGGGAAAGCATTTCATCATGTCCCTGATGCGGTACTTCAGGCGGCGATGGTACTGGATTTCGTGCTTAAAGACATCTAGCTGAGCTTGAGTTGGCAGACCACCCCAAATCAGCAGGTAAGAGCTCTCTAAGAAGGTGCTGCTACGAGCGAGATCTTCTATCCGAATACCGCGATACTCTAGAACACCACTTTGACCGTTCACATGGCTAATACTCGACTGCGTAGCCGGAATTCCCTCTAAGCCTGGTCGGTATTCACAAAGCGTCGTCGTCATTGGGCGGTTCCTGATCGAGTGAGTGCAGCATTAATGCATTCACAGTATCTCACCACTCGGATCGCTAATCGGTATTTAGAACACCGTTTTCTGGATTTACTAGCCGCTGAAGTTTTTGTTTGATTTGCTTGTCAAACACTTCCCATTTCTGACGATTGTAGTCGCTGTTCTCGTAGTAGCCAGAGAGGAAGCCAATCGGAATTTCAAAGCCACCGGCCATAGAGCGCCCGCCCCCAAAGAAACGGCCGTGGTTGTCTTGACCTAGAGCTTCTTTGATGAACTCGTCAGGATCGAGAGTAATTTTGTTTGTTCTCAAAGAGCCCACTACGAGCTCCTTTTCTTCGTCCTCATCGTGGACGATGCCGTAGACGACAGCGGTGTGAACGTTTTCTTCGGTCACAAGAAAATCTGCCGCCTGAGGGATAGCGTCTCTGTCTTCATAGCGAAGATAGCCAACGCCTGCAATCGAGACGCTGTTTTGAATGAGACGGTTGCGCAGCGATCGCTCGATTACATCCATCACCCGGCGCGATCTAGATGCCTGTAGCACTGCGCTCAAGAGCTGCGCATCGTAGTACTTACTCAAGAAGGCTGCTGCCAAAAAGTCAGGTTCTGATGCCTGCATCAGGCGACTGGTATCAGAGCGCAGCCCGTGCATCAGCGCAGTTGCACACTTCACGTGCTGATCGTTGCTGCGATCAAGCTGAACGATCCCAGAGCTCAGGTACTCGGCCATGATGGTTGCTGTCGCATGAATATGCGGTCGAATATCTAGCAACTCGCCTGATAGTTTTCCCTGTGTTGCATGATGGTCGACGACAAGCAGTAGAGGCAGCTCAGCTGCTCTAACCTTCTCGGTCAGGTGACTGGTCGTTCCTTGCGTGTCGATTAGAACGTAGCCCTGGTATTGAGAGAGATCGGGGGCTTCTTTCGCGTTGCTAGGCCATCGCTTGGCAGGCAAATTGGTTAATTTGACCAGCGCGATGTTTTCTTGATGGCTGAGCGTGCCCGAATAATAGATATCGCACTGAATATTGTATGCCTGTGCCATCAGGCGATAGGCCCACGCTGAAGATAGCGCATCAGGATCGGGAAAGTCCTGTAGTAGAACAACCTGATGAGTCCCACTGTGCTTCTTGAGCAGCTTCTCTAGCGCCTCTGCGCGATTGCTGTCGAATCCCGCAGCGCGGCGCAGTTTGTCTGCTTGGTCTGAGGTCACTATATCGGACGATGCCGTACCAGAAGTAGTCCCAGTCTTTGACGGCTCGTCGCTGTGGGAAGGTCTGTCGTTTAGCTGTCTATCGTTTAGCAGTCTATCGTTTAGCAATGTGCTCTTTGGGAGTAACGTTATGAGGTGCGCATCTATGAAGTGTGCACTTGATTCTGGCGAATATAGCTAGTTCAATCCGATGACATATCTACGCCATTCCTGATGAACGCCGCCACGCACGTGCCTGGAGATCTCGAAGTACAGGCTGCTGTGCGGCTTACGAGGCTGATTCGCTAGCGGCATCTCAGCTTCTCTTGGGGTGCGGCTACCTTTTTTGACGTTGCAGCGTACGCAGGCGCTGACGATGTTTTCCCATGAGTCACCACCGCCGCGCGATCTGGGAATGACATGGTCTAGAGTCAAAGTGTCGCCTGCATAGCCGCAATACTGGCAGGTGTGGTTGTCGCGGTGAAGTAAATTGCGACGGGTAAGTGGAATATCTTTGTACGGAATCCGGACGTAGTGGCGTAGGCGAATGACCGTGGGCAAAGGAAAGTCTGGATAGACCTGCTCTTCACGCTGCTCGATTTGTTCGGCTTTGCCTTTAATAATGAGCACAACCGCACGTCGCCAACTGGTGATGTTTAGCGGTTCATAGGAGGCATTTAAAACGAGAACCTTACTCATGTACTAGTACGCCAGATCCTGAATAGATAGTAGCATAGCCAAGCAATTCCGAGGGTTTGAGCGCTGCTACACTATTCTTCCAAAGGAGAACACGTCGTTTGGAAGAATAGATCTACTCTCTGCGGCTGATGTTTTTTCTGCGGTTAATATTTTTTTGAGGTTACGGATGCTTAGCTGGGAAACAACGTCTGCGCTGTCGACTATGCGCCGTGCGAGGGCCTGGGTCGAAATTAATCTAGATGCGCTGGCTCATAACATCAAGTCGCTTAAAGCGCTGCTGTCAGAGGGCACCGATCTAATGTCAGTAGTGAAGGCGGATGCCTACGGGCATGGCGCGGTGACGGTGGCTAAGACTGCGATCGCCTCTGGGACAACCTGGCTAGGAGTGGCTACCGTGCCAGAAGGGATAGAGCTGCGCCAAGCCGGTATTGAGGTGCCAATATTGGTGATGGGCGCGGTGAATGACCCAGAGGAGATTAGGGCGATCGCCCGCTGGCACCTACAGCCCACTATCGTCAATCCTAAACAGGCGCTTGTCTTTTCGGAAACGCTCAAAAGCCAGTTCGCGAATCAGGCGACTAGGCTACCGGTTCATATCAAGCTAGATACCGGTATGTCACGGTTGGGGTTTAGCTGGCAGCGAGCCGTAGAATTTGCTCGCCTGGTTCGGCAGCTACCTCATCTAGAAGCGGTAGGGCTCTGTTCTCATCTAGCGACTGCCGATAGCCTAGATCAAACAGTGATGAGACTACAGCACGATCGATTTGAGCAGGCGATCGCAGCTCTAAAACAGGCCAATCTGCTTCCCCCTAGACTTCATCTGGCCAATTCTGCTGCCACTTTATTAGATCCTACGCTTCACTACGACATGGTGCGTGTAGGGCTCTCTACCTACGGACTCTATCCTGCCCCACATCTCAAATCGTGCAAATTGCTTAGTGCCAAGCTGCGGCCTGTCCTAGAAGTCAAAGCTCGAATCACTCATATCAAGGAGATAGACGCTAATACCGGCGTTAGCTACAGCTACAAATTTGTTGCTTCTAAACCGATGAAAATTGCGATCGTTGGGATTGGCTATGCCGACGGTGTGCCGCGTGCGCTCTCGAACAAGATGCAGGTGGTCTTGAATGAACAGAGAGTCAGTCAGATTGGGGCTATCACGATGGACCAGCTCATGCTCGACGTGTCGGCCCTCAAGACCGTTCGAGAAGGTGACATCGTTACTCTGTTGGGCCAAACGCAGCAGCACTGTCTTCATGCTGATGAGTGGGCAGAGACCGTAGGCACCATCTCCTGGGAGATCCTCTGCGGTTTTAAGCACCGCTTGCCTAGAATCACACTCGCAACAAGTCCCAGCTCAGAAATTGCCTCAAAATTCTGCTAGAGCTTTCGCAGAGTTCTTGGTATCATGGTTGCTCACTCATGGAGAAGTGGCTGAGTGGTTGAAAGCGGCTCCCTGCTAAGGAGTTATGGGGTGTAAACTTCATCGAGGGTTCGAATCCCTCCTTCTCCGTTGGTTTTAGCAAGTTTTAGCAAGCTACAGATTCCTAACCGCCCACAGCAATCGCTCAGGCGTTGCATTGGTGTGCGCAAAAGAAAACAGGTGCTGAAAGCGCAGCTGACCTTGCGCGTCTAAAACGAATTGGGCAGGCAGGGGCGCACCTAGCGCTTGCCCGGTGCCGTACTGACGAAAGACTATGCAGCTAGAGTCAACTAGCAGTGGCATCCTCAAAGACAGGTCTTGCTTGACCACTGCGCTTTGACTTGCGTCTGTACTCGTTATCATCAGCACCTTTGCCCCTAGCCCGGTGAACTGGTTGTGCACCCCATTTAGTGCCAAAATGTGTGGATAGCAAAAGGGACAGTACTGCTTTTCAGTGAAGATTCGAGTGAACGCTAGAACGACTGGCTTTCCTCTGTAGCTAGAAAGCTGATGAGTCTGAGCGTCTGTATCTACCAGCGTAAAATCGGGTAGAACTTCTCCTAGCTGAAACCGGCAGTACGCGGGTAGCGGCAACAGATTTTCGAAAAACCGCCGATTTAGAAGCCCTCGAAAGTCCCTAGAAGCGAGCTGCATCTACACTGTTGCAAAGAATTCCTTAGACTTAATCGGGTCCGGGTTCATCGTAGCGTCACCGGGCTCCCAGCCAGCCGGGCAAACCTCGTCAGGATGCGATTGAACATGCTGAATAGCTTGGAGCACTCGCATCGTTTCGTCTACGCTGCGGCCAAAGGAAAGATTGTTGACGGTGGCATGCTGTACGACGCCATCCTTATCGATGATAAATAGTCCTCTCAATGCCACGCCCACCTCTGGATCGAGCACGTTGTAAGCCGCGCTAATTTCTTTTTTGATGTCTGACACCAAAGGGTAGTTGAGATCGCCGACACCGCCCATCTTTCTATCTGTCTGAATCCAAGCGAGGTGAGAGAATTCGCTATCTATAGAAACGCCTAATATTTCTGTCTTGATGTCTTGGAAGCTGCTGTAGTTGTCACTAAAGGCTGTAATCTCTGTCGGGCAAACAAATGTGAAGTCCAGCGGATAAAAGAAGAGAACGACATACTTGCCGCGATAGTCAGACAGTTTGAGCGTCTTAAATTCTTGATCGACGACAGCAGTTGCTGTAAAGTCTGGAGCGATTTGACCCACTCTGAGGCATCCTTGCTCACTCATAAACTTTCTCCGCTTTTCAATATTTATAGAACACTTTTCTTAAGCCGCTTTTCTGTATGGCACTTTTTTGAGCAGCACTTGATACCTAGAGTGTGCCGAGGAATCTTGTGGCACTTTCATGGCTCTGGCGGGATTTGAACCTGCGACCTTGGGCTTATGAGTCCCCTGCTCTAACCACTGAGCTACAGAGCCGTATGCGATTGGATTGTCACCGCAACCGGCATCAACCTCAGCCAAACAAATGTAACACGAAACGGAAAACCCTTTGAAAAAGTATCCTAGCTATCAAAAAACAAGCTGCGATCAGTCAAAAGGCTGATCGCAGCTTAGAAGATAGGCATTCTGATTGTCTAGAGCAGGTTGTCTAGAGGTTTAGCGCCCAGGTAGATGAGCGATCGGGTTTACAGCCCCTTTTCCGTTCAGGTGAACTTCAAAGTGAAGGTGTGGTCCGGTGCTGTAGCCAGTACTGCCCATCTCGGCAATTTTCTGACCTTGCTTGACCGCCTGTCCCGTGCTGACGTTCAGACGATTATTGTGAGCGTAGAGGGTCAAACTACCATCAGGGTGACGGATCTCTACGAGGTTTCCATAGCCGCCGGAGTTCCAGCCTGCTCTTTCTATAACGCCGCTAGCGGCTGCTACTACTGGTGTTCCTATAGGACCGGCGACATCTACGCCTCGGTGCATTCTGCCCCACCGCCAGCCGTAGCCAGATGTCAGGGTGCCACGAGTAGGCCAGATATAGCCATTGAAGTAATCAGGCGCTTCGGGTAGAAACTCATCAGCTTCTGGTAGCAGCGGCATATCTGGTGAGACAAGCTGGCCCGCAGGCGATCGCTGTGCGGGTATGTATGCATCTGGGCTCAGCGGCGCAACGGCTAGTAGAGACGGATCGGCGACGCTAGCTGGCTCGCTGGTCTGCGTGGGTGCGATCGCAACCCGTTCTGCAATCCGAGGCGAAGGGGAAACCTCTTCAATCCGGGTAATTTCCGCTTCATCAATTCGAATAGGTTCGCTTTGAATCTCTTGGACTTCTTCTAGAAGATTTGCTACGTGTGGATCGACGCCACCTTTCGCAGCGATATTCTGATCACCCTCCGTAGAGACCATCTGCTGATCTGCGTTACCTGGCTGCTCAACCGCGCTAGATGCATTCTGCCGAATAGCAGTTCTTTGTAAATGGGCTAAACGGTTGTTCTGTGACGGCTGCTCTATTGCGTTGTCTGTCGTCGCTCGGTGGGGTTGTCTAGCAACCTTATCACTGTCAATAGCAGGCACTATCAAAGTACCACCCGGCATGATCACATCTGGATCTGCTAGGTCATTCACCGAGATCAAGTCCGCAGCGGTTGTTCCTAATGAATCCGCGATATCTGCAATCGTGTCACCCGCCTGAATCTGATAGCTATCAAACGCTTGAGTAGGTGAAGCGAGCGCAGTAATAACAGGCGCAGAGTCAGCAGTCGTTCGTTCTGCAAGAGAGGCGTCCGCGATATCGAATTCTACGATCGCTGCTGTGCTTGTTGTTGGATTGGCTACTGATAGCGGTTCTGCTTCAGTCGTTTGGAGGTTAGCTCGAGCTTCATCAGCGCTGACCTCTGCTTGAGCTAAGAGCTGTGTAGAAGAGACAACATCCGCACTGGCTATCTCAGCGTTGGCTATCTCAACTGAGACCTGTACCTCGTCTAATGTGGGAACTTCTTGCCGGATAGTCTCTTGCTGAGCAATTTCCTCAGAGGCTTCTAGCTCTTCAATAGTTTGGTTTTGCTGAGACTGATTCTGTTCTGAAATTTTGGCTTTGGCGACCGCCTCGACGCCTGTCTCGACGTTTTGCAAAGCAAGATTGCTAGTGGCGACTAGTGCTGCTGGCTCTGTTCTTTGCGTAGCCAGGTTCTGAATGACCTGTTGAGCAGGTGACTGAGCAACTGCATCACTGCTTGGCACTTTTAAAACCTGTCCAACTCGAATGGATGTTTCGACAGGGAGCCGGTTAGCAACCTTCAAATCCTGTAATCCAACCCGGTGTAGCTGAGCAATCTGCCAAAGACTTTGACCCGATGCAACGGTGTGGTAAGCAACAACCTGCGCCGGAGACGTGGAAGATGCCGGGACAGAAACTTCAGAATCGCTTGAAAAAGCCTGACCTGTAGCAGAAGCCTCTGGAATGGAGATGGCAGCGGATGCTTCGGGTTGAGTAGCAAATACCCCAGATGCCCCTACCGACAGTGCTAGCCCTAACATGGCAGCTGACTTGATTGAGCTGCTGCTAGCTGTTACTTCTCGGATACATGAATGACTTGAGTCAGACACAGACTCCTGTGAAATTGCTTGTTTCAAGGATTGACCTCCTAATAATTCGGCGGTTGAACGCCTAGTAACCAGCTGTTTACCAAACATGTTTGTAAAGCGTTTAGCTGGGAGTGAACGATCTTCGACAACAGCAATGCTGCTCATAAAAGTAGCTATAAAGCTTTTGTACAGTTGATTTAAAGCCTGCTAGCTACTCGCTTTGAAAAGCCTAACAAGGTGTTTTCCTTTTCCGACTTAGGCAAGTTTACACGACTTAAAGATCATTTCAATCGCCGCTCCTTCAACCTACTCTAGATACCCAAAACCGAAATCTTCCTAAACTTCGCGTCTTTTTCTAGGAACATCTGCCGTTGTCTTTGTGTGTTTGTTGTAAAAGCCAACCGATTGAAAAACCTTTGTCTACTAGGATTTGAGCGCTAACACGATAGGCCAATCATTTTTTTGGCACACTCTGAAAGTTTGCAAATTTAGTAGATGCCGCATGGCTGTACGGTGACGAAGCGTTTCCGAAATGTGGAACGGCTAAACGCCATACAGAAAGCGACCTTGACAGCATTTCTGTAGAATTCGTCAAGAAAAGTCGTTGTATTAGTTACACGTAACACCCCTACAGCGAACCATAGGAAATGCTGATAAAAATAAGGCTTTTTTGATGAGCCATCTGCTGTCAGTGTGATATTGGAACTGAGTATTGTCTGCCTGTGGAGAGAGTCGGCATTAAGGATCAGCCTGTTCCTGATGAAGTAGGTTGTCTAGATCAAGTGATAAAAGCTGTAGGCCAGAAGCTGTCGATAAAGCTACAGGCCAAGTATCGATCTAGGTGACCGGATTCGGACGGCCGATCTGCCTGATAGCTTCAAAGAGTCCAACTGCTGCACAAACAGACAGGTTAAGGCTGCGGACAGGAGCGCGATCGCTCATCGGAATCGTAGTGACCCGATCGCAGCGTTCTAGCGTTTCGGCCGAGAGTCCTTTGCTTTCGCAGCCAAACAGTAGCCAATCATCACTGCTATGTGTGATCTCGGTGTAGGCGTCCGTCGCTCTGGCGCTGTAGCCGATTAGCCGACCGCCCTTTGCTTTCGTATGCTGCCAAAAATCTTCGAAGGATTCGTGTAGGTGCAGGTCGACATAGGGCCAGTAATCTAGACCCGCTCGCTTGAGATAGCGATCGCTCAACTCAAATCCTAAAGGCATGACCAAGTGTAGGGGGGTCTCAGTAGCTGCACAGGTGCGGGCTATGTTGCCTGTGTTGGGTGGAATTTCAGGGTTAACAAGAACAATCCTGGGCATGATAATCGATTATTTAGGCGTAGGCGACAGTAGGCGTGCAGATGTCTTGGGCAAGCTGGCTTTCTTGGGCCTGCATTTGAGCGATCGCACTTTGAATCACAGCTGTTGGACTGCTTGTTTCAGCCTGCTGTAGCCACTGCTGCGCCTGATTACCATTTCTGATGATCTGCTTAATTGGATTCAAGAAGCAAGCGATGCCAGATCGCTTGGCAAATGGATAAACCTCTTCATAGAGCTGTGATATCCACTCTTTAGCTGTGATTGTCTGACCTGTCTGCCAGTGGTAGAGCTGCGCATCAAGGCTGCACTTTGCGACAGCTTTCTCATTGGCTAACGTGATGTCTACTAGCTTTTCAGCTCGGTTATGGGCAGAGAAGCCGCTAGTCTGTAGCGGATCTAGCCCCGGAGTTTCTAGCATTTGATGTAGACGTGCTTCTAGCAGAGCGGTAATTGCTAGCAAATGCAGCGGATCGGTGACTAAATCACAAATGCGCAGCTCTAAGCGATTGAGATTGTAGGGTCTGCGATCGCCGTTTGGCCGCACCGAGCTCCACAAATGGCGAACGCTTTGCATAGTGCCCTTTGACATCTGCTCTTCTACCCAACGGATGTGGTGAAGGTGGCTCTCGAACAGAGGCACCTCAGCAGGCGTCTGTGGAAATAGCTGCCAGCGAGTAGAGTGAAAGCCAGTAATATCCCCATCAAAGAAAGGAGAAGAAGCGCTCAACGCCAGATAAAGCGGCGCTTCTAGTCGAATCAGCCGACAAGCGCGCATCAGCTCTTCCAAGTCGCTGATGCCAATGTTGATATGGATGCTAGCAGTAACAACGTCAGTGCCGTAGGTGTTCTCTATATAGGTGTGATAAGGATTTTTAGGATCGGAGCGATGAAAGGTTTGCGCTCCACTTAGTGGCAGCGTACTGCCAGGAATAATCGTATAGTCGCCTAGCGTGGATAGGTAGTTGCGCAGTCTGACTCTAGGCTTGACCAGTTCACACAGCAGATGCTCGTAGCGGCAAAAAGGCGCTGTCGTGTACTCGACATTGCGCGTGTCCGGTTCGCGAACAAAACCATCCAAAGCCGCGACAATCTTATCTGAAAAACCGACTACCTCCCCGGCAGGCGTCCCAGTATACATCTCGACTTCAAAACCTTTAGATAGCAGCACAGATGGTGTCCTAAATAGAATCAGTAATCTGAAATGACTTTGAGATGACTGTAAAAGTCAAACCAACGGTCACAATGGAAGAGTCAGCAGTGGCCAAACGGCACTAGCGGAAAACCACAAATTTAAGAAATTCCCTCCTTATATATAGGGGTAATTTCAAACTGTGTAGAAAACGACATTTTAAGTGCTGAAAATTCAGAACTGTCATGACCTAATCACCGATCATGCATATCTTTTTCAAAGTGGTATTTCCATGCCTCTCCCACCACAGCAGTATAGAGCGCTAGGAATACTACTCAGCTCTGCCTACAGTTCAAACTACATCTGATCGTTTTGCAGGTTCCGGCTGTAGTTTCTATTTATGGGCTGCGCCAGTTGCTAGCGCTTACTAAAAAGCATCTGGAACGGTAGGCAGTGTTCCAGATGCTTTTAAGACGTTGCCTTGTTTGGTGTCGCCCTAAAAGACAATACTTCTAGGGCTCTATTCTCTAGGGCTCTATTCTCTAGGGCTCTCATTCTAAAGTGCGGATGAAAGGACTTGAACCTTCACGTCACGAGGACACTAGAACCTAAATCTAGCGCGTCTACCAATTCCGCCACATCCGCGTCGGGCCATAATGATAGCAAGAAACGAGACCTGTCTACAACGAGAATTGGCTGAGAGCGCTTATGATGAGAGGAATAAAGCCAGATATAAAGTCGCACAAAGTCCGGTGGGAACGGACGGGTGGCAGTTTAGGCGTCAGAATTTTGGTATTTGGATGAGGAGAAACGCTTCGGATGGGTAAGGTAGTTGGCATCGACCTCGGTACGACGAATTCTGTAGTGGCGGTGATGGAAGGCGGTAAGCCTGTTGTAATCGCCAATGCAGAAGGGATGAGGACAACGCCTTCTGTAGTGGCCTTCAGTAAAGAAGGTGAGAAGCTGGTTGGCCAGATGGCTCGTCGACAGGCGGTGCTCAATCCTCAGAATACGTTTTACGCAGTGAAGCGATTTGTGGGTCGCAGATACGACGAGCTGTCTTCGGATGCTAAGCGGGTGCCCTACACTGTCAGGCGCAGCGAATCGGGTGGCGTGAAATTGCGCTGCGATCGCCTAGACAGAGATTTTGCACCAGAAGAAATTTCGGCGATGATCTTGCGAAAGCTTGCCGAAGAAGCCGCTCAGTACCTAGGGCAGCCAGTCACTGGCGCAGTCATTACCGTTCCGGCCTATTTCAACGACGCGCAAAGGCAGGCGACCCGCGATGCTGGCCGCGTTGCCGGATTGGAAGTTAAAAGGATCATCAACGAGCCAACAGCAGCGTCTTTGGCCTACGGACTAGATCAGCAGTACAACCAGACAATTTTGGTGTTTGACCTGGGTGGCGGTACGTTTGATGTGTCGGTGCTAGATGTGGGCGATGGCGTATTTGAGGTGCGCTCTACTAGTGGTGACACCCAGCTCGGGGGCTTGAACTTCGATAAGGCGATTGTCGATTGGCTGGCGGAAGATTTTTTACAGCAGGAAGGTGTGGATCTACGGCGCGATCGCCAATCGCTTCAGCGCCTGAACGAAGCCGCCGAGAAGGCAAAAATCGAGCTTTCTGGCGTACCAGTAACCGCAATCAATTTGCCATTTATCACCGCGACCAAAGATGGCCCGAAGCATATTGAGACAAAACTAGAGCGATCGCACTTTGAGTCTCTCTGTAGCGATCTAGTCAGCCGCATGCGAGGCCCTCTAAAGCAAGCGCTTGCAGATGCAAACGTGACGCCGACCCAAGTAGATGAAGTGGTTCTAGTCGGTGGCGCTAGCCGCATGCCGATGGTGCAAGAGCTGGTCCGTTCGGTAATGAACCGCGAGCCGAATCGTAACGTCAATCCAGACGAAGTCGTTGCCATTGGCGCGGCCATCCAGGCTGGTATTTTGACTCAAGAAGTCAAAGACATCCTGCTGCTAGACGTCACCCCTTTGTCTTTGGGGCTAGAGACCATCGGCGGTGTGATGAAGAAGCTAATTCCTCGTAATACCACCATTCCAGTTCGCCGCTCAGATACTTTCTCTACCTCAGAAAACAACCAAACCGTCGTGGAAGTGCATATTTTGCAAGGCGAGCGGGAGATGGTAGACGATAACAAATCGCTGGGCCGCTTTAAGCTGATGGGCATCCCGCCAGCGCCTAGAGGCATTCCACAGGTGCAGGTGTCTTTTGATATTGACGCGAATGGTATCTTGCAGGTCTCAGCGCTAGATAAGACAACGGGTAGGCAGCAGAGCATTACCGTCCAAGAGGCGTCGAATCTGTCTGAAGCTGAGATTCAGGACATGATTCGGGCGGCTGAGGAGAATGCGTCAACAGATAGATTGCAGCGCGATCGCATCGAAAAACGCAATCGCGCCGAAGCGCTGACATTCAAAGCAGAACGAGTGCTGCGAGAAGTGGCCATTGATTTTGGTATGCAGTTTGGACGCGATCGCCGTCGCCGCATCGAGAACATGGTTCAGCAACTGCGTGCCGCTCTAGAACAGTCCGACGATCGCGGCATTGACATGTTCCAAGCCGATCTACAGAACGAAGTCTACGAACTCAACCGAGAAGCCTATCTCTATGACCTAGACGAAGCAGGCGAAGGCATCTTAAGCACGATCGGAAATACACTGAAGCAGGCATTTTCTGGTGAAGACGACGACTACTATCGCACTGGCGACTACGGTTACGGTCCCGGTAGCGGCTACAATACCGGCTATTCCACTGGCGGCTATGCAGCGAGCAATCCCTATGGACAGCAGGCCCAGTGGGACGCCCCTAGCTGGAACCAGAGCAGTAGTAAGGGCAATAGTTGGGATGACTGGGGCGACGACGACTGGGAAAGTCCGCGCCGTCCTCAAAATCCTCCGCCTGCTGTAGGTAGCAACAGACCAGATAGCAACAGACCAGATAGCAACAGACCAGATAGCAACAGACCGGATAGCTACAGACCAGAACCGCCGCGTCAAGACTTTTACGCTCCAGACGACCAACGCACAGCAACAGGCGATCAAGGGGCTGGCTACAGTCAAGGCAATTACGACCGAGGGCGCTACGAAGCAGGCAACGGCTACAGCTCGCAAAACTACACTAGCCAGAACGAAGCGCCCCAAAGAGGTTATCCGCAGCAGCAGGACTATCCGCAACAGGACTACTCGCAGAGGAGGTATCCTCAGGAAGGCAATCCTCAGGACAACTACAGCCAGGACAGCTATAGCCAAGATAACTACAGCGCCCAAAATGCTAGCCGAGATGCCTATGGCCCGTATGATCAGACTCCGTCTAACTCATACGGCCAAGATAGCTATTCGCAAGAGCGCTACAATCAGTCGACTACTAATCAAGAGCTATACCAGCAAGACCCCAGGCGCGACGAATATAGGCAAGAAAGTTATGACCAAAGCCGTCGCGGTCCAGATAGCTACAACACAAATAGCTACAGTGAGGACAGCTACAACCAAGACAGTTACAGCCAGGACAATTACATTCAAGACAACTACAGCCAGGACAACTACAACCAAGACAACTACAGCCAAGGCTATAGCCAGGACAGCCAGGACAACTACAGCTCAAGTCGTCCGCAGCCTGAGTACGGTAGGGAAGACTACCCTTCGGAGCAGCGACCTTCAAAGGAAAGTCGTAGACGAGAGCGTCAGACCGAAGATGACTGGTTCTAGTCCACAGTTAGTTCGTGCCAGTTAAGTTACGCACTCGTTCATGCAAAATTTTCGGGATTATTACCAAATTCTGGGGGTCGCTCCAGACTCTAGCGCTGAAGAAATAAAGCGCGCATACAGAGGGCTAGCTCGTCAATATCATCCCGATGTGAATCCTGGTGACAAAGCAGCGGAAGAAAAATTCAAGCTGCTAGGTGAAGCCTACGGTGTCCTTTCTGATGCGGACAAACGCCAGCAGTACGAGCAGTACAGCCGATATTGGAATCAGAAAGGAAAATCTTGGGGAAAGAAAGCCCGACGCGCTAACAAGGATGCTGACTACAGCGCCTTTGAAGATTTCGATAATTTTGTCGAACAGCTATTAAAGCAGCATCAGGCCCCTGACCAGTCTGTTTCGCGTTGGGTCGCCAACCAATCCGCTACCGACAGCGAAAGACCCACTTCAAAAGCCGCTAGTCGCTCTGAGGCAGACCGCTCTGGTGCTGACAGAGCGCCGGATAGACAGCCTTCTAAACAGGTTCCAGAACCAGAACGACAGCAGCGTCCTACATATCGTAGGCAGGCAGCTTCTCCATCCAGACGAGACGCCGAAGCAGATCTGACAGTTCCGTTAGAAAAGGCGTACGCGGGTGGGCGAGAGCGAGTGCGTTTGGAAGACGGGCGATCGCTCGAAGTCAATATGCCACCAGGCATGGTGACCGGTCAGCGCATTCGCCTAAAAGGGCAGGGAATCGACGGTGGCAACCTATATCTACGAATCGAGGTAGAACCACACGACTATTTCACTCTGCAAGATGGCGATGTGTACTGTCGGCTACCGCTGACGCCTAGCGAGGCAGTTCTTGGTGGAACAATCGCGATGCCTACCCTAGGTGGCTCGGTTAATATGATGATTCCACCAGCTGTACAGCCTCGGCAGCGGCTGCGACTGACTGGCAAGGGCTACCCAATTGGACAGGGACTCTACGGCGATCAGATCGTAGAAATCGACGTTGTGATGCCGATCACGTTAGACGATGAAGAGAAAGCGCTCTACCAGGAACTGCGCAATATCGAGCGCTTTAACCCCAGAGCTGGACTACCCTTTTAACGACTTGTCTCTGACTCTGTAGCTTTTGTCACTTGGCCTATTCCGCTTCTGTCCCTCTTCCTAAGGTACGCACAATGCAGACCCTGACGCTCAATCTACCTCAATCACTTCGCGCTCAGATTCAGACCTTTCAGTGTGACCAAGAGATTGACAAAACTGAAGCTGCCATTATCAAAGCCTTGGAAAGCTACTTTCAAACCTGGACTCCTACCAAAAGAACAGACCCACTTCCGGCGATGTACGACGCAGAAGATGGGCCTTGTGAAGTGATTGATTCGTTTCGAGAATAGAGCCGGATCTGGTTCGCATATAACGATTTGCTTTGCCTATGCGCCGAAGTAGGCCGGTTCTTTGCCAGGTATCCACTTGATATTGCAGCCAATACTGGGCTTTTGCGTTTCGGGGATGGATTCACCTTCAACAATCTTATCTAGAGCAGCTCGCAGATCTTTCCCGTCGACGGGTAGGTCGTTACCAGGACGACTGTCATCTAGCTGACCACGATAGGCCAGCTTGAAGTCGCTGTCGAATAAGAAAAAGTCGGGGGTGCAGGCAGCGGTATAGCTTTTGGCGACCGCCTGCGTAGCATCGTAGGCATAGGGGAAATTGAAGTTGGCCCGCTTGACCTGCTCGCGCATGTTCTCAGGACTGTCCTGAGGATGGCTTTCGATGTTATTGGCACTGATAGCGAGGACACCGACTCCTTCGGGCACATAGTCTTGGCCAATTTTGCCAAGCTGATCTTCTACGTGCTTCACAAAGGGGCAGTGCTGACAGATGAACATCAACAAAAGCCCTTTTTTGCCCTTGAAGGTATCTAGAGAAACTGTGCTGCCAGAAACAACGTCTTCTAGCGTGAAGCTAGGCGCGGGTGTGCCTAAAGGCAGCATTGTGGATTCAGTTCTGACCATGAGACTAGCCTCCTGCGCTCATGCCTGCCATCACTAGCACGGAGAGCAGTAATCCAGGGCTGAGCAGAAGGATAAGCAGAAAGAAATCGTTGAGTTCCATAAGCTGTGTAAGCGGGTATGTGGTTGAGAAACTGAGCTGGAATATTTCTATGATGACGAATTTGAGCTTAGATTATGTCTGTTTTATGCTTGCAAAGCTAACAACTTCCTGAAAATTAATGTTCTGGGTTCTCTGCATTCTGGAGTTATGACGTATCCTGTTTTGTGAATTTGTATAAGTGGACGCAAATTTCATGGGCAAAACATCGAGATATGGGGGGCGGTTGAGCTTGATCTGGAACGGGGTGGGGGCGATCGCACTCCTCGCATCAGGCAGTCTCCCCGCACAAGCTGCCGAGCCGCCACACTTACCACTGTTATCATCGAAGCCATCATTGGGCTGGATTAGCACTGAGCATAGCCCTAAGCAGGCTGTGATCGCGCTAAATTCCAAACAGTCAACTCCCGAAGCAAACACTGCTGAAGATCTTAAACCGGTGCCTACGCAAACCGACGATCTGCCTGCCTTACCAGTTCTAGAGCCATACATTTTTCTAGATCAGTCGGTGAGCGTTCCCCCCATTGCGCCGCTTGAGGCTCCCGTCGTATCGACTCCTTCAACACCGTCTATCAGCGTGCCACCACTGATGCCAGTAGTCGAACCTATAGAAATTGCTGAACCTATTGAGGCGGCTGAAACGGTTGTAGCACCTGAAACAACTGAAACGGTTACGGCACCCGAAACAGCCGAAACGATTGAAGCGGTTACGGCACCCGAAACAGCCGAAATGGTTGAAGCAGTTACACCACCCGAGACGGCTGAGACAGTTGATACAACTGCAACAGCTGCTGTTTCGGCACAAGCCGAGTCCGTAGTTCCGCTAGAGCCGCCTTTTCTAGGTGGTTTAGCAGAGCAGACCGAACCATCATCAGCGACTTTACCAACGACGACAGCGTCTGAGCCTAGTTCTACTCAAGCCATTTCCTCAGTTGAAATTCGCCCCGCTAACGTCAGCCGCTGGCCCGACCCGATTCCTTTCGGTCAGCCACTACCGAGCAACTGACTAGCAATCCATGCACACATCACGGCACAATAGAGGATAGAAAATTATCTTTTGACCTTTGGCTTTGATAGGCCAAACTTTCTTCTGTGAAAACTGCCTTTAACTTGCCTGCGGCGCTGTCTAAAGCGACAACTAAATCTGCCTGGAAGACATTGCTTGCCGATTCATTGACTGTGTTCTGGGGCGACTGGCTAGATTTAAGAGTAAGAATTCCACAGGTCGCAGCTTCTGGACTAGTCTCGCCTTTGATCTATATTCTGGCATTCGGGTTGGGATTAGGTAGCTCTTTGGACAGGGTTAGTACGCCGAGCGCCGGTGATAGCTATCTAGAATTTATTCTGCCAGGGATGGTAGCGCTCTCGTCAATGGTGATTAGCTTCGGCGGCACAACCTTCTCGATTTGCGGGGAGCGGCTATTTTCTAAAACGTTTGAGGAGATGCTGCTGTACCCAATCCATCCGCTATCGCTTCATCTTGGCAAAATGATGGCAGGCATTGTCCGAGGACTGATGACCGCGTCGGCTGTGATTTTGGTGGCAGTGCTATTTACAGGCAGAGTATGGAGCTTTCTCAATCCGCTATTCTTCCTGCTTGTGATTCTGAACTGCGCGGTATTTGCTGGCCTAGGGGTGATTGTAGGACTCAATGTGAAGTCTCTAGAGAGCGTCGGCTTGTTTAACAACTTTTTGATTGTGCCGATGTCGTTTCTAGGCGGTACGTTTTTTGATCCAACTACGCTGCCAGCGGCGCTGAAGCCGATTGTTTATGCGCTGCCGCTAACGTATACAACGATTGGACTGCGCGCGATCGCATACAAGCCCCTAGCCGAATTTCCCTGGTATAGCTTACCGATTCTGCTAGGGTTTGCAATCGTACTTTCTTTCTTTGGTGCTAGGCAATTTGCTAGCCAGCAAGACTAGTCAGCAAAGCCGCAAGACTTCAACTCCGCTCTCTCGTAAGCCAGGTCTGTTTTTGCAGCCATAATAAAATCGTTTTGATGTAGCCCGCGAATGACATGGGTCCACCAAGAGACGGTTACTTTTCCCCATTCGGTAGTCAGGCCGGGGTGATGACCTACCTGCTCAGCTATCTCACCAATCCGCTGAGTAAAGGCTAGCGCTTCTTTGAAATTGCTGAACTCGTAGCATCGAACGAGCTGCGGCGTATGACTGGTATGGACAATATGCCAACTGGGGAGCAGGGCAATCATCTTCTGCATTTCCTCCGGCGTTAAAGGTGAATCGCTACCTTTGCAAGGAATGCAGATTTGGTCACTTAGCGCTGTCATCGCGATCAGTCCCACGCTCGTCTTTACTTATTATAGGCAGTACCTTCGGCTGTAGATAGCGCCTCTGGTGTGACTGGTGAAGCGCTAAGGGGTTACTTTCTATTCTACAATTCTGCCGGACTTCTATCCTAATTCTGCCGGACTTGCTCACCTACTTCTCAACTTTGTAGCCAAACTCAGATAGGCGATCGCGCGACTGCCGCCAGCGCTCTTGTACCCGGACAAATATCTCTAGATACACTTTGCCTGCAACAAGCTTTTGCATCTGTTCGCGGGCGGCGGTGCTGATGGCTTTCATCATCAGGCCGCCTTTGCCGATCAAAATGCCTTTTTGTGACTTGCGCTCAACGTTGACGGTGGCAAGGATGCGAGTAATAGCCTCATCTTCTTCTACTTTTTCGATGGCGATCGCCACACTATGCGGCACTTCTTCACGGGTATGCAGCAGTATCTGCTCTCGAATCAGCTCGCCCATGATGAACCGCTCTGGCTGGTCTGTCACTAGATCGGGCGGATAGTAATACGGCCCGGGCTCTAGCTTGTCTACTAGTTCGGTTTGAAGCTGCTCTATGCCCTCACCAGTCAGGGCCGAAAATTTGACTACAGTCCAACCGTGCTCAGCGGCTAGCGCTTCGTAGCTGTTCTTGATTTCAGCCGCTTTTCGTCCGCTCTCAGGTAGCTGGTCGACCTTGTTGATGCCCAGTATCACCGGGCTCTTGGTCTGCGCGACCAAATTGGAGACAAATAGATCGCCTTTTCCGGCTGCGGAAGTAGCATCGACTACAAACAGCACGACATCCACAGAGCCGATTGCCACTCGCGCATTTTGAACGAGTACTTTGCCAAGTTCGTGGTGTGGCTTGTGAATACCAGGGGTATCGACAAAGATGATCTGCGCCTGGGGCGTGGTCAAAATGCCCTGAAGTCGATTGCGGGTCGTTTGCGCAACTGGCGAAGTGATAGCGATTTTTTGGCCGACAAGATAGTTCATCAGCGTTGATTTGCCCACATTGGGGCGACCGACGATGCTGACGAAGCCAGAGCGAAAATCGGGCGCTGATGTCGGAATTAGCCCGCCACTGATGTTGGGCTTGCTTTTAACCGGAATTCTTTCATCGGCAGGATTGGTCAGCGGGACGATTTCGTAGTTTGCTTGCGATTCTGCTGCGGCTAAATCAACGATTTTTCCGTCCTTTAGAACGAGTCCTTTGCTAGCGGTTGTTTGAGCAGCTACATCTGTAGCCTGCTGGGTTTTCAGCGGTTGATGGGAATTGCTTTTTAGCTT
This sequence comes from uncultured cyanobacterium, assembly GCA_963772185.1. Lineage (GTDB taxonomy): Bacteria > Cyanobacteriota > Cyanobacteriia > Phormidesmidales > Phormidesmidaceae > Phormidesmis. Next base: position 11,256 of record CAVYWR010000001.1, on the reverse strand, counting down.
AGGTGCAGGCGCTGCTTTTTTCGGTTTGTCAAATTTGCGATCGCCTGATTTCGGACCGCCTTTATAGCTGCTTTTCTTGGACTTCTTCTGATCTGAAGACTTTTTGGATGTCCCTTTTGAGACCTGGTCCCACGGGTTGTTCTGCTCACTCATACGTCAATTCCCAGTGATGTGAATGACGATTTCTCTGGTATGCGGATAGTCGCGATGTTCCCAGACATAAATCCCTTGCCAGGTGCCTAGAGCCAGTCGCCCGTTCATGATCGGAATTTGCTCAGAAGTATGAGTTAGCGCTGTGCGAATGTGGGCAGGCATATCATCTGGCCCTTCATCGTCGTGGCGGTAGTAGTTGCCCTCTGGGACTAGCTTCGATAGAAAAGTTTCCATATCAAGCAAAACGTCCGGATCGGCGTTCTCTTGAATCACTAAGCTAGCAGAGGTGTGGCGCAAAAATATAGAGCATAGTCCAGTGCTGACGCCGGAATCGGCAACGGCTTCTTGTACCTTACGGGTGAATCGACCAAGCGATTTTGGCTGCGTCTTTAGCTGAATGACTTGCTGGTAATGGATAGTCTGGGAGGAGGTGGTCACCATAAGAACTTAGGCTCTGGAGGCTGAATGATGTCTTGTCAGTTTATCGTACCTGTTCGGTCGTGTCGGTTTTGATTGTGTGGGCTTCGGCTGAGTCGGCTTCGGTTATATAGGCGCGTTAGCCAGTCGTATCCGCTGACGCGTTGAAGTGTTCGATAACAGCAGCTGCGATCGCCTCCTTCCCGTTTCTATCCAGCTTCGTTCCTTTCCTCGGTGGCAGCAGATCCTGCGTGATGCATGACCAGTCTCCCTCAAAGAAAGTCTGGGCGCAGACTACACGGTGATAGGCGTGCTCCTGTATGCCTTCTAGCAAGTAGTGGGCTTCGGCGAAGTCGTCTCGGGTGATGGTGATGACGCCTTTATCTAGCAGACAGGCTTCGGAGAAGGTACTGTAGCCCGGTTTGGAGAAAACGCGATCGCACACCACCATCCAATCCACAGGTCGCATCTGGCGATCGTTCACTCGATATAGATTTGGCAAGCTTGCCCCTGACTGGTCGAATGTAATGAACTGCCAGTCTGGAAATTCAGCCAGCGCTTCGTAAGGCGTCTTAGCAACCCCCATGCCGCCAAAGGTAAGCAGTACGGTGCGCTCGGGCGGAGTGTCGCTCTGCATCAGGTCGCGTAGCTGCGCTTCGCTGTATGCGGGCGACCCACCAGTTAAGCCTACGTCGGTTTTGTTTGGGAGTGCCGACATCGGCTCATGGAACGGCAGGCGGAAAGTGCGAGTGGCCATAGAGAAGCAGTCGGAGATGTAGGTTGCGATCGCGCCAAACCCCTCATACTCATCTGCCCAATCTCGATAGATAAAATCCCAGCCAAAGTTACTAATCATCCAGCAGGGAACGTTTGCCGCCGCCGAAATTTTCGCTATCAGCGGTGGGATATCCGCCAGTACCAAATCCACCTGCTGCGCTTTCAAGAAGGCCGACTCTTCGGCAATCAACCGATCCTCATCCGCTCGAATCGCCTGCACCGCCTGCCAAAGTTGCCGCCTTGTCCATATTCAAACTATCGCTTTGCAGCACCCCCACGTCGAATGCCACCATGCGGTGCTCATATGGTTCTTTTAGATAAGTATCTAGCAGCCACTTTGGAGCCTTCGTCGCCATAATCAGCCGCAGTGGAATGTTCGCAGCCTGACAGCATCGACTGATTTCAGCTGCTAGCGCCGCCGAGCGGGTGGCATGACCAAACCCGTGATTTGTCACCGCAAAGTAGAGAGTAGGCATTGAGAAGACGCCAGTAATAGTCAACTAAAAAAGGGCCTACCACGCTAAGCGGCAAGCCCTCTCCTATCTATTTAACGCTAACAGACCGATGCTAACAAGCGGGCCTGATAGATTAACCGAGCTGAAGTTCTACAGCTGTGGAACAAATCGCTCCTTGTCCGGAACGGTTGTGTACTCACTCACGATCTGACGGAACTCGTCGCCATCGATAGACTCCTTCTCAATCAGCAAGTCAACTACCCGGTCAATCACGTCGCGGTTCTCGCGAACGATCTTCACCGTATCTTCGTAGCACTTCTGAACAATCTCGCGTACCGCAGCGTCAATTCTGGCCGCAATCTCTTCGGAGTATTCAGAGCGACCGCCCCAGCTACCGCCGAGGAAGACTTCGCCCTGCTCACTCTCTAACGCTAACTGACCGAGATCTTCTGACATGCCGAACTTGGTCACCATCTGACGGGCCATGTTCGTCACTTGCTGCAAGTCATTGCCTGCACCCGTGGTGATTTCAGAGTCGCCAAAGATGACTTCTTCAGCCGCACGTCCACCTAAAGCTCCGCAGATACGAGCCTTGAGCTGACCGCGAGAAATCAACATCTGGTCTTCGCTAGGCGTGAACCAAGTCAGACCTTGTGCTTGGCCGCGAGGAATCAGCGTTACTTTCTGTACTGGGTCATGATCCTTGACCAGTGTACCGATGATGGCATGGCCAACTTCGTGATAAGCGATCAGTCGCTTGCTCTTACCATCAGTCAAAGGTGTGCCTTCCATACCGGCGATGACGCGGTCGATTGCGTCGTCGATCTCTAGCATGGTGACAGCTTCTTTGCGGCGGCGAGCGGTGAGAATCGCTGCTTCGTTGAGCAGGTTGGCTAGATCCGCACCAGTAAATCCTGGGGTGCGGCGGGCGATCGCATCCAAAGAAAGATCGTCAGACACCTTCTTGTCACGAGCATGCACTTCTAGCACTTCACGACGGCCCTTGATATCTGGCGGATCGACCGATACCTGACGATCAAAGCGACCGGGACGCAATAGCGCCGAGTCAAGCACATCAGCGCGGTTAGTCGCCGCAATCACGATGACGCCAGTATTGCCTTCAAAGCCGTCCATCTCGGTCAGCAGCTGGTTGAGCGTTTGCTCACGCTCGTCGTTACCACCGCCAATACCTGCGCCACGAGAGCGACCGACTGCGTCAATCTCATCGATAAAGATGATGCAAGGGGCGTTTTCTTTGGCCTTCTTGAACAGGTCGCGGACGCGGGAAGCACCCACACCGACGAACATTTCGACGAATTCAGAACCAGAAATAGAGAAGAACGGCGTGCCTGCTTCACCTGCGATCGCCTTCGCCAGCAAAGTCTTACCCGTTCCCGGCGGGCCTACTAGCAGCACACCTTTAGGAATGCGCGCACCAATTGCGGTAAAGCGCTCAGGCTTCTTCAAGAAAGTAACGACTTCCTGTAGCTCTTCTTTTGCTTCTTCGATACCGGCAACATCATCAAACATGACGCCAGTATTCGCTTCCATCATGAAGCGCGCCTTGGACTTACCAAAGTTCATCGCCTGACCCGGACCGCCTGCACCGCCATTCGAGCGACGGAATAGGAAGAACAGTCCACCAATTAGCAGAATTGGGAAAAGTAAGTTGCCTAGAATTCCAATCAAAGCGCCATCATTGCGGGGCTGATGAGAATCCAAGCTGATGTCAGATGCGCGTAGGCGCTCGACTAGCTCGGGTGCGTTACCGGGAAGATCTACTCGCCAGCGCTGAACTCGGTTGTCGATTTGAGGATCAACGGCCTCAATAATAGCGGTCTGGCCGCCTTCATAGAAATCGACGGAGGTCACACGACCTGCGTCTAAGTAATCCAAAAATCGTCCATAGGTCATGCTAGTGCTAGCAGTATTTCGACCTGAATCGACGGGATCTGCGCTACTAAAGGAGCCCTGCCACAGGAAAAATCCAACGACTAAAAGGGGCATTGTCCACAGTAGGGCAGTTCTCCAAGAAAATTTCATAACTCGGTGGCCTCTGTTAAATAGATAGCTCGCAAATGATAGCTGACAGAAACTGGTCTGCTTATTTATCAGATTGCTAAGCGATTACAAGTTTTATGAGACTTGTCTTTACTAAATTTAACGTAAATCCTCAGCTTCAAGCAATGAATATTCCGGCCCTTCCTAGAACTCTCTCTTTAGAAAGCCACTTTTAGGGACTGTCTAGTGTCTTCACACGCTGAGACCCACCCCGCCCTATCGGGCACCCCTCCCCCGGAGGGGATTTGCTTCAGGAGGAGAAAACAAGGTACCTGGTCGCCTACAAACACATAGCCGAAAGTAACTCTCCTCCTGGGAGGAGTCCCGTAGGGGAGGTGGGTCAGCAACTCACGCCACTACCGATCCATAAATCTAATCCTCAAGACTGACTCACCTCTTTGCAACCGCTATAGCCGCCTCCAGTCGCTCCACGTCATATCCCTGCTGATGCAAAATCGTCCAGGATTCTACAAGGTCAGGGCCTTGCATGTCACCCATTAGCGCCGCTCGAAGCGATTTCATCACTAGTCCTTTCTTCACGTCTAGCGCCTTTGTGACCTGATTGATCACTCCTTTGGCATCCGCAGGCTCAGCGATTGGCGTTTCCTTTAGCGTCTCTACAACCGACTGCATCACGTCGGCAACGCCCTCTGTCTGTAGCTGCGCGATCGCCTTCTCGCTAAAGTCCATTGTCGGTGTCGCAAAGAATCGACCCAGCTCCACACAGTCTTTTAGCCGTGTCAGGCTAGGTCCGATCATCGCTGTCAGGGGCTTCAGCCACTGCGCATCCGCGTCGAATCCATAGCCAGCCGCTTCCCAGTAGGGCATCAGCATCGGCAGTAGCGCCTCTGGAGGAAGGTCATGCAGATACTGACTATTGATCCAATCGAGCTTATCCCAGTCAAACTTGGCTCCAGCCTTGTTCACCCGCTCAAAGCTAAACAGCTTAGCGGCCTCTTCTAGCGTGAATAGCTCCTGGGCATCAGGGGCGGACCATCCTAACAAAGTCATGTAGTTTGCTAACGCGTCGGCTGTAAACCCCATATTCTTGAAGTCATCTACAGAAGTCACGCCATCGCGTTTAGATAACTTAGCGCCCTTCTCATTCAAAATCAGCGGCGTGTGGGCAAACTTGGGAACTTCAAAGCCTAATGCCTCGTATAGCAAGATTTGCTTAGGCGTATTGCCTACGTGATCTTCGCCGCGAATCACGTGTGTAATAGCCATATCAGCATCGTCGACAACTACGACAAAGTTATACAGCGGCTGGCCTACATCTGAACCCGAAGACGCTCTAGCGACCACCATATCGCCGCCTAAATCGCGGCCCTTCCAACTAACGACTCCACGAACTAGATCGTTCCATTTCACTTCTCGTCCGTCGTCGATCTTGAAGCGAATCACTGCCGGACGCCCTTCTGCCTCAAAGCTGGCAATCTGCTCGGGTGTCAGATCTCTGTGCTGATTGTTGTATCGTGGCGCTTCTTTTCTAGCCTGTTGTGCCTCGCGCATCGCGTTCAGCTCTTCTGGCGTTTCGTAGGCGCGATAGGCCAGTCCTTTATCTAGCAGCTCTTGCACCTTTTCTCGATACATTTCTAGACGCTGCGACTGGTAAAACGGGCCTTCGTCCCAGTCCATTCCTAGCCATTTCAATCCTTCAATAATGTTGTCCGTATATTCAGGCTTTGATCGCTCTAGGTCGGTATCTTCGATTCTGAGGAGGAACTGACCGCCCTGATTGCGAGCGAATAGCCAGTTAAAGACAGCGGTGCGAGCGGTGCCGATGTGAAGATTACCAGTGGGGCTAGGAGCGATACGAACGCGAACTGACATATAGGTTAGTTGAGGTGGCTCAATCGAGAATTATTGTTAAGTCAGCATCCATTGTAGCGAGCTGTTGTAGCTAACTGGACTGCAGCTAACTGGGTGACAGCAAGCTAGGTCGATACACGGCGTACCAATTTTTTGTGGATGTGTTAGCAATAAAGCAGATACCGTTGCATTTTGTAATAGTCCTAATAGATAAAGTACATCTGGCTATTTCAGCACTTTTGCCAGTCGACCACCTCCACTAGATGAGTTCTTTATTTGCATCTCTTTTTCAATTTCTAAAACGTCTGTTTCGAGTAAAGCCTCACCGACTAGAACCCCAAGGTCAGCCAGTCCACGATCAGCCCAACAATCGCTCAAGTAGTAATAGAAGCCATTCGCCTGTACTTGAGCTGGTGAATGGCTCAACAGAGCGACCTGCTGTGCGACCCGCTTCTAATGAAATAGCTGTATTCCCAGAGCCGTCTGCCGACTCATCAGATGTTTCGCCTGAGCTAAGGCGGCTAATTTACGGGGCCACTTGCAGCATGTCAAAGTCTCGACTGCATGCTGGCCAGTTTGGCTCTTTGCTGAGGAGACAAGATAGTTCGTTTTCGTACAAAAAATACAATTTCACTAAGCTGATCTATCTATTAGAGGCAGTTCCCGATCTGGTTGCGCTAGAGCGAGTAGAAAAGCATAACGCTGCGCCTGCTTATTATGTGCGTCCAGTGACTGATGTGAAGGCGGTGCTGTTGGATGCGATCGCTCCTTACGCAAATTCAGACTGGGTCCATATAGATAGTCTTAAACAGTCCCTTTCTGAGAAGATTCCTGACTTCTCTTTGCAAACCTACGGCTTTTTTGACTTCAAGGACTTTCTCAAAAGCCATTTAGATATCTTCGAATTCAAGTCAGACACAGATTATCTACGGCTTGGGGCCACCTCACAGGCTGCTTATTTAGAGACTAACAACCCGCTAAAGCTCGTTTCACCGCCCAAACGTAAGTACATTCGCTCAGAAACTAAACCAGAAACTAAACCAGAGACCAAACCTAGAAATACTCGCCCTCAGCGTCAGAAGATCATTCACCTTTCGCCCTTCGCTGGATTTTCGCCGGACGTGTTGAATCAGAAGGTGAGCGAATTGGCTGCGATCGCCCTTCCCGAACGCTGGTACTTCGGTCCCCAGCCACCCGACGATTTTGCTTACCCCATTCTCAAAAGCTACCTGCGCTACACCTTTATTCGTCTTCAGCACGAGCGCAAGGTCATCGATAGCCCCAACAGCCAATTCAAAGCCTTCAACACGGGCCTGCTCGATCGCCTACTGCGGCCTATCTACGCACTACTCAGCCCCTACCCTACCAGTGCTCAGATCTGGGATCTGATATTCTGCATCCCCGGCGAAGGCGCTGCCGGGAAAAGGCTTGTCGCCTATTTCAATCAGCTCCCTGCGCCCGCAAACTACCTTAGAGACCCGTCCAAAGCGTTTTACCACCTCTCTTCTGGACCCCCAAAAGTAGACTGGTCCCACATCATCAAAGACAACATGGAGCGCCTTCCCTACGCGTTCATCGCCGAGTACGCGCCTGCTAACTTCACTCCGCTAAACACCCAAACGTTAGACAGCAGCCAGTTTCATGCCTACAAAAAAGCCTTTGCCGACGCGCTAGACGCTGATCCAATCGCCTACCGCAACCTGGTCAACCGTCTGTCCGAAGCGCTCAGCCGCACTCTGATCAAGACTCAAATCAACTATAAAACCGCCGTTCCTACCTACTACCCGAACATCAACAGCATCGACCTGCTATTGCCCATCTGTCTAGATTGAAGAAGGCGTTGCCGACTGTGCCATCGTTGCTCGCCAGTCTGACTCTGGCACCTACATCGGCCATACCATTCTCACCATGCGTCAGGCGTACAACAATGCCCGCTTCATCTGCAAGCTTGATGAGCACTGGCTTAGCCGAGCCATGAGCCTCAGTCAGGAAAGCTTTGAGGAAGAGGATGATGATTCAGAAGAGTTTGAAGAAGCGGACTCGCAAGACATTCTCAGCGTGCAGTTTGAGGCTGATTTTGCTGCTGAGGGAAAAGAGCAGGAATTGATTGCTCTCGGCATCCTAATGCCTTGGTAAGTTTTTGCAATTGCTGTACATCCAAATATGCTTCTGTTCTCAAGAGTTTTGTGATCTGACGCGCTTTCTCGGTAGAAGAGAGATTTGGGTTTTGGATGGTATTGATTTTTGCAATGAGATCCTTTGTGGTCGGATCGACATCTAAGTTGCTGTCGTTGAGCTGATAAGAAGGAACGTCAAGATACTCAGATAGCAGATTGATACCTCTACTTGGCAAGTGAGTTACCTGAATTAACTCGTCTTCGATCTGTTGCCAGAGGTCAAACATCTTGGTTTGTTGGTCTTTATAGATTTTCTCGCAGATCTGTTCAATGAAAAAATTGTACATCGAACCAATGGGTAGCATTCCTGCCGAAAGGATGTCGATGGGTGCGTTCAGTAAAGCGACAAATCCCCATCCAAAGGCGATCGCATTCCCTATCAGTGCTACGTCTACGGGCCTAATCTGGCAAACGCCTGCTGCATCTGAGCTAGGTAAGCAGGGGGGAGGAATTTGCAAAATAGCAGGTGCTACCCACCAGAACAGCGCTACTGGCAATACAAACTGTATGGTTCGTAGCCACCAGAGGCGTGGACTTTTCCAGGATTGAAAGAAAGGATATTTTCGCAGGGTGCGGGCCTGCTCGATGCTCGATAGCCAAATGTTGATGACACCGGGAAGGGCTGCGATCGCAATCTGCGGCAGCCATTCTGTGAACTGAGGCATCGACTAGGCAACCTTCCGTTTTGACAGGGAGCTTGGGTGCAAGTAGAAGTAGCCTTTCGCCGTCAGCTTTAGATAGGTATCATCGGCGGGCGGCGCGTCTATCGGTGCTGGACCTTTGATCGATAGCCAAATCTGCTGGATGAAATTACCTGAGATGGGTCGAACGTAGCTTTCGTTCCATAGCGTTTTGACATACTGGCGAGCGCTTTCTATGGAAATGCCAAGTGCATAGGCTAAGTCATCTACCGTCAGTATTCTTTGATCTAGTCGTTTCATCAGCGCAACCTTGGTCGGATGCACCTCTTTGGCTGCTTTTTCTAGGGCTTCTACCGAGGCTTTAAGCGTATCTGGTGTATGTTCTAGCTGTCTTTTGATGGTCGGCTGGTTGAATAGCTTCTGTGTTTGCGTCCGGTAGTTAGCATTCGGGCTGTTGAGAATGGCGGTGGCGAGCTGAACGATGTCGATGCGATCGCGCTCAGTCACAAGCCCATTCTTAGCTGAAGATTTGCTCCGTGTCTTTTCTACCGCGACCGATGGCGGCTCAACTGAAGGTGCTTGAGGGCGATCAAGATCAGAACGAGATGACACTGCTAGCTTTGCCCTTTCTGGAGGAGCGTATTGACTATAAAGCTGTGTCCGAGACGCCTCGTACAGCCGCTTCAGATCCGGATGATCTTGAATAGTGGCTCTCAGGGTCTGAATAGCACGATGCGGATTGTCGGAGAGCTGTGTGCTCACTTGCTGAAGCTGCGCAGACAGCTCTGACGGCAGACTGTCGCTGTAGCGCAACAGTGCTAGCAGGCAAGCGGTTAGATTCAGCTCATCATTGCCTTTCATGGCAGTATCCGGTGAGGGTGAACGCGGCCCAGTAGTAAGGGTCGGCGTAGGGCGTGGGTGAAAGGGCCAAGTCTTGTGACTCTCTTCGATGTTTCCCTATTGTATCGGTCAGGGTTTCATCTTCGCCGTTTTGACAGCTTTGCTGAAAGCTAGGGGTGTTGAGATGTGCTAACCAGTCGGCTAGTTCGGCGCGGGTGAGGGTGCGTAGCCAGTGCTGGGCGCGGTGGAGTGCGATCGGTGCGGGGGTGCCGGTGAGGTATTGCTGATAGAACTTCACCATCAGCCAAGCGTTTGATTCGGAGTCTACGGTCCATAGGGTACTAATTACTTGGCTGACGCCTGCGGTCAGGAAGGCGCTGGAGAGGCCAACATAGTCGGTTTCGAGGTTGGACTGTCCGGCGACGGCGGTTTCACAGGCGGCGAGTGTGACCAAATTATAGGAATCGAGTGGGAGTTTGGCAATTTCGCTGGCGGTAAGGCTATCTGTACCAGTGAGGGCGAGGGCTGAGTTTTGTGGGTGGCGGTAGTCGTGGGCGGCATGGCCCGTGAAGTGGAAGCAGCGATGTGGCTGTGTGAGGGCGGTGGTGACGGCTGGACTGAAGGCTTGATCGCTGGGAAGGATGGTGGGCGGTTTTTCTTGCTGTTGACAGAGGTGGGCAACTAGGGCGGTTTCTACTTCGGCTAGCACTAGCGACTCTAGGAGATCGTTTTCAGGGGTTTCTATCAGAATGGTAGGAAGGGCTGACTGAGCGGTTTGAGCGGTTTGGTTTTGTCTTTGCTTTTGTCTAAGCGTGAGTCCGGTTTGCAGGCTGGGTAAATAAGTTTTGATCAGCGGTCTAGTTTCGGTCTCGGTTTGGTTGCTAGGAGATGAGTTGTCCGCGAATAGGGCGTGTAGGGGAAGCTGATGGAGTTGGCGATGAGGAACTAGTAGAAGCTCTGTGTGATGGGTCAGGGCTGCTTCTATCTGAGGAATGTTTAGAATTTCTCGCAGCTTTTTTAGATCGGATTTTAGGCTGAGCCGCCAGGGATGATTAGGCCGATCGCGTTCTGCAAAGCCTGCGTCTGCGGATTTACTTTTCTTTCTGTAGGTTTGATACACTCTCTGCCAGTCTTTCACCCAGTTTGTGAGCGGTTCAGCAGGCATGACTGAAATGACTTTGGGTTCATCCTCATCAGTTAGCAAAAAGGTTGTCAGGCTATCAGGACTCAGATGCCAGTAGACGGCAGCAGTCTCAGCAGTGAGCAATGCTTTCATCTCGTTCCAGCTAGGGCTGATGATTTGTTCTTGCCAGCTCTCTAGCAGCCAGTTGAGCGTGCGGTTTTTGTAGTATTCGGCGGTTTGGAGGGCGGTGGTCGGGTTGGTGTCTCGCACGAGGCTATCGACCTGTAGCTGGCTGAAGCCGGAGAATTTTTGCTCTAGCTGGCGCTTTTGGGTGGAGGATGGAAGCGTCGTTGAGTAGCTGCTGAAAGATGGCTAGCCCTTGTTCGCGGCAGTCTTTGACCATTGACAGGTTGCCGAGACCTAGGTAGGCGCGGATGGCGTCTTGTAAAACGGCGAGATGCAGCGGAGGAAAGGCGATAAGGGTGATTAGGGCGGTTTGGTAGGCAGCGGTGGCCTGAGCGAGATAGAGATCGGCGTCGGAGAGAAAGCGACCGTAGAAGTAATGGGCACGGCCTAGGTAGTGATAGAGAAGGCCCCAACCTTCTGGGTTGGTTTTTTTTGAGACTTGTTGGAGCCCGATGGTATAGCAGGCGATTTCGCCATCGTAGCCACGTTGATCGAGGGACGGATCTTGCAGCGCGGCGGGTAAAGAGAAGATAACCGGGGTTCTGCATTCGCGAGAGCTATTAGCTGCAATGCCTCGGTTGATCCATGCTTCGTGTTTGTCAGGTTTGATGTCG